>CAVPCB010000149.1:0-77425 GCA_963702285.1 uncultured Acidobacteriaceae bacterium | reverse complement strand
GATGATCGTGTGGCCGTCGGGGAACGTCCACTCGTCGACCTGCGGCTTGACGTTGACCCGCTTGATGCCGGGGGTCCGCTCAAGGCCGGCCATGTCGATCTCGTTGTCGAAGTGGCCAATGTTGCCGACGATCGCCTGGTGCTTCATCTTCGCCATGTGGCCGGCGGTGATGATGTTCTTGTTGCCGGTCGTGGTGAGCCGCAAAGGCTCGGCGCCAGGCAGGTTGCCCGGCCGATTCTGTTCATGCGCTGCAGCTTCTGCAGATTGGGGCTGGAGATGAAATCCACCGGCTCCAGAAGAAACTGCGCGGTCTGGTAATAGAAATATGCCGCCACACGCCTGCTTCTTCGCGGCATAATCGCGCGCCTGGCGCCAGAACCAGAGACCATCGTGGCCGCCCATCGTCATGGGGTGCGTGAAGAACCCCGCCAGCTTCCAGTCCTGGCTGCCCGCAGGCTTGTTCTGCAGCACCAGCGTGAGCTGCTGGGGCTGTTTCACCCCAGTGGCATGGACGATGGCCAGCGCATATTTACCTGGCGGCAGATTGGGATGGTCACCTCGACTGTCAGCGCCGAACCCGGAACGCCGCAGAAGAACTGGCTTTCCTGAGCGGACTTGAGGTCGGTCGCGTCCAGGATGTACAGCGAATCCACCGTCAGCGTGGCGTGCTGGATCGGGGTGCTGACCTGCTGGATGGAAGCGGCGATGCCCCCGAACTGGCTTGCGACGGCGGGGATGGTCTGCGCCTGAACCGCGGCCGCGTTGCCGGATTCCACGTTCGCCGCCAGCATCTGTGCGGACTGGGCCAGCGCCCGGTGCGCTGCGCGGCGGCCATCTGCGACTGCGTCATGCAGGAAACACCAAAAGCCGGCAGTGCCATGCCCAGGGGCAGGGCCAGCAATCCAACCCAGGGCCTTAAAAATGCGCGATCCATTGAGGACGTCCCTTCAATTCGCCGGCGAGCGAATTCGAATCACTGCTAGTCTAGTACACAGGAGCGGGAGTCCATGCCGAACCCACGGCACCCTGCGAATCCACAAAGTTCGATGCAGGTTACGAGCCAATCACGATGCCTGATTTGGGCGGCCACCGCCGTTTTGGCGGTTTCGTGTCAGGCCCAGGTGATGCGGCCGCCCGGGGCGATGCCCGGACGGCAATTCCCCATGCCGCCGCGGCAAGGGGTCTCCAATCCTGCCGCCGTCGCGCCCCAGCCGGCGACTCCGGCACAGCAAACACCATCCATATCGGATCCACCGCAACGCCGAGCACGAGCCCGGCACAGCCCAGCACCACGCCGGCCCTGCCGCCTTCCCTGCTGGATAAGCCGGCCGGTCCGGCTCAGGTCACTCTCCACGGCGGCTCTCTATCCGTCGATGCCCGCAATTCGAGCCTGTCGCAGATCCTCAAAAACCTCGAGACCTCCAGCGGCATGACCGTCGACGGCTTCGACAAGGATTCGCGCATCTTCGGCGTCTACGGTCCGGGTACGCCCCGCGATGTGCTCTCCGAACTGCTGGATGGAGCTGGGTACAACTTCCTCATGGTGGGCTCCACCAGCGACGGCACGCCCCGCGAAATCGTACTGACGGCACGCAGCAGCGCCCCGGTTTCGGCGCCCGCGCCCGGCGGCAACTCGCAGCAGGATGAGGAAGAGGAGGCGCCCAATTATCCTCCTCCGCAGCAGATCGTGGAACCGCCACCGGCGCAGGTGCCGGTCATGCCGTCACCGGACCAGCAGCAGCGGCCGCGAACCCCGCAGGAGATGCTGCAGGAGCTGCAGCGCCTGCGTCAGCAACAACAACAACAGCAGGGACAGCAGCCTCAGTAGATTCCCGCGGAATTCCCGAAACCGCACGCACCGCTCTCCGTCCATGACCGTAGTAACGGTCATGCCCCGTTCGGGGTGTGGAAGAGGCGCGCGACGCTGTTTATCTTTTGAATACCTCCTCTGAGGGTTTAAAAGGCTCCCCCATGCAGAACCGCGGTCGCACTTTCCTTGCACTTCTTCCTGTCTCGGGTCTCATTCTTCTCCTCGCCGGATGCGGCATGGCCAACACGCCTCTTCAGGTTGGGACATCGCTGTCCGGCAACTGGACCTTTGCCCCTGCCTCGTCCGGCGTGGTGCTGAACCTCGGATTCATGCAGGGCGCTTACGAGACGGTCAGCGCCATTGCCCGCCTGAGCGGAAGCTCCTGCGTCAGCCCTACCAACGACATCCTGCTGACCGGCTCGGTCGGACTTGACAACAGGATGATGCTGGTCTCTGCGCCGTTCGGCGGCACAACCCTTACCCTGCAGGGGCAGGCCTCCGGCGACGGTAAAGGCATCGCCGCAGCAACCTGGACATTCAGCGGCGGCAACTGCGCTTCGCTGGGGACGGCTGCGGTCACGGCCACGGACTTTGCAGCCATCAACGGAACCTACAAGGGGACCTTCGTCGACAGCTCGAACGACTCGATTGCCGTGTCGGCGCTGCTTGAGCAGACTTCGCAGCCGGATCTCAACGGCCAGTTCTCCCTCTCCGGCACGGCGACGTTTCCCGGCAACAACTGCTTTGCGAACCAGCCCTCGGTGACGACTTCGATGGTGACCGGCAGCAGCCTGACGATGACCTATACCGACGCTGCCAGCTCCACCACGCTCAACGCAGTCGGCACCTTCAACGCCCAGGCAAGCCAGCTGAGCATCACGAACTGGTCGATCTCCGGCGGGCCATGCAGCGGCGATTCGGGAACCGGCTCGCTGGTGTTGCAGGCGCAGAATCTGTGACCGAGGCTGTAGGCGGTGGGCTGTAGGCGGTAGCAAAAACTGCGGCACAGGCACCCATCGCTTTGGCTACGGGCTACCGCCTACCGGCTGTCCAGGGGTCTCGGCCAGCGTGCTTCGATCGTGGTGGAGATCCCGCCTCGGGGCCGGAAATCGCCCTTCACCACCGCCCACACCGGATCGCAGGCTTTCACCACGTCCTCGAGGATGCGGTTCACGACGTTCTCCTGGAAGATGCCGAGGTTGCGATAGCAGAAGAGGTATTCCTTCCACGATTTCAGTTCCAGGCACTGCTCGCGCGGCATGTAGCGCAGCGTGATCGTGCCGAAGTCGGGCAAACCGGTCTTCGGACAGACGGAGGTGAACTCCGGATCGTCGATCGCAATCTCGTATCCAGGGAACTGATTGCGCCAGGTCTCGATGGAGGGAAATCGAAGTCGAGACCGGCCTGTGCATGTTCGTCGGTGTAACGCGGGGCTATCGCCATGCACCAATTTTACGAGGAAGTGGCCAAGGGTTCAGAATTGCGCCGGGGCGCTCACGGGAAGCGCAGTACACACTCCGATACCCACGCTCAATTCGGATTTTTCGAACCCGAAACCGCCGGATGCATGTCTTATATACTGACTCACGGTTTGACGCATGCAAACAAGGCAGGCAAGGTCGAATACGGTTCGCATCTGGACCGCGACCGTCATTGCCATCGTTCTGATCTTCTATATCGTCCATCTCATGACGCGGGGCAGTCTGCCCATCCGTGTCGCCGAGGCCACGGTGGGAAACCTCACCAACACCGTCTCCACCAACGGCAAGGTCGAGCCGCAGGTGAACTTCGAAGCCCATGCGCCTTTTCCCGGGGTGATTGAAACCCTGAATGTGCGCGAGGGCGAGAAAGTAGCCGCCGGGCGGCTGCTGGTGGCCATGGATGACACCGAAGCCAAAGCGCGTCTGGCCACGGCGCAGGCCGCGCTCAAAGGCGCACAGGTCAGCTATCAGGCTGCGAAAAACGGCGGCACCCAGGAGGAGCGGAACTCCCTGAAGGGGGAGATCGCCAAAGCGCAGATCGACCACGACCAGGCGCAGCAGAACCTTAAGGCGCTCCAGAGTCTGCAGTCTTCAGGAGCCGCATCGCCCAGCGAAGTCAGCGCCGCCCAGACCCGCCTGGCTGCCGACACCAGCACTCTTCAGGTGCTGCAGCAACGCCTGGCCGATCGCTACGGAAGCGACTACATCGCCCATTCCCAGGCCACGCTGGCCGATGCTCAGGCCGGCTATGACGCCGCGCTCGATGCGCTGCACCACGCCGTGGTCCACGCGCCATTTGCCGGCACTGTCTATTCCCTGCCCGTTTCTCAAACGGAGTATGTCAACCAGGGCGACCGGCTGCTTTCGATGGCCGATCTTTCGAAGCTGCAGGTGCGGGGCTACTTCGATGAGCCGGAAATCGGCAAGCTGCAGATCGGCCAGCCGGTGAACATCGTATGGGACGCGCGCCCCAGCGAAACCTGGCACGGCCACATCAGCCGTATGCCGTCGACCATCATTACCTACGGCACCCGCAACGTCGGCGAGGTGGTGATCGCCATTGACGATGCCGATGACGCCCTGCTTCCCGACACGAATGTACGTGTGACCGTGACCGTGGCCAACGTATCTAACGTATTAGTGGTGCCACGAGACTCTTTGCATATCGAGCGGGGACTGCCGTTCGTCTACCGCAAGGAGGGCAATTCGCTGCACCGCGTCAAAGTCACGATCGGCGCGTTGAATCTGACCGATGTGCAGATCCTCAACGGCCTCAAGGCCGGCGATGTGGTCGCGCTGGGCACCACCAACGCGCAGCCGCTCAGCGAAGGCGTTCCGGTCAAAGTTGTCCCGTAGGGGGAGTTGTGGGGAAACGGTTCATGCAGACGGGGAGGGTCTTGGTTGTTTTATCCGCGGCCCTGCTGGGGACTTTGGGGGCGCGCGCTGCCAATCCGGCGCACCGCGATCTGGACCTGGGCCGCGCCGACAGCGCCTTGCAGAAGCTCAACGCGACGCTGGCCGCCAATCCCAAAGACGCGGAAGCCTTCAATCTGCGCTGCCGCGTGTACTACCAGGAACAGGACTGGGATAAGGCGATCGCCGACTGCGAAAGCGCCGTCAAGCTGAACTCCAGCGACAGCAATTTCCACCTCTGGCTCGGCCGCGCCTATGGAAAGAAGGCGGAGCACGCCTCGCTGATGTCCAGCTACCCGCTGGCTCGCAAGGTCCACGCCGAGTTCGAGGAGGCCGTGCGGCTCGATCCTCGGAATGCCGCTGCTCTGGCCGATCTGGGTGAGTTCAACGTGATGGCGCCCGCGATGCTCGGTGGCGGCATGGGTCGCGCAGCCGCCATCGCCCAACAACTCGGCGGCGTCAGCCCTGCCGCAGCGCCTCACTCTGCAGGCACGCATCGCCGAATCGAAAAAGGATTACGCCACGGCCGAATCCGATCTGAAGCAAGCCATCCGTCAATCGTCCGACCCGGCGAATGCCTGGATGGACCTCGCCACCTTCTACCGGCTCCGCGGCCGGCTCGACGAGATGGCCGCCGCTGTCCACAGCGGCGCTGCTGCCGATCCGCATCGTGGACCCGCGCTGGTCGATGGCGCCACCAACCTCACCCTCTCCAACCGTGAACCTCAAACCGCGATCGAGTGGCTGCGCCAGTACCTCAATTCCAATGCCCAGTCGGAGCTGGCGCCTTCGTTCGTGGCGCGCGCCCAGCTGGCCGAGCTTCTGCAGCAGCAAGGCGACGCCGCGGGCGCTCAGCAGGAGCTGGCCCTGGTGCATTCGCTGGCATCCGGCTACAGAATCCCAACCGGAACCGCCGCTCTGCGTGCGGGTCTGTAAACTCAGAACGATGGACGTGTCGGGGAAGATCCGGACAGCAACGCGCAATTGGCGTCGCATGAAGTTCGCCACCGCCCTGTTCCTGCTGATGCCTCTCGCCGCCACGGCCCAGATTTCCCTCTCCAGCGCCGTCGATCTGGCCGAGAAGAACAGCACTTCGGTCCACGCAGCTATTGCAAGCGTGCAGAAGGCTGCCGCGGGCCTGGCTGAAACCAAAGAGGCCTACATTCCCAACTTTGTGCTTGGCGTGAGCCCGGGTTACTCCTACGGCTTTCCGCTCGGCTATCCGTCCCTCTTTAATGCCAGCTCGCAGTCTCTGGTGCTCTCCTGGTCGCAGAAGGATTACATGCGAGCGGCGCATAACGCGCTGAACGCCGCGAACCTGAACCTGAAAGACGTGCAGCAGCAGACCGCACTCGACGTCGCGCTGGCCTACGTGCAACTCGATTCCGATCTGAAGGAACTGGAAGCGCTTCAGCAGCAGAGCGGCTACGCGGAGACGCTGGTGCAGCTTGAACAGGACCGCGTGAACGCCGGCGTAGACCCGAAGATGACCCAGCTCGACGCCGAGCTGACTGCCGCCCAGGCCGAGCAAAAGCGTATCCAGCTTGAAAACGACGCCGAGGCCATGCGCGAGAAGCTGGCCCACCTTACCGGCCTGCCCGCGACCGGACTCAACACCATCAGCACCAGCATTCCTGCTGCTCCTTCCGCCGGCACCCTGGGAAACGCGCCGGCTGCGTCAGAGAACGCAGGCGTTTCCGCGGCCTTAGCCAACGCCAAATCGAAGTGGTTTACGGCCTTTGGCGACGACAAGCAGAACTTCCGCCCGCTGGCGGTGTTCGGCGCGCAGTATGCTCTTTTGAAAAGACGCCTGGATACACCGAGTACTACAAGAACTTCCAGTACAACAACTTTGAACTCGGCGTGCAGATCACCTTTCCGCTGTTCGACGCAACGCGGCGCGCGAAGGCTCGGGAATCCACCGCCGACGCAGCGCATGCGCAGGCTGACGCCGACGCGGCCCGCGACCTCTTCGACGAGCAAACGGTAGCGTTGCGCGGCAACCTCCGCGAGCTCGCCGCTCAGCAGCGCGTTGCTGAGGTGCAGAGCCAGATCGCCCAGGAGCAGCTGAAGACCGTCGAGACCCAGATCACCAGTGGCACCGGGCTGCCGAATGCGCCCGGCGTGGCCCCGACCCAGGCGCAGAAGGCCCACATCCAGGAGCGGCAGTACTACGCCGATATGCTCGAGGCCAATCTGGCGCTGATGAAAGTGGAGCTCAACCTGATGAAAGCGACGGGCCAGATCGATGCCTGGGTGCGCTCGGCGCTGCAGTAATCCGCTGCGCCTTTTGTCACCCCCTAAGCATCTGATTCCTCAGGGGTCTCAATCGGCCCCGTCCGGCCCGTACGCTCGGTTGTCGAATGGTAAACTTGGAGGAGTGCCTATGCCGCTTAAGACGTTGTTTCTGAACCCTCCCTCCTTCGAGAACTTCGATGGCGGCGCCAGCTCGCGCTGGCCCGCGACCCGCGAGATCGAGTCCTACTGGTACCCGGTTTGGCTGGCTTATCCCACCGGCATGCTCGAAGGGGCGCGCCTGCTCGACGCCAACCCGCACCACGTGAAGTGGCCCCAGGTGGTCGAGATGCTGAAGGACTACGAGTTCCTCGTCCTGTTCACCAGCACGGTGGGCTGGACGGGCGATCAGCGCTGGGCTGAGAAGATCAAGGACACCTACCCGAACATCAAGATCTCGTTCGTCGGACCGCCGGTCACCACCGATCCTGACAAGGCGCTCACCGAGTGCAGCGCGATTGACTTCGTTTGCCGCCGCGAGTTCGACTACTCCGTCGTGGAGTACGCGAACGGTAAGCCGCTCGACGAGATCCTCGCCATCAGCTACCGGAAGAACGGCCAGATCGTGCACAACCCCGACCGCCCGCAGATCGACAACCTCGACGCGCTGCCCTGGGTCACCGACATCTACAAGCGCGACCTGGACGTGACGAAGTACAACGTGCCCTTCCTGCTGCATCCGTACGTGGCGCTCTATTCGACGCGCGGTTGCCCGGCGCAGTGCACGTTCTGCCTGTGGCCCCAGACCACCAGCGGGCATGCCTGGCGCAAGCGCTCCACGGATGATGTGGCGGCGGAGATGGCCCACGCGAAAGAACTGTGGCCCAACGTGAAGGAGTTCTTCTTCGACGACGACACGTTCAACATCCAGAAGGCACGGACGATTGAACTGTGTGGCAAGCTGAAGCCGCTGGGATTACGTGGTCGTCGACCTCGCGCGTGACGACCGACTACGACACGCTGAAGGCGATGCGCGAGTCCGGCTGCCGGCTGCTGATCGTCGGCTTTGAATCCGGCGATCCGCAGATCCTGAAGAACATCAAGAAGGGCGCCACCATCGAGCGGGCGCGCGACTTTGCGCGCGACTGCCACAAGCTCGGCCTGACCATCCACGGCGACTTCATCCTCGGCCTGCCTGGCGAGACGAAGGAGTCCATCCGCAACACCATCAACTTCGCCAAGCAGCTCGACGTCGAGACGATTCAGGTCTCGGTCGCGCACGCCTTCCCCGGCACGGAGTTCTATGAGTATGCGCGCGCCAACGGGTTCATCACCAACAACAAGATGAACGACGAAGGCGGTCACCAGCTGGCGCACATCGAGTACCCGGGCCTGCCCGCCGAGTACGTGCTGGAGATGGTACACAAGTTCTACGACGAGTACTTCTTCCGGCCGAAGGCGGCGTGGCGCGTGGTGAGCAAGGCTATCGCGAACGGCGACGTGAAGCGGCTCTATCAGGAGTCGAAGTCGTTCCTGAAGCTGCGGGCGCAGCGCGGCAAGATGGTGCAGGAAGTGCGAGCGCAGAAGGCGGAAGCCAAAGCAGCCGGCGCTCAGGCGTGAGGAGCCAGCCGGTAGGCGGTAGGCTGTAACGAAGCCTGTAGGCGGTAGGCTGTAGCCGGTAGCGAGGCAGCCTCCCCATCCTGAGGCACATGAATGATGGCTTTCACCACGGGTCTGGAGCTACAGGCGACAGGCTACCGCCTACCGGCTCCGTTGCTATGACTCGATCGACGATGACATTCCGGCGCTACCTGGTGCTGGGGGTCATCACGCTTACCGCATCGTGCGGCGATACCTTCCTCTCGCGCGGCATGAAGTCCATCGGGCCCGTCTCGCTGGCGCATCCTGGCGAGCTGATCCACGCCATCTTCTCGCCCTGGGTCGCTTCGGGGATCGTGCTGCTGATCGGCTTCTTCGCGTCGTACCTCACGGCGCTGTCGTGGGCGGACCTGACGTTTGTGCTGCCGGCGAGCTCGCTGGGCTACGTGATCATGACTCTGCTGGCGCGCTTCTGGCTGCACGAGCGCGTCTCGCCTCTGCGCTGGCTGGGGGTTGTGTTCATCACTGCGGGCGCGGGCTTTGTTACGCGTGGCGCGTCGTACACCGACCACGGCGCGCACGAGGCACAGGCGCATACGGCAGCAGAGGAGGTCGGGCGATGACGAATCCGCACGCCATTCTGGCCACCTGCGCCATGGTCGCCGCGGTTGTTGTCACCGCGACAGCGGGGGACATCCTGACCGCTTCGGCGATGCGCCAGGTGGGCGACCTCGACGTGATCCGAGCACGCAGCGGCATCGCGGGCGCGGCGCTGGCCGTGGTCAGCAACGGCCGCTTCGGGCTCGGGGTCGTTTGCCTGGCGCTGAGCTTCTTCTCGCTGCTGTTCGCCTTCAGCCATCGCGACCTGAGCCTGATCGGACCGGCCGCCACTTCTCTCACCTTCGTGACCAACGCGCTGGCGGCGAAGTGGTTCCTGCACGAGCATGTGGACCACCGGCGGTGGACCGCGGCCATCTTCGTGTGCATCGGGGTCGCGCTGCTGGCGTTCTGAGATTTGGCGATCCAGGGGGGTCTACCCCCTGGGATGTCCTTGATTCTGCTGGCGACCTACCCCCTCCTACCCCCCACGGATTGGCGAGTTAGTAACTGGCCTTTTCCGGTGGTCCGGGGGCTCTCAGGGCGGGCTGACTCGATCCTTCTTCGCAGGCTGGCCGAGCCCTGGCGATTTTGTTGATTTTGGGGGTCTACCCCCTGGCCTGTGCTGTGCAATCAACAACATCCGGAGGGGTCTACCCCTCTGTATTGTCGAGTTGGTTAACATTGTTTCTTGTGGACTGTTCGTTCTCCGTTTTGAGCCCCTAAATGCAAAAACCCTGTGCGCCGAAGGTCGTCCGGTGGACAGAGCTTTCCTTCTTCTCAGGGTAGGGCGGGGCGGAGAGTGAGGGCAAGAACAATCATGAGGGCGGACGGTACGAAGGTGATGGGTGAGAGGAGAGGGTTTTGGGGGGATACTTCTGGGTTGCCGACCACCCAGCAACAACACCGAGAGATGATGCTATGGGCTTCGGTTGCGGGGCTGCATTGAACCGGCTAATTCTCAAGACGAGCTAACCTGGACCAGTCCGCCCATTCGATACAAGCGACTGGATTTCCATCAATCCCGTCCTGTGCGCGAGAGATTGCGAACTCGGGAACGCAGCAAAATATTGCACGGTTACCATAGAAAAACCAGGTATCCCAGGGTGGTGCGTCATTCCCATCGTAGAAGCCCATTGAACTTGCTTCCGAAGCACCATCATGTACGGTTTCCATTGGCAAATAAAGAGAAGCTTGCACGTCGAGAGGGCGTCAACGGCAGCCAGGGTCTTTATTCCTGCCTCTCTAAGAAGTTCCGAACGTGTTTCGTTGATCCACGAGATTGCTCGACGGTAGGAATCGTACTTTCTCTCAGCCCAGGGCTCAAACGGCTGGGATTCGTAAGACCAGTCAGGCACGTCGAGAATGGAGAAGGGATCGAGTGCGGGCGTGCGAAATGGTTTATGGGAACACCACGTCAAGGCCTCGGCGATGACCAATGAGAGCGCGGGCGACAGATCACCGTTCGCCAAGATGGACTCCTGAGCAATAGTAGCGAAACTGGAAGGTGCGTCCTCCCGATTAGGCTGCCGTATCACCGGCACCGGGAAGTTTCGGCCGTGGATGGCCCGGGCCTAAAGGCCGTTTTTATAGCGAGGGCATTCCCACGGGCTGAAGCCCGTGGCTTCTACCGTCGCGCAGCTGGTGCGACGCTGAGGATAGACAGGGATGGCGGGTCCTACCGGCTCTGACGCATCACCGGTCTTCCGGAAGTTACGTCCGGCGCGGGACTGCGGGTTTGAGAAAAGCAGCCGCAGGTCCCTCCGCTGCGCGAAGCTTCGCGTCGGGATGACAACGTGCATGGGTTGCGGCCGAATCACCGGCACGGTGGAGGTTTCGATCGCTGGAATTTCTTCAGCTCGGAGGGCGGCCGATGCAGACGCGCCGCGGAGGCTTTCCGGAAGTACCTCCCTCCTGCCGGTTGGGTTCTGACTTTCTCGACGCCGCCGCGCCGCTGCATATTACAGTGATCCTTGATCCGCTCCGGCTCCAACCCACGCTGCGCGAGGCGTGCTGAATGTCCTCGCCGTCCGCACCCAACCCTTCGGCGGCAACTCCGCTGGCTCCGGCGGTCGCGCCGGTGGCGGAGGTTCAACCCACCCCCTGGGTTCCGGCGGCCAATCGCTGGATGATCGCCGTTTCCGTGATGACGGCGACCTTCATGGTGGTGCTCGACTCGTCGGTGGCGGCGGTGGCGCTGCCGCACATCGCCGGCAATCTTTCCGCCTCCACGGACGAGGCGACCTGGTTTCTGACCAGCTACCTGGTGTCGAACGCGATCATGTTGCCGGCGACGAGCTGGATCACGGGGCGGATCGGGCGGAAGCGGCTCCTGATGCTGTCGATTATTGTGTTCACGGCCGCTTCCCTGCTGTGCGGGGTCGCGCTTAGCATGCCGATGCTGATCGTGGCCCGCGTGCTGCAGGGCATCGGCGGCGGCGGTATGCTGCCGCTGGCGCAGGCAATCCTGCTGGAGAGCTTCCGCCGCGCGAACACGGCACCGCGATGGCGGTATACGGCGTCGGGATTGTGGTGGCGCCGGTGATTGGGCCAACGCTGGGGGGATGGATCACGGACAGCTATTCGTGGCGCTGGATCTTCTACATCAATTTGCCGGTGGGAATTCTCGCGCTGGTGCTTGCCGGCATGTACATCGAGGACCCACCGTATATTCGCCGCAAGCTGCAGGGGGCAATCGACTATCTGGGGTTCGCGCTGTTGGCGGTGTGGCTGGGCTCGCTGCAGCTGGTGCTCGACAAGGGCCAGGAGTCGGACTGGTTTGGCGCGGTGTGGATTCGCTGGACTGCGCTGCTCTCGGTCGCTGCGTTCATCACCTTCCTGATGCGCGAGCTGCGTTCGCGCGATCCGATTGTGCAGCTGCATGTGCTGCGCAATCGCAACTTCGCCACAGGCACGCTGATCACAGCGCTGTTCGGCTTTGTCCTGTACGGCATCACAGCGTTGCTGCCGTTGTTTCTGCAGACGGTGCTGGGATACCCGGCACTGGACAGCGGTCTGGCGGTGAGCCCGCGCGGCATCGGCTCCATGCTGGCCATGCTGGTGGCCGGCGGGCTGGCGGTTCGTCTGGACGGCCGACTGATGCTCGCCGGCGGCCTGTGCATCTTCGGGCTCTCCACCTTCATGCTGAGCCACGTCAACCTCAGCATTGGGATTGCAGCGGTGGCGGTACCGTGCATCATCAACGGATTTGGGGGCGGACTCACTTTTGTGCCGCTGACGACGATGGCGATGGGGCGATTGCGGCGGGAGGAGATCGGCAACGCTTCAGGGATCTACAACCTGATGCGGAACATTGGCGGGTCGGTGGGCATCGCGACGGTGACCACGCTGCTGGCGCGGCGGTCGCAGGTACACCAGAATTTTCTCGCCGCGCACATTACTGCAGACGCGCAGGTTGCGGGGAACGCGGTTTCGGGTCTGGCGGCTCATCTGGCGGGATCGGGATTCGATGCGTGGGACGCGCACCGTGCGGCTCTGGGAGCGCTGTACCGGATGGTGGAGCAGCAGGCATCACTGCTGGCGTACGTGGATAGTTTTGCGGTGCTGGGGTATCTGGCGCTGTTTTCGATGCCGCTGGTGATGATGTTTCAGAGGGTGGGGAACAGGCGGTAGCTGGTAGCTGGTAGCTGGGAGCTGGGAGCTGGGAGCTGGGAGCGATCAAAACAGAGCGGGGACTTCGATTGAAGTCCCCGCGCGCATTTCTATTCCCTGCTGGCTACCCTACCGCCTACCGGCTACTGAATCATCCGCCCATTTTGTCCAGTTCTTCGCGGACGATTTTAGGCCGTGCACGGAGGCGCGAACCCTGGAGAGGCGGGCGAACAGGGGCGCTTCGTCGCGGTACTCGAACAGGTCGAGGCGGCGACGATGGAATAGCTTTCCTTGCCGGTCCTGACCATCTCGACGAAGCTGGCGTCGCCGGTGTGCTTCCACAGCTGGGTGGATTCCGGATACATGCCGGTGGCGAAGAGGGCGTAGTCGCCGATGTGGCGGCGGACCTTGCGCTCCACGTCGAAGGATGGGGCGTCTCCGAACACGGGGTCCGACGCGGCGATCATGGCGTGCAGATCCTTCAGGGTGTGGCCCTCGGCATCGCGCAGGTAGAGGTTCTCCGCGGCGGTGAACTCGGTGAGAAGGTCGCCGACATAGGAGGTCATCTCGGGGTCGTCGATGCCGGTGGACGGTGCTAGCAACCGGCAACGACTTCATGGAACAACTGGCGCAGTGGATGGCGTTCGGAGATCATTTGTCCTTCCGCACTTCTTCATCCAGCGCCGGATTGGAGAAAGGGCTTGCCCTGTACCTCCTGCTCCCACCCGCCTGAAGAAGCTCGTTGTTGTCTATGATCGGCATTGTGAAGCATTTGTTGCGCCATACAAGAGCTAATGGTGGTACACCGGGTGAACTTTCTGGCAGTCGGGATGCCCAATTGCGAACCTCGCTGAGATTCCTTTTGTTTGCGCGGCCAGGTTACCTTCACTTTTGGGGCGATGCGGCGGGGGGAAAGGCGAGCCGTCGAAGGGAAACCCACAGGACATCCACAGGAAACGCACCGCCTGCCCTTCACGCCAGGAAGGGAACGTCAGGCCTTCAGTGACCCTCTGTTGCGACGGCCGCGTTTTAGCGGTAACCCCTGGTGCGGAAGCGCGAGACGCGATGTAAAACGTGTTCGCGTCGGTGCCGGGGTTGTGCTGGCTGATATTGGCGTTGGAGAGGTGTTGGTAGCGATAGCCGATGGTCCAGTCCTGCCGCGCTTTGCGGAAGACGTGGATACCGGTTCCGAAGTCGATGGTGTACATCCATTGCGAGCCCTGCGGCGAGAGCACTCGGTCAGCGAAGTAGAGGGCGCCACCGTTGGTGCTGAAGAAGGGCTGCACGCGCTTCGCAGGGAAGAAATCCGACTCGAAGCCGACGGGGCTGACGCCGCTGCCGTAGACGCGCTGGCGCAGATTCTGTGCCGCGGGCTGGGCCGTGGTGGGTTTGGCGCCGGGGACCGGCTGGCTGAGCATGGCCAGCGCCGTTATTTCAGGAGCGTAGCGCATGGTCCAGTGCCGGTGCGCGGTGAACAGATATGTGTAGCGCACGTCGATGGGCATGTACTTGATGTCGCCCGCGTATCCCCAGATGTGCCCGCTGATGATGGACAGTCCCCACCACGCGCCGAATTCGTGGACGCCGCCTGGATACGGATATACCGGCGCGTAGTGCGCGGTTGGGTTGCGCCCGATCGCGGGCGATGCCGCTGGCATGACCGATGAGACGATCGAGCTGGATTCGCCTGTTTCTTCGCGCGCGGCATCGCTGGTTGTGGCTCCGGTCTTCTCAAAACGGACTTCGTTCTCGCCGGGCGGATCGCTCCAGAAGGATTTGGCCTTTGCGACGCGATCGTCGCGATACCAGGGAGGCCGCCAGCGGAAAATGTTCGCGGTGGCGTGCGCCGGCTCAAGGAAACTGAGCGCGAGCATGCCGAAGGGATTGCGACCCGCGCCTTCGGCGGGCGCGACGACGTGCTTGTCGAGCGCGTCTTCGGCCATGGTCCAAAGCACGCCGCCCACCGGTGTGGTGACCAGCTCGACCCAGCCGGTCTCGTTGCTGAAATGCTTCCCACTCGCGTCAGGAATGCTGTGATCGCCGTTGTGGCCGATTGCGGCCTCGCCGGTGGGTCCGAGCTTCCACCAGAAGCTGTAGGCGGTGGAGAAGGTTCCCGCGCGCAGCAGGCGCCGCCAGTACGGCCAGGCGTTGGACTGCGTGACGGTCATGCTGCGAGGGTCGTTCTGGATCCAGAGGTCGTTGGTGATGGCGCCCATCATGGGATGGCCAACATAGTCATCGAGGATCGGGTTGTAGTCAGTCCAGCGATTCCATGACCAGCCCGCGGCCGAATCGATGTAGCGGTCCCACCAGTCGCCGTGCGTGGTTTCGTAGCGATACCAGTAGCCGGTATAGAGATTGCCTGCGTCCTGGAAGGCGTTGAACAGCGTGCCCTCGATGACGAGCTGATGCCAGTGCATGCGGCATTGGCGCGAGTGGGCTGGATCGATGGAGCAATCCTCGTTAGGGATGCGGTCTTGCTGGGGAATAACTGCTATGACGCTGGTTGAGTCACCGGGGGCGGAGGCTGCGGGGGCGGGAGCGCCGGAAAAATTCGGGGTTGGCGCATCGGGAAGCGGCGCGATGGGGGTCAGAAAGTCGGGCGCGGGAGCCGGGATTGGATCGTTGGGGAGTTCGGCGATGGTCACTGGCACGTTCGATGGGGAGACGGACTGCGCGGGCGCCGGAGCCATCGCCAGCGCGGCGAGGCCACCGACGACGACCGCATCTCTGAACTTGTGGAAGGATGAACGATTCAATATCGGACCCGCGGGGGAGGAGCGCCTTGAATCCCGATCATGTCAAGCGGATGGCCCTGGGTCAAGCCTGTCTTTCAGCCGGTCGGGTAACGCGTTGGATGCATGAGGAACAAAACAGGCAGCCACAAGGGCTGCCTGCTGGTGTTGAGAGGTCCGATCACCGCACGGCGCGCGGCTTTTTGACGCGGAGAACCGGACGCCGAATTTATCGAGCGCCGACTGGTTTCGGCGACTGCGCTTCCAGTTCGATGAGCCGCTTCGCCAGCAGCTGTTCCAGCTGGACGAGGGCCTTGCTGAAGCCATCGATGCCTTCGCTGAGCTTGTCGTGCGCCATGCGATCGGCGGCGTGCATTTTCTCGAAGGTGGCTTCGTCGATGTGCATCTTTTCGATCTGCTGGGACTTCGCTTTTTCCGGATCGAGCTTGCGCTCGAGCGTGCCCTCGGTTTTGTCCAGCTCTTCGAGCAGGTGCGGGGAGATGGTGAGCAGATCGCAGCCGGCCAGCTCGATGATCTCGCCGGTGTTGCGGAAGCTGGCGCCCATCACCTGGGTTTTGTAGCCGTACTTCTTGAAGTAGTTGTAAATCTTCGTGACCGACTGCACGCCAGGGTCGTCGGCACCCTGGTAGTCCTTGCCGGTGTCCTTCTTGTACCAGTCGAGGATGCGGCCGACGAAGGGGGAGATGAGCGTGACGCCGGCTTCGGCGCAGGCCACGGCCTGGTGGATTCCGAAGAGCAACGTGAGGTTGCAGTGGATCCCTTCCTTCTCCAGTTTCTCGGCGGCCTTGATGCCTGGCCAGGTGGAGGCGATCTTGATGAGGATGCGTTCGCGGGAGACGCCGGCGCTTTCGTACTTTTTGATGATGGAGCGCGCCTGGTCCATGGTCTTCTCGGTGTCGTAGGAGAGGCGCGCGTCGACTTCGGTAGAGACGCGGCCGGGAATAATCTGGAGAATTTTTTTGCCGAAGGCGACGGCGAGGTTCTCGAACGCGAGCTTCGCGATTTTCGCATCGTCGGCGTCGTCGCCGAGCTGCTTCTTCGCGTCGAGCAGCACGCCGTCCACAATTTTGCTGTAGGCCGGCATCTGCGCGGCGGTGGTCAGCAGCGACGGGTTGGTGGTCGCGTCCTGCGGCCTGGCCTTTTCGATCGCTTCAATGTCTCCGGTATCGCCCACCACGGTGGTCATTGCACGGAGCTGCGCCAACAATGTCTTCGCCATCATTCCTCCTGCCTTCTGTTTCGATTATCCGGCATTTCGCCCGTAAGACGGAAATCGCGGACGGCCGCTCGAAGAAAATCTCGTGAACGTCTCTCATCTACAGGATTAGATGCCCCAAGTGGGAGCTCGGCTCCACTCGGGTTTCTGCTCGTTTTTCGCCTGGCTACGCTCCATCGACCGGATTGCTGAGCATTCCGATTCCCTCGACGCTCACCTCGACCCGATCGCCTGGCTGCATGGGCGCGACGCCGGAGGGCGTTCCGGTTGGGATCAGGTCGCCGGGAAGCAGGGTGATGGCGGCGGTGATGTGGCGCAGCAGCGTGGGGATATCGAAGATGAAGTCCGACGTGGCGCCGTGCTGCTTGAGCTCGCCGTTGAGTTTCGTTTCGAGCGTGAGGCCGGCGGCGGGATCGACTTCGTCGGTGACCAGCGGGCCCATGGGGCAGAAGGTGTCGAAGCCCTTGGCGCGCCACCACTGTCCGTCGGGCTTCTGCAGATCGCGCGCGGTGACGTCGTTGACGATGGTGTAGCCGCGGATGTACGGGCGGACGTCTTCGTCCGGACCGATTTTGGTGGCGCGCTTGCCGATGACGACGGCCAGCTCGCCTTCGAAGTCGACGCGCTGCGACTGCGGCGGAATGCGGATCGGCTCGCCGGGGGCGATGACGGAGGTCGGGGCTTTCAGGAACACGAGCGGCTCTTTCGGAATCTCGTTGCCGAGTTCGGCGGCGTGCTCGCGATAATTGCGGCCGATGCAGAGGATCTTGCGCGGGACGACCGGGGCGAGAAGCTTCGCGGTGAGGAACGGAATGGGTTCGAAGGCGGCGGTGGCGAGGTGGGTCCAGGGATCTTCTTCGAAGGGTGGGAGGAGGCGCTCGATCCAGAGGGTTCCGGCGCGGTCGGCGACTTCGCCGTACTGGGGACCGGATTGGGTTTGAAATCGGCAATATTTCATCGCTGGATTATTCTCCTAGCCGCCTGCTCCTTGTAATTGGCTGACGTCAAAGCGGCAGCAGGCGTAACCGCATCCGATCTGCATCGATGGTCAGCAACGCTCCTGTTTCAAGTTCCGCTTCAACCTGCAGTAAAGCGGCGATCACCCTTGTCCCAATAACATCCGGACTGATGTCGCGGGCCCGGAGCTGGATCACACTTGGCTTTTGGCCCTTCGTCGTGGCAAGGATCGCAGCGAAATCGAGGTCATGCGTGAGAACAACGAGCCCATTTTCCGCAGCGAATCGCATGATTTCCCGGTCGGGGGCGGGTGCCCGACCAACGGACGACCAGTGCCTGGCCGAAACACCGGCATTCTGGAACAACCCAACCCACCGCGGAGTCAGGTTCATGTCGACGAGAATCTTCATCGGCTACGACTCCCAGCGGCGCGGAGGTTGTTACTTCTTACCAGGCGGCGATGGCTGTAGTCGCCCGCCGGCATCCGGGATGATAAAAGGTCACCCGTTAGCGATCAGCGCCTCACGCTCGTTGGCTAGCCAGGAGGCGTACCGCAAAGCCTGCAGTACATCATCGCGCTCCAGATACGGATAATCCGCCAGCAGCTCTTCGATCGTGTGGCCCGCGCCGATCTGCCCAACGACGGTCCCTACCGTCACTCGGGTGCCGCGGATGCACGCTTTACCTCCCATCACCTCGGGGTCCTGGCTGATTCGATCCCATTGCTCCATAAGTGGCTCCGATGTCCGTTCTATTGTGTCAGATTCTCACCTTCACTGCGGCATCTCCTCCTCTACTTCCGCTGACTTCGCGCTCTCGTTGCCATCCTGATCGACGGCGCTCACGGCGTAGGCGTACCTGTGTCCGGCAATGATGGTTGGGTCGGTCCAGGTGGGTGGGACTACGGTCTTTGGTGTGATCCGCTCGAGCGCGCCGCCTGCTGTTACGTCTCTGCGATAGACGACATATCCGGCGATGTCCGTGTCGGAATCGGGGGTCCACGAGAGGTCCATCGCTTTGGCCTGGGCATCGGCGACGACGGTCAGGCCCGCGGGCACAGCCGGTGGAAACACATCCTTCGCAAAGAGGCTCACCGTGGCCGAAGGCGATCCGGCAATCTCCAGCGCGTGATCCTCTTGCTGGACCCGGACGACGCGTTCCACCCAGTACTTCCACTCATGGTCGAGTGGGGCATCGCGATCGACGGCGCCGCCGGGATCCGCATGGCTCAGATCCACTTCGAGGGTCTGCTCTTCTGGCGGAGGCAGGCCTTTGGATTCATCCGGCTTCGGCGCGGCGGGATTGTTCACGAGGGTGCGATGCATGCGCATCGTCAGCCCCGGCTCCGGCGCACTCGGTTGCCAGTGGAGTACCAGGCCGTCGGCGCGCGCCTCAAGCTGGAGGTCGGTGACGCCTGCCGGAGCCGCTCCGCCAGCCACCCAGGCGGGGTTCGAGGGCCCGGCGGTTTTGCCTTCATGATTCTGCAACTCGACGTAGAAGGCTACCGCGCGCGACTCGGTCGTCAACTCTGCCGGAAATTTCGCCGTGAAGTCGGCGGGTTTCCCCGGAGTGAAGCTTCCATCACCGGCGGCGTGGCACGCCTTCGTATCGAATACGGCAGAAGTCTCCCAGCAAACGTGCCCGCTCTGATCGCCTTTCAGCGGCACGTGGTCCGTGGTGCTCTTCGGCATCGTCCACTGGAGATGGACCTGGTCGCTGACGCGCGTGGCGGTGAGGTTTTTGACTGGAGCCGGCAGCCACAGCGTGGGCGGCTGCGGATTCCCAGTGACCGCGCACCCGGCGAGCAGCAGCAGCGATCCGGACGCCGCCACGAGACCGATCCGCCACCATTCCCGGCCGGCTGCTTTGGGTTGCGGTGGATTGCCGGGAGCCGTCTTCATCGCAACTTCAGCCTAAAGCATTTTCAGAGCAACGCACGGAGCGCTGCGCCGATGTCCGCATCCTCGAAGTGGAAGCCTGCCGCTTCGAGCCGCTTGGGGAGCACACGCTCGGAGGCCAGCAGCGTCTGCTGCGCCATTTCGCCGAACGCCAGGCGCAGAGCGGCCGCGGGAAGGGACAAGAACGCCGGGCGATGCAGCGCACGCGCCAAGGCCTGGGTGAATTCTGCATTCGTAACGGGCTGCGGCGCCGTGAGATTGAAGGGGCCTGAGAGGTCTTCGTGCTCCATGAGGAAGACGATGGCCCGCACCACATCGCGCTCGCTGATCCAGCTGATCCATTGTTGCCCACTGCCGAGTTTGCCGCCCAGCCCGAGGCGGAACGCGCGGAAGCATTTTGCCCAGCGCTCCGCCTTTGCGGCTGAGCACGACTCCGAAGCGCAAATGCACCACGCGGATGCCCAGATCGCGGGCCGGTGCTGCGGCGGCCTCCCAGGCCTGGCATGTTTCGGCGAGGAAGCCCGAGCCTGGCGAACTTTCTTCGGTGAGCAGCTCATCGCCGCGATCGCCGTAGATGCCCACCGCGGAAGCGCACAGCAACACGGGGGGCGGGCGGCGGACTTTCCTGAGCACGTCGCACATCATCTCGGTGCTGCGCACGCGGCTGGAGACAATCGTCTCGCGATATTGGGGGCTCCAGCGCCGCGCGATGTTCGCTCCGTTGAGGAGGACGACAGCGTCGAAGCCCTCCAGCGCCGCTGGATGCACGCCTCGTTTGGTTTCGGCTGGATTCCAGTAGGTGGCCGGACCGCGCACCTCGCGATGACGGCGCACCAGGGTCTGAACCTCAATTCTCTTCTCGTTCGCGGCGCGTTGGAGGGCTGAGCCGATGAGACCCGACGCTCCGCTGACAAGAATCCGTCTGGTCTGACCCATGGCTCACTTTCGGCAGGAAGAAGAAGCTCTAACCTTAATTAGACCTTGAAGATAGGAAAATGAACAGGGCGGGCCTGCTGCGGATGTTCGCCATGCATGAAAGTGGTCGTCACGATTTCCACAACCGCTGCTACTATTCACAACATCAAAACATGTTGTGATTCAGGAAACATAATGATAGTTTTCGTTCATCACACCAAACCCAATATCAGCCGCGCGTAAACCCATGGCAAGCAAGACGAAACCATCGGACCTGAATTCGGAAATTGCGCCCCCCGTAGCTCTTTCCGCCGAAACGTTCATTGCAGAAAAACGAATCGGCGAACGAATCCGCCGCCTGCGCCTCAAACGTTCGATGGGTCTGGTAGAACTGGGCCGCCACACCGGACTGTCGGCGAGCTTTCTTTCGCAACTCGAAACCGGCCGCGTGGTTCCAACGCTGCGCAATCTGGCGCGGGTTGCGATGGTGTTTGGACGAGACCTGTCGTACTTCTTCGAGCCGGAGCCGCATCCGCTGTTTCGGGTTCACCGGCGGTCGGAGCGGGTACGGTTGCCGCAGTCGGGGGTCGACGACCCAACGTATTACTTCGAGAGCCTCGCGTACATGGTGCCGGACCGGCAACTCGATCCGTACTTTGCGGAATTTGTGCCGGTGCGCAAGGGAGTCGAGATTCGGCCTCACGTCCACCCTGGCTATGAGTTTCTCTATCTTCTACAAGGGGAACTTGAGATTCATCACGGGGACCGCACGCATGCGCTGGAAGCCGGGGACAGTGTTTATTTCGACGCTGCTACGCCGCACTCGTATCGATGCGGGGGACCGGCGCCTGCCGTGGCGTTGATCGTGACCATGCATCAGATGACGCCGCAGGCTGCAGCCGGTGTGCGTCCGATGCCTCCGCAGCGGGTTACAGCAGCCGCGGCGCAGCCAGTGGAGACGGAGCCGTAGCTTCGGCAATTTCCTGACGCGGAGCGGTTCGCGGCACGGTGAAGTAGAAGGTGCTTCCCTTGCCAACCACGCTCTCGGCCCAGATACGGCCGCCGTGCTGGCGCACGATGTTGCGGCAAATGGCGAGGCCGAGTCCGGTGCCGCCCATGTCGCGGGAGTCCGACGCATCGACCTGCTGGAAGCGCTCGAAGATGATGTCGAGCTTCTCGGGGGGAATGCCGCGGCCTTTGTCTTCGACCGAAATGATGGCCTCGGTGGCGCTCTGCACGCGGGCGCGGAGAACAATTTCAGTACCGGCGGGCGAGAACTTGATGGCATTGCTGATGAGATTGCCGAGCGTCTGGAGGATGCGGTCCTCATCGACCCACAGGGCGAGCGGCGGCGCATCGACGATGAAGCCGATGCCGGCTTTCTGCGCGCTGGGGTGCTGGAGATCGGTGGCACGGCGCAGCAGATCCTTCGCCTCGACTTCCTGAAAGCGCATCGGGAAGCGTCCCGCGCCCATGCGCTCGAAGTCGAGAATATCGTTCACGAGGCGGACCAGCCGGTCGCAGTTTCCGATGGCTACGTCCATCATCTGGGCGCGTTTCTCGGGGCGCTTTTCCAGCGCGCCGCCGGCGATCAGGCCCAGCGCGGCACGCAGCGCGGTGAGGGGCGTGCGCAGTTCGTGGCTCACCGTGGAAATGAACTCATCCTTCATGCGGTCGAGGCGCCGCCGTTCGGTCACATCCTGGAAGGCCACGACCACGCCGGTGACGCGGCCGTTGGACAACATGGGGCAGGCCACGTATTCCACGGGGATCGGATGGCCATCCTTGTGGCGGAAGACTTCATCGCGAGCGCGAATGGGTGCGCTGGAGCGCCGCGCCGCGTAGATGGGGCTGTCCTCGATGCGATAGGGGGACCCGTCGGCGCGCGCGTGGCCGAGCAACTGCAGCAGGTCCTTGTCTTCCATCTCGTCCTGGGTGTAGCCGAGCAGGCGAGCGCCGACTTCGTTGACGAAGATGATCCTGCCCTGCATATCGACGCCATAGATGCCGTCGCCGACCGACTCGAGGATGGATTCGCGCTGGCGCATGACGGCGTGCAGCTTGTTCTCGGCATCGGTCTTTTCGGTGACGTCGAGGCCGTGGCCCAGCACGAAGGGCGATACGTCCGGCAGGTCGAGCAGGCGGTTGCGCCATGCAATGATGCGCACGTCGCCATTGCGATGGCGGAGGCTGATGGTGCCCTGCTCTTCGCGGGAATGAGCGATGCGGCGCAAATAATTTTCGAAAGCGGGCTTCTGCTCCTCGGGCACAAAATCCGCCAGGCGCCGGCCCACCATCTCGTCCACGCGATAGCCCAGGTTTTCCGCCGCGCTGGCATTGATGGAGAGAATGCGGCCTTCGAGGTCATGGGTGAAGACCATGCCCAGTGAGCTTTCGACCAGCTGCCGGTAGCGCGCCTCGCTGGCGTAGAGGGCCGCGGTGGCCTCGCGCTGATCGGTGACGTCGACGCCGGTCATGATGATGAAGTTGATTTCGCCGGAGCCGTCGGTGAGGATCGTGGTGTTCCACGCAATCAGGCGGCGGCGACCCTCGCGGGTGAGCCAGTGCAGCTCGGTCGGATCGCGGCGCATCTCGCTGCGCGACTGCTCGAGCAGCTGGAAAGCCCTGGCTCGCTCCTCGTTGAGAAAGAGCTCCTGAGGGAAGGAGCGGCCGGCGAGCTCGGCGAAGGTGTAACCGGAAATCTCTTCGCAGGCGCGATTGAAGCGCACGATGCGTCCGGCCGTATCGACGACCAGGACCAGCGCGCTCATGGTGTCGAGGACAGCGGAGACAAAGTTGCGCTCGACCATCAGCGCGCGCTCGATGCGCTGGCGGGCGCGCAGGGAGTGATCCTGGCCGCGGGAGTGAATCGAATAATCCAGGCGCATCATGATCTGGCGGGCCAGCACGCTCAGGATGGACGCATGTTGCTCGGTGAACTGATTTGGCTTGGGCGAGAGCACGGCCAGGGTGCCGATGCCGCCCTCCGGCCCGACCAGCGGCGCCGCCAGATAAGAGCGGCAGTGCACGGTGCGGGTGAGCGGGATGCCGCGTACGGGAAAGCGGGGCTCCATGGCCGCGTCGGCGACCAGCAGCGGTTCGGGCTCGAGAATGGTGTACTGGTCGGCGGTGGCCAGGCGCGGAATCTCGTTTCCCTGGAAACCGAAGCGTGACTTGAACCACAGGCGATTGGCGTCGAGAAAGCCAAGATACGCGTAAGGCGCGCCGGTGACCTGTGCTGCGACTCGGACGATTTCGTCGAACGCCGGATCGGCGGGCGTATCGAGAATTTCGTACTCGTGCAGCGACTTCAGCCGGTCAGCTTCACTCCACTGAGCGCTCGTGGCCAGATGACTCATCCCTCTCCACAGACCCTTGCGAGTCCGAGGTCCCCAGGCACATTGATGCACGGCGTGAGATGCTCACGCCAAAGCACTGCGTGTGGGGGATCACGAGCATTGTTGCAAACTCGGGGGGCCTCGGCTCTTCCCCTTTCGGGTGATGCCAAGTCCTGCTATATGTATCGCTTACGGTACTTTCCGGTAGTAACGGACTGGGCCGGTCTGCCAATGCACTACGGTAACATAAAGCGCCTCTTCGGCCCGAATTTGGGTCACTTCAGGCGGCAACAGTCCTCGGGGGGGCCATCGTTGCTGGCATCCAGTTCCACCTTCCAGTTACCGTCAGGCTGGCGCTTCCAGACCGTCATGTAGCGGCCGGTCTTCTTCACCGGATTCCCCTGGGCGTCCTTCGAGTCGCCTTCATAGTGGCCCCAGGTAAAACCCATGTCGCCTTCGGGACTCATGCGGGCGCCTTCGGGCGTCCAGCGGAGTTGGTAGGCCTCCGGCGTCCATGTGGCGAGGGCCGCGATGGCGTCGTGTCCGACGACAGGCGCGCCGCCGTTTTCGAGCGTCACCGCATCCGGGGCGAACCAGGTGGCGAAGGCCTTGCCGCCGCCTTTGGCGGTGTCGGCGGCGAACTTTGCTTCGAGGTCGTAGAGGAACTGATCCTGGGGCGTGAGGCCCGGATTGGTGAGGACGTTTCCGGTGGGATTCGCACCCGGCTGCTGTGGCGGCAGCTGCAGGACCTGCCCGCTCGCCGCGCTGGAGACTGCGATGCACACCATGACACTTGTCGACCAAAGCAGAGACCGCATGGAAAAAGTCTAGACCAGTGGGGTCTTTGGGTGTTGTGTTCGCTTGGTATCCTTGCTGTCGTTCATGAAAACCGGGGCGCCGAAGCCGAATGTCACGATCCTTGCCACCGCCGGGGTCGTTGTCTATGCCGCCGCGGCGTTTCTGCAGCACGAAGCTCCGGCGACGCATGGGCTGGCCGTCGCGCTGCGGTTGATTGCCCTGCTGCTGCTCGGCTTTGCCGCCGCGCGGCGGCGGTCGCTGACGGGATGGATCTTCGCGGCGATGCTGGCCGGCATCGAGCTGGGCGTCGATGCGCCGCATGCGGCCATTTCGATGCGGGTTTTTGGAGACATTTTTCTGCGGCTGATCCGCGTGATCGTCGCGCCGCTCATCTTTGGCACGCTGGTGACGGGCATCGCGGGGCATGCGGAAGCGAAAACGGTCGGGCGGCTGGGGCTGAAGTCGCTGGTTTATTTCGAAGTACTGACGACGATCGCTCTGTTGATTGGGCTGGTGGCGATTGACGTATCGAAGGCGGGCGTGGGGCTGAATATGTCGGCTCATGCGGCGGTTGCGGCGAGCTCGCTTCCGGCGCAGACGACGATTTCCTGGCAGCAATTTCTGCTGCACGTGTTTCCGGAGAACATCGCCAGCGCGGTTGCCGACAACCAGATTCTGCAGGTTGCTGTGTTTGCGATTTTCTTCGGGCTGGCGCTGTGCAAGGTGCCCGAAGCGAAGCGAGCCCCGATGCTGCGGGTGTGCGAATCGCTGACCGAGGTGATGTTCGCGTTCACGAACTACGTGATGCTGTACGCGCCGGTCGGAGTCGCTGCGGCGCTTGCGTATACCGTCGCGCAGTCGGGGCTGGGCGTGATGCTCAACCTCGGCAAACTGGCGCTGACGCTGTACATCTCGATCGCGCTCTTTGCGCTGCTTGCTATGTTGCCCGCGCTGCTGCTTGCGCGGCTGCCGCTGCGGGAATTTCTGCGCGCGGTCGCGGAGCCAGCGACGATTGCGTTTGCGACGAGCACCAGTGAAGCTGCGTTGCCGCGCTCGATCGAGGCGATGGAGGCGTACGGCGTGCCGCGCAAGATCGTCGCCTTCGTGATTCCGACCGGGTACACGTTCAACATGGCGGGGTCGGCGCTGTATTTATCGATTGCGGCGATCTTCACGGCGCAGGCGGCGGGCATCCACATGAGCCTCGGGCGGCAGCTGACGATGCTCGGGGTGCTGATGCTAACGAGCAAGGGGGTCGCCGGCGTGGCGCGGTCGGTGCTGGTGGTGCTGATGGCGACGGCGTCGATCTTCTCGCTGCCGATGGAGCCGATTCTGGTGATCCTGGGCGTGGACGCGATCATGGACATGGGGCGGACGGTGATCAACGTGGTCGGCAACTGTCTGGCGGCCGCGGTGGTGGCGCAGTGGGAGGGGGAATTTCGGACGGAGAAGGCGGCTCCGGAGGCGGTGGCGGCTTTGCAGGGGTGAGATGGGTCAATGCTTTTGGGCGGTTGAAGAAGCGCCAGACTCGGCCGCCGCGACGATGCTCAGCCCAGACCGACACGCCGGATCAAGTCGGCGAATCGTGGATCGCTGCGGATCGGGTCGAAGTAGGGATGGGTCCTGACGTACTGCAGGATGTTGGATTTCTCGTTGTAAGCCTGTTCGAGCCAGTAGAAGGCCTGCTCCCGATCGCCGAGACCCAGGTAGGCATTAATAAATGCGGCCGCCGGCACGTAGCCCGACTTCCTTCGCGCCTGCAGTTGTGCCAGCAAGGCCAGCGCGTCCCGCCTGCGGCCGGCGCGTGCATACGCACGGATGAGCACGCCTGTGGAAGCAAAATTGCCATGGGAAAGAGCGACGGCTCGCTCGAGATTGGGGATGGCCTCAGCTGACTTGTCGGTGGCGGCCAGTTCGAATCCCAGGGCCGAAAGGGCTCCGACGTCGTCCGGCTGCAGCGCCACAGCGCTGCGGGATTCGCGGATCGCCTCGTCGTTATGGTGCGCCTGAAAAAGTATCCACGAGACGTCGTGCCCGGTAATCTCGGTGGGGTCCAGCTTGCGCGCGCTCTGGATCCAGGCGACGGCCTCATCGGTTCGTCCTTCACAGAGGAGCCACAAGGCAAAACCGGCGCGGGCCTCCGGGGCGTTCGGGTTCAAATCCAGGGCGCGCCGGTATTCCGTCTCAGCTTCGGCCCAGTGCCATTCCTCCTGCAGCACGTTGGCGAGAATAACATGGGCATCAACCAGATCGGGATCGAGAGCCAGAGCCTGTCGAGCGAAGCCGATCACTTTCGGGCGCGCCTCCGCCGGTGAAACTCCCCCGGCAACGGTTCCCAGGCCGCTCCACACTTCAGCAAGGCCGAGATACGCTGGGGCGAAGGTCGCGTCTTGGTGGATAGCGTCCTCGAAATCGGCGGCACTCTGCTGCGCAGTACCGTTCGTCTGGGCATACCGTCCCTTCAGGTAGCTCTCGTAGACCTCAGGCGCGACCGGGCGCGTTGCAGTGAACCGCCGGTGCTCGTCCCCGGTCACGGTCACTTCCACCTTCTCGGCAATCGATTCCGCCAGTTCGCTCTGCATCGTCAACGCATCCCGCATCTCCCGATCGTAGGTCGCGGACCAGAAGTGCTCATCGGTAGCGCCGCGGATGAGCTGCGCGGTGATGCGAATGCGGCTGCCATCGCGTATCACCGATCCTTCCACCAGAGCATCCACGCCCAGGATGCGGGCGATTTCCGGTGCGGACACCTGGGGATCGCGGAAGCGCATGACCGAGGTGTGGGAGATGACGCGCAGATTGTGAATCGCAGAGAGCCGCCCGATGAGAGCCTCGGTCATTCCCTCGGCCAGATACTCCTGCGAGGGATCACCGGACAGATTTTTGAGCGGCAGCACGGCGAGAGATCGAATGGCTGGCGGACTGGCTGGAATTCTGCGATCGCGAAGCCCGAGCCAGGCGACCGCAGCCAACCCAACCGACACAAGTCCCACTGCCGTCAGCCACAGATAACGATGACTTCCGGCTGGCCTTCCTTGCTCTGGGGCAGCGATCGCTTCCGGGGACGGCGCCGCCTCTGCCTCGTTCTCCCGCACCCGGCGGCTTTCGATCCAGACATCCAGCTCGTCGGCGAGGGCATAGACGGAGCCGCGACTGGCATGGACATGCCGGTGGACCGGCATACCTTCGCGCTTCTCCCAGCGCTGGACGGTGGTCACGTCTCGGTTGAGATAGGCTGCGATTTCCTTCCATGAGTCGAGCCGCCGTTCGGGCGCCTTCTGCAACGGCGGGATTGCAACCGACCGCTCGCTCATTTGCGCTCTCCCCGGAAGTGTTCCGTCTGTTTGGCTCTGGAAGTGTGGCGATTGTAACCCCGCCTGGCCAGACTGCAAAAGACGGCATTTGAGGGTTTTTTGTTGGCCTGCCTGATGCCGCTTGACCCGGTCTGCCGTTTGCCGGATGGTGTCGGGAGTTCCGGCGCGGATCGTCGCGGCGAACCTTCCCAGTCATCGATTCCCAGGAAGAAGCCTTACGAGGCAGCCACGGCGGAGCCGTTGCCTATCACGGTTACGGGAGATATCCATGAAACTGCACAGTACGACTTCGATCAGGACGCTCTGTACAACGTCTATCCTGCTGCTTTGCGGAGCAGCCGCCCTTGCTCAGGCCCCGCGCGGACGCGAGGTACACCTCCGCGGTCTGCTCAACGATTACACGCCTTCCACGGTCAGTGGCGGCCCCTATGAGATGCGGGGCAAATGGGAGATCGCGCTGAACCCGGGCCGGGATACGGCTGACTTTTCCGTGGAGATGAATATGGAAACGTCGGACTACGGCACACAGATCGGCATTGTGGACCCGGCTAATCCCGCAACCCGGGGAGCGCACACCCACCACATCGCCGTAACCGGTGCAAAAGTCGTGTGGAATATGGATGGCTGTCCCGCGTTGAGTCCGAAGACCCTGCAGGGCTTTCAGTTCACCGGCACGGTGAATTTGATCACCGGGAACGGCAGCGTTGCTCCCTTCGAGACAACACCGCCGTCTTCGATGGTGCAGGTCTGTGTCACGGGAGGAAACTTTGCTCCAGGCTCGGTTCCTTTCTCGAATCTGACCATGACCTTTGTGGACCTGCCGACGGGAGTCCATTCGCCGGCGACCAAGCATTTTGGCCTTCAGCCGATCCACGGCGTGGTGACGGCAGTGAATTGAGAGGAGCGAATCTGAGGGCAGGAGCGGCTGGACAGCCGTTCCTCCCCGACGGGTTCGGGCTTGACATAATGGACTAGCCTAAGTAGACTTAGTTTATGTCTGCCAAGACAGTGAATATCCACGAGGCAAAGACTCACCTCTCGCGTCTGATCGCTGAGGCAATCAAGGGAGAGCCCTTCATTATCGCCAAGGCCGGCAAACCCGTGGTTAAAGTCACCGCGATCGACGCCCCGGAGCCAGCGGCAAAGCGCCGCCTGGGTTTTCTGGCAGGGCAATTCTCGGTTCCAGAGGACTTCGATCAGATGGGTGCCGACGAAATCGTGGCCGCGTTTGAAGGTACGCTGAACGACGAGCGATGAAGCTCCTGCTGGATACTCACCTGCTGCTCTGGGGAGTCCAGTAATGCCCGAGCGCTTGCCCATCGCCGCCCGATCGATGATCGAAGACCCTGCTCATCAGCTCTTCTTCAGTGCCGCCAGTCTGTGGGAAATCGCGATTAAGAGGACTCTCGGCCGCGCCGATTTTCAGGCCGACCCGGCATTCCTTCGTCGCGAACTTCTCGATAATGGCTATACCGAGCTGGCGATCACGGGCCGACATGCTGTCGCAGTCGCCGGACTCCCTGCCCTGCACAAAGACCCGTTTGACCGCATGCTCGTTGCGCAGGCGATGGCGGACGGACTGTTGTTGCTGACGGGGGATCCGACGGTAGTGCGGTATTCAGGACCCATTCAGAGGTTTTGAGTCGGCCTCTGACCCAAACGCCGAATTCTGTCCCCTTGCACGATTCGATCCGACTACCATTGGGCGAATACGGAGGTGCGATATGTCGATGGGTCGGATTCTTTGTTGTGTATTGCTGCTTACCAGTCCAGCAGTCGCACAAAGCCCAGATGCAGTGAAGTACGCTCCGCGCCCCATTCTCCTCTTGAGCGGAGAGAACAACGTCGAGGCGGTCATGCCCATGATATTCAGTGCCAACGGACAGCAGCACCTTGAATTTGTGCTCGCCTCTCAAATCAAAGAGTCTATGGACAAAGGCGGTCAACCAATTCGGCTAGGAGATGTTCTTTCCGCTTTGGGCGAAGCCACAGAAAAGATCAACCAGTTACAAGCGGAAAATGAGAAGCTTTGGAAGGTAGCGATGAAAGACGCTCCACAACAAGAGCCTCCCACCGTCATCGTCCAACAACAGGCTCCGCAAAGGCCTAATCCGCTCGAGCGGTATATGTTGCTGCGGACGCTTTTGGCGCCTGCTCAGCCGTATCAAGTGCCGCTGCCGGTTAATCCAAACGCAAATCGGCTGAAGACAAATTGCACGACACGGATGATCGGAGATACAAGCTACACGGACTGCAACTAAGCCGCCCTCCAAAGAGCGATGCCGGCTTATCGCCAACTTCCGTGACGTTGTCCGGACCACCAAATTTCTGAAGAACTCATGGTTGATCCCGCCTCAAGCCCTTGACTTCGCAGGCTGAGGCGGGGCGGTTGGTGATCCACTTCGACAGCGTGGTGTGGAAGCGGTGCATGCGCATGTAGACGACGCGCAGTCCGCCGATGGTTTGCGGCATGGAGCGCGGGGTGCGGCCCATGTCGACGAGGACGAGGAGGGCGGGTTCGGCGGGATTGTCGCGGCTTTCGGTGACGCCGACGCCGAAAATGGCGGGGTCGGACAGGAGGGCGGGGGCTGCGCTCTTCTCGACGACGGTGGCTCCGGCCAGTTCGGTTGCGGCGATGTGCAGGCCGGGCTCGAGAGCGGGCAGGGTGGGCGCGGTTCCGTGGAGCACCGCGTTGGGATCGGTCACGATCACCTGAGTGCGCAGGCCGTTGATGATCTGCGGCACGTCGGCGTTCGGATGATCGACATACACGATGACTGCGGGATCGCCGGGCGCGTCGAGGCTGTGGCCGGCGGCGGCTCCGAGAATGCCGTTGCCGCGCAGGGTTTCCGATGCGGTTTCGGCGATGGACTGCGCGTGCGCCAGCGCCGCGGGTCCGACATAGGGCGGCTCGGCGGGGACTGCGGAATCGTAGCGGAGGCAGGAGACGGCGTGCGGCGTGTTCGTTCCCACCAGGCTCAGGTTGCTGCCGGTTTGCGTGCTGAGTTCGCCGAGGACATCACTGATAGGATTGACGACGCTGAGGCCGTTGCCGTCGCCATCGGTGCCGCCGGCAAAGTAGAGGCCGACGGCCTGGGCGTTGTTCGCATCGAGCACCAGCGCGCCGGAGTCGCCGCTGTCGGTAAAGTGCGCGCCGCCAATTCCGATCTGGCCTGTAAAGGTTTTTGTAGTCCAGGGCTGCGTCTCGGCGCAGTCCTTGTAGTAGTCGACTTTGACGGTGAGGGCGACGGCGCTGATGTTGGAGCAGGTGAGGCCGGTGGTGCGACCGCTCTTGACGACGTTCATGCCGAGGTTCGCGGCGGTGAGCGGCTCGCCTTCGCCGGCCATGGGTGCTGCCGCGCTCAGCGCGCCATTCGCACCGGGTATGCCGAGGCCGAGGATGCTGCCGGTGGGATCGACCGCGCCGGGTGTAGCGAGGGCCAGCGCTGCGTCGACGTTGGTCTGCTTTGAGGCGAGCGGGACGAAGGACTCCAGCGTGCCGACGGGGCGCAGCGTTGAGCCAGGGCGCGTGAGCGGGGTACAGGCGCCATCGATGAGACCTGGCTGATCGATAGTGTCGCCGATGTGGCCCTGGTCGGATTCTGCAAGGACATGATTGTTGCTGAGGATGAACTGATCGCCGGACTGATTCTGGACCAGCGCGCCGAGGGTTCCGCCGCAACAGTCGGCGACGAAGGAGGCGCCGTCATGATTCGCGTAGGTGTCGAAGTCGCCGTCGTTGCCGCCGGACGCTCCGAGCGTGACGGGGCCCGGCTGAATCGCCTGATGCGTCACCGGGTTCGATACGATTCCCTGATTGTTCAGCAAGACGTGGAGGGGCGAGGTGGTGGTGCTGCCATTGACGGCAGCGACGACATACACGAGGCCGGGAGGAAGGGTGGGCGGCGCGGTGTAGAGGACCACGCAAGTGGTGTAGCGATCGGAACTGCGCTGGCACTCGGAGTTGCTGAGTGCTCCCAGCGCTCCTGTCGCGTTCTCCGCACCGGACGGCGTGTTGGCGAGCCGCCACTTCACACTGCCGGAGTCGACTTCGGCGATCTGTGCTGTGACGTCGGCGGTGGCGCCGGGAGTGAGGGCGACATTCTGGGGCAGCAGGGGCTGGACGAATCCCGGACGAACGGTGATGGCCAGCGACGCGGTGCTCTTTGCATTGTTGGCCAGTGCGGCTTCGAGGCGCACGGTGATGCTGTCGGCAGAGAGCGAGCCTGGCGCGGTGTACATGCCGTTGGCATCGATGTGCCCCTGACCGAGAGAGGCTGCGTTGGTACCGGATGCGATTTGCCAGGTGACAGGCGCCGCATCGCCTGAGGGCAGCACGGCCTGGAGGGCAATCTGGCCATTGGTGGCAACGGTGGTGCCGGAGGCGCGCAGCGCAAAGCTGCCATCGCCGGCCTGGGCAGCGTAATTGATGCTGCCGCAGCCGGCCATGCCCAGCGCGAGGCAGGCAAGCAGCAACCGGCTTGTGAGGAGGCGGCCCATCGGGGGAAACGGTCAACGTTTATCTTAGACGCCGGATGGGAGAGGCCGCCCTCCCACGAAGGTGAAAAGACGGCTGGGAGCTGGGAGCCTGGAGCTGGGAGCTGGGAGCCGGGAGCGAAAAAGCGAAGGGAGCGCCGAAGCGCTCCCGAATTAAAACCAACTGCACACTACAAGGAGAAAGGAAACTCAGGCGGCAACGTTGGGCTTGCGATCGCGCGGAACCAGGTGAGGCGTATTGATGGGAACCACCTTCACCTCGCCGGCTCGGGCTGCCCTCATCCGGCGCACTTCAAACGGAGTGAGGCGCCGCATCTCGGTTGCCGAGTAATAAATTTGTTTGCCGCAGTCAAGGCACACTTCGTAGGTCTCGTTGCCGAGGGTGAACGGGCGTGTGACTCGCGCATGGGTGCATCCAAAAAGAATCTCAGAAAAGAAGTTGAGAACCGCTTGCAGACAGGACGTCAGGAAGTTCATTTTGGGGAGCCCTCCTCTTATTGGTTTCGGGCACTTCTCTCAGATGCAGTTTGAGGCAAAATGTCGCCTGTTGAACAAAGATTTCTAGTGCATCACGGAAGTAACTAGCTTGCCAAAGTGAGCTGCGGACTGCATACGGCGCAGAGCCTGTCCAGCCGCGTCGAAGCTAACTACCTCATCTATCACGGGTTTCAACTTATGTTGCTGGATGGCTCGATTCATCATCTCAAAATCCGCGCGCGATCCCACATAAATCCCACGAAGGCGAATCTGTCTGTGAAACAGTAACGGGATCAGTACTCCCTCGGAATCCTGGCTCACGACGCCAATTTGGGCGACGGCGCCACCGATGCGAGTGGCACGCAGCGACCGGTTGAACGTGCCCGCGCCACCGACCTCGACAACGAGATCGGCCCCGCGCCCGCCGGTCTGCTCCATCACCCAACGATCCCATTCCGGATGCTCGCGGTAGTTCACGCCGGCATCGAGACCCAGCGCTTTGGCGCGCTCCAGTTTGGCATCGCTGCTCGATGTGCCGAGCACGCGCGCACCCATGGTTTTTGCGAACTGCAGTGCGAAGATCGACACTCCCCCGGTGCCCAGGATGACTACCGTGTCGCCGGTTTTGATCCTGTCGGCACGGGTTAAGGCGTTCCACGCGGTGACTGCGGCGCAGGGCAGCGTGGCGGCTTCTTCATACGACAAAAATTCCGGGAAGTGCACGACTCCCTGTTCGCGGAGAACGACGAATTCGGCGAGCATGCCGTCGATGTCGCCCCCGAGCGCGCCGCGCTGTTTTGCTGCGTCGGGTGCACCCTCGATCCAGTTCTGCATGAAGATGCCGCACACGCGATCGCCCACTTTGACGCGCGTGACGCCTTCACCCACAGCGGACACTTCTCCGGCGCCGTCGGAGCATGGGATGCGGGGCAGCTGCATCTTCGGGTTGTATTGCCCGAGCACCATGCGCAGGTCGCGGTAGTTCCAGGAGACGGCGTGGACACGCACGACAACTTCGCCGGGCCCAGGCTCGGGATCGGGCAGGGTGGCCTGCTCGAGGTTCTCGATGCCAAAGGACGGAATTCTCCAGGCTTTCATTGCTCACACCTCTGATGACCATGATGCGCCAGGCAGGGCCGCTCCTGTCTTTGCAGTGCACGCTGCACCCTCGACCCTGTACGCTGTACCCATGGCGCGCGGTTGGGAAAGCAAATCCGTCGAAGAGCAGGTGGAGCAGCAGCAGTCTTCGGAACCGGCGATGATGGGCGGCAGGCTGACGCCGCAACAGGCCACGCGCGAGCGGGCGCGCGCTGCGCTGGAACTGCAGCGGGAGCGCATTCTCGACGAGCGCACGTCGAGTCCGATTCGGCGCAAGGCGCTGGAAGCGGCGCTGGCGGAGATCGAAGCGAAGCTGAAAGCGCTGTAGGGTTGGTTGGCTTCGCTGGGGGAGTCGCGCTCTCGTTTGGAGTTTCGCGAAGCGAAAAAATCACGAGTCTGAGGAGTCAGCGACAGCTCACAGTGTTGGGCCGCCGTCTTCAGGCCCTTCCCTGATCAGCTCATCTCCCAGGTCCAGCGGCATTAAGCCATCCGCAGGCAGCATGCCGTGGCGCGGCGTGTGGCAGACCGGGCACGCCTCTTCTCTTCCTGTGATCTCCGCTCCGCAACACGCACAAAACGCCGCCATTGAATCCTCCGAACTTTTTATTTGGATGAGACCGAGGCAGCAAAGATTCGGGCTCTCCTTTTCCTGACCGGACTCGGTCACTGATACCTGAAGGATTTATCCGGATGCGGTGGAGGCGGCGGCACCGGTCGCGGGTCTTCCTGAATTTCCTTCGTCAACTCGTCGATGGCTCGCTGCAGTTCCGCATCGTGGCCTTCATAGGTCGCGTGAGGCAGATTGTCGACCACGATGTCGGGATCGACGCCATGCCCTTCGATCAGCCACTTCCCTTCCGGACCGTAGACGCCGGTTTCGGCCGCCGTGGCGACGCCGTTATCAGCCTGGCGATTGTTGCCGCTTAGCCAGATCTCGCCGCCCCAGGTGCGCATGCCGATCAGCTTGCCCATCTTGAAGCGCTTAAAGCCTTCGCTGAACGCCTCGCCGTCCGAGGCGGTTTCCTGATCGCAGAGCACGACGATGTGTCCGCGGAAGGCCTCCTGCATGTTCCAGGTAGGATTGCCGACGCGCGGCTGGAAGTAGAACCAGGCCTGGCGCAAGAGCTTGCCCAGCAGCCATGAGTCGATGTTGCCGCCCTCGTTGTGGCGGACGTCGATGATCAGTCCCTGGCGGTTGAAGACCGGATCGAACTCGCGCGCCCACTGATCGATGTCGGCTGACCCCATCGCGCGCAGGTGGACATAGCCGATGTTTCCCCGCAGACGCCTTCTCCACATCGAGTCGCCGCGTGTACTCCCACGCGGTGTAGCGCAGGTTCTCGTCCTGCGCTTCGCTGATGGGCTTCACCAGCACGTCGCGCGTCTCGCCTTTCGCCGACTTGACGCGCAGCATCACCTGGACGCCGGCCTTGCCGCGGAGCAGTTCCCGCTCGTCGCGCACGCTCAGCGCGTTCGTGCCGTCGATGCTGCCAATCACCTCGCCTTCCTTGACCAGCGAATCGGGCCGGGCCAGCGGAGGCGCGGTGTTCGGCAAATCCGGATCGTACGGGTAGATGTGCTCCACCACGAATCCACCGGCCTGCTCATCGCGGCGCAGGCGCGCGCCCAGCGTAGCCACAGTGACGTCGTCTTCCGGCTTTCTCTGGTCGCCGCCATGGACGAAGGTGTGCAGCGCCGACAGCTCACTGACCATCTGCGCAATCACATCGTTCAGTTCATCGCGATCCGAGACGCGATCGACCAGGGGCAGATACCTCCCCTGCATCGCGACCCAGTCCACGCCATGCATGTGCCGGTCGTAGAAGTAGTCGCGTTCCAGCCGCCACGCGTCGAGAAAGAAGCCGTGGAACTCATCCCGCGGCGTCGTCGTCATCTCCCAGTGCGCCAGATCGACCTTCGCCTTCGCCACGGTCTTCGCGTCGTTCAGCGCCGAGCCCTTCACGTCCGTGTCAAAGACGTAGAAGTCGTCGGCTTTGTGAACCAGCATTTTTTTGCGGTCGAGCGAAACCTCAAATCCCTTCACGTCCGCCATCACCGTGTCCGGCTCATCGCCCTTGTTGTCGATGCTCGAGGCACTGGAGCGTCATCTTGGGATGAATTTCGTCGGTGGCGTCGAGCCAGCACAGCCGCTTCGCGGTCGCCTGCAGGCTACCGTAATTGCCTGGCGGCACTGGAACCTCCATCAGCCGATCCGCAATGTTGGTGAAATCGATTTTCACTTCCGGCACCTTCTTTTCGCTGGCCGGCTCCTCCTTATCGCTGTCTTTGTTCGCCGTGCCCGTGCCCTTGTCCTGCGTCCGCCCTTCGCGTCCGCATCTTTCTTTGGCTCTTCTTTTTTCTCTTCCTTTTCCGGCGTGTCGGGATGGAGTTCATCCGCGGGCAGGAAAGGCGAGCGCAGGCCTGGCACCAGCGCGACCTCGTAGATCTTCTGCTGATGATCGAAGTGAGGATCGGGCTGCCGGGAACCCCAGGGGGACCCTACCGTCGTGTTCAGCGCGCGGTCGGAGAGGAAATAGAGCCACTTTCCATCCGCACTCCACACCGGCTTCTGGCTGTTGTAGCGGTCCGACGTCAGGGTTTCGATCTTGCCCGAATCCACAGCGAGCACTTTGATCTGATCGAACTCGTTGTCGGCAGTCTCTACATACGCCAGCCACTGGCTGTCCGGCGACCAGCTGAGATCGGAGAACCGCCCGTTCATCGACTGCGCGATGCGCTTGTTCTGCTTCGTCTTCGTGTCGTAAATCCACAGCTGCTGATCCTTGTCGTGATGCGCCAGCCAGCGGCCGTCGGGAGAAGGCACTCCTTCCCAGCGCAGCACCTTCGCATCGTTGGTCCACTGCTCGGGCGCGCCCTCGCCGTTGGCCGGAAACTTCCAGAACTCCGTCTCTCCTGTTTTCGTCGACAAAGCGACGATGCTCTTGCCGTCGGGCATGAATCGCGCGGCGCGATACCGCACTCCGGAATCGCTTCCCGCTACGTTAACGATGCGCCCCGTCTTCGCGGGCAGCGTGAAGATTTCGCCGCGCGCCGTAAACACTACGCGGCTGCCATCCGGCGACAGGTGCGCGTCGGTGAGATACGTCATCGGCTTCGTGACCCAATGCTGGCGCATCTGGTCGAAGTCGGAAACCAGCGTGATGGGGATGACCGCGTCCTGCCCGGTCTTGAGATCGAGCGACCACAGGTCCGCGCCGCTGGCGTAGACGATCTGCCCGTCCCAGATCGAGGCGCTTTCCACGTCGAAGAATTTTTGATGGCTCTCCTGTTTCAACCCGTGCCCTTCTGTATCCATCGACCAGACATTCATGACGCCGTCGCGGTCCGACAGAAAGTAGACGCGGCCGTTCCAGAACATCGGCGCATGCGACGTGCCGGCGTAATCGGCGGTCAGGGGCACGGCCTCGCTCTGCCCGTCGTACCGCCAGATGTGCTGGATGAATCCGCCCTTGTAGCGCTTGGTGTGACTCCCCTGATTCTCCAGTCGCGTGAAGAACAGCGTCTTGCCATCCGCGGAATAGCACGCCTCGGAGCCGGTCGCGAGCGGCAGCATTTCGCGCTCGCCATGACTCCCGATCAGCACCAGGCTCTCATCGGCCAGCGCTGTATAGCGCCGCGTTTCGATGAGCAGCCGCCCGTCCGGATTCCAACCCACCGGCTCGGCGCCGCTGTCCCACGACTGCCGCTGGGGCAGTCCGCCCACCACCGGCATCGTGTAGACCTCGCCCGGCCCTTCGTACTGGCCGAGGAAGGCGACGGTCTTGCCATCGGGGGAGATCGTCGCGGCGCGCTCCTGGCCAGGAGCCGACGTGAGCCGGTGCGCGGCGCCTCCGTGCACGTTCACGGTCCACAGATCGCCTTCCGACGTGAAGATCAAAGTGTCGCCATGCAGCGCCGGCTCACGATAATAGCCCGCTCGGCCAGCGGCATCGTCACTCGCGTGAAGCGCCAGGGCGCTCATCGAACCAACAGCCAGAACCATCGCACCGCGGCGCATCGCATGCACAGAGAACATAGGCACCAGCACCTTTCGCTTGAAAAACAAATGGAGATGAGTAACGCGACGAAACAATCGTGCGTCCGGTCTCAACTGCAGGCCGGTGAAGAACAGGGCTCCGCAAACAGACGCTTCAATTTCCGGGAATAAGGCGGCCACAGAATAACAAACCGCGTCTGTTTTTGATCCTGCGCAGTGACAAATGGCCGCCCTGCCGCCCACTACCCCGCACCCTGTACCCTGTTGCTGTGATTCCGTCTCTCCGCAGCCACTTCAACGCGCGCTTCCGACCGGAAGCTTACCGGAAGCTGCGCCACTCCCTCGATGCCATCGCGCGCACGCACGTCGGCTTTCCCATTGCGGAGACGCCGTGCTTCTTCGCTGAAGATCTGCTCGAGGAGATGGCGCGCATCGGCGCTGACCTGACTCTCAGGCTGGTCAACGATCCCGCTTACCTCGCGCGATCGCTCGCCGCGATCCCCGAACGCTGGCGCTGCGCCGATCAGAATGCCCATCCGCACTTCCTCACCGCCGACTTCGGCCTGGTCCGCAATGCCGACGGGAGCCTGGCTCCCAGGCTCGTCGAGATGCAGGCCTTCCCTTCCGTCTTTGGATTTCAATTCGCCGCCTGCGAAGAGTACCGAGTCGCGTACGGTCTTGATCCATCGCTCCGGTACCTCTTCGGAGGCCTCGATGAGTCGGCTTACTGGAAACTGCTCGCCCGCGCGATCGTCGCCGGCCACGATCCGGAGACGGTCGTCCTGGTCGATGTCGATCCGGCGAACCAGAAGACGCTGCCCGACTTCCACATCACGGCGGATCGGCTCGGCATTCCCATCGTCGACATCGCCGCTCTCGAGCCCATCGACGCCGGCTCAAAATCCGCCGGGCAACTGCGGCGCCTGGCGTATCGCAACGGCTCTCGTCTGGTCCCGATTCGCCGCATCTACAACCGAGCCATTGTCGACGAGCTGGTTCGCAAACAGGTGCCACTTCAGTTCGACTACCGCGAATCTTTCGACGTGGAATGGGCTGGCCACCCCAACTGGTACTTCCACGTGAGCAAGTTCTCCATCCCGTTCCTCGACCACCCGGCCGTCCCGCAGGCCTTTTTTCTCGATCAGATCTACAAGGATGCCGCGCTCCGGGAGCGCTTCGAGTCCGACCGCGAGGGGTGGATCCTGAAACCACTCTTCTCTTTTGCGGGCCAGGGCATCCGGTTCGCCCCCGGCGACGACGATCTGGCTGCCATCCCGGGGGCTCAGCGGGACAACTACATCCTGCAGGAGCGGGTCACCTTCGTACCCGTCATTGACACCCCTTTTGGTCCTACCCAGGCGGAAATTCGTATCCTATATGTATGGCCCGATCGTGCAGCTCTGACGCCGCTGACCTCGCTCGTCCGGCTGGGCCGGGGGAAAATGATGGGCGTTGACCATAACCAGGGTCAGGCGTGGGTAGGTGCTTCGGCGGCCTTTTTCCCCACCCAAAGGTCTACTCCAAAGTAATTTAGCCCGTCAGAATCCGCAGAAAGGCTTCTTTCCCACAGACGGAGGCTAACCTGCCCCATTTTGGTCATTGCCACACCCCATTTGGTCGTTTACAAATGGGAACGAACATGTACACTTTGGTAATTGGCTAAAGCAATGGTTTGCGGGTACTGTAGGGATTAACAATCGCAGCACCTTTTATGGAATCTGCCTTCTGTTTATCCCAGGGTACCAGCTCCTGGCACCATTACCGCGGCGCAGCGCGCTACCCGATTCAGTTGCGGGTAACCGTGCTCGCCGAAGGCCACGATAGTGAGGCTCTCACCGAGGATCTCTCCGCCAGCGGTTGTCTGTTACGGCTGCGGGAGCCACTTCGGGAGGGGCAAGAGATTGATTTCCTTGTGGAGTTTCCGGCGGGCACGCTGGATTTCTCTGTGACTGCGGCGGTGCACTGCGCTGGAAGAATTGTCCGTTCTTATTGGAACAATGGTCAGCCCTTCGCCGCTGTAGTAATCGACGAGTACAGGTTCCAGTAGTCGGACAAACATTTATGACGCAAACCAAACGGCAACGGTAACGGTGTAACCCCCCAGGTGGTTCAACCCCCCTCTGAGGTTCGGGTGATTCTGGCTGACTCGCAGGCAATCTATCGAGTCGGCATGCGCAAAGTCTTCGGACCCGATTCAGGGGTTGTAGTCGCCGCCGAAGCCGACAACCTGCAGAGCCTCCAGGATACTGTGCAGCGTGTTCCCGCTGACGTTCTGCTTCTGGAAGGGGCCATGATCACGGGCACCGCCAACGCGGTCCCGGCTGTGGTGCGCCTGGCTCCGGATCTCAAGATCATCGTCCAGTCCGCGAGTAACGACGAATCGCATACGGTGGATCTGTACCGGCGCGGCGTGCGCGGCATCATTCCCCGGTCCATCTCGCCCGATTTGCTGGTGAAGTGCGTGCGCAAGATCGCGGCCGGCGAAACGTGGATCGACAATCAGTCGGTCACCTGGGTCATCGAAGCCTATCGCTCCCAGGCCGGCAATCTGAATAATCCACGCAATCAGCCTCGGCTCAACCAGAAGGAGATGCTCATTATCGCGGGCATCACCCAGGGCAAGCGCAATAAGGAAATTGCATATCAGCTCGGCACCACCGAGCAGGTGGTCAAGAATTATCTGCGCAAGATTTACGACAAGCTGGGCGTCTCCGATCGCCTCGAGCTCGCGCTGTATTGCCTGCATCATCAGCTGCACAAGACCGCAGCCGAAACCGACTCGCGCCCGCTTGAAATCCCAGCGCAGCCGTAGGTTCCAGGTTAATTTGAATTTCTGACCAGGGCATGACTTCGCGTCTGCCCTGTTTCAGTCTCCGTGGGTTCCGCTCGCCTTCTGTCCCTTTACTTCGCCCGACGTTTCGGGCCCCATCTTTTCGGGTTCGGTCACGAAGGGCATGACGGTGGCAATGCCGACGTACTCCCCTTGTCGCCGCACTTCGTAGCGCACGTATCCGGGACGCCTCTCGAAAATCGTCAGCGTCACATCGGGCCAGGTCCAGCGCTTCAGCATACCGTTCAGCTGCACTTCGAGATTGCGCGCCGCGGCGATGGCCTCGCCGAAAGTGAGGACGGGGTCGCCATCCTTGTCGAATGGGTAACGATAGAGACCTGAGCGTGTCATCCTTGGGTCCACATTGGCTGTCTCTATCTTTCGCGTCCCGATACATTCCCGTCACTTCCCCGTTAGCTACTATCTGCCCACATCTTGGTAACGCTCAGAGGGCCACCGCAGGAACCATTGGCACAGTACTGCGCACAAATTCATCGGGGATTTACGCACAGGGCCGGAACGGGAGCCTTGCCGGCGAGTGGAGCTCCACGACATCCTGAATTGCAGCCAATTGGCGCCCCATCCGCATGCTGGCGAGCGAGTAACTGAACCTCGACCCGCAGGTCCAGCACACGCAATAGCTCTGCCCGCCAATGGTGAACACGCGGCTCAGTTCGCTGTGGCGGCATCCGAAGAGAAAATCGAAGAACCTCATCGCTGTGTCTCCTTTCGCAATTCCCTGGGCCCCCGTGGACTCGGCTTACGCGGTCTTTGCCAGAACGATCCCGGGCCCAGCGGTCACCGATCCGCTCCAAACGGCCGCTCGCCCTGCCGGGAATAAATAATCGACCAGCGTCCAGGCGGCATTGCCTTCCTTCGCCGGCACCGCTGCTGCCTGCTGCCGCATCTGGAGCCCGTTCTCGCTTTTTTGTTTCACGCTGTTCCTCCGTGTCGAACCTGGCAGACATCCGATACCGGAGCCCAACCCGATCTCAGGTCACTCTGCGGAGTAGTGCTGGGAACGATGCTTTCGTATCAGCGGAGCCGAGGGTCAGACCCCGTCACTGAACGCTGTACATCTGGAACGAGCCCCAGTAGAAGGGGCGGCGGAACTCTCCGGTTTCGCTGCCATGCAGCAGCTTCAGCTTCGCCTGTCGCAGCGCGGCGCTGGGCGGCAATCCGTCCTGCAGTCCCTGGTAGAGCGCGTCCATCAGCCTGGGCGCCGATGCGTCGCTCACTTCCCACAACGCGCCGATCACGTTGTGCGCTCCGGCGCGCAGGAACGCCCACGACAGGCCAACCAGGCCCTCGCCCGCGTAGGACCGGGTACCGCCGCCATAGCAAGCTGCAATGGTCACCAGCCGGGCGTCGATCGGATGCTGGGTGATGTCGCGTGCGTAGAGCTTGAACGAATCAGCGCCCGCCCGGGTGTCGGCTCCCGTCCGCGACAGAATGATCGCCGAGTCCAGGGGATCGGTCCGGCTCGCCACCCCATGGGCGACGAAATCGATGTAGGCAAACTGCCGCGGATCGCTTCTCAGATACGCCGTGGCATTGGCTCGCTCGCGCGCAAATACCGTTTCGTCCCGCGGCCGGAAATGCTTTTCGATCTCCCGCATCTCGACCGGCGCGTTGGGCAGCTCGGGATAATCTGGGCTCGGCGATACGGCATCGCCGACCAGCAGCAGGTTCCCGCCAATCGCATGCGCCGGCTTTGCCACGGCCAGCATTCGCAACGACGGCGCCGAGACTACGTCCGCATCGTCGATCCAGTAATGGGGTTTTGGCGCGTCGACCAGCAGGGTTTCGAAATTCAGCTTGCTCAGGTCGCCGTCGCACAGAACGATGACCTTCCCACCCGGCGGAATCAGGCCCGTCGCAGGCGCTACCAGCATGCGGTAGAGAGCCAAGCCGTCGGGGTTTCGCGCCCGCAGCGGATCCTCCGGCCCCAGCAACTCCTGCCGGTATCGCTCCACGGCCGCCGCGATTTCGCGCCTTGCGGGGAGCGCGAACACTGCGGTCTTTTGCGGCGTGATGGTCCACAGCCATGACTGCTTTTCGCCGAGCCAGTAGAAGAACAGCGTCGCCCCGGACCTGGCCGCAATCGCCTCGGGCTGCAATCCCGCGTGCCTGAGCGAGGCCTGGCTGCCGATCACCCCGAGCCCCTGCTCCAGTGTTCGCGCGCGGCTCTGATCGGCCGCCGCCAGTGCCTCTTCTGTCTTGCCCTGCGAGATGAGCAGGCGAATGTAGTCGTCGTAGATCGGCGTCGCGTTCGCGAAATACGGGAGCTTGGAGTCCTCGTTTTTAATCTCCGCACGCGCCGACTCAAAGGTGCCCAGCGCTGTTACGTATTCGTTCTGCGCATCCTGCGGCCGCCCCTCGGCCTCGAAGAGCCGCGCCAGCTCATGTTCCGCGCCCAGCCGCATCGTGATCTGACTTGCCGGATCGGCATCCACCTGGTGGAACAGACTCTCGGCTTCAGCGTCCTGCCGTCGCGCCGCCGCAATCCGCCCCCGCGCGAGCATCACATCCAGCGCATCGAGACGATTGCCGTTGGTGTGAATCATTGGATCGAGCTGACCGAGATATTCTTCCGCCTCATCGATTCCGTTGAGCTGAATAGAGATGTGAGTCAAACTCTCAAGAGAGTTGATGATATCTTCGTTGCTGTGAATACTTCTCGCCAGCAGGAGCGCCTTCCGATATGCCTCTCTGGCGCGCGACCACTCATGGCTATCCTGAAAAACTACTCCGCTTGTCGTTAGCCAGGCAATTGAGTCGCCGACATCGCCCAAGGCGGCCGCGCGCCGTTCCGCCTCCTGAAACAGAGAAAACGCACGCTCGCGATCCCCGAGGCTATAGTAGGCCCAACCCAAGTTACCGGTGTTAGTAAACAGGATGTCTTTCGCGCCCAGACTCGCCGCTATGAGATTCGAAGCATCGAGCCAATCAATGGCCTCGTCATAGTGCTGCAGGTACAGGCAGGTGTTTGCCAGATTCATCAGCGCTCCTGCCTCTTCGAAGCGGTCGCCAATGCCTCGGGCCGAACGCAGGCTGTTCAATGCAAGGCTATAGGCATCTTCATAGCGTCCCTGCTCAATAGCAAGGGTCCAGTGAGCGTTGACGACATGGCTGCAGACCCCAGATGCTGCGGCGGAACAGAGCCGGTCCGCTTTCAGGAGATAATTCTGCGCGACCGCAAAACGATGCATGTGGACATTTGCCGCGGCCAGAAGCGACAGCATTCGAATTCGAGAGTCGGAGTCAGGCGGAGAAACCGAAGCGAGAATACGCGGGATGTCGTAACTCACGCCGCGCCACGCGGCCGACTGAGCTTCGAGAAGGCTGAATTGTGCGAACCACCCTGGACTCAGGCCGCGGTATCGCTCTGCCAAAACGCGGGCGATTTCCTGGCTCTGTGTCAAATCTCCGTTCTGGAAGATCCGCTCAACTCGCGCGCGCTGTGCCTCCGGCGAAAGCGCCCGATCCCCCGTAAAAAGCGGCGCTAGCGCCAGCGAGAGCACACCCCAGACTATCCAGTTCCCTTTCCCTTGCCGTTGACGATCGTGCTTCCCCCGAGCCGCTGCCGTCCCCGATGCAGCCCATCTTCACCTCGATCATCGTCAGCTCGATCAGCGTCTGCCTCGGCGTACCCTCTTTCGGGTGCGGGTCGGACTCTTCCAGCCGCACGGTGGCGAGATAAACTTTGCCGAAATGCGGTATGTCGATCACGTGGCCAAACGAACGCCCAGGATAAGACCCTCCGCCTGGTGCACCAGCGAGCATTCGATCGACCTTTTAGCTGAAGATTTGGATGGAGCCTGATTGTACCGTTGCGCAACCTCGGAGGAAGCTTCGGCAGGCCCAGCAGTTTTTTGCGCTGTTTGGCAGCATAGTCGCCGAAGTCACCCCGCGAGTGCGGTGCGTCCTTTTTCGGCTTACCTCCGAACAGCTCGGTATCCAGATCGACGGTCACCGGGTGACCTGCAATCCGCAGGTTCTCAAAGCGCGTTCCCAGGAAAGTGACCTCAGGCACATAGCCGTACAGCGGATGCTCGGTCGAAACCTGCGCCACAATGCGGTCCGCCGTCACCACGTCCAGCACGTTGAAGCCTTCGATCACCGAGGTCGCCAGCGTCACGTAGCCATGGCCCTTCTTGCAGTCAGGATGCCCCGAAACCTGCGTGTACGCACGGTGAAACGAGAACACTCCCTCCAGACGATAATCGGATGCCCGCTCCGACAAATACCCACCGCTTTCGCTGAGCTTTACATACGTCTGCGGCTTTACCGTTGTCTTCACCGGCAATTGCAAATCGCCCTGAAGAGCAAATGCTTCGGCGTGATAGGTGTGTTCTACGGGCTTGGGTGTCGCTTTCTGGCTGGCCATGGACGGCTCGTGCTCGCTTTCCTGAAAGTAACAAAGATAATTACAAATCTAAGTGGATGGCTACTCGTTGAAGTGAACGTCCAACATCTGCCGTTCCAGTTCGGTGTGGCTGCCCTGAGGGGTGATGCCCGCAATCCTAAGCGTATAAGCACCCTCCTGCAATCCCTTTCCCGGAATCAGCAGCGACATCGTCCCATCTCCACCTGCGGGCGCCTGCACCGTCTGCGCCCAGATCTGCTTTCCCTGCGGATTTTCCAGCGCAAATCCAAACGATATGTAGGTTCCGTCGTTGGGCACGTCGATCAGCAGCACGGCGCCTGCTTTGCGATCTGCCGTTACCACAGTATGCGCACCGGCTCGCGTTCCCACGTGAAGCGTCGACCACGGAGCCACGCGAGGCGCCTCGGCCGAAGACCGCAACCCGGGAATCGTTGCCAGGTTCTGATATCCGATCACCACCAGCAGCGCTGCGAAAGCAGGCACGGCCCAAGCAGGCCGCATCCAGCCAAACCAGTCGCGCTTCTTCGTTTCCGTCTTTGCTGACGCGGGCCACTCCGCTACCGCCGTCGGCACGGATCGCGTCATCTGCGGCAGTTGCGCTTTCGCTTCCTTCAGGAACGCCGCCTCCGCGCGCACGTCCAGCGCGCATTCATAACACTCGAAGAAATGTGCTTCAAACGCCTCCCGTTGTTCAGGGGGCAGCTCTCCGAGGAGGTACCGCTCCGTCGCCATCAGCTCCACAGCTTCACTATGATCCATGGGCTCGGTCTCCCTTTCCGCTCTAAGAAATGGTGCGCGTGGCCGGTTAAACGTTTCAGCGTCTCTCCGCATTGGGATCTCCTCCCATGCGCCGCACATATTCGGCTTTGAAGTTCTGCTTGGCCCGGAACAGCAGAACCCGCAGATACTCGCCATCCACGCCAAACTCCCGGCAAACATCTTCGCGATCGCGCTCGTCGAGGAAAACCGCCTTCAGCACGCCACGGTCGCGCGGCGGCATCCCGGCCAGAATTTCCCGCACCTTGTCCTTCAGTTGATTCGCCGGCGGCAAGGTCGTGGGCACTCGCGCCGGCAGCCGGCAACTCCGGCCGGTCTTCCTCGTCCAGCGACTCACTGCGCGATGTCGCGCGGTAGTGTTCGAACAGGACATTGTTGCAAACCGTATTGACGAACGCGCCCAGCCGGTCCGGCTGCCGCAGCCCGTTCTCTTTGCGCAGGGTGGCCAGCACGCGCGCAAACGTCTCCTGACGCACGTCTTCGATGGCCTGCCCGGAGCGCAGCCGCGAGCGCAGTTTCAGATGGATCAGATCGGTGAAATACCCGACAAAATGCTCTTGTGTTTGAAGGTCACCTGCGCAAAGACCTTCGATGTAGCCTGCATCGAACGCATAGAACTGCAACGCGGGCCTCGCAAACCTGGGAGGACGCAAGTATAGCATCGGCCCCGGTGCCGGCTGCCGCGTTCCATGCTCGCGCGAGCCGGGCCTGCGCGGTGTTACCGCAGCCTTCTGCGCGCCCGTGCCGGGCACAGCGCTGGCACTCATGCCATCACCCCGCACCGCTTGCTTCCCCGCTGGCGAGCCGCGCAGAGATCGGCCCGCCAGTGGAGCACGAGCCCATTCCAGCCGTTGTTCAGCCAGATGGACGGGGGAGAGAAAACTCAGGGCAGATGCAGTTGCACCAGGAAAGCAGGATCCGGGAAGTGTTCCAGTACGTCGGTTGCGCCATCGCAAACTCCGGTTGCGCGGCCCGGCCCCGTGGGTCAACGGCGGGCCCCGCTGGTCAGGTTTATTTCGAGGATTCGCCGCGCTCGTTGGCGTCGCCCGATCCTCTCGCTCCCATAGTGATGGCCCCCGGTCGCGCGTTTCAGTGTGCGCACGCATTTCTCTTGCCGTGTCATCGAAATGTCGTCATCGAGGGGCTTGCCGTCGACTGGAGCACGCAACACACATCGGTACAAAGTTGTGACAAATGCCTAACAAATCGCATTTCCCGCCCCCGCATACTCGCCCCCATGGCAAAAGCTTTCGGAAACGACCGCATGAGACCCACCTTCTCCATCCGCCGGGCCATCACCGCGACTCTGCTGCTGCTGGCGGCAACCGCTGCGCTGGCGCAAACGCCGGGCACGGGCGCCATCTCCGGGGTGGTCGCAGATCCGCAGAACCGCACCGTCGGCAATGCTGCTGTTCTGGCTGAAAACGACGCCACGCACATCGTCCGCTCGGCGACGACCGGCAACGACGGCGAATTTCGGATTCCCCTGCTCGCGCCTGGGCTTTGGACCGTGACCGTCCGCGCCCCAGGATTCACACCGAACGCCACGCACGGCGTTGAAGTCACCGTGAGCGAAACGCGCTCTCTCGCCGTGCAGCTGGCGGTGGCCGGCGACGGCACCACCGTCCACGTTTCCGGACGGACCGAAGACGTGCAGACCGAAAGCTCCACGCTCGGCGGAGTCGTTGACGATACGGCGATCCAAACCCTGCCGCTTGCCAACCGCAACTACACGCAGATCCTCGGCCTTTCCCCCGGCGTGGTTGTCGATCTGCCCAACGCCGCACAGCTCGGCGCGGGCACGCAGAACGTGGCCTCCGACGGCGCAACGCCCACCGCAAACAACATCCAGTTCAACGGCATCGACGCCAACAACCTCGCGGAAAACTCCGCTGCGATCGCCGAGACGTCAGAAGTCGGCGTGGCGATTCCGGCGCCCGACACGATTGAGGAATTTCGCGTTCAGACCGCCAACTTCGACGCAGCCTACGGCCGCGGCACCGGCGCGAACGTCGATCTGGTGAGCAAGTCGGGCACCAACGAGTTTCACGGAAGCGCCTGGGAATTCGTCCGCAACAACATCTTCAACGCGAACGATTTCTTCTCGAAGCTCGACGGCCAGCCGCGCCCGGACCTCAAGCAAAATCAATTCGGCGCTGCTGTCGGCGGGCCCATCCTCCGCGACCGCACCTTTTTCTTCGGCTCCTATCAGGGGCTGACCGAAGTGAACGGCTTTGGCGACGAGCAAGTGGCCACGATGCCGCTGCTCACTTCCGACCGATCGGCTCGAACCCTCGGCGCGCAGTTTTGCCCCGCCGGGCACCTTGATTCCTCGGGCCAACCCGCCTCCGGTTATCTCACCGAGGCAGGCGGCGCGCAGGTTGCGTGCGACGGATCGAACATCAATCCCGTCGCGCTCGCCATCCTGAACGCGAAGCTGGCCAACGGACAATTCGCCATCCCCAGCCCGCAGATCGCTCTCCCGGTGAGCGGCCCGGGTGCCTCGGACCAGCTCCCTCTCGGCCAGTCCACGTTCGCCATTCCCGCGCATTACCGCGAAGACCAGTTCACCACCAATATCGATCAGGTTCTCAACCAGAAGGACGTCGTGTCCGGCCGCTTTTTCTACTCGCGCGCACCGACCACCCAGCCCTTCTCGCCAAACGCCGCCAACGTTCCCGGGTGGGGGACCGACGAGCTGAACCGCAACACCATGTTCGTCCTCGCCGACACGCACGTCTTCAATTCGAACCTCGTCAACATCGCGCGCTTTGGCTACATGCGTTTCGACGGCCATTCCTCGGTCGAACATCCCCTCTCGTCCGCCGCCGTTGGCGAAGGCATTCCGACCGGCGCGCCCACTTCTTCAGCAGCCGCACCCGGCCTCACGGTCGGTGGCTTCACCATCGGCGACGCCGGCACGCCCACGCAATGGCAGGTCACCAACTCCTTTGCCTGGCAGGACACGGTCGCCTACACGCATGGCCGCGACAACTTCCGTGCGGGCGTAGAGGTCAAGCGGCACCAGGTCGGCGTGGAAATTCCGTTCAGCATCACGGGCCTGCTTCAAATCGACACCTTCAACGATTTCCTGATCGGCGAAAGCGCCGCGCAAAACGGCAGCCCCCTGGGCCTGAGCAACATTTCGTTCAGCAACGCCGGCGGGGGACTCTTCCGCCGCAACGAGCGCTACACGGACTTCGCCGCCTTTACGCAGGACGACTTCAAGCTCACTCCGCGCCTGACCCTCAACATGGGCGTGCGCTACGAAATTTTCAGCGCGCCCACTGAAATCAACGGCCGCCTGGCCAATTTTCAGGTCGCCACAGCCGCACGCGGCCCTATCCCCGATGCCGGCACCTTCAACGGCTTCAGCCTGCCTTCGAATTTTCATGGCGCTCTTCCCGACGGTTACACAAAAACCTCTTTCCCCGGCCTCTACAAGACGCCCTTCGGTGACGTTTCGCCGCGACTCGGCGTCGTGTGGCAGGTTACACAGAAGCCGGTCATTGTTCTTCGCGGCGGCTACGGCATTTACTTCGACCGTCACTCCGGCAATCTCGCAGAGCAAACCATGGACCAGATGCCCTTCGCAACGCAGCAGTTCGTCGCCGGCGGACCCAACGCGGCGGCAAGTCTGCAGAATCCCTTTGTGCCTCTGATTCCCGCGAACTCCGCTTATCCGGTCTTTACGCCGCGCACGCCCTCGTCCATTCCGTTCATCGAATCGACGAACCCCAACATGCTCGATGGGCGCACGCAGGAGTACAACCTGAACGTCCAGGTCGAACTCGGCCGCGGCTTCGTCTTCCAGGCCGGTTATGTCGGCACGCAGTCCTCGCGCCGCTCCGGCCAACTCGAGTTCGACCAGGCACTCCTGGCCAGCCCCAGCAACCCGATCAACGGCGAAACCACCAACTCCATTGCCAACGCGACCGCGCGCCTGCCGTATCAGGGGCTGAGCGAAGGATCGCTGTTCACGGATTCGGCCTTCGTCGCCAACTACAACGCGCTGCAGACCAGCCTGCGCAAGCGGATGAATCATGGCTTCCAGATGGAGGCCAGCTACACGTGGTCGAAAAATCTCGACGAGGTCAACGGCGAAGCCGGCACCGACGTGTTCGAGCTGCAGCTGCCTACGAACAACCAGCTCGACGTACGCCACTCCTCGTATGGGCCTTCCGGGACCGACCGCGATCAGCGCCTCGTGGCCAACTTCAGCTGGCAGCCGGCGCGCGTCTCCTTCGGCCCCACCCTGGTGCGCCATGTGCTTAACGACTGGCAGTTCTCGGGCATCGGCCTCATCCAGGCCGGCGTTCCACTCAGCGTCGTCGATACCAACGCAGGATCGGTCTATGGCCTTATCCGCGGAGAAATCCGAGCGCAGCGCACCGGAAGCAATCCCCTCACTCACGGTTCCATGTTCTCGCGCGTCATCAACGGCTACCTCGATCCGGCGGCCTTTACGCGCGCCCCTGAGGCTCCCAACGGCACCAGCCTCGCCGACCAGGACTTCGGCAACAGCGGCGTTGGGTTCCTGCGCGGCCCTGGTCAGCACAACGTCGACGTCGCCGTCGAGCGCCTTTTCCCTATTGCCGAAACGCATGCCATTCACTTCCGCACAGAGTTCTTCAACCTCACCAACACACCGCAGTTCGCCAATCCGGTCGCAAGTCTCGGCTACGGCGACCCCACCACGCTCAACCCGGTCGCCAGCCCGTCGTTTGGCCGGATCAATGGCACTGTCACCGCTCCACGCATCGTGCAGTTCGCGCTCAAATACCAGTTCTGAAAACCGCAGGAGACCCTGGCAGAGAATGATGTGGACCCTTCAGCAGATTGAAGAAGCCTGCAACCGATCGCAGCCTCCGCTCTTCGATAGCTACCCGAGCGATGTGCCCGAAGCTCATCTGACGCAGACTTTCTACCCTCTGGGATTTCCGCTCGAGATCCGCACCAACGTGGAGGAGGTGCTTCGGCAGAGCGAGCTGAAGTGGGGCATGTTCGAGAAGCGATCGAGCGCCGACCCCATCGTCGCAGAAATTTTCGTCATCGAGAGCGACGATACCGAGTGCCCTGCCCTGCCCCAGTACCACTTCTTCGACGACATGATGGTGGTGACAGCCGATGCCCACAACTACTGCGTCGCTGTCTTTCCCCACGGCAAAACGCGGATCGTGGTCACCACCGCGGCCATGCGTTATCCGAACTACTTCCGCCAGGTTTTTCTCGACTGCGCCGCCGCCTGCCAGATGTCGACGCGGCACGTTACAGGGATTCACTCCGGCTGCGTCGCCCTGAATCAGCGCGGCGTGCTGCTGTGTGGCGACTCCGGCGCCGGAAAAACCTCGCTGTCGTGGGCCTGCGCACGAGCCGGATGGGACTTTCTCGCCGACGACACCAGCTATCTAATCCATGGCCAGGAAAACCGCATCGTCACCGGCAATCGCCACCAGGTCCGCTTCCGGCCCGCGGCGGCAGAGCTGTTTCCGGAAATTGCGCGGGGCGGAGATGACCCCGCGCGTGTTCGGCCAGCCATCCATCGAGCTTCCCACCGCCCCTATGACGAACATCCGGACGCGCGACTGCGTGCACGTGGACTTCATCGTCTTTCTCAATCGCCGCATCCCCGGCGCGGAGGAGCTCGTGCCGTATCGGAAAGACATCGCCCGCTGCTACATGCGGCAGTGGCTCTTCGGCACTCCGGAAATCAAGTTTGTTCATCACGCGGCTATTGAACGTTTGCTGACCGCGCCGGTGCTTGAGTTGCGCTACGAGTGCCTCGACTGGGCGGTGCGGCGGCTGGAGCAGCTCGTTCGGGAGGGGACCTGATGAGCGCGCTCCCTGCTTCCGAACCGGCGCGCGCGGTTGAAGCCTCCTTCTGGCGGGATCCCGCCGCATGGCTGCGCGAGAAAAATCTGAGCCGCGGCTACTGGACTTTCTTTAACGCCGCCTTCTTCTACGACACCGGCTTCGCGCTCTACTGGTTTCTCTTTAATCTTTACCTTCTCGATCTGCACTTCAACGAGCGAGCCATCGGCCTCATCAGCGGTGCGCTGACTCTGGGCCTGCTCGTCGGCACACTGCCGGCGGGCGCTATCGGCCGGAGGTTCGGCCCACGCCCGGTCCTTCTTTTTTGCTTCATTGCGGCGCCTCTGCTGAATGCGGCTCGCGCACTGTGGGTGTGGGAACCGGCGCAGATCGTCCTCGCGTTTTTTGCCGGCGTGTCGATGACCAGCTGGACCGTCACCTTCCTTCCCGCTGTCTCCAAACTCACCACCCAGGCCAACCGCACCGCCGCCATCAGCCTCATCTTTTCGATCGGAGTCGGCAGTGCCGCCTTCGTTGGCGCCCTGTGCGGGTATCTGCCGCAGTGGATGGCCAGCGCGGGTCTTGCCATGGAGCCGTACGCAACCAAGCGGCTCATCCTGCTCGCCTCCTGCGGCATTGCCATGATTGGATTCTTCCCCGTGCTCGGCCTGCGCATGCCGCCCGCGGTCGTGGAAGTTGAGTCCGCACCGAAGCCGCGAAGGCGCGCATGGCTGAGCAGCTTTCAGCTCAGTCCCTTCGTCTGGAAATTCCTGCTGTGCATGGCGCTGTGGTCGGTCATTCTCGCGGCCTTCACTCCATTCGCCAACGTCTATCTGGCGCGCGACCTCCACGTGTCCCTGGCGCACATCGGACTCATCTTTTCCGTCGCACAGCTTCTGCAGCTGGCGTCGGGCCTGCTGGTCCCTGTGGTGATGCGCTCCATGGGTATGCTGAATGGCATTCTTGCCACGCAGCTAACGGCTGCCATGATGCTTGCCACCATGGCCAGCGTTCATCGCCAGCCGCTCGCCATCGCTTTTTATCTGGCCTTCGCCGCATCGCAATGGATGAGCTCCCCAGGTCTCTACAGCCTGCTGATGAACGAGACACCCGACGCGGAACGCAGTACCGCCGCGGCTTCCACCATGTTCGCGAATTCCCTGGTCAGCTCCGCGACCACCGCAGGCGCCGGTATTCTCTTTACCCAATTCGGATATTCACGCGTTCTGCTGGGCCTCGCCGGCTTAGCCGCAGTTGTCGCATTGCTATGCCGTCTGGTTCTGACCGAAAAGAAAGAGCGCGATGCTCCCGGCACCGCGCCCGAACTGCACCCTTCTCCGATCGGCAATCTCGACTGACTGCCGATTGGCAGCGCCAGTCTTGCTGACCGCTGCCTACTGATTGAAGTACTTCAGCAGCACCTGCTCGTCGTGCTCGCTCAGATTCGCGCGCACCCGCATGTGCCGCACAACCGTTCCCGAGATTCGCGACGAGAATCCCTCCGGGGTCGCATGGCACCGCGAGCAGTTCTGCTCAAACACTCTCTGGCCGTCGTCTTCGGGCTGAGCCCTCTTCGCCGTTTGATATTGCTTCACCCGCGGTTGCGACCCAACGCGGCGGAGCCGCCTGCGTGTATCCCTGCGGCGACGACAATGTGGCCGCCGCCATCCCCGCCAACATCAGCAATCCTGGAAACCAGTGCTTCGCCTTCACAGTCACTTCCCTTTCCATGCCGGAAACAGGAACCGGTAAACGATCCCCGTCTCCCAGATGTTTTCGTTGCCCGTCGAAGAAAACTGCCGTGAATAGCTGGTCAGAATGCGCGTGTTGTGCGGCAGGTTATAGTCGAGCCCAAAATCCGCCTGCTGCGTATTCACCAGCGGTACTCCATCCCCCACAATGGTGTCGCGCCGGAAGGTCTGCTGCATCCGGAATAACGGCTCCAGCCTTCCCACCCAGCTGTCCAGCCCGCCGAATGCGCTGCTGCGGTAGTCGGCCTCGATCCAGTAGCCCTGCGCATGATGGCCGCGCGCGTACTCGGAGCGCAGGCGGAACCCCTCGTCCTTCGGCTCCCACCACACATGCGCACCGTAGAAATTCTCCTGCGTGCCCTGCAGCGAGCGGTCGTAGGACAGACCCATCTCCAGGCGCTGCTCTGGCAGATAGAGACTCGACCGCCCACCAAACGAGCGTTCCGAGTTGAAATACGTGTTCCCGCTCCGCGCGGAAAACCATGTTGTGTAATCGATCGAATACTTCGGTGTCTGGATCGCCGAACCGCGAAGCTCTCCGCCCACACCCGTCCCGGTCCGCAGTAGTCCGAGTTGTACATCCACCGGCCCGCTCAGGAAATTGTTGATCCACACCGGCGACAGCCGCTCGTTGTAAGTGCCAAACGGCAAAATAAAGCTGCCGCCCACCACCGTCAGGTGCGGGTTCACCACGTAATCGCCCTGCATGTAGGTCAACCCGATAAAGTGCGTATGGTCGTAGCCGCCCTTACCGTTCGGGTTGAAGCTCTCCACCAGCAAGGCTCGCGATTCGAACATCAGATGCGGCCCGATCGGCGCCGCCAGCAGCGGCTCGATGATCGGCTGATAAATGGTGCTGCCTCTCGTCGTGTTCGTGAGAAACCCCACGCCGCCGGAAAGCAGCGGTGTGTCCTGCGCCCATGCCTGCCTCATCGAGCATAGCGCGGCGCTCAAAACGAAGACCATCGGGATGCCCGTCGCAGTCGTTGAGAGTTCATGTAACCATCCATGACTCCGACGCTATGCCCGTCCTCTTTGCTTCGTGTCGTGCTGCCGTCAGCGTTTTGTCAGGCGATTGTCATGGCCCGCGTTTCCTCACATCCCTGACAATGCGGTGACAATCCCCTTGCACACATCTGACAGCTCCCCCTCACCGTGGCCTACTCTCCGATCAGAGATGGCCGGCCTTCCCGAAATCCTGTCTTTGTCTCCGGCGCCGCATATCGATCCGCCTGCGCCCCAGGCAAGGCCGCGTCTGGTCACCGAGCCCGGCGCCGGCGGCTCCTCATCTGTGCAGCACTTCGCCCGCGCTCCCTTCACGAACCGTCGAACAGCGTTGCGCTTTCTCGCCACAAGTGGGTTCGCGAGGCTCTGCTGCTCACTTTCTGCGATCCCATTCCCAAAGAGTGCCTTCGGGTGTGGCTTCTCACTCGCGCCGAATGGCAGCAGGCTCTCCACTGGCTCGACCTCAGCGGCCTCGCTCTCTATTTTCTCGATCGTCTCGAGCAGGAAGGCCTCTGCGGCCTGGTGCCGAACCATGTGATCACGCGCCTGCAACGCAATCTCGCCGACAACGAGGCTCGCATCGCGGCTCTCATTGCCGACTGGACCTCGATTCAGCGTAGCTTTCAGAGTGCCGGCCTCTCATTCGCAACGCTCAAAGGCTTTTCTCTGGGATCGCCCTCGGTGCCGCGGATCGAGCTGCGCTCTCAGGTCGATCTCGACTTCCTCGTCGCGGAAAGCAGCGCTCCGGAAGCTCGCCGCATCCTTGAATCACGCGGATTCCGCCTCCGCGCCATCAGCGGACGCAGCTGGGAATTTGCCGCGCACGATGCGCAGCCCATGTCCCTGCGCTATCTCTACAAGCCCACGCCTCAGCGCTTCGTGGAACTCCACATCGAGTCCGCCACCTCGACTGCGCCTCTGCTCGACCGCGTCGAAATGCGCCGCCTGCACGGGCTCTGCGTGCCGGTGCTGGACCCCGTCGACCTCTTTCTCGGGCAGGGACTTCACATCTTCAAGCACCTCAGCGGCGAATTCACCCGCGTCGCGCACCTGCTTGAATTTCGCCGCCACGTCATCGCGCGCTGCGATGACTCCGCGTTCTGGCGCCGCCTCCGCGAACGCGCCGAAGCCGACCCGCGCCATCCCATCGGCCTTGGCGTGGTCACTTCTGCTCATCACTCGCCTCATGGGCAACTTCGCCCCATCGGCGCTGACCGGCTGGACAGTCGATCGACTCACCCCTGCCCTTCGGCTGTGGGTGGATGCCTGCGGCCGCGACGCAATCCTGGCTGACTCCCCCGGCACCAAGCTCTACCTGCTGCTGCAGGAAGCACTCACCTCGGCGGCATTCCCCCCAGGCGATCCGCCCTGCAGGCGCTGCTTCCCCGCAAGCTTCCACCGGCGTCTTTGACTCCTCCTCCGCGCGACGCAATTGCCGTCAGGCTTCGCCGTCGCTGGCGCCGCTTCCGGATCATCCTGATCCGGGCGCGTTTTCACATTGTCGAAGACCTGCGCTATTGCATCGCTTCTCGGCGTTTTCACCGGCGCCTCAGCCGCTCATAGCCGATCCGGATCCCGAATCTGTCGTCATCTGACAAAGCAATAACAATTGCCTGACAGCCCCGCCGCCTGCGCCGGTAATTTTGACTTCACAGATGCGGCGCACATTCCAGGGACATTTCGTCAATGCGCTTTTCGGCGTACTGGACTACGCGGCCTGGCCGATCGGCATGGTACTGGTCGCCCCCGTCATGCTCAGTCATCTCGGCGTCGCTCGCTTTGGCGTCTGGGCGGTCGCTGCAGCCGTGGTCAGTGCCGGATCCATCCTCGCCTCCGGCTTCGGCGACGCGAACATCCAGCATGTCGCATCGCAGCGCGGCTCTGGCGAGTCGCAAATGCTCCTCCGCACGGTGCGCAGTTCCATGGGCATTCACCTCGTCCTCGGCCTCGCCATGGGTCTACTTACGTGGATTCTCGCCCCTCTCGTCGCTCGCCACGTCGTCGAGGCTCAGCCGGCGCTGGCTCGCGATTGCCTGTTCTCGATCCGCATCGCCAGCCTCATGATTTTTGTTCGCGCCCTCGAAACTGTCTGCATCAGCACCCAGCGCGCCTTTGAGCGATATGGGCCAGCGGTCGCCATCAGCATTGCCGGGCGGCTTCTCTCTCTCCTTTTCGCTGCCGCTCTCGCTTTTGCGAACCGCAGCGTGGCTTCCATCCTCGGCGCCGGTCTCGTCGTCGTCACGATTTCCGTGGTGCTGCAGATGCGCCAGCTGCGCGTCCTTCTTCAGGCAGGCTCGCTCCGCCCCATCTTCGATCGCAACGCTTTCCGCGCTCTTTTCGCCTTCGGCATTTTCAGCTGGTTTCAGGCGCTGGCTTCGGTGGTGATCGGCCAGGCCGATCGTCTCGTGGCCGGCGTCGCCATGGGTGCGGTCGCGGTCGCCTCATACGCCCTTTGCGTCCAGATCGCGCAGCCGCTCTACGGGGTGGTCTCCTCCGGTTTGCATTTCCTCTTCCCGCATCTCGCCGCGCGCCGTCTTAGCCTCTCCCGTCGCGACCTCCGCAGGATGGTCCTCCGCGCATTCGTGGCTAACCTTCTGCTCGTCGTCACCGGGACCGCGCTCCTCCTCGTCTTCGGCAACCGCGTCCTGCGCATGCTCGCCGGCCCGGACCTCGCGCGCGCTGCCGCGCCGGTGCTGCCGCTCATTGTCTGGAGTACTGCGCTTTTGTCTCTCAGCGTCACCGCTTACTACGCCCTCATGGCCTTCGACCGCATCCGTATCGTCACCTTCGTCAATCTCGCTGCGAGCGCCGCCATGTTCGCGTCCATGGCGTGGCTCATTCCCAGCCACGGCCTTTTTGGTATCGCGGCGGCGCGCTTCGTCTACGCCTTCATCGCGCTCGCGCTCTATCTGCCCCTTGTGTTTTTTCTTTACCCGAACCTCGCTACAGGCGATCATCACCTCCACCTCGTTCAGAAACCCGATCCAGGCAGTCCGCCCACGCACGCCAACGTGCTCGGCGTGCGCATCGAAGCCCTCAACATGTCACGCGCAGTGGAGCGGGTCGCCTCCGTTCTGCACGGCAACCGCAAGGGCTACGTTTCCGTCATCGGCGTCCACGGCATCATGGAAGCCCGCCGCAATCCGCGCCTGGCCGCGGTCTATGCCAACTCCACCATCACCATCCCCGACGGCATGCCCACCGTGTGGATCGGCCGCCTTCAGGGCTGCCGGCAAATGGAGCGCGTCGCCGGTCCGGACCTGATGCTGGAAATTTTCCGCAGCCCGCGATTCGCAAATCGCACACACTTTCTTTACGGCGGCGACCCTGGCGTTGGCGAAGAACTGGCCGCCAATCTGCAGCGCTGGTTCCCCTGGGTGCGTATCGTGGGCATGTTCACGCCGCCGTACCGCGACCTCACACCCGAGGAAGAACGTCACTTCGTCGGCACCATCAGCTGCCTCAAGCCCGACTTTATCTGGGTCGGCATCAGCGCGCCACGCCAGGAAGCCTTCATGGCTCATTATCTTCCGCTGCTCGACACGAGGCTCATGTTCGGCGTGGGCGCCGCGTTCGATTACCACACCGGCCGCATCCGTGACTGTTCCGCATGGATCAAACGTGCCGGCCTGCAATGGCTGCACCGGCTGCTGCAGGATCCACGCCGCCTGTGGCGCCGCTACCTGCGCAACAACCCGGCGTTCCTGTGGCACATCGCGTTACAGCTGGCCGGACTCCATACGTACGAGACACCGCGTCCCGAATCGCTGCCCACAGTGACGCTGGCGCATCGCTCCGTCGCGCGCAGGCTCGCCGCGGAGTCGCAGGGAAACCTCGCGACCCGGCTCTAATACGGCGAATCGGATGGTCGATCGTAGGGTTGGCCGAACTTGTTCAGATGCGATCCCGCCCGGACCGGCGTTACCGGGATCGTCACCACGCCCAAATCGCTTTGCCGGTCCGCGATGTGCACTTTGCGCGTCAGCCGATTCAGCACGGGCTGAGGTACTCCCTCCGCCCATACGTGCAGCTCGTAGTCGCCCGCCGGCACGTCGTGCAGCTCGGCGGATCCGCTTTTGTCGGCGGTCGCAAAAAATGGCGTGGCCAGCGCAACTACCACCGCGCTCATCTCCGGATGAATATTGCAGAAGATGTAGGAAACGCCTTCGCGCGAAAAAGTCACGGTCTTGGTCGACCCCGCCTCGTACAAACCCAGATCGAAACGCTTCCCATCGAACAGTGAAAAAACATTGTGATAGAACGGGTCCTGGTTAGGAAAATTCACGTTGCTTCCGACCGGAACGACCAGTACGTGCGGAATAAAGCTGCGGTTCTTTTGCAGCAACGTGTAAGGCTTGTGCGGTTCAGCAGGCGCCGGATCCAGCGGCTGCAGCGGCTTCAGCCACACCACCGCCGGCGGCATCGCCACGACTTTGCCCGGATAGGCGACCCGCAGATGGAGGTCCTGACCGAAACTTAGCAGCGCGGTGAAAACCGTAACTCCAGGCACCAGAATTCCGCGGACGCAGCGTCTCATCAGAACTTATACCCGGCCGCAACTCCGATAACATGGTTGCTTGCCGCTGGATAACTCGCTGAAAAGCTGGTCAGATGCCGATAGTCCACGGAAAACTGCAGCCATGCGCTCGGACTATAGATTACGTTGCCCATCAAGGTCTGGGTTCGCGCGAGGTTTTGATAACTCCCCGATCCGATCGCTGAGTAACGCCTGACCTCATGTGCCGGCACATCATCCATACCTACAGCTTCGTTGAATTCCAGCCGCTCACCAGCCCGCTCTTTCAATTGCACCCATCCTCCAACATCGTCAAAGGGGCGAATATAGAAGGTCCCGGGCATATCCGGATCGGGCCGCGCACCGTAATCCTTATAGGCGCCCCCACCTAAACCGCCCAGCGCGAGGCCACGATAGAAATTGCCGCTCAGCTCCAGCCCCCCGGGCAAAGGTTGCCGATAGTCCAGCGTGGCTGCCCAGGAATCGAAATGCGATCCGTAAGCGGCCCGGTGCTTCGCAAAATATCCGCCCGCACCCAGCTGGAACCCGCGATCCTCTTCGCCTCTCACCAGCGCCAGCCGCCCCTCTGCGCCGGGCCAGCGGCTCTGTTCTCCGGTCGATACCGGATATGCGGTAGTCGTCACGTACGGTGGATCACCTGCATCGATGAGGGCGGTCTGCATGCGGAACCGCGTATCCCCGCCCAGCAACTGATCGTGGCGCACACCCACCTGCGGATTCCACGACCACAAATTGCCCGACCACGCCAGCGCCGGACTCGCCACAGAAGTCAGCGACGTCGGCTGTCCCGGGTTGATCAGCGGCCGGTCCAGCGAGAAGTACACTTCTGTGCTCGACCAGTCCAGAGCTGCATGCGCCGTGCGCAGCCGCAACAGGCCCGCCGTACCGTAGCTTCCCCCTCCTGCAACGCTTCCGAAGAAGTCCGTGTACAGATCCGCGCGGCTGCTTGCGCCCCAAACATGCGGCCCGCGCGCGTCGATCCCCAGCACCGTCTGCCGCATCGTCGCGCCCGTGCTTCCCGGACCGCGCAACACTACACCCGGATCGGCGGGAATATCGACCTGGCTCGTATTCACAAATCCATTCAGCAGAATCAATCCCGACAATTTCACCGGATACTTCGATTCACTCTCCACCTTGGACCGATCGTGCGTGGCGATCTCGGACTGCAGCATCGCCTGGTTCTCTTTCAGAGCCTCCACCTGCGCCGCCAGCTTTGCGGCATCGTCCGGCGGATCGGGATCGTCGCCGCCTGCACCGATTTGCCGCCGCACCTCTGCCAGTTGCTGCCGCAGTTCGTCGAGCTGCTTCTGCGACTCCGCCAGCTGTGCCTGCGCTTTTCCAACCGCATCCGTCAGCAGTTGCACCTTTTTCGTCAGCTCATCCTGCGCCGGCGTCTGCGCCCGCAGCGGCGCAGCAGAAACAACCAGCAAAATCGCAAAGCCCGGTACGCCGCGCCTCAGAACACCTGGCTTGTGCAATCCTCCACGGCAGCTATGCTTCATGGGCCACCTCTGTTTCCGATTTCTCCGAGTAGAGAGCTTCTCCCAGCAGCCCGCGCGCAATTGTCATCCTGAAAATCGTTTCGCCCGGGCGGCTGCTCACCAGCAACAGGTACCCTCCGTGCTCGGCCGCAATGCAATGGGCCAGCGTCAGGCCCAGTCCCGATCCCTTCTGCTTGCCCTGACTCACAAACGGCTGGAACAGGCTTGTCCGAATGTCCTCCGGAACTCCTGCGCCGTCGTCGGTCACCTCGAAATGGATCTGGTCGGCCTCGGCGTCGAGCCTTGCCATCACGTGCACGGCATCCTGGGGCGCCCTTCGCGACTGGCACGCATTGAGCAACAAATTGTACAGCGCACGCTCGATCTGCTTCACATCCACCACCGCCAGGGTCGCCGCCGGATCGCAGCAGCGCGCGGTCAGTGTTACATTTCCGGCGTCGGGATGCTTCTGCACCAACGCAATCGCCCGGTCCAGCAGGGTCGCCATCACTTCAGGAGAACGCCGAATCGCCGACCCGGTACGGCTGAAGATCAGCATCGACTCCAGCAGGTCCGTCGTTCCATAAACCGCCGCATGAATGTCGGAAAGAATTTCCGCCCGCTCCGCCTCGCTCAAACGCTCCGAGGCCAGAAACTCCGCGTTCGCGTAAACCGCCGCCAGATAGTGCCGCAGGTCGTGCGAAACCGAACTCGCCATCCGCCCGATCGTGGCCAGCCGCTCCGACTCCAGCAGCGCGCGGTTCGTCTGCTGAATCTCCTGGCGCATCTTCGAGAACGACGCGCTCAGATCCCGCACTTCCCGCGTGCCCCGATACGGCAGCAAATGCGCGCTGTCCCCGGAACCGAAGGCGCGGACTCCGGCCGCCAGCTCCTCCAGCGGACGCGTCACCGAATACGAAAGCGCCAGCATCAGCAGCGTTCCCAGCACCATCGCTACCAGCCCCGCCGCCACCACCAGCTGGTCGATTTGCCGGATCGAGCGATCCGCCGCGCTGAACGATCGCAGCACCACCAGCTGCAACGGGGCGGATGCGCGCGTGGTCAGAGTGGTCGTCACCGCGAGATACTTCTCGTCGCCCAGATCCATCGACCGCGCCGACGAGTCCGCCGCCGGAGAAAGCTGCCGGCTCAGCGACTCCTGCGTGCCCGCGGGAAGCGTGCTGGCAAGAATCTGCCCGTTGCTGATGAAGGTGGCATCGACCATGGTCGCCCGGCTGATCTGTTCCAGCAGTTCGCGATCGATGGCAAACCCGCTGATCACATATCCCAGCACCGCGCCCCGAGCCTCGCTGCCGAAAAACAGCGGCCGCACCGAACACGCAAACAAGCGGCCCCCGCTCACCAGATACAGCGTGCCCGGCTTTTCCAGCACCGCGCGCAGATCGGCGGCTGCCTGCGCATCCGGGACGGAACGGTCGGTGAACGCGGCCACCACGTGGCCTTCCATGTCCGCCAGCGCGAACAAATCGCTGCCGCTCCTGTTGCGCCAATCGACGGCCTCGTTTTCGATGGTACGCGGATCATTCGTTGTCATGAGCGACTTCAGCAGCGGCATATCCGCCATCAACGCGTTTTCGCGATCGAGCGCCTGCAAACGCAGCGCCTGCAGATCCTGAAATGTACCGACGGAGCGCACCAGGTTCGCCGAAAGTCCCTGAGTCACCTGCTGAAGCAGCCGATGCCGGATCAGCAGCAGGCTGGCCAGCGTTGCCGTGGCAATCACCACCGCCATCGCCGCAATCAGCAGCGCGCGCGTTCTCACCCCCCGTTTTGTGCGCATGTCCGCTGTTGCCAAACCGGACCGCATTTCGCCGCCCCTCTATGGGACAAATTTGTAGCCTGCTCCGTAGATGGTCAGCAAGTGCTTCGGATTGGCCGGGTCAGGTTCGAGCTTCTGCCGCAGCTTGAGGATCTGATTATCGACCGTGCGCGTGGTCGGATACGAGTTGTAGCCCCACACCTCGTTCAGCAGCACGTCGCGCGTCAAAACGCGCTCGGCATTCTCGGTGAAGAACTTCATGAGCTTGAACTCATGCGACGTCAGGATCACCTGCACCCCGGCGCGCCGCGCCACCATCTTCTCGAAATCCAGCTCGCAGTCGGCAAAGCGATACACCGTCGCCTGCACCGGCCGCCTCCGCCGCCGGATCGCCGCCTGCACGCGCGCCATCAGTTCGCGCGGACTAAAGGGCTTGGTCACATAATCGTCGGCCCCCAGCTCCAGCAGCAACACCTTGTCCACCACTTCTGTAACAGCGCTCAGCACAATTACCGGCGTCTCGACGCTGATGGTCTTGATGCTCTGGCACAGCTCGCGCCCCGAGATCTGCGGCAGGATCAGATCCAGCAGCACCGCCGCGGGACGATGCGCGCGGAACAGATCCAGACCGGTCTGCCCGTCGCCGGCAACCACGACCGAGTAGTTCTCCTCCATAAACATGCGACGCAGAACCTTTTGCATGCGCGGGTCGTCCTCGATCACCAAAATCGTTCCCAGTTCCGGCGCAGAAGAGGTCTCCCGCGGCGTCATCGCAGAAGGTTCAATCGTCATTTCCATATCCCTCATTGTGCCCTGCTGCAATCGTAAAATGACATTTTCAAGGTCACAAATGACAATGTATTGACATTCTCACAACGCCGCCTGGCAACCATTCCGCCTTCAGCGAGCGCCTACCGCTTGCTTCTCATCCTCGCTGATATCCCGGCTTCGCGCAGAATCATCCGCTGCACCGGTGAGTCTTCGATACAGCTCCATGTATTCACCCGCGATCACTTCGCCGGAAATCTGCGGCAACGCCACCGGCCCACCGCGTGGCTGCTTCAGCGCGCCCTGAATCGCCACCGCGAACGCCTTCTCCTCGTTCTCCCCGAGCACAAAATAGTTGCAGTGCCCGCCACCCAGTTCCCGGAACGGCGGAATATCGGAGCACACGATTCTGCATCCCGCCAGCAGTCCCTCCGCAACCGGCAGCCCGAACCCTTCTATCAACGACGGCGCCAGCAACGCCTCGCAATTCCGATAGCACCATTGCAGCTCCGGCTCCGAGATTCCGCTCAGCAGCCCCACATTCTGGCCCAGGCGCTCCACCTCGATGCAACGGTGAATCCGCTCCGTCTCCGGTCCCGGGATGCCAACCACCAGCAGCATCATCCCAGGTTGTACCGCCTTCTCCCGTAACAACCGCGCAAGCGTTCGCAGCGCCAGGGTGATGTTCTTGTTCCTGCGGTGCTGCGCCACACACAGCAGGAACGGCACATTTCCGCACTGCGGAACCGGACTCCGCCCCACACGTTTGCGGCCAGGTTCCACCGAGTTGTAAATTCTGCTCGCCTTCGCCGCAACCTTTGCCCCTTCCCATTTTCGCAACCGCGCCAGCGTGGCATCGGAAACGCAGGCGAGCGCATCCGCGGCCCGTACGCACTGCCGCAGGACCATCCGGTTAAACATCACCTTCGGAAATCCGAAATTTTCCGGGATATCCCAGGGATAAAGATCGTGCACTGTCACCACGGCGGGGCAATGCAGCTTCCGGCGGTTCAGCGGCGCCGGATACGACAAATGCACAACATCCGCTTCCAGCTGCGCGGCGATCTCCGGCAAGTCGAAGTAGTACCAGAGATTTCTCACCAGGTTTTGCGGGTCCAGGTGCACGCAGTGGATGTGCAACCTCGGGTCTTCGATACCAATCGTGTCACGCAGCAGCTGATGCTGCCACGGAGCTGCGATCAGGTGAACCACTTCGATCCGCGAATGGAGCAGCAGACATCGCGCCAGGTTGGCGGCGTGCCGCGTCACCCCGGAGAGCTGGGCATTCGACGATACTGCGGCGAGCACCAGTCTCATCCCGCGCATCCTCGTGCTGCATCGGCCATCCCGGCAGTGGTATTCCCCCGTCCGCGGTCCACCACCGGACGTCTCCGGCTCGTCGCCGCACCCGCTCTCTTCGCCAGCGTCAGGCTCAGCAGCGTAATCAGCCACAGTGGCAGTGACAAATCGAAGTTTTCGGTGTCTGCCAATCCACGCACCACGACAAAGATCAGGAGACTCGCTACCAACAACCGTGTCTCGGGCCCCGCCGCTCGATTTGCGTAGCGGTACAGGCTGCCATACGTGCCCACCAGCAGCACCATCCCCACCACGCCGTACGTGTAGAACTGCTGCAGCAGTTCGTTGTGCGCGTGCCACGCCTCAAACGACCCAAACGGCGGAATCACATTGCGGAACGAATGGAACCCGTGTCCGATCCACGGCTGCTCCAGTGCCCGCGCCAGCACATACGCCCAGATTCCCAGCCGCCCGGTCAGCGTCTCTGCCTGGTTCCCCGCGTTTTCATACACCGCCGCGTAGTGCAGGATCAGGGGCCAGAACACGCCAATCACGGCCAGACTCGCCAGGCCCACCCACATTTTGTTCTTCCGGCTCATCCCGCGATCGAAAATCAACAGGAAGATCTGGCCCACCGCAAACGCCACAATCGTCGTCTTGCTCAACGTTCGCAGCAGCGTGATCGCCAGCAGCACGGCCACCGTCCGCGACCCCGCGCTCCATCCGCCCTGCCTGCGGCTCAAATACTGCAGCAGATACACCGCCAGCGCGCAGGTGAATCCAATCGCGTTCGGGCTGAAGAAGTCATCGTTGCCCGGCCGCAGATCCTGCATCGTTGGCGACAACCACGTAATCAGCGCGATCAGGCATGCGCCCGCCACATAGCCGCGCATCGTGGATGCTGCAATCTGTTCCCCGTCGCCCGACCGCAGCAGCAGCACGATCATCGCCACCTGTCCCGCCAGCTCACTCCAATACGCAATGGCTACGGACGTCGAGACCGTCGCGCTCCAGCTCAGGCTGCACAATCCCACCACCAGAAATCCGAGCACCCACAGGAAGGGCGGCGTTCTCACCATCGAGCGCAGCCGCTCAGTACCCGGTCCAAAGGAATAAAAAATCGTCGCCGCCAGCAGCGTGGATTGCAGCGCAAACGTCACCATCGCGCCCGCCTGCGGATCCGCCTGAAAAAACAGATACGTGATGCACAGCCGCGCCGCCAGATAGAACCCCACGCAGCCCGGCAGCAGCAGGGGCTCTGTTCTCGCAACTGTAGTCGCGCCGGCCGTCACTCCCCGCCTCCGCCTGGCCCGCGACGCTGCGGCAACCGCTCCCGAACGGTCGTCGCTACTTCTCGTGCCAACATCTTTCGCGGATCGTGCTCCTCCACCAGATCCCACCTCCGGCGGAACAGCACAAAAAGCGCCGTGCCAGCGGTTCCCAAAATCATGATCAGCAAGGTCAGCAGCGTCCGCGGCGGAAACGACTTCTTTTCCGGAATCCCCGGCGTGTCGATCACGCTCACCATCGGCACATCTTTCGCTTCCTCGATCCGCGCCACTTCGTACTCCTGCGTCAGCAGCTGGTACACCGCATCCTGCACCCGCACCCGCCGGTACAGCTCCGAATACGAAACCGCCAGCCGCGGAAGTTGTCGCAGTGGTGGATACAATTCCCCCGCTCCCTCGTCTCCTGCAGCTTCTGCCCCCGCGGCGCCTGCGGTTCCGCCCATCTTCGCCAGCTGCCGTTCGAGTTCCGCGACCCTGGCCCGTGCCGCACGCACCCGCACGTTCGTGTCCCCATAAATCTGGCGCAGCGAATCCACCTCCGCCTGCCCGGCGATCTGCTCGGCCTGCAGGCGCGCGCCCGCGTCCACCATGGCCCGCGTCTGCTCCGAAATGTCGATCGTCGTATGGGCGCTGGCAAACTCACTCAACGCTACCTGCGCCTGCTTGAGGTCCGTCTCCGCGCTCCGCAGTCGCTTCTCGATAAAGAGCCGCTCCTGCCGCGCCGACGAGTTGCTCGTCCGCACCACCAGCTGGTTCAGCTCATCCAGGTATCCCTGCGCCAGGTCACGGGCTCGCCGCGGATCGCTGTCCTCCACCGACACCGTGATCACGCCGCTCCGCTTGTCATCGGTGATATTCGTGTGCCGGGCCAGGTACTTCGCCGCGTCCACGCGATACCGCTTGCGCCACGCATGCTGCAGTTCGAAGTGCTCGATCAGATCGTTGCTGACTGTACCGCTGCGCAGCAGGTCCACGAATAGCGCGCTGCTGTTGCGCATGCCCAACAGGCTGCCGGCCAGACTTCCCAGGCCGCCCAAATCGCTCGAACTGTGTCCCGTCAGCGCCGCCAACAGCGCCATACTCGACCCGGAATTATCCGGAGGCATGATCCGCCCCGTCGACGCGTACTTCTTCGGAATCAGAAACGCGAACAGCAACCCCACCACCACTGAAACCACGAACGCACGCGCCAGCAGGCGCCGATGCTCCCACAGCACCGCGGCGTTCACCACCCAGTTCGCCGGCCGCGGCTCCGCCTCAGCGTGCATCGCCTTTCTCGCCGGTTCCAGTAATTGCGTTTCCATGGCCCTTCCCGAATCAATCGCTACAAATTCGCAACCGCAGCTGCAATCGCGATCTGCGACGCCACCTGCGCGCCCGTCAGCAGGTTGTGCCAGAACAGCGATGCCCCGATGATTTTCTGCGGCACCACCACCACGTCGCCGGGATCGAGCTTCGTGTCCAGCACTCCGCCGTTGAACCATCCGCCCGACCCGCGACCCACCACCGATCCGTTCGCGCGAATGATGAAGATCTCCTTCCGGTCCGCTGCCCGCGTTGCCCCGCCCGCACGGCGGAGATACCACTCAGCCGTTTCGTTCGGCGCAAATGTGATCGCCGTCGCATTGAACACCTGCCCGCTCACCAGCACAAATCCCGGGCGCTTCGGAATCCGCAGCACATCGCCCTTGCGCAATTCAATATCCGCCGACGTTCCCGCCCAGCTGCCGATGTCCGCGCCGATGTGAATCACCAGCCGCCCGCTCGCCGGCTCGCTCTTCAGCCGCGCCAGCATCTGCTCTTCCTGTGTCTGGATCAGCTGCAGCGTCGCCCCCTGCGATCCGCTTTCGATGTTCGGCGAAAGCCGCGCCGCAGCACTGCTCGTCTCGATCTGCCGGATCAGCTCCGCTCGGCTCTTCTCTTCGAGGTCCCGCACTTCGGGTCGCGTCAGCACCGCGCCCTCCGCATACGCGGTCTCGCGAAGCCCGCCGGCGCGCTGCAGCACATCGCTCAGGCGTTCGCCATCTTTGAATCCGTAGTTGCCCGGATGCGCCACCTCGCCTTCGATCGTCACTGACTCGCCGATGTCGTTCCAGCCCGTAATCTGGTGAATGGTGAGCACATCGCCCGCCTTCAGCGCGACATCCGTGCCCGTCACCCCCTTCACAGCGTCGCCGATCCGTACATCCTGCCGTTCGCCTTCCACGCGCCTTCCGTTCTCCACGCGATAGCTCATCAGATCCGCATCGTCCAGCAGCGCATCGCGCCGGAAACCGCCCGCCATTCGCACCAGTTGCGCCGCTGTCATTCCCTCCGACAGCGGATACTCGCCTGGCCGCAGCACCTCGCCGCTCACCGTCACCCGCGGCACATCGGATTCGTAACGGCTGAAGATACGTATTGTGTCGAACGGCTGCAGTGCCAAACTTTCATTCCCAATCAGCGCATCGGCCACGCTGAACTCGATCGTCTCCGGATGCAGATCCGGCGGCACCAGGCGCACGATCTCTCCTCGATCCGCGGGCTCCGGCAGCAAATCGCGATAACTGCGGAGCACATCGCTCAGCCGCATCCCGTCGTGGTACGCCGACCGCCCCGGCCGAACCACATGCCCCTCCAGATAAATCACCTTCTCGCTCCACGGCACAATCGGCGCCACTCGCACGCGATCCCCATCCTTCACGGCAAACGCCGCCAGCTTTGCTTCCTGGGCCGTCAGATCCTCTCCAACATCCACCGTGACGGTCTCGCGCTGTTGGTGCGCGTCGATCCGCTCCACCGTGAGGTGTCCCAGCGCCGCCGCCACCGTCACGCCGCCCGCATCCGCCAGTACGGCATCCAGTGTTTTCTCGTCTTTCAGTTCATAGATCGCCGGCCGCCGCACCGCTCCCGACACTGCCACCTGCGGCCCCGCCGGAGGCGCCAGCAGCGTGTCGCCCGCTTCCAGCCGATCGTCGTCGCTCCGCACTCCGTGCAGGAAGAAGTCGTACAGATCCACCTCGCCCACCCGCTGTTTGCCGCGATAATGCTCCAGGACGCGCAGCGATCCCGCTGCCGTCGGCCCGCCAGCCGCATACAACGCGCTCAGCGGAGTCGCCAGCGAGCTCACGTCATACGCCCCCGGCGACTCCACATCGCCCACCACATACACGCGCACCGACCGCAGCGCGGCCACCGTCACCGCCACCTGCGCGTTGCGATACTGCTGCTGCAGCGCATGCGCAATCGTGATCTGCGCGCGTTCCAGGGTGAGCCCAGCCACCTGCACTTCGCCGGCTTCGGGCAGCATCAGCCGCCCATCGCGATCCACCACGCGCGTAAAGCTCTGCGAAAGCCCGCCCCACAAATCGATGCGCAGGCTGTCCCCAGGCCCCAGCACGTAGTCCAGACCAATCGGCACATCGAGTGATGGCACGCTCGTCGACCCGCCCAGCCGCGTCGCGGTCCCCGCGCTCCGCCGCACAAACACATCCGACCCAAATCGTCGCAGTGGTTGTGACGAATCGGGAACTTGCGTGTACAAATCGCGCAGCGACTGCAGATTGTAGGGAGTCGGCTCGCGCAGCACCTCCGGCGCATCGGTGATATTCGGTTCTCGCGGCCTCTGTTGTGTCCCGCCGGCTGCGGTGCGCATCTTCTCGGCTGCCGGTGGTTGCGCCGTATTTTGCAGCATTCCACCCGGGCCCAGCGCGAGGGGCAGATTCGCCCCTCCCGCCTCTGAGCCCGGAAGCGTCGTCAGCATGCGCGACGCTTCACCCGTCATCGACTCATCGTTCAGCAGGTTCGTTTCCGTCCTGCCGGCCGCAATCTCCTCGTCCGATACATATCCGCGCGCGCGCAGAAACAGCGTGACCTTTTGCCGAACCACAGGGTCCGTCGCGATCTCGTTGTAGAGCATCTCGTCCGTCACCGAGTTCGGATCGATCGACATGCCCTGCTGCTGCAGTTGATCCGCCAGCTGCGTCTTCAGCTCGATCACCACCTCCGGCTTCTCCTGCAGAACCGCGAAGATCTGCCGAGCCGTCAAGGTGACTCCGACGCTGCTCGCCCCAACACCCGCACCTGCCTGATCGTCGCGCCCCACGCCCGCTGCTGTGCTTCGATTCCCTGGGTTCGGGCCGCTCGCATCGGATCCCGCCACGCCTGTATCGCTTCCCGGCGCACCCGCCTGGCCGGAATCGCCAGCGCTCTGCGCACGCGCGCCCACACTCCCCCACGCGAGCATCGCCAGCACCACCGCCACACCGACCTGTCTCCGCATCCCTTGCATCGCGCCTCAGTGTGTGTACATCTCGGGCTCGCCCGCGCTTCCGGCCGGTGGCAGATGCCGCAAAAACATCACAATGGACCACTGCTCCTCGTCGCTCAGCGTCCCCTTCGATCCCGGCATCCCCGACGGCCAGATGCCGTTATCGATCACCCACTTCAGTTGCCCATCGGTGTAGCTCTGCACGTCACGTGATGCGAGAGATGGAGCCGGTGGGGACATCACAAACGGAACCCCGGTGTTATGCCCATCCATCCCGTGACAAGCCACGCAGTAGTGCCCAAATGCCTCCCTGCCTTCAGCGATGGTGTCCGCGCTCGCCACCAGCGGGTTCTTCTCCTTGCTGTTCCCCACCAGCACCCGATGCTTCGCCACCGTCATCACGCGCGTCTCGAACGCGTTCGGCGGAGTCGCCTTGCACCCCGCCACCAGCATGGCGGCAAACGCAATCGCCGCCAGTCTCACCTCGCGCCCGCAACGCACCCTACTCCACCACGCGCAGCGTCAGGTGCATCGATCCGTGTCCCATCCCGCAAAACACGGAGCAGTGCCCGACAAAATCGCCGGTCTGTTGCGGCGTGAATTGCACCTCGCCGGTCTTGCCCTTTTTCGCCTTCACCTCCACGCCCAGCTCGCGGAACTTCAGCCCGTGCGGTACGTCCAGGCTCTTCAGCACCAAATCGACCGGCTCGCCCTTCTTCACCGTGATCGTCTCCGGTTCGTACGCGAACCGCTTCGCCGTCACTTCGATCCGGTGGGGCTCCGTCTGCGTCGCGACAAACGGCAGCGGCGCAGATCCGATGGCAACCAATGCAGCAAACGCGGCAACAAGGATCTTCATCTCTTCTCCGGCAGAGAACGGCGTCAGCATTTCCCGAACCGCGGCGTCAGGTTCGTGACAATTGCAGCGCCGTTCAACGCTGTCCCTACGCTATCCACCGCGCTTTGGGGCGGTGTCATGTGTCTGTCAGGGGATTGTCAGCATTCTGTTGGAGGGAGCATTGGAGATGTTGCGGACCGCGGTCGCGCGCGCCTGCGAGCACAATAAAACCGGATGCCCGCTGTGGCACGTTTCACGCAGGCACCCGGCAGACCAAGCGCCTTCCTGGCCTGAAATAACGCGAAGTTTGTTCCATGCTCCGCCGCGGCGTCGCGCAACCTGCATGGAACCATGGGGAGGGCTACTTCGCGCAGGATAGGCCGCGCCCAACGCCCAGTTGTCACGGATTTGTCATTCCTCCGTCGCCCGTTTGGCCCGGCAAAAGAAATGCCGGCCCCAGGGAGCCGGCACATGCTTCAGAACAGCTGGGAGAACTCCGACCCGCGCTATTTTGTCATGCGGATCTCGAAGCCAATATCCCCCTCCTCAATCGCAACGGAGCGGAACTCAGCCTGCCGCAGCATCGCTTCAAACTGTTCCCGCGTGTACGCCCGCTTCAGCAGGAACGTCCTGAATGCCAGCCTGCGTCAGCATCCGGTTCACGAACGACAACCCCATGCCGTCCACCGCCCGGCTCAGCCGCTCCGGCGTCGCATCGCCTCGCATATCGATCAGTAATCCCTGCCCTCCCGGCTTCAGCACGCGGCACATCTCCTGCAGGGCCCGCACCGGCTGGGCGAAATTCTTGAACGCCGCGCGGCACACCAGGCGGTCGAATGTGTCACGCGGATATGGCAAACTGGCCGCGTTTCCCTGCTCGAAATCGATCTGCACGCCCGCCTTCGCAGCGTTCTCCCGTGCGATCTTCACCATCGCCTGGCTCAGGTCCACGCCGCGAATCGCCCAGGGCCCGAGCTTCGCCAGTTCGACACAGAAATACCCAGGCCCCGGAGCAATCTCCAGCACGCTGCCTCCCTCCGGCAACTCGCTGGCGATTCTGCGCGCCAGTTTTCTGAACTCCTCCATCGAGTTCGCTGTGCTCTTCGCATACCCGGTGGCCATCGGCCCTCCGATCGGGCTGTCCTTGCGGCTCCTGCGCGTCGCTGCGGGATTCATTGCTGTCGCTGTGTTCGTCATCGCATCCTCTCTTTTCTCGTTTGCAGTTTTGCTGAAAACGCTTCCGTCCGGAGTTCCTTTTTCGAGCGAACTCCACCGTCCTCCTGTCGCATCGCGCAACCGGAGCCGTGCTGCTTCTTGCTTTTTCCTGAGTTCGCACGGCCCGCCGACCGGCCGCACGGTAGCCTTCTACTCCGTATTCCCTACTGCCTGCCTCACTCGCAGAACACGCGCACCTTTGTCGTGTTCCCATCCTTGCCGTCCACGTCCACCTTGAGATCCTCGAGGTGATCGATCAGCTCCTCCAGGTTTTCCGGCTTGATTTGCGACAGCGTCAGCGGCACCCCGTGACTGCTCAGCGCCTGGTCCAGCTGATCGTGCGCCTGCTGCGGAATCAGCCCGGCGAGCCGCACGCCCGCCCGCAGCAGTTGCATCGGCACGCGCACGTTCACCGTCGTTGACCCGCCCTTGAGCCCGGTCATCGACTCGTCCGCCTCCACCTGCACGCGCAGATACTTCGCCTTCGTCTTCCGCTCGCCTGACTCGCCGGCTCCCGTCGCAGCGCTCGCTCCATCGCTTCCCGACTCCAGTGCCCTCAGCAGCCGCTCCGCCTCATCGGCATTGATCTTTCCCGCCGCCAGCATGTCCAGAACCTGTTTCCGTCCTTCGCTCATCGCACACCTCCAAGAATCCAGCTCACCAGCCCCGCGGCCGGATGCCAACCACCCGAACTCACAACGTGCAGCCATACCGCATGCGCAAAATTCACTACCGCCGGCGCCGCGCACGCTCCAAACACCCAGCGGCTCTCCCGCTCCTCATTCCAGGCCATCAGCAGTCGCTCCGCCTCCAGCGGCGTGATGCGCCCCGCCATCACCATTCCCAGAATTTGCTTCCTGCTGTCCTTCATCGGCGTTGCTCCTGTCTCCGATTTTCTGTTCTGCGCCCTGTGCCCTGAGCCCTGTTTCTAAAGCAGCCGCACCAGCACCTGATTCCCGTCCGCCTTCACCCGCACATCGGTTCCCGACAGGCTGCACAGCAACGCCCAGAACGCCGCAATCGCTCGCCACGGATTCACGTGCCCCACCAGACACGTCATCATCACTACGAGCAAAATCAAGGGCGACAAAAGCAGCAGCGGGAGATACAGCAGGATCAGCGGAACCCATAGCCTCACCCCGCGCCAGCGCCAGTACGGATTGTGAACATGCACGACCGCCAAACTCGGAATCATCGTTCCCTGCCCTTCATTTCTTCGAGCGCCCGGATCGCCTCCGTCGCGCCAATCTCGCCTCGCGCCAGCCGCTCCAGCACCTCCGCCCGCGGCGGACTCGGATCGTTCTCCACAAACTCCAGGCTTCCCGCAATCCGCGTCAGCCGCGCTTTGATCGTCGGATAGCTCACCCCAAACACAATCGCCACCACCGGCTTCTGCATCTGCTCGCCTCGTCGTCTTCACACCATTCAGTCACCTTTCTCCACCGTCGCCGTTCTCGGACGGGAGCTCGGCAAGCAAAGAAATAGCGCAACCGCATCCCAATCCCATCACGATCAACACCAACAGCCACCACCGGGCGACCAATCAGAAATTTTTAGTCCTCCAAAGCCTTGAAAATTCCAAAACCGCGGGAAAAAAATGCGGGTTTTGCGCAACCCGCTCCATTGATTTGGGGCGTGTCGCCGGCGCCGCGATGTCGCAGCGCCTTCGTCCTCGATTTTGTTGCTGGTCAGGGCTCCGGCTTCGCGCTCCCGCCTTGCGCGCCCTAACCCCTTCCGTTAAGCGCAGATCATGGTTTCCGACGCAACTCGTCCCCTCGAGCGCCCGTGAGCGCGTCCCCGAAACCCGTCGCCATCATCATGGGCAGCCAGTCGGACTGGAAGACCATGCGGCGCGCCGCCGAGACGCTGCAGGAGCTGGCGTCGGCCACGAGGCGCAAATCGTCTCGGCTCACCGAACCCCGGATCGGCTGGTCGCCTTCGCCAAGGGCGCGAAGCGGCTGGTTTCAAAGTGATCATCGCGGGGGCAGGGGGCGCGGCGCATCTGCCCGGCATGACGGCCGCGTTCACGCCGCTGCCGGTGTTTGGCGTGCCGGTCGACTCCAAGGCGTTTTCCGGGCAGGACAGCCTGCTGTCGATCGTGCAGATGCCGGCGGGCGTACCGGTCGGGACCTTGGCGATCGGGCCGGCAGGCGCGGTCAACGCGGCGCTGCTGGCGGCCTCGGTGCTCGCGCTTTCCATCCCGAACTCGACGCGCGGCTGACGGCCTGGCGCGAGGCGCGGCGCGACGCCGTTCCCGAATTCCCCACCGACGGGCCGACGTGATCCTCTCGCCCGGCGCTACGGTCGGCATTCTCGGCGCCGGTCAGCTCGGCGGATGCTCGCGATCGCAGCGCTGAGGTCGGCCTGCGCTGCCACATCTACGCGCCGAGGCCGAGGCGGCGGCGCACGACGCGGCGAGCGCCACGACGGTCGCTGCCTACGAGGACGAAGCGGCGCTCGCCCGCTTCGCGGAGGCGGTCGACGTCATCACCTTCGAATTCGAGAACGTGCCGACCGCCTGCGTCGAATTCTTGAGCGCGCGCAAGCCGGTGCGGCCCGGATCGCTCGCGCTCGCCTCGACGCAGGACAGGCTGGTCGAGAAGAACTTCCTGCGCGATCTCGGCCTGGAGACGGCGCCCTTCATCGGCGTCGAGGATTCCGGCGCGCTGATGCGCGCGGTCGGCGAACTCGGCCGCCCCTCGATCCTGAAGACGCGCCGCTTCGGCTACGACGGCAAAGGCCAGGCGATGATCCGCGAGGGCTCGAACGTGCCGGCGGTGCATCGCACGCTGGGCGGCGCCCCGATGATCCTCGAAGGCTTCGTCGCTTTCGAGCGGGAAGTCTCGGTCATCGCGGCGCGCAGCCTCGAGGGGGCGGTATCAGCCTATGATCTCTGCGAGAACGAGCACGAGCGCCATATCCTGGCGCGAACGCGTCTGCCGGCGCGAGTGGCGCCGGTCTGGAGGCGGCGGCCAAGGAGATCGCCGCGCGCATCCTCGAGGCGTTGGACTACGTAGGGGTCGTCGGCGTCGAGCTGTTCGTGGCGCGCGGCGCGGACGGCGCCGAGCGGCTGATCGTCAACGAGATCGCGCCGCGCGTGCACAATTCCGGGCACTGGACGATCGACGGCGCGCAGACTTCGCAATTCGAACAGCATATCCGCGCCATCGCCGGCTGGCCGCTCGGCTCGCCGATGCGGCGCGGCGGGATCGAAATGCATAATCTGATCGGCGAGGAAGTCGACGAATGGCGCGACATCCTCGCCCAGCCCGATCTCAGCCTGCATCTCTACGGCAAGCTGGAGACCCGGCCCGGGCGGAAGATGGGGCACATCACGCGCGTGTTGCCCGAGGGCTCGAAGGCGCGATAGGGCGGCTCGAGTTGCGTCGACCGCTCAGCGCGGCAGCGTCGTCGTTCCCATCAGCGCCTGATCGATCGAGGCCGCGCATTGGCGCCCCTCGCGGATCGCCCAGACGACGAGCGACTGGCCCCGCCGCATGTCGCCGCAGGCGAAGACCTTGCCGAGCGAGGACGCGTAGCGCTTCGTATCGGCCGCGACATTGCCGCGTGCGTCGAGCGTGACGCCGAGCTCCTCGAGCATGCCCTCCTTGACCGGCGAGAGGAAGCCCATCGCGAGCAGCACGAGATCGGCCTTCAGCGTGAATTCGCTGCCCGCGATCGGTCGCATTTTTTCGTCCGCGCGCACGCAATCGATGCCGGTGACGACGCCGTTCTCGCCCTCGAACCTTTGCGTCATCACGGCGAAATCCCGCTCGGCGCCTTCCTCGTGGCTGGAGGACGTGCGCAACTTCACCGGCCAGTTCGGCCAGTTGAGCATCTTATCCTCGATCTTGGGCGGCATCGGTAGGATTTCGAGCTGCGTGACCTTCACCGCGCCCTGGCGGATCGAGGTGCCGATGCAGTCCGATCCGGTGTCGCCGCCGCCGATGACGACGACATGCTTGCCGGAGGCGAGGATCGGCTCGTTCGTGCCGACCGGTTCGCCGGAGACGCGGCGGTTCTGCTGCGGCAGGAAATCCATCGCGAAATGAACGCCCGAGAGATCGCGGCCGGGCGCTGGCAGGTCGCGCGGGGCCTCGGCGCCGCCCGCGAGCGCGACGGCGTCGTGGGTTTCGACGAGCGAGGCGGCGCTCACGTCGCGACCGACCTTGATGTTGCAATGAAACGTGACGCCCTCGGCCTTCATCTGTTCGACGCGGCGCTCGACGTGGCGCTTCTCCATCTTGAAATCGGGAATGCCATAACGAAGCAGGCCGCCGGGATGGGCGTGCTTCTCGTAGACATGCACCTCATGGCCGGCGCGCGCGAGTTGCTGCGCGCAGGCGAGGCCCGCCGGCCCCGAGCCGATCACGGCGACGCGCTTGCTGGTCTTGATCTCGGCGGGCTCCGGCTTGATCCAGCCCTGTTCCCAGGCGCGGTCGACGATCGCGCATTCGATCGTCTTGATCGTCACGGGATCGTCCTGGATGTTCAGGTACACGACGCCTCGCAAGGCGCGGGGCAGACGCGTCCGGTGAATTCCGGGAAATTGTTGGTGCCGTGAAGATTGCGCGAGGCTTCCTGCCAGTCCGAGCGATAGACCAGGTCGTTCCAGTCGGGGATCTGGTTGTTGACGGGACAGCCGTTGTGGCAATAGGGAATGCCGCAATTCATGCAGCGCGCCGCCTGATTGCGCGTCGACTCCTCCGACAGCGGCAGAACGAATTCCCGGTAATGGCGAATGCGGTCGGACGCGGGCGCATAGCGCCGGTCCGCGCGGTCGATTTCGAGAAAACCTGTCACCTTGCCCATTCCGTTCCCTCCCCTCCCCCGCTTGTGGGGGAGGGTCGGGGAGGGGGTCTCGAAGCGAGCCTCCCTCCGCCGAACAGCCAAGCCCCGGCCGCACGTGGCGACCCCCTCCCTAACCCTCCCCCACAAGGGGGGGAGGGGATTTCCCCGGTTGACCGAGGCCTCAACTCATTCAGTCTCAGACGGATCGTTTAAACAACCCCGTCCAGGTTATGAAATACCTCGTCGTTTGTGAACCTCAAAACAGAATTGCCGTTTGCCCGCAACAGCCCGTCCCGTCTTTGGTCTCTCGCGATTTCGATTCCCTCGATGGGTCGCGCCATCGACGTCGACAATCAGCCTTACCTCGTAACAGGCGAAATCGACGACAAATCCGCCGAGAACGACCTGCCGCCGGAATCGAAACCCGTCGACCCCATGGCTGCGTAGCCCCGACCAAAGGCGTTTCTCCGCCGACGTCTGATCGCTTCGCAATTTTCGTGCCACGAATTCGAGGTCCGACACGACGCAACCTCTCCCGTGCGCGGCCGCCCTACTCTCCCGCAGCCAGCAACGCCTCGCCAGCATTCTGCGCCGCGAGCTCTG
>CAVPCB010000148.1:0-11796 GCA_963702285.1 uncultured Acidobacteriaceae bacterium | reverse complement strand
CACCGGACCGCCAGGAGGAGACGTTCGTCTTCGATCGGACGGAGAGCCGATTGCCGAAGCCGTGGGTCCGCGGACCTCACGGCATTTCTGATGATGCTGTAGAAAACGATCTGCATCAGTAACCAAGGAACACTCCGGCGTTTGCGACCGCTATGGGTACCCCGCATCTCACAGCAATCCTAGGAGTTTGTTGAAAAACAGTTTTGGAGGGCAGAACGGGGCCGGAATCGGGATACGTAAACCCTCGCCAAGGTCCTGCAAAGCGTTCTACGGGCATTCTGGCGCGATTCGATTTTCCATTTCGCGACGTGGTTGACGTATTTCAACAAACTCCTAGAGCATCCGAGATCAGCGCAACCGCTAACTTAAGTTTTCCTCGTTCGATAGATCTGGCCTATAAGTTACTTATACCTTGACATAGTTGAGCATTGTATGGAATAGTAACTGCGTTCCCCTCCCCAGTCTGGTTTTACCCACCCGGTAAGAGCTCGTCAGCGGTAGTGATGTGCATGAAACACGCCGACTAAGCCCTGAGCAGAAAAAGCCTCCGGGACGCCGTCGTTGTGACCCGAAGCGGTACCGAGGAAGGACTGCCATGCTCCACGTGTGTCCGCGGCGAACCCACGCCCGTAGTTACGTTCAACCCCACAGTCCTGTTTTCAGAAATGCGTGCGAAGATCATCCGGCGAGCCACGCTGCGAACGCCGCTCTGCGTTTTTTCCATGGCAGTAGTGGCACTCGCCAGCGGTTGCGGCCTGCGGCACTTCTCCATCGCAGAGCCTAATCCGCCCGCTATTCACCCGGCTTCCTATTACGATAACTACTGTAAGGATTCGACTGCGGAAGCGGCTGTCGCCGACCCGACGAAGAAGAATTCCTCCTACAGCGACTACTGTACCGACCTGATTGCCTACGAAGATGCCACCAATCCAGCAAAGACACCCAACCTCGCCTACGCAAAGCAAAAGCGCAATGACATTGCCTACGGCCTGATGTCGCAGATTGAGGTTGTTTATGGCGCCTACTATAACCACCTGTTCCTCTACCAAAGCGCCGTCGCCATTGGCAGCGACTCTCTTACCCTCGGCATGACGGCCGCCGCCAGCATTGCCACCAACAAAGCAACTAAAACTCTGTTCAGCGCCCTCGGCACCGGCATTGCCGGCATCGGGCTGTCCGCGCAAAAGAACCTCTTCGCTCAGCAGGCATTTCCCATCATCGGCCTCGCCATGGAAACCCGGCGGGATGCCATGCGAACGCAGATCCTCACTAACCTGGCTAACGATGTGACCACCTATCCCCTGAATGCCGTAAAGCGCGACCTGGTTTCCTATCTCAACGCTGGAACGCTGCCCGGTGGCCTTCAGGAACTCCAGTCCGAAGCTGGCGCGGCCAACGCCAGTCAGGTGGCGAAGACCAAAGGCGTCCAAGCCGCCGCCCCACCCACCGGTGTTCAGGCCACTCCGGGCCCAGGAGATGCGCAGATCACCGTCAGTTGGACGCTCGTCTCAGGCGCCGACGCCTATAACGTCTACTCCAGCCCTGCCACCGGTGTTACCACAACCAATGGATCGCAACACAACGTCAAAACCAATTCATTCACCGACAGCGGCCTGACGGACGGCAACAGCTATTACTACATCGTGACCTCGGTCGCCGGAACCATTGAATCCGCCGCCTCCAGCCAAGTAACTACAAAGCCGCAATTTCCGCCCGTCGCCGGCTCAGCCCCCCAGGCTCTGACCGCGACCCCTGAACCCTCCGCAGTAATGCTCACCTGGCTGGCTCCGGCCGGGAATCCCTCATTCAAAATCTACTACTCCACAAGTACGCCCGTGACCAAGACCAACGGCACGCTGGTTCCCGGCACTATCACGAGCAGCCCATACACCGTCACCGGGCTAGACTCTCAAAAACAACTCTACTTCGCGGTTTCGGCGATGACCGGCGACAACGAATCCGCCCTTTGTCAGGCAGCGACCCCGGCTACGCCGCTACCTCCGTCAACACCCCCGCCGGTACACTCCCTGCCGATTCACTGATCGAGGATCGAAACCGGTCGGGCTCCGATTGTCCCCTGCAGGGTCAATTGATGCTCCTTGGGTTAGTTCTCTCTTGACAAAGATATATACTACGCGATATATATCTCGACCATGACCGACAAGGCCCGTGTCGAGACCGTGCAGTCCTTCCTCCCCCTCAAGTCGCAGTGGTTTCATATCCTCCTCTCCCTCGCCGGCGAGGAACAGCACGGCTACGGCATCATGCAGGAGGTCCTCGAGCGCACCACCGGCAAGGTCCGCCTCTGGCCCGCCACGCTTTACGGATCGCTCCGGCGCCTCATCGAAGCCGACCTCATCGCAGAATCCCGCTCCCGCCCCGCGCCCCAGTTCGATGACGCCCGCCGCCGCTACTACCGCCTCACCCCGCTCGGCCGCCGCGTCCTCGACGCGGAATGCGAGCGCCTCCAGGACCTGGTTCACGCCATTCAGTCCAAACGCGCCGTCGCCCCGCAAAGAGGTTGACCCCATGAGCTTCTGGCATGCCGCCTACCGCCGTCTCGCCCTGGCTTTTCCGCACGAGTTCAAGCTCGCCTACGGCGACGAAATGCTCCAGACCGGCGACGACGCCATCGACTACCTCGCCCGCCGCCACGGCATCGCCGGTCTCCTTCGCCTGCTCCTCGACCTCCTCCTCCGCCTCCCCGTCGAGTACCTGAACGAGATTCGCTTCGACCTGCCCTACGCCACGCGCACCCTGCTCAAATCGCCTGGCTACGCCATGGTCGGCATTCTCTCCATCGGCCTCGGCATCGGCCTCACCACCAATCTCTACACCTCCGCCTGGACCCTGCTCACCCGCACACTCTCCGGCGTCACCGATCCCAACCGCCTCGTCACCGCGGAAGCCTCCGCCTCCTTCCCTTACATCCAGCGTTACCGCGACCAGAAGGACCTGTTCACCGGAGTCGCCGCCGTCCTGAATGACGTGCAGTTCAGCGTTGCCCTCACCGGAGCGGCCGCGAAGCCCGAGCGCATCTACGGCCAGATCGCCTCGCCCGATTACTTCACCGTCCTCGGCATGGCCCCGCAACGTGGCCGCCTTCTCAGTGCCGACATCGACAAGAGCGGTGCCGCCCCCGCCATCGTCATCAGCGATCGCTACTGGCGCAGCCGTTTCAACGCCGACCCCGCCGTCATCGGCCAAACCATTCGCCTCAACGGACAAACCGCCACCATCGTCGGCGTCACGCCGCGCAAATTCGACGGCGCGCTCAACCCCAGTCCCGCTGAAATCTACGTCCCCACCACCGTCCCCGCCACGCTGGCGCCCGAGCTCGCCAACGACGTCCTCCACAACCCCACCGCCAAAGATTTCCAGTTCCTCATGCGCCTCGCGCCCGGCGTCTCCATCGATGCCGCCGAGTCCGCGCTGGACGGAATCACCCGGCGTCTCGATAAAGACGATCCCCTCGCTCCTCCGCAGGCCGACAAAGCCAAACGCGTCATCCTGCTCGGCGCCGGCACCCGCGTGCAGATCCCGCGCGACATCCGCCCCAAAATCCTCGCCTTCTACGCCGCGATGATGTCCATCGTCGTCGCCATCGCCTGCCTCAATCTCGCCACCATGGCGCTGGCCCGCGGCGCTGGCCGCCGCAGAGAGCTCGCCATCCGCCTCGGTGTCGGCGCCAGCCGCTTCCGCCTCATCCGCCAGATGATCACCGAAGGCCTGCTGCTCTCCCTCCTCGGCGGTACTGCCGGATTCGCCCTCGCCTGGGCTCTGGAAGCCATCACCGACCACACGCGCCTGCCCGCCGGCTCACCCCTCAACCCGGATCGCTCCGTCGACTGGCACACCGCCCTCTTCGCGTTCGCGCTCGCCATCGTCTCCGGCATCGGATTCAGCATTCTCCCGGCGCTTCACGCCACCAAAACCGACGTTGCCCCCGCCCTCAAGGAAGGCGCGGCGCTCCAGCTCTCCGGCCACAAGCGTTTCGGGCTCCGCAATCTCGCCATGGGCTCCCAGGTGGCCGGCTCGCTTCTGCTTCTCCTGGTTACCGGCTTCGTCGTCCTCGGCCTGATGGAGAGCAACAGCGTCCAGACCAACTTCAACCCGAAGACGATGGTCTTCCTCTGCGTCGATCCGGTGCGCGACGGCTACACGCCCGCGCAATCGCAGGCTTTCTTCGAGCGCCTGCCTGATCGCCTCCGCGGCACGCCTTCCATCACCAGCTTCGCCCTCGCCCTCCAGCCGCCGTACCTTCCCGGTGACGACGACGACTTCCAGCTCACCGTTGACGACGCGCACGCCGCCACTCCCGTGCAGAAAGGCACCCTCAAACACACCATCGGAGCCCACTTCTTCGCCGTCCTCAACGAGCCCATCCTTGCCGGCCGTGAATTCGACGACCGCGATCAGCGCCTCGATAGCGGCCCCGCCACCTCTACCGGTGCCGCGCTCCCGCCCATGCCGCTCATGCTGAGTCAAAAAGCGGCTCGTGCCCTCTTTGGCAGCGGCAACGCCATCGGCCGGCACGTCCGCGGTGATCGCCGCACATGGGAAATTGTCGGCGTCGTCCCCGACATCAAAGATGCCAGCGGCATGACCCAGGCCATCGCCTATGTTCCCCTCACTCGCCATGACTTCGCCCAGCCTCCCGGCGGCGGCATCGTCATCGTCGCCCGCGGCCACTCCGCTGAGGACGCCATCGGTGGCGTGCGCAGCGTCGTCGCCTCCATCGATCCCAAGATCACCCTCTTCAACGTGCAGTCTCTCAGCGAATATCTGGAGCTCATCCGCGCCTCCATTCGCTCTGCGCTCCGCACCTTCGGCGGCATCGGCCTCTTCGGACTCATCCTCTCCGCCATTGGACTGGCCGGCGTCACCGGCTACGCCGTCGCTCAGCGCCGCAAGGAAATCGGCATTCGCATGGCTCTCGGCGCGCGCAAGTCCCAGGTGCTCAGCCTTGTTCTGCGCGAAGGCGTAACCCTGGTCGCCGTCGGAACCGTTATCGGATTCCTCGGCGCCGTCGCCCTCGCCAAAGCTCTCACCGCCATCACCACTGTCTTCTCCGACGCCTTCTCCCTCGGCACCAACGACCCGCGCCTGCTCATCGGCGCACCGCTTCTTCTCGCAGGATTAGCGCTGCTCGCCTGCTATATCCCCGCCCGCCGCGCCACCACCATCGATCCCCTGAAAGCCCTGCGTCAGGACTAAACTCGGAAACGACCATGCTGAATCAGTGCCGCAAGCCGTCCAGACTTCACTCTGAGCCCTGAGCTCCTGGTCCGGCGGTGCGTTTCCTGTGGATGTCCTGTGCGTTCCCTTCAACGCCGTGCCTTTCCCCCCGCCGCATCGCCCCAAAAGTGAAGGTAACCTGGCCGCGCAAACTACAGGAATCTCAGCGAGGTTCGCAATTGGGCATCCCGACTGCCAGAAAGTTCACCCGGTGTACCACCATTAGCTCTTGTATGGCGCAACAAATGCTTCACAATGCCGATCATAGACAACAACGAGCTTCTTCAGCCGGGTGGGAGCAGGAGAAGCAGGGCAAGCCCTTTCTCCAATCCGGCGCTGAGTGAAGAAGTGCGGAGGGACGTATGATTTCCGAACGCCATCCACTGCGCCAGTTGTTCCATGAAGTCGTTGCCGGTTGCTATCACCGTCACACCGGCATCGACGACCCCGAGATGACCTCCTATGTCGGCGACCTTCTCACCGAATTCACCGCCGCGGAGAACCTCTACCTGCGCGATTCCGAGGGCCACACCCTGAAGGATCTGCACGCCATGATCGAGGCCTCGGACCCCATTTTCGGAGCCGCCTCCTCCTTTGACGAGGAGCGCAAGGTCCGCCGCCACATCGGCGATTACGCCCTCTTCGCCACCGGCATGTATCCGGAATCCACCCAGCTGTGGAGGCACACCGGCGACGCCAGCTTCGTCGAGATGGTCAAAACCGGCAAGGAAAGCTATTCCATCGTCGCCGCCTTCGACCTGTTCGAGTACCGCGACGAAGCGCCCCTGTTCGCCCGCCTCTCCAGGGAATTCGAGCGCTGCGTGCACGGCCTAAAATACGTCCGCGAAGAACTCGACAAAATGGGCGGCATGATTCAGTAGCCAGCAGGGAATAGAAATGCACGCGGGGACTTCAATCGAAGTCCCCGCTCTGTTTTAATCGCTCCCAGCTCCCAGCTCCCAGCTCCCAGCTCCCAGCTCCCAGCTCCCAGCTCCCAGCTCCCAGCTCCCAGCTCCCAGCTCCCAGCTCCCAGCTCCCAGCTCCCAGCTCCCAGCTCCCAGCTCCCGCCTACCGCCTACCGCCTACCGGCTCCTTCAACAGCATCACCAGCGGCATCGAGAACAGCGCCAGATACCCCAGCACCGCAAAACTGTCCGTATACGCCAACAGCGATGCCTGCTGCTCCACCATCCGGTACAGCGCCCCCAGAGCCGCACGGTGCGCGTCCCACGCATCGAATCCAGATCCCGCCAGATGAGCCGCCAGACCCGAAACCGCGTTCCCCGCAACCTGCGCGTCGGCCGTAATGTGCGCGGCGAGAAAATTCTGGTGTACCTGCGACCGCCGCGCCAGCAGCGTCGTCACCGTCGCGATCCCCACCGATCCGCCAATGTTCCGCATCAGGTTGTAGATCCCCGACGCGTTGCCGATCTCCTCGCGCCGCAGCCGCCCCATCGCCATCGTCGTCAGCGGTACGAAGGTGAGTCCGCCCCCAAATCCGTTGATGATGCACGGTACCGCCACCGCTGCAATCCCAATGCTGAGGTTGACGTGGCTCAGCATGAAGGTGGAGAGCCCGAAGATGCACAGGCCGCCGGCGAGCATCAGTCGGCCGTCCAGACGAACCGCCAGTCCGCCGGCCACCAGCATGGCCAGCATGGAGCCGATGCCGCGGGCTCACGGCGAGTCCGCTGTCCAGTGCCGGGTATCCCAGCACCGTCTGCAGAAACAGCGGCAGCAACGCCGTGATGCCGTACAGGACGAACCCGAAAAGCGCGGTGATCAGCGTGCCCGTGGCGAAGTTTCGATTGCGCAGCACATGCAGCTGCACAATCGGATCGCGCGAACGCAGCTCGCGCATCAGGAAGGTGACGAACGCTGCGACCGAGAGCAGCGCAGTCCAGCGAATCCACGCCGCGCCGAACCAGTCCGACTCCTGGCCTTTGTCGAGTACCAGTTGCAGCGAGCCCAGCCAGACCGCCAACAGCGCGAAGCCCAGATAGTCGATTGCCCCCTGCAGCTTCCGCCGGATGTACGGCGGATCCTCGATGTACAAGCCGGCCAGAAACAGTGCCAGAATCCCCACCGGCAAATTGATGTAGAAGATCCATCGCCACGAGTAGCTATCCGTGATCCATCCGCCCAGCGTCGGCCCAATCACCGGCGCCACCACGATCCCCACGCCGTACACTGCCATCGCGGTGCCGTGCTCGCGCGGCGGAAAGCTCTCCAGCAGAATCGCCTGCGCCAGCGGCAGCATGCCTCCTCCGCCGATGCCCTGCAGCACCCGCGCCAGGATCAGCGTCGGCATGTTGATGGCGAGCCCGCACAGCAGGGAAGCGACGGTGAACACAATAATCGACAGCACCAGCAGCCGCTTCCGCCCGATCCGCCCCGTGATCCAGCTCGTCGCCGGCAACATGATCGCGTTCGATACCAGATAGCTGGTCAGCACCCACGTTGCCTCATCGGTCGAGGCGGAAAGATTGCCGGCGATATGCGGCAGCGCCACCGCCGCAACCGACGAGTCGAGCACCACCATGAAGGTCGCCGTCATCACCGAGACGGCGATCATCCAGCGATTGGCCGCCGGAACCCAGGGCGCGGGTTGAACGTCCTCCACGGGTGCGACAGCCGGAGCCAGCGGATTGGCGGCCGAAGGGTTGGGTGCGGACGGCGAGGACATTCAGCGCGTCCTCGCGCAGCGTGGGTTGGAGCCTGAGGGGATCAAGGATCACTGTAATATGCGGCGGCGCGGCGGCGTCGAGAAAGTCAGAACCCGATCGGCTGGAACGAGGTACTTTCGGAAAGCCTCAGCGGCGCGTCTCAGATCGGCCGGCCTCCGAGCTGAAGGAATTCCAGCGATCGAAGCTAATTGGTATGGTCCGCCGCCTCTAGCTCTTCGGGGATATTAGGAGGTGAGCACAGGAGGCGGTCCATGGAAATCGGCGATTCGATGGCAGGCAGGTCATCCACGCCTCCGGCGCCGCACCAGCGGCGCGACGGTAGAAGCCGCGGGCTTCAGCCCGTGGAAATGCCCTCGCTAATGAAAACGGCCTTCAGGCCCGGGCCATCCACGCCCCAAACTTCCTGGATGCCGGTGATTCATCCGGAATCCGACCCCAGCACAGAGGCCACAACGCTACCCCTCAGCCTTTGCTACCTGCTGACGCCAAGTATTCGTCTCAGCCTCTCGTCCGAGTCAGCGCCGAGTGTCTCAATCGGAGTCAGACGCTGCAGTTTCCGTGCATCCTCACCTGCAGCGTGCTGTCTTGTTCGCTGAAGCTTCTGCTGCACCTTCACGAGGTGGAGATCGGTACTCAGCATTCCGCTAACCCAATGGTCTCGAAAAGTGAAGGCTACTTTGTCAGTCCTAGCGACGGCGGCCTCGGCCTTTTGGATCAGTGCGTCGCGGGCACCGTCATCGAGCGCACTGGAATTTCGCAGAGCATCCACATCCTTCAAAGCCTCTACCCCGGCGCTCCTCTCACTCGGTGTGAGCCAGTTGCGGTCGATCAACTCACCCGCATAAACTACAGCAGCTACCGCCCACCCCCCGATGAAAACGACCAGCAGAAGTCGCAGGATTCCGGTTCCACTTGCTGACCACCATGGCCTTCTCTCAGTGTTCATTGTTTCGTCTTACATCATAAGTGGCGAGGAACTTCCTGTCGTTGGAGGATGGTCGGCAACCCAGAAGTATCCCCCCAAAACCCTCTCCTCTCACCCATCACCTTCGTGCCGTCCGCCCTCACGATTGTTCTTGCCCTCACTCTCCACCCCGCCCTACCCTGAGAAGAAGGAAAGCTCTGTCCACCGGACGACCCTTCGGCGCACAGGGTTTTTGCATTTAGGGACTCAAAACGGAGAACGAAACAGTCCACAAGAAACGATGTTAGCTAACTCGACAACACCTAGGGGTCGACCCCTCCGGATGTTGTTGATTACAGCACAGGCCAGGGGGTAGACCCCCCAATCAACGAAAATCGCCAGGGCTCGAGCCAGCCCGCGAAGAAGATCGAGAGACGCCGCCCGAGAGCCCTCGGACCACCGCCAAACGCAAGGTACCAACTCGCCAATCCATGGGGGCTGGGGAGGGGGTAGGCCACCAGCAGAATCATATACATCCCAGGGCCATAAAACGCTTGACACACATGTGAGCGAAGTGTACTATTTTAGGCATGGACGCCGCTCCCACAACTCTTCAGCAAGCGATTGTGAAATTCTCCGATCCCGAGTACACGTTCAAGACGGCTGTGGAGTATCGCTGGCCGGGTGGAAACGTGACGTGCCCGCGCTGTGGCGAGGCGAAGCACTCGTTTGTGAAGACGCGTCGCCTGTGGTTCTGCTACGTCTGCAAGAAGCAATTCACGGTCAAAGTGGGAACGGTCATGGAAGACTCGCCCCTCGGACTCGACAAATGGATGATCGCCATTTGGATGCTGGCCAACTGCAAGAACGGGATCAGCAGTTACGAACTGGCGAAGGCTCTTGGCATCCGCCAGAACTCGGCATGGTTTATGCTTCATCGGATTCGTGAAGCTATGCGCAACACTGACGCTACGAATATCGGCGGCAATGAGGGTGGGCCTGTCGAAATCGATGAGACATTCGTTGGTCCGAACCCGCAGAGGATGCACAACAGCCGTCGTCTGAAGCTCCAGCACGCGATCACACAGCGCACCAATAAAGTCGCCGTCATGGGAATGCTGGACCGCGATACGCGCCAGGTCCGCGCTAAGGTAGTCCCGAACGTGAAACGCGAAACGCTCCAGAACGAAATTCTGGACAATCTCACGAAGGGAGCGACGGTCTACACGGATCAAGCCAGCGCCTATGATCAGCTCCCCGCACAGCAGTTCATTCATGACACGGTAAACCATGTTCGGGAGTACGTCAGAGGCGAGGTTCACACTCAGGGAATTGAGAACTTCTGGAGTCTCCTGAAACGCGGTCTGCGCGGAACCTACGTCGCAGTGGAGCCCTTCCACCTTGACCGTTACGTTACGGAGCAAGTTTTCAGGTTCAACAATCGGGCCACAAAAGACAACGCGTTGAACGATTCCGACAGGTTCGCTTTCCTGATGAGCCAGGTTGCCGGGAAACGGCTCACCTATGCCACTTTGACCGGGAAGGACGCCGACGCGTACCACTCGCCCGAGGCAGGGACGGGGGAAGAGGAACCATTCTAGCCCTTGTCGTTGCCGGTCTTTTTGCGGCGTGTAGGCTTGCGGGCTGGCCTCTTCGGATTCTCCACTTCGGGGAGTCTGAAACACAGCCCGCGCCAGCCGCTCGAAATTCTCCCCCGCCTTCGGTCCTTCGTGATATTCGTGTTTCATCTGTCCTTATTATCCTCCGAAAATCCTGGTTGGCTCGATTATGCTGCCGAGTGAGTTTAAAGCCATAAAGATTCTCGCCGAAGCACTTCGCGCCGGTTTGAGTGCGATTAAGGAATCTCTCCAAAATCAGGAAGCCGCCAGAAAGCATAGTGAGGAAGCAGCAAAACAGAAGCTCGGGGAAATACCATGGCCCTCCATCGTTTCGGTGATCCTGGATACAAACAGGAGAGAACTTCCGCTGAAGCCCAGCGCGACCAAGAAAAAACCCATCAGCGTGCGATGCTTCGATGGACTCGACTTGGATTCTACGTTTCTACTCTGATCGCGCTCATATATCTGGGGACTCTTTGGGAAATCAAGAAGAGCACCGATGCCGCCTACAATGCGGCTGATATTGCGTCTCGCACCCTTTGCGAACACAAATCAACAACGAGCGGCAGGCTAATTTGGCCGACCTGGCTCGACGGACAAATGAGGCCACGGCGCGTCAATCTCTCCGCGCATCTGCCACTCTCGCTCGCTCCGACCAAAGGGCTTGGGTTGGCGTTGGAGACATAACGTATGCCATTACTGGAACGGGACCCATGCAAAGCACGGCAAGGATGACGAACGTCGGAAAAAGTCCAGCGGTTGACGTTTTCGGTAGAGCGGCGGGAGTCACTAAACCCGCTGGATATGTACTGAAGCTGTCCGACATCGTTTATGACGCAGCCGCCCACTGGAAGAGGGCTATGACTTTGTTTCCCACACAGCATTACCCGCTCACTGATACCTTTGATTGGTCTAACGACCCTCCGGGAACCCTGAATGATCGACGAAAAATCTATATCGCCGCACTGCAGGCCAGAACCTTGGTCCAATATTTTTGGGGAGAAGTTCGCTACCGAGACGCCTTCGGGGTGCAGCACTGGACGCACTACTGCACGATGATTTCCGGCGATCTTAACACTGGAACCCCATGCGACATTTACAACGAAACTGATCAAAACCCAGAGATTGAAGAAGAGAACGAAACGCCACCACTGCCGCCGACAGGTTTGGTTGGGGAGGTGGTTCCGTGTCCCGCCCCATAAAAGGATTCTTAGTTTCGACAATCATCTAGCCCTCTTCCTGGGTGCGCCAAGACTCCCGCGCCCCCCGATGAGGCAACAAGGTTGACATGTGCGTCAACCGTTTTGCTGCCCATCCCAGGGGGTGAAACCCCCTGAACCGCCGACTC
>CAVPCB010000147.1:0-4324 GCA_963702285.1 uncultured Acidobacteriaceae bacterium | reverse complement strand
CGTCGCAACAGAGGGTCACTGAAGGCCTGACGTTCCCTTCCTGGCGTGAAGGGCAGGCGGTGCGTTTCCTGTGGATGTCCTGTGGGTTTCCCCTGCGACGGCTCGCATTTCCCCCCGCCCCATCGCCCCGAAAATGAAGGTAACCTGGCCGCGAAAACTACAAGGATCTTTAGCGAGGTTCGCAATTGGCATCCCGACTGCCAGAAGTTCACCCGGTGTAACACCATTAGCTCTTGTATGGCGCAACAAATGCTTCACAATGCCGATCATCGACAACAACGAGCTTCTTCAGGCGGGTGGGAGCAGGAGGAACAGGGCAAGCCCTTTCTCCAATCCGGCGCTGGGTGAAGAAGTGCGGGAGGACGATGATTTCCGAACGCGATCCACTGCGCCAGTTGTTCCATGAAGTCGTTGCCGGCTGCTATCACCGTCACACCGGCATCGACGACCCCGAGATGACCTCCTATGTCGGCGACCTTCTCACCGAGTTCACCGCCGCGGAGAACCTCTACCTGCGCGATTCCGAGGGCCACACCCTGAAGGATCTGCACGCCATGATCGAGGCCTCGGACCCCATTTTCGGAGCCGCCTCCTCCTTTGACGAGGAGCGCAAGGTCCGCCGCCACATCGGCGATTACGCCCTCTTCGCCACCGGCATGTATCCGGAATCCACCCAGCTGTGGAGGCACACCGGCGACGCCAGCTTCGTCGAGATGGTCAAAACCGGCAAGGAAAGCTATTCCATCGTCGCCGCGTTCGACCTGTTCGAGTACCGCGACGAAGCGCCGCTCTTCGCCCGCCTCTCCAGGAATTCGAGCGCTGCGTGCACGGCCTGAAATACGTCCGCGAAGAACTCGACAAAATGGGCGGCATGATTCAATAGCCGGTAGGCAGTAGGCAGTAGGCGGCAGGGAACAGAAATCCACGCGGGGACTTCAATCGAAGTCCCCGCTCTGTTTTAATCGCTCCCAGCTCCAGCTCCCAGCTCCCAGCTCCCAGCTCCCAGCTCCCAGCTCCCAGCTCCCAGTCCCCCAGCTCCCAGCTCCCAGCTCCCAGCTCCCAGCTCCCAGCCTACCGCCTACCGCCTACCGCCTACCGCCTACCGCCTGTTCCCCACCCGCTGAACATCATCACCAACGGCACAGAGAACAGCGCCAGATACCCCAGCACCGCAAAACTATCCACGTACGCCAGCAGCGACGCCTGCTGCTCCACCATCCGATACAGCGCGCCCAGCGCCGCACGGTGCGCGTCCCACCCATCGAATCCCGATCCCGCCAGATGCGTCGCCACCCCCGCCACCGTGTTCGCCGCCACCTGCGCGTCGGCCGTGACGTGCCCGGCGAGAAAATTCTGGGGACCTGCGACCGCCGGGCCAGCAGCGTCGTCACCGTCGCGATCCCCACCGATCCGCCAATGTTCCGCATCGGGTTGTAGATCCCCGACGCGTTGCCGATCTCCTCGCGCCGCAGCCGCCCCATCGCCATCGTCGTTAGCGGCACAAAAGTGATCCGCCCCCAAATCCGTTGATGATGACTACCGCCACCGCTGCAATCCCAATGCTGAGGTTGACGTGGCTCAGCATGAAGGTGGAGAGCCCGAAGATGCACAGGCCGCCGGCGAGCATCAGTCGGCCGTCCAGACGAACCGCCAGTCCGCCGGCCACCAGCATGGCCAGCATGGAGCCGATGCCGCGCGGGTTACGGCCAGTCCGCTATCCAGTGCCGGGTATCCAGCACCGTTTGCAGAAACAGCGGCAGCAACGCCGTGATGCCGTACAGGACAAATCCGAACAGCGCTGTGATCAGCGTGCCCGTGGCGAAGTTGCGATTGCGCAGCACATGCAGCTGCACGATCGGGTCGCGTGCACGCAGCTCGCGCATCAGGAAAGTGATGAACGCAGCGATCGAGAGCAGCGCAATCCAGCGAATCCACACCGCGCCAAACCAGTCCATTCCTGGCCTTTGTCGAGTACCAGTTGCAGCGAGCCCAGCCAGACCGCCAACAGCGCGAAGCCCAGATAGTCGATCGCCCCCTGCAGCTTCCGCCGAATGTACGGCGGATCCTCGATATACAAGCCGGCCAGAAACAGCGCGAGAATCCCCACCGGCAAATTGATGTAGAAGATCCATCGCCACGAGTAGCTATCCGTGATCCATCCGCCCAGCGTCGGCCCAATCACCGGCGCCACCACGATCCCCACGCCGTACACCGCCATCGCCGTGCCGTGCTCGCGCGGCGGAAAGCTCTCCAGCAGAATCGCCTGCGCCAGCGGCAGCATGCCTCCTCCGCCGATGCCCTGCAGCACCCGCGCCAGGATCAGCGTCGGCATGTTGATGGGCGAGCCCGCACAGCAGGGAAGCGACGGTGAACACAATATCGACAGCACCAGCAGCCGCTTCCGCCTGATCCGCCCCGTGAACCAGCTCGTCGCCGGCAACATGATCGCGTTCGATACCAGTTAGCTGGTCATCACCCGTTGCTTCATCGGTCGAAGCGGAAAGATTGCCGGCGATATGCGGCAGCGCCACCGCCGACACGACGAGTCGAGCACCACCATGAAAGTCGCCGTCATCACCGAGACGGCGATCATCCAGCGATTGGCCGCCGGAACCCAGGGCGTGGGTTGAACGTCCTCCACGGGTGCGACAGCCGGAGCCAGCGGATTGACGCCGAAGGGTTGGGTGCGGACGGCGAAGACATTCAGCGCGCCCTCGCGCGACGCGGGTTGGAGGCGGAGCGAATCAAGGATCACTCTAATATGCAGCGGCACGGCAGCGGCGAGAAAGTCAGAACCCGACCGGCAGGAGGGAGGTACTTCCGGAAAGCCTCAGCGGCGCGTCTGCGATCGGCCGCCCTCCGAGCCGAAGAAATTCCAGCGATCGAAACTCCCGCGTGCCGGTGATTCGGCCCGCAACCCATGCACGTTGTCATCCCGACGCGAAGCTTCGCGCAGCGGAGGGACCTGCGGCTGCTTTTCTCAAAACCGCAGTCCCGCGCCGGACGTAACTTCCGGAAGACCGGTGATGCGTTCAGAGCCGGTAGGACCCGCCATCCCGTCTATCCTGAGCGTCACACCAGCGGGCGACGGTAAAGCCACGGGCTTCAGCCCGTGGGAATGCCCTCGCTATAAAAACGGCCTTTAGGCCCGGGCCATCCACGGCCGAAACTTCCCGGTGCCGGTGATACGGCAGCCTAATCGGGAGGACGCACCTTCCAGTTTCGCTACTATTGCTCAGGAGTCCATCTTGGCGAACGGTGATCTGTCGCCCGCGCTCTCATTGGTCATCGCCGAGGCCTTGACGTGGTGTTCCCATAAACCATTTCGCGGACGCCCGCACTCGATCCCTTCTCCATTCTCGACGTGCCTGACTGGTCTTACGAATCCCAGCCGTTTGAGCCCTGGGCTGAGAGAAAGTACGATTCCTACCGTCGAGCAATCTCGTGGATCAACGAAACACGTTCGGAACTTCTTAGAGAGGCAGGAATAAAGACCCTGGCTGCCGTTGACGCCCTCTCGACGTGCAAGCTTCTCATTTATTGGCCAATGGAAACCGTACATGATGGTGCTTCGGAAGCAAGTTCAATGGGCTTCTACGATGGGACATGACGCGCCACCCTGGGATACCTGGTTCTTCATATGCTAACCGTGCAATATTTTGCTGCGTTCCCGAGTTCGCAATCTCTCGCGCACAGGACGGGATTGATGGAAATCCAGTCGCTTGTATCGAATGGGCGGACTGGTCCAGGTCAGCCTGCGTCTTGAGAAGTAGCCGGTTCAATGCAGCCCCGCAACCGAAGCCCATAGCATCATCTCTCGGTGTTGTTGTCTGGGTGGTCGGCAACCCAGAAGTATCCCCCCAAAACCCTCTCCTCGCCACCCATCACCTTCGTACCGTCCGCCCTCACGATTGTTCTTGCCCTCACTCTCCGCCCCGCCCTACCCTGAGAAGAAGGAAAGCTCTGTCCACCGGACGACCCTTCGGCGCACAGGGTTTTTGCGTTTAGCGGGCTCAAAACGCAGAACGAACCAGTCCACAAGAAACGATGTTAGCCAACTCGACAATACCGAGGGGGTCGACCCCTCCGGATGTTGTTGATTGCACAGCACAGGCCAGGGGGTAGACCCCCAAAATCAACGAAATACCGCCAGGGCTCGAGCCGAGCCCGCGAAGGAGGTCAGGTCAGCCCGCCCTGACAGGCACCCCGGACCACCGCCAAACGCCAGGTACCAACTCGCCAATCCGTGGGGGTTTGGGAGGGGGTAGGCCGCCAGCAGAATCAAGGACATCCCAGGGGGTAGACCCCCCCGGATCGCCAAATC
>CAVPCB010000146.1:0-12998 GCA_963702285.1 uncultured Acidobacteriaceae bacterium | reverse complement strand
CGAATGCGGACGTCTTTGGCGTCGGCGGTGAGATCGGCGTAGAGGCCGCGATGATAGGTGACGAAGCCGCCGACCTTGATCAGGCCGCCTCCGCTGTAGGCGGTGACGTTCTTAAAGTCGAGGCGGTCCTGATCGAAGACCAGCTCGCCGTTCATGCGGCTGAGGCCGTTGACGTAGTCCTCGAGGGCAACGTTGACGTTGGTGAACTTCACGTTGCCGGTGAGATCGGGATCTTCCACAGTGCCTTCGGCGTTCATGCCGAAGTCGACGTGGCCGGAGGAGATGATGTCGGTATCGAGGGTCTGCGCCAGGGACATATTGATGGATCCTTTGGCGCTGCCGTGGATAGGACGCGGCTTCTCGAAGACGCCGAGGGAGCCTTCGGTCACGAGATCGGTATCGGGTCCGACGATGTGCAGCGGGTCCATGTTGAAGGTGCCGTCGCGCAGCGTCGCGTGGACAGCGCCGTCGCTGTGGATGGGAACGTCTTCGAGCGTGATGGCCAGCTGGCTGAGGCGCAGGTCGCCATTGAGTTGCTTTGGACGGCGCAGCGGGCCGGAGACGGTGACCGCGCCGGCGATGGAGGAGCTGCCGCGGATTCCGGTGACGCTGAAGGTGCGCAGCAGCGGATCGATGTTGAACCCAGCGATGTTCAGGGTGGCGCGGGTCTGGTAGTCACCGGCGGTCTGGGTCTCGCTGGTGAGGTCGAGCGTGGATGAATTGAGGTGCGCGGCGACGTGCAGCTGGAGCGCACGGCCCTGGGTGTGGGCGTCGGCATCGACGAAGCCGTTGAATTCGCGGGCCAGCTCGAGCTTGCGCACGTGCACGCTCGCCTGGAGCGCCGGATTATCGAGCGTGCCGCTGCCCTTCACGGTAAAGTCCACGGTGCCGAGGACGGGGTACTGGTGGTTTTCGAGACGCTTGATGTGGGCCAGTTCAAAGCCGCTGCCCTCAGGTCGACGTGCGCCGTTTGTTCGGTGAAGTTGTAGCCGGCGTTGCCGGTGATGCGGCCGCCGTCCATTGCGAAGACGAGGTTGTTGGCGTTGACGTCTTTTCCGCGGAACTGCACATCGGTGGCCAGCGACTTATATTGTTCGCCGTAAAGCGATCCGCCGGTCAGGGTGAGTTGTCCGGTGCCGTCGAGATCGCCGATGGTGCCGTCGGTTTGTGCATGGAGGTTCAGCGTTCCGGAGACGGGGTAGTTTTTGCCGGTGAGGGCGATCCACTGGGCCAGGTCGGCGTTCTTCACCTGGACGCTGGCGTGGATGGAGGAGGAGTCCTCGAAGAGGGATTTGGGTTCACTGGCGCGCCCATGGATGTCGCCGGAGAAATCGATGGTGGTCTTGCCCTGCACCAGCGTGCCGAGGCTGACGGAAAGCGAACCGGCGCGGTAGGCGGCGTCGGTAGAGAGGCTGTCGAAGTGGATGCGGCTGGCGGCCTGGGTCGCTGTGGCATTGGAACCGAGCGCGGCGATGTTGAAGTCGGTGGCCTGCAGATGGCCTTTGAACTCCGGCGAGCGGAGGTTGCCGGTGACGGCGCCGTGGAACTGCGCCTCACCATGTAGTTCGGCGGGAATCGGGGTGGGTTGGCCGGGCACGGAGATGCCGAGGGCAGCCAGCGCGGGATTGAACTCGGCAATGTCCCGGGTGACGAGGCTGGCTTCGATTTGCGATGGGCGCGTCATGGGGTAGACGCCCATGCTGCCGGAGACGTGAATCTCGGATGCCGGCGTGTGGATGTCGACGGCGTGGATGACGACGACTCCGGCACGATTCCTGTATTCGGCGTTGACGGTGCCGGTGACGGGGACTTCATTGGGCGCGAGTGTGGAAGGCGGGTTGAGATTCACGTCGACAACGCCGACCATATTGGCGAGGCTGCCTGTCCAGTCGATGTTGGCGGTACCGGATGCGGTGGTGGCAAATCCCAGGCGCCGGAAGCGGGGCGGCGCGACGGTATCGAGCATCGAGTCGAGGGTGAAGCCGGCAAGCCGGGTGCGGATGATTCCCTGCTGCTGCGCGGATTTCGGAATGGTTTGGGAGTTGGGCGCGGGGGCGGACGCCTGCCAGTTGACGATGTGCATGTCGCCGGTCATGACGCCGCCGGTGGCGAGGCGCGCATGGATGCCGGTGACGGCGATCTGGTCCTGGGTGACGTGGGCTACGGCGTCCGCAGTGATGCCAGTGGCGTTGACGGTTCCGGTGCGATACGCGCCGCCGCTGATGCGCCCGTTGCCGTCGACGACAAACTGCTGGCCGGCGCCGTGTCCGGTAGCTTCAAGCTGCGCGGTGCCGCCTGCCAGACCCGGCGTGCCGGTGAGGGCACGTACCTCGAGCGCGTCGATGGCGCCCTTCATGGTGAACTGCCACTGCGGAGCGGCGAAGTTGTTGAGGCTCCCGGAGGCGCGCAGTACGGTCTTTTGGCTTTTACCCTGAGGGCCGCTTTGCAGCGTGAGGGAGACAAGGGTGGCGGCGTTGCGGCCGAGGTCGAGCGACGCGTCGACGATGGAGTGCACGGGGATGTCGGCGCCGCGTTGCGCGACGACGTCCTCAGCGTGCAGGGTGCCGACGTAGTGGTCGCGCAGGGGAACGTAGCTGATCTGCGCGGCGAGATTGTTGGCGGTGAGGTTGAAGGGGATGGCGCGCTGGTTCAGAATCGCAACGCCGTTGTCGATGACGGTGCGGCCGATGGCGAGGTCGAAGATTTCGTTCGTGCTGTTGCCGGTGGAAGCTTGTTTTGGCTTCGGCTGGTTGGTGGAGCCGTCGGGATAGACGATGAGATGAACGACGGGATGATCGCCTTCGAGGTAGTTCAGGCCGATCTTTCGCGCGGAAGAAGGAGAGGATCTGCAGACGGACGAAGAGGCGATCGATGTGGGCGTAGGGGACCTGATCGGGTGCTTCGAGGCCGTGAATGGTGAGGTCGTCGGCTTCAAATTCCAGATGGGTGAGCCGCCAGCTGAATTTTTTCAGCTCGACGCGGCCGCCGGTGGATTTTTCCAGTTCCGCGACGACGGTGCGGCGAACGCGATTCTGAAACACCGGGGTACTGGCAACCCACGCGACGAGGCCGAGGATCGCGAGCAGGATTACGACGGTCCACAGAGCGCCGAATGCCACCAGATTGCGGACCCGGTGGGGATGCGGCGGGGGAGGCGATGACTCCCGGTGCGTGGGCTCGGGTTCGCCGGTCGATTGCGGCATCGCGTTCATTGTTCCCCCGTCGCCGGCTTCGTCTCCAGATCGGCGCCGTAGGCCGGATCGACGATCTGCACGTTGCCCTGGTCGCGGAGGCTCCCAAGCCAGTCCTGAAACAGGCCGCTCACCTGCTGCTCGAGGAGGATTTCGCGGATGCGCCCGGAGACATCGGCCAGTGGGGGAGCCTTCTGGTTGTCCTTGTCGAGCGCGGGTACCAGGGTCTTCTGATAGTACGCCGCGATCTGGTCCTGGGAGACGCGAATTCCGCTGCGGAAGCGCAGATCGATGAAATCGAGTATGGCCATGCGCTGGCTCCAGCGCTGCTGCACTTCATCTTCGGTGAGGTCGTTGGAGTCAAGGAAGTCAACCCAGCCTTCGTGGGTCTGGCAGTGGGCTTCTTCGCAGGCGGGGATCTGCTTCTTCAGCTCCGCCAGGGATTTCGCGACGGCGGGCGCAGGCGTGGTGGTGGCCTGCTGCTGCTGTTTCATCTGCTCGAGGATCAGGGTGCGGTCGATGAGGCGGCGCATGGCGGTATCCGGCGTGTTCTGGCCGGGCAGCACGCGCAGGGGCTCGAGTGAGGAGAAGTGCATCTCCTGTTCGACGTCGCTCTGCAGAAGGACGTTGGAGCCGATGATGGCAACGACGTGATCCAGTTCAATCGGCTGGGCAGCGGCGGGCGAGGAAGGCGGAGGTGGAGGCGCCTGCGGAGAGGGCTGCTGGGCACGGGCCGCCGCGGCGATGAGAAGGATCGCGGTGAGGGCCGGGATGCGCGCGCAGCGATTCATCAGAACGCCTGCCCGATGCTGAAGAAGAAGTTGAAATGTCCGGCCTGACCGTAGCAGGGCGGCGATTGACTGGTGGGATCGGGATTGGGGTAGCAGGTGAGGTTATTGGAGTTGGTCGCGTTCGTCTTTCCGTATTGCACCAGCACCGGATAGACGGGGGGATTGAGGGTGTAGCCCACGTCGAAACGGATGGGGCCGATGGGGGTGTGATAGCGGGCGCCGACGCCGAGGGTATGGGCGAAGTCATTGAAGTCGCACAGGCCGGTGCGATTGGTGCTGGAGGAGCGGGTGATCTGCTGCTGCGCCGCAACGGTGAGATAGGCCGGGTTAGTGCAGGTATAACTGTGCGGCTGCTTGATGCGAATGAGGCTGGGCCAGATATCGGAGGAGTTATTGAAGACGTTGCCCATATCGTGAAAGACGATGAAGCCGAGCGAACGCCCAAAGTACGGCAACTGCGGATTAGGAAAGCGGAGCTCGGTCTGATTGACAAACGCGCCGGCGCCGCCGATGGGGAAGCCGGTGAGGGAATCGCGCGGGCCGGCGGCATTGAGGGGAAAGCCGCGCAGCGATTCCGGGCCGCCCGCATAGAGGCGCTCGGGGAGCGGGATGGCTTCGTATTTGTCCTCGCCGAAGACGCGTTCCATGCCGAAGCGGGTGTTGCGGGCGAGGATGTAGCGCTTTTCTTTGCCCAGGCCGTAGTAGGTGGCGTTGGACCAATCGAAGTGGACGTAGTTCGCCTCGGAGGAGAAAAACACGTTGTCGGTAGCGAATATCTGGACGCTGTTGTACATGCCGGACTGCGCGTCGAGCGGCTCGGGGCGCCGGGTGTCGTGGATCCAGGTTAATTCCGGACCGCCAACGCGCACCGGCTCCGAGAGCAGAGGGATGAGGTTGGGAGCCACCTGGATGGTGTTGGGATCGACCTTCACGCGGCGATAGGAAAGCTGATAGATGAAGGTGTCTTTGAGATTGGGGTGGTGCGTCATCCTCAGGTCGCCCTCCGAGGTGGAGGAAGCGAAAGTGATCACGTTCTGCGCATTGATATAGCCGCCGCCGAGGGAGAAATCGAGGCTGGGGTGGCCGAAGAAGCGCGGTGCGGCGTAATTGACGGTGAAGATCTTTTCGAGGGAGCCGTATTGGGATTTGAAATTGAGGGACTGGTTGCGGCCCCAGAGATTGATGCGGGAAACGTCAAGCTCGACCAGAGCGCTGACGCCGAATTTGCCGTTGGGGCTGCAGGAAAAGGTGGATGGGTTGATGCCGAGTTCGATCAGGCTGAGGGGATTGGGGCAGTTGGTGCTGGGTGTTCCGGTCTGGGCCTGGAAGCCTCCGCCATAGGTCACATCCCAGCGGCGGGCTTCATCGAACTGGATGAGGACGTTTTTGCGGGGCTCCTCGCCGCCGGGATTCTCGACCGCAGTGGTGACCTGATTGAACAGGGTGAGGTTATAGAGATCGCGCTGGGTCTGCAGCAGTTTGGTCTGATCGAGCGGGTCGCCAGGCTTGACGAGGACATCGGGTTGCAGCGTCTTCAGGCGGGTGTATTTGAGGCCGCTGTAGATCACCTTGCGGATGAAAATCTGATCGCCGGGCACCACATTCATGGCGACGTCGATCAGACTCTTGTCCTTTGGCGAGGGATCCTGGCGCAGCGTGACGGTGGCGTGGTCGTAGCCGTTGTCGAGGAAGTAGCCGAGGACGGTGTCGCGGTCCTGGGTGAGGTTATTGCCGGAGTAGGGCTGGCCACTCTGCAAGGCGAGCCGGGGAGTAATGGCAGCGAGCTGCGCAGGAGTTATGCCGTCGATTTTGTATTCGCCGACCCTCTTCTGCGGACCTTCGACGATGTTGTAGGTGACGATGAGGCTTCTCTCGACTCTTGTTCGGCTGGTGGGGCGCCTCATGAACTTCAGGAGTGACCTTGACGTCGGTAAACCCGTTGCTCTGATAGAGGGCGGTGATCGCATCCACATCGGCTTCCTGCAGGGCCTGGCTGTAGATGCCATGGCGGATGAAGAGGGAGGCAGGCTGGACGCTGATGCGCTCCTTGAGAAGCCACGCTCCGAAGTAGCCATTGCCCTGGATATTGACCGCCTCAATGCGGTTGCGGGGCCCGAGGTTCACGTCGTAGGCGATGTGCGTGACGCCATCCTTCGCATCGGTGGAGTGGGTGACCTTGGCGTTGAAGTATCCCTGACGCTGGTAGTAGTCGCGGATGCGTTTGCTGCCCTCGTTCAGCAGGTCCTCGTCGAGGGTTCCTTCGGAATAGACGGGGACGAGGGTTTTGACTTTGCCTTTGCTGAGTTTCGCTCCTTCGACAACGATTTTGATGATGGGCCCACGGTCGGCATCGAAGTTGTAGTCGAGGTGATTGGCGGGCGGATGAAACTGGGTTGAGGCGAGGCTCACGTTGGCCTCCAGCCGCTCCTGCTTCTGGTAACGCTTCCTGACGCGGCTCAGAGCGCGGCTGACGGTGTCGAGATTGACCTTCGATCCGGACTTGAGTTTGGCTTGTTTGCGAAAGGCGGGAACCGTCATGCCGCTGTCGCCCTGCACGGCGACGTCACCGACGCGGGCCTGCTTTCCGGGCGTTACGTTGAACTGCACGTCGATTTCGGCATTGGTTTTGTCGACGGCCGTGTGGTGCACGATGGTGGCCTGGTAGTAGCCGTTTTGCTGCAGGGCCTGCTGCAGAAAACGCTCGGCGCGATCCATCTTCTGATCGGTGTAAGGAGTACCGGGCATCAGCCGCGTGGAGTAGTTGAGTTGGTTGTTGAGGTGGCTGTTCTTCACGCCACGCACGAGAATCCGGCCGATGAACAGCGTGGGCGTGCCCTTGAACGTCAGCACAATGCCGTTGTCCTGGGGCTCGCCGTCGACGGCAATTGTTTTGTAGAGCCCGGTGGCATAGAGCCGGCGCAGACTGGCGCGCACTTTCACGGGATCGAGGGCGGTGCTGGGCTGCTGTTCCAGTTCGGCGGGCAGCGGGTCGAGGACGGATTGGGAGACGCCTTCAAAATGGATGGCGACGACGGTGCGGCCAGCCCAGCCCTCGAGATTGGGAGAGGTGGGAACGGCCTGGACTTTGACAGCAGTCTGTTGTTTGGTGGAGTTGTAGGACGGCAAAACGCTGCCCGGCGCGACGGGGGGCGTCTTTTTCCGCTGCTGCTCAGGAGAGCTGGGCGTGGCGGGTTGAGTGGGATTGACGGGTTGCTGGCCGTGCAGCGGCAGCGCGGCGAACGCGAGGAACACGACAACACTGCCCAGCAACTGCGGGAGCCGGGCGGCAAGGCGCGAATTGACCGGCCTCATTCGGTCCCGTAGCCTTTGTTCTCGAAAACCAGGAAATGCAGTCGAACCCAAACGCCCCTCGTTCCGCACCGGAAAAGCCTGTTTGTGGCAAAAAACCAGAGAACCGCTGTGCTGTCGAACACCGGCTGGCCAGACTAAGTTTCTCCGCGCAGGCCATTCCGACGGTTCCGGGTTTCGCTCTCGAAAAGTGAGATGCGAACTCGGCGGCAGCGTGGCCGGATCAAAGTGGTGACAGCATCCGGCAGCGGTGAAGTTTCTATACTACTGACCAGATGGCTGCCTCGTCTCCAACCGTCGCTGAGCGGTATTCGCGCCAGGTGCTCTTTGCCGGAATCGGCGCGGAGGGCCAGGCCCGGATCGAGCGGGCCCATGTGGCGGTCGTAGGAGTAGGGGCGACCGGGGCGGCGGCGGCCGGGCTGCTGGCACGAGCCGGGGTCGGCACGCTGACCCTGATCGACCGGGATTTTGTGGAGGAGAGCAATCTGCAGCGGCAGGTGCTGTTCGACGAGGCGGACGCGCGGGAGTCGCTGCCCAAGGCGGAGGCGGCGCGGCGGAAAATCGGGGCGCTGAATGGTGAGGTTCGGGTGGTGGCTCGGATTGCGGATCTGGTGCCGGGGAATATTCACGAGCTGCTGGGCGGGGCGGAGATTGTTCTGGATGCGACCGACAATTTTGAGACGCGGTATCTGCTGAACGACTACGCCGTGGAACAGGGAAAGCCATGGATTTATGCAGCGGCGGTGGGGTCGTATGCGGTGACGATGAACATTTTGCCCGGGGAGACGGCGTGCCTGGCGTGCATTTTTCCTGAACCGCCGGGGGGCGTGGTGGAGACCTGCGACACGGCGGGGATTCTGAACACGGCCGTCAACCTGGCCGCGTCCATTGAGGTGACCGAGGCGCTGAAGTGGATTGTCGGGGCGCGAGACAAGATGCGGCGAACGCTGCTCTCCTGCGATTTGTGGACGAATGAATGGAGCGAAGTGCAGGCGGGGGCTCCGCGCGGGGATTGCGTCGTCTGCGGAGAGCGCGACTTTGCTCATCTGCGGGGAGAAGGGCGGCCGCATATCACTCTGTGCGGGCGGAATTCGGTGCAGATCCACGAGCGCTCGCGTCCGGTGGACCTTGGCGGAGATGGAAGGGCGGCTTCGTCCGCACGGGACGGTGCAGCGGAATGAGCTATTGCTGCGGTTTCGGCGCGGCGAGCACACGCTGACGCTGTTCGCGGATGGGCGGGCGATTATTCAGGGGACGACGGACGTGGCGGTGGCGCGGAGTTTGTATGCGCGGTTTGTGGGGTCGTAGGTTCGAAACACGTCATAGAAAAGAGGGAGCCCCGACTGAGCGGGGCTTCTTCTTTTGTTGCTGTAATGAACGCGCCAGGAGGGCGAGTTCTAAAACTGGTTCCAGAGGAACTGGTTGTAGACCTCGTGGTGGAACTGCACTTCCTGGCGGTTTGACGAAGGTTCCCAGGAGACGCGGGCAGCGATCGGCCGAGGCCTGCTTGAGGTCGGCGTAGCGGCCTTTCACGTCCTCGCCCAGCAGTTTGGTGGTCCAGCTGGCGTTGCGGAAATCTTCCATCGCGGTGTAGATGTTGTCGGGCAGATAGCGCTCGGCCTGACGCAGGTTGGCGATCTTCGACGTGTCGCCGTCGATGCCGGATTTGAAAACCGACAGCATGACGAGGTAGGGGTTTGAATCGGGCGCGACAGAGCGCACTTCGACGCGCATAGAACGCTCGTTGCCGATGGGAATGCGGATCATGGAGCCGCGATCGACGGCGGAGGCCTTGATCTGGTTGGGCGCTTCGAAGTGCGGGTCGAGGCGGCGATAGGCGTTCACGCTCGAATTCAGCAGCAGGCAGATGTCGTTGCCGTGGGTGAGAATGCGATCGAGAAATTCCCAGCCGGCTTTCGAGAGCTTCTCTTCGCCCTTCGGATCCCAGAAGAGGTTCTTGTTGTCTTTGCTGATCGAGACATTGGTGTGCATGCCGCTGCCGTTGACGCCGACGACGGGCTTGGGCAGGAAGCAGGCGGTCATGCCGAGCCGGGTTGCGACCTGGCGGCAGACGAGTTTGTAGATCTGAATCTGGTCGGCGGCGGCGACGACTTCGCCGTATCCATAATTGATTTCGAATTGCGAAGGCGCGACCTCGGGGTGGTCCTTCTCGTTTTCAAAGCCCATGGCGCGCTGGACTTCGGCGACCGTGTCGATGAAGGTGCGGAGCGGATCGCCGGGCAGGGAGTGGTAGTAGCCGCCGGTGTTCACGTAATCGAAGTGGCCGGTGGTTTGGAAATTGCGCTCGGCGTTGAGACCGGCAAAGAGGAAGCCCTCGATTTCGTTGGCCGCATTCAGCGTGTAGCCGTGCTTATTGAATTGCTCGTTGGCGAAGGTCTTGAGCAGGCCGCGGGTGTCGCCTCCGTAGGGTGTCCCGCCTTTATCGATGACGTCGCCGAAGACAAGCACTTTGCCGGCGCCAAAGATGTCGGCGGGGGCGAAGAAGAACGAGCCCCAGTCGATGCCGAGGCGCAGGTCGCTCTCGCGCTGCGCGGTGAAGCCGCGAATCGACGAGCCATCGAAGGTGAGGTTGTCGTAGCTCTTGAGCAGGAATTTCTTGTCATAGTCCAGCATGTGCAGCCGGCCCTCGAGATCGCAAAAGAGCACGGTGACGGCCTTGATGCCCTTCTGGTCGGTGAGGTACTTCAGCCGCTCTTCCTGAATTTTGTCGAGCGCGACGCGCTTCCTGCGCTGATCCTTCGCTTTGAGGTTCAGTTCCTCGAGTTCTTCGTACGAGAGCGCCAGGAAATTCCGATATTCCGTCGACATGCTTCTCCTCTGAAACGCGATTGGAGTGGGTGTTGCTGCCGCGCGAGCGGCGAGACCGAGGCACAGCGGTGATCCGCGCCCCAGGCGGCGGGATTTTCAGCGCAGACAATTAGGCTGAGCAATTCTTATTCAGGGTATCGCGCACGGCGGGAGGAAATCTTCACAGAAAGATGGAGAGACTGTGGATAAAAGGGACGGAAGCTGGGAGCGGGGAGCAGGAAGGGCGGTCTGCGAATAATCTGAGAGCGGATGGCGACTGCATATCAGGCGGAGGCGATCGTTCTTCGCAAGTGGCCGGTGCACGAGGCCGACGAGATCGTGTCGCTGTTCACGCGCAGCTACGGACGCATTCGCGGCGTGGCGAAGGCGGCGGCCAAATCGCGGCGCCGGTTCGGCGGCGCGCTGGAGCCGATGACGTTTGTCTCGGCGAGCTACGTCGAGAATCCGAAGCAGGACCTGGTCCGGCTGGATGCGTGCGAGGTGATTGCGTCGCCGCTGTCCGATCCGGTGAATTACGCGCGCGCGGCAGCGCTGGCGTTCTATGCCGAGGTGCTGGAAGAGGCGATGCCGGATCACGATCCGCATGAAGCGGTGTTTCGCCTGACGCTGGCGGTGCTGGATCACACGCGGGGCGATCGCATCTGGATGCCGGTGACGTATTTCGCGCTGTGGATCACGCGGCTGGTGGGATGGATGCCGTCCCTGACGCACTGCACGGTGTGCGGGCAGGCGTTCGGCGACGGGCCGGCCTGGTTCCAGCCGCAGTCCGACGGGTTGGTGTGCGGGCGGGACAAGACGGCGTCGAGCAGGATTCTGGCGGGCGAGTCGCTGGCGCTGGCGCGGCGAATCTTTCATTCGCCGATTGCGGCCTTCGCCGAAGAGGAATGGAGCGCGGGGCGTGCAGCGGATCTGCGGCGTTTTGCAACGCAGGCGCTGGAGCGGCATCTGGAGCGGAGACTGCATGCGGGAGTGGCGCTGGCGAAGCTGGGCGGGGGATAATTCAGTCATGTCACGAAGGCAAGTTTCAGGGATCCCCAACCGCCGGACGCGGGCGGCCATGGTGGCTGCTGAGCGTGGCGAAGTCTGTCGGGCAGCAACTATCGAGGAAATGATGGCACAACTGAACAAGCCTGATTCGCGGAAACGAAAACCCGCGCGGCGATCGGTTCCCCACAGCCGCTGAGTCCGCTGTTGACCGGATGCATCTACACTGGAGGCCCCAGGAAATTCTCTCCGTCGAGGAGCATCCACATGAAGATCGCCAACAGCGTTATCGATCTGATCGGCAACACTCCGCTGGTGCAGTTGAACCGGGTCACGGCCGGCGCCCATGCGCGGGTCGTGGCTAAACTGGAAGGCTCGAATCCAGCCAACAGCGTGAAGGACCGGATCGGCTTCGCGATGATCGAAACGGCGGAGCGTGAAGGCAAAATCCACCCCAGCAAGACCGTTCTGATTGAGCCGACCAGCGGCAATACCGGCATCGGACTGGCGTTTGTTGCGGCGGTGAAGGGGTACAAGCTGATTCTGACCATGCCGGACACGATGAGCATGGAGCGGCGTGTGCTGCTGCTGGCTTTCGGCGCGCAGCTGGTGCTCACGCCCGGGCCGAACGGCATGAACGGCGCCATCGCGAAAGCGAAACAAATTCTTGAGCAGACGCCGAATGGCTACATGCTGCAGCAGTTCGAGAATCCGGCGAACCCGAAGATTCACTTCGACACGACGGGCCCGGAAATCTGGAACGACACCGAAGGGCAGGCGGACATTCTGGTTGCGGGGGTGGGCACGGGCGGCACGCTCACCGGCGTGGGCCAATACATCAAGGGGCGCAAGCCGTCGTTCCGGATCGTCGCGGTCGAGCCGACGGATAGTGCGGTGCTCTCCGGCGGCAAGCCCGGGCCGCACAAGATTCAGGGCATCGGCGGAGGTTTTATTCCGCAGATCCTGGACACGAAGCTGATCGACGAGGTCGTGCAGGTGACGAACGACGAAGCCATCGCGATGGCTCGGCGGCTGCCTCTGGAGGAGGGTCTGCTGGTGGGCATTTCCGGAGGGGCCGCGGCGCATGCGGCGCTGCAGGTGGCGCGGCGCGAAGAGAACGCGGGCAAGCTGATCGTGGTGGTGCTGCCGGACTTCGGCGAGCGGTATATTTCGTCGGTGCTGTTTGAGACGCTGCGGAATGAGGCGCAGGGTTTGAAGGCGGAGGCGGTTTAGCCGGGAGCCGGGAGCCGGGAGCCGGGAGCCGGGAGCCGGGAGCCGGGAGCCGGGAGATGGACGCGGCGCTGTCCGTGGGCGGCTATCCGCTGTAGGCTTTCTTCATGTTCGCCCACCTCCGCGAAGACATCGACTCCATACTAGCCCGCGATCCGGCGGCCAATTCGCGGTTCATGGTGCTGCTGTGCTATCCGGGACTGCATGCGGTGTGGATGCAGCGGATTACTTCGTGTTTCTGGCGGGCCAGGCTGCGGCTGATCGCGCGCTTTCTTTCGCAGGTGGCGCGGCTGCTCACGGGAATTGAGATTCATCCCGGCGCGACGATCGGGCGGCGGATGTTCATCGATCATGGCGCGGGCGTGGTGATCGGCGAGACGGCCGTCGTCGGCGACGATGTAACGCTCTACCAGGGCGTGACGCTGGGCGGCACCGGCCACGAGCGGGGCAAGCGGCATCCCACGCTGCGCGACGGCGTCTTTGTCGGCAGCAATGCGCAAGTGCTGGGCAACATCTGTATTGGGGAGAACTCGCGCGTGGGCGCCGGCTCGGTCGTGCTGCGCGATGTGCCGCCCAACTCGACTGTTGTTGGGGTACCGGCACACATCGTGTACCAGAATGGCGAGCGCGTGCTGATCACCGATCCGAATCAGGTGAAGGATCC
>CAVPCB010000145.1:0-3641 GCA_963702285.1 uncultured Acidobacteriaceae bacterium | reverse complement strand
ATCGGCTGCACCACATTTTGAGTGAGGGAGATGCGGCGCGGAAGGCGCTGCTGCTGGCGACGGCGGCGGTGACGGAGCGGGAGCTGGTGCGGTGTCTGGGGTGGATGGGGGTGAAAGCGCCGGCCGTCATGTGACAGCGTGCGCAGGGTACAGGTCACAGGGTGCAGAGGACCGGTCAGCGATTGAAAGCGAGCTTTTGGCCGATGGAGATAACAGGGGTCCCGATCGCTGAATGAGTCGATGGATCGCCTGCGCGATGCTGGTTTTGGCGGGTTGCGCGCAGGCTTTCGCGGCGACCCGGGTTTCGATTGCGCCGATTCCTGAGGAAGTGCGGTCGGGCGAGTTCATCGTCACGATCGATGGGCATCGGACGCCGGTGGTGCATGCGGCTCGAGTTATTACCTTCTGAATTTCGATGTGGATGGTCCGGCGGTGGTCTCGGTGCGCGCGGCCGATGCGCACTTCTGGGACCGCGGGGTGGAGATCCAGCCGATGCGGTATGGGATTCGTCCGGTGCGGCGCGGGGCAACGATCACGTTTCGGACTCCTGGGCCGGTGAAGTTCTCGGTATCGCGGCCGGGCGACCATTTTGCCGACGCTGAAATGTTGTTCCTGCTGGGGAGTCCGCCGGACGTAAAGCTGGGAGCTGGGAGCCGGGCGCTGGGAGCGGCGGGTGTGCGGTATTACGGGCCTGGCGTGCATCAAGAGGATATTTCTGCGCAGTCGGGGGATCGGATTTATCTTGCGCCGGGTGCGGTGGTGTTTGGGTCGCTGAATTTCTGGCAGGTTCACGATGTGCGGGTGTTTGGGCGGGGCATGGTGATCTACGACGGGCCGCAGGATCCGCTGGACGACTCCGGGTGGCGGCATGTGCCGGCCTGGCACTGCATCACGATGGATCACGCGCGGGACATAGAGATCGACGGGATCACGTGCGTGACGCGGAGCCGGACGTGGCAGGTGCAGATGACCGGCAGCCACGGGATCGGCTTGTACAACGTGAACGTGATCGGGGGCGAGGCGCACGACGCGAACCAGGATGGGCTGGACTGGATCGGGAGCGGCGACACGACGGTGCGGAACTGCTTCATCCGCGCGTCGGACGATGATTTTGCGATCCAGGGGAACTGGGACGGCTACACGGACGAGGCCATGAAGGCGCCGGGTGCGGACGTGGCCAATATCACGATTGAAGATTCGGTGGTGTCCACGAGCATCTCGAACACGCTGCGGGTGGGGTGGCCGAAGAAGACGTTTCGCAGCGCACATGTCACGCTGCGGAATCTGGATGTGATCCATTCGGGGTTTGGCGGATGTGTGGTGCCGTTTGGGTTTGTGGAGATATGGTCCGACGCGGATGGACGCGAATCGCACACGGATTATCGGTTTGAAGATATACGGCTGGAGGATTTCTATTCGCTGGCGCAGTTGCGGATGGTGAATCCGCCGGGCGTGCAGGGGGTTGTGTTCCGGAACATTGCCGCGATGGATGGCGTGGGGATGGTGCCGTCGGTGGTGTCGGGGCCGGTGAGCGGCGTGGTGTTCGATGGCGTGCGGTTTGGGGGAAAGGTTGCGGCGCGGGATGCCGATGTTCCGGTTGAGGTAAGCGGTGGATGGGGGCCGTGGCGCCGGTGGAGTATGGGCCGGGGCCGACCGATACTAGCTGGACCTATTCGCCGGGGCTGATTCGGCCGAGGCAGAAAGTCACGTTTCGCGTGACGGCTCCGGCCGCGGGGTGGCGGTATGAGTGGCTGTTTGGCGATGGGGCGCGCGGCGACGGTGCCGTGGTGGAGCATGCGTTTCCGGATGCCGAGGGGACGCTGCTCGACGGGTCGGGAAGGTTTCGCGTTCTGCTGCATGCGACACGAGGAGGCGATGAGGTTTGGGCATCACGGAGCGTGGTGGTAGCGAACCGGGTCGTGCCGGCGTTGCAGGGCGAGGCCGGAGTGGATCACCCGTGGCACGGTCCGCCGCTGCCGGTTGCCGAATGGGACGGATGGCTCATCATTCCCTCCGACGGCGGCTACACCTTGACGCTGCTGACGAGCCGCAAGGCGACGGTGACGCTGGACGATCTGCCGCCGGCGCGGAGTCCGGAGCTGCGGATTCAGGTATGCGGCTCACTGGGCGATGCGGTGCAGCCGGTGCGAGTGAGCGCGGCGCTCCAGGCGGGAGTGCACCGGATCCGGATTCAGCTGGAGCCGGGGATCGAGAATGAGCCGGCGCCCGACGTGGGGAGGCCCGGCCCTGTACTGGGAGGGTCCGCAAACCCCGCTGGTACAGGTGCCGGCATCGGCGGAGTTTCACCTGATCCCGCTGAATGCGATCGAGGCGCAGTAGCGCGATCGCCTACTGGCGGATGAAGCGATCCGCGGCTGCTCCCGAGGATAAGAATGGGAAAGCCTTTTTCCGAACCGGGGTCGACGCGCGCCTGACCGTCATTGAACGGCTGCATGCCATCGGGTCCGGCGGCGGTGGGTGAGCCGGGGACAGGCGGGATGCCGGTCGAGATCGACGCATACTTCGCATCGCGGTGGGGAGTGGTCGCGATGTCGGAGACGGACTCAAACTGCGAGTGCATTTTGTTGCCGAGGCCGGTTTCGCAACCGGCGAGGGCCATGGTGGTCAGCGCAAGAAGGGCGGCGGCGAGGATTGGGGAAGCGGGTCTCATGTTCCTCCAGGGATGGTCAGAGTTCGGAGTTTAGCTTAGAGTTTGGCGCCTCGTCTTTTCGTGTTGATTGTAAACGCATGGACCGGGGCGTTGCGCTTCTTCAACTCAGCGGCGCAGAAGACGCACCCAGAATTTACTCGTCCAGGCTGGAGCGGGATCACCGAGAGGTACGGCTCGGGCAGGGCACACTTCTGCATATTGCGGTCGACCGAGACGTGGACGGTCTCCGCCTCGGCAAGGAGGATGGGCTCGGGATCGTCGGGACGTGAGGTGAACAGACGGTAGGAAAACTTGATGACCGAGGTGCGCAGGCCGGAGACGCGCGTCTCGATGGTGATCAGGTCGTCGTAGCGGGCAGGGGATTTGTAGCGGCAGGAGGCTTCGACGACAGGGAGGTGGCAGTTGTGTCCAGCTCCATCTGCTTGTACTCGAAGCCGAGCTGGCGGAGCAGCTCGACGCGGCGATTTCGGCCCAGATGAAGTAATTGGCGTAGTAAGCGACGCCCGTCTGGTCGGTTTCCGTCCTAACGGACGCGGAGGGTGGTGGTGGATGGCATGGTTTGAGGGTAGCTGAGAAGCGGTCAGCGAGAAGCAGGTCGGCTCTGAAGCGGTCGGCTCAGAAGCGGTCAGCGGAGGACCGGTTAGCCTAAAAGCCGGTTCGCGAGGACGCGCCGAGTACGCGTGGGGCTTAGTTCTGGATGGTGTTGGTGGCGGCAGGGTGCAGGCGGCCGCGTGGGAGTCGGAGCCCGGCGCAGGAGGAAGGGTTGAAGAACCGGAAGCCGATGTTTGGGCTGGTATGGCATTCGCCGCGTCGGGCTGAGGTCCGAGGCCGAGCTTGATGAGGGCGCGCGAATCCGGAGTGAGGCTTTGGTCTGCCAGCCGTGGTCGGCCTGCGACTGTCTGCCATGGCAGCCTCGGTCAACGCGTCCCACTGTCCGGAGGCGGGGGCGGTGAGGTAGTGCTCGCGGTCC
>CAVPCB010000144.1:0-14845 GCA_963702285.1 uncultured Acidobacteriaceae bacterium | reverse complement strand
GGTGTTATGTACGTCTACTCGGCTGAACACGTATTGCTCTATCTCGCGCTGCAGCGCCTCGAAGACAGGAAGTGGATTCGCGCTCGGTGGGGGGTGAGCGAAAACAACCGGCGGGCGCGCTTCTACGAGCTCACTCCGAAGGGCCGCGCACAGCTCGTGGAAAAGACATCGGAGTGGAACCGACTCACCGAAGCGATGGGCCGCATCCTCAACGCCGGGCCGCAAAACGAGGAGGTCTGATCATGTTCCGTCGCCGCAAGGAAGCCGATTTTGCCGAAGAGATTCGCTCGCATCTGGAACTCGAAGCCGATGAGCTGCGCGAGGAAGGTGTTTCGTCCGATGAAGCGCATTTCCGGGCGCGCCGGAGTTTCGGCAACGTTCGCGCCGCGCAGGAGAGCTTTTATCTTCGCGGGCGCTGGGCGTGGCTCGACCGGCTTCTGCGCGATCTGCGCTTCGGCCTGCGTTCGATGCGCCAGAGCCCCGGCTTCACGATCACCGCGGTGCTGACGCTGGCGCTGGGCATCGGCGCCAACACGGCGGTCTTCAGCGTGATGAATGCGGTGCTGCTGCGTTCCCTTCCGGTCGCCGATCCGCAGCGCGTGGTTTACCTCGAGACGTCCGGCGCTCCGAACGGCACCGGCACGATCGATTCCAACGAGACGATTTCGTACGCCGTGTATCGCGCCCTTCGTCAACCCACGGGAGCCCTGAGCGACGTGATGGCGGTCGGGCTTCTGTCGACGGATAAGGTGGGCATCCGGATCGGGAACCTTCCCGAACAGGCCGAGGCGGATATGGTTTCCGGCAATTTTTTCTCAGGGCTCGGCGTTCCGATCGTGCGCGGGCGCGGGTTCACTCGTGAAGACGAATCCACCAGCGCATCGGTCGTTGTGCTGAGCTACGACTACTGGACGCGGCGTTTCGATCGCGATCCCGCCGTTCTGGGCAGCGCGATGGTGGTGAAGAGTGTTCCCTTCACGGTGGTTGGCATCGCGGGGCGAGGCTTCGAGGGCGTCGAGCCCACGCACTCCACCGACTTTTGGATTCCATTGCAGAATCGGCCGGAGCTCAACGTGCTGGGCAATGCCCCGGAAAACGGCAAGCTTTACCAGGACAATCCGCGCTGGTGGTGTTTGCGCCTGATGGGCCGGCTCGCCCCCGGGGTGAGCCGCGCGCAGGCGGCGGCGCGACTGCAACCCATTTTTGCGGGCGCGGCCCGCATCGGGCTCGGCAATCCGATGCCTGGCGAACACCCGGTGGTCCTCCGCTTCTCCGATCCGAAGGCATTCGCGGGCTTTGAAGACCAGTACAGCAAACCGCTGCGCATGCTGATGGCGATGGTGGGCCTGGTGCTGCTGATCGCTCTCACCAACCTGATCATGCTGCTGATGGCGCGCAACGCGGCGCGTCAGCGTGAGTTTTCGCTCCGGCTCGCTCTGGGCGCGCGACCCGCGGAACTTCTGCGCCAGCTGCTGACCGAGTCGGTTCTGCTGGTGCTGGCCGGCGGCGCGCTTGCCTGGGCGTTTGCGATTCTCGCCACGCGCGTTCTGGCGCGGTGGGCTCTGATCGAATCGAGCCTTGCACCGGACCGCACGGTTTTGCTTTTCACGTGTGCGGTGCTCGCGCTCAGTGCGATTGTCCTGGGCGTTGCGCCGTTCCGGACTGCGATCTCGGGCGGTGCGGAGCTGGCTCTGAAAACGAATGCCGCAACCGCGCACACCGACGCGGGAAAATCGCGGGTCGGCAAGATCATCGTCACGTTGCAGATGGCTTTGTGCCTCGTCCTGCTGGTGGGCGCAGGCCTGCTGACACGCACACTCTACAACCTGCGCAACGTGCCGCTGGGCATGAACACCACGGGCCTGGTCGTGTTCGGGCTCAATCCCCAGGTCGCTCACAACCAGCCGGAGCAGGTTCGGTTCTATCGGGAACTCCAGACGCGGCTGCGCGCGCTGCCGGGGGTCGAGTCGACTACGGTCATGTCGGACCGCCTCGGCTCGTGGTGGTCGAATAACTCCAGCTTCACGATTGATGGCCACGACGCCCGCACTCCCGATGGCGCGATCGCGCTTGCGCGCATGAACGATATCGGCCCGAACTTCTTCCACACGCTGGAGGTCCCGATCCTGCTCGGGCGCGAATTCACGGACGCCGACGGCGGCTCGAAGCATCATGTTGCTGTTGTTAATGAGCTGCTCGCGCAGCGTTATTTTCCGAACCAGAGCGCCCTCGGGCATTTGGTGAACGACTTCACCATCGTCGGCGTTGTCGCGAATCACAAATACCGCAGCATGGACGAGACGCCGATCCCCATGGCCTGGTGGGACTACGAGCAGGGGCCGGGCGAAGGCGAGATGACGGTGGAGATGCGGGTTCGCGGCGCCGATCCGCTGGCAATTCTTCCGTCGGTGCAGAAAGTTGTGGCCCAGCTCGATCCCAACGCGCCGCTGATCGAGCCGACGCTGCAGCGCAGGCAGTTTGAGCGGACGATTGCGCAGCAACTTCTGTTCGCCAGGCTTGCGGAGTTCTTCGGACTTCTCGCGGTGGTGCTGGTGGCGACCGGCCTGTATGGAACGCTGGCGTACCGCGTGAATCGGCGGACGGCGGAAATCGGGGTACGCATGGCGGTGGGGGCGCGGCGCGGGCAGGTGGTGTGGATGATCCTGCGGGACAGCCTGGTGCTGACGGCTGTGGGCGTGGTGGCGGGTTTTCCGCTTGCTGTGGTGGCGGGGCGGGCGCTGGCCTCGTCGCTCTATGGGGTGCAGCCGCTCGACCCGGCGACGTATCTTCTTGCTGTGGCCGGAGTGGCGCTGGTTGCTGTGGCTGCGGGAGCTGCTCCTGCGGGGCGCGCCGCCAGCATCGATCCTCTGTCCGCGCTGCGGACGGAGTGATCCATTTCAGGACGCTGCGGTGCGCCGGGGCTGGCAATTCGCCGTCACTTGTGTGCTCGGGCGGCGCATCTCATTCCTATGAACGACGTTCATGAGGAGCATGACGATGGCGGATGAGAATGGAGAAACAGGGGCAGCCAGCGATACGGTTCTGGTGGCGTATGTGACGGTGCATCTGGAGTCGGGCGACTCGTTCGAGTTGCTGCCGTTCGAAGACACTCACGATGTAAAGAGCAAGGTCTGCGAGCTGATGAAGGCCTGGGCGAAGTCCGGGTTTCTGATTCGGGGCAGCGAGATTTATCCGTGGCAACGGGTGCGGCGGATCGAAGCGACGCGGGTGGAGGAGATGTCGCTGCACGACTCAAAGCTGCAACGGGAGGAATGGCAGGCGCGGGAGACGGCGCGGTTGCAGAACAGCTTCTGGAAGACGAAGCGGGCGCGCAGGGAGAAGGACGAGGGCGAGGAAGAGCACGGCGAAGAGAGCGGGGAACGCAACGGGCACGGCAAGCCACCGCGACTGGCGGCGTGATGGGAGGCGGTGGGTTTGCGGGGCTGTTTGCGGGGCTGATTTTTAGGGAAGGCGGAGGCCGTCCATACGCTGGGCCTCGAGCTCGGCCTTTTTCCAGATGGCGATGGCGGCTTTTCGTTCTTCTTTTTCCGGATCGATTGCGCGGGGCGAGATGAGGATGCGCCATTCGCAATAACCGAGGGAGGAGATGGCGATCCCTTGCAGCATCTGGAAGACGCTGGGGCCGAGGCGTCCGTAGTGGTCCGCGATGACCGGGAAGGTGAGCCAGGCGGGCAGGGTGGACGCGAACATTCCGATTCTGAGGATCAGGACGACGGTGGTGACGCAGACCAGGTGAGCGAAGAGGATCTCGGCGAGGGATCGGGCTTCTTCACCGCGAAACAGGCGGCGGCCGCGTTTGCGAATGGCATAGGCGAAGACGACGACGGTGAAGGTGGCGCCGATAGCGGCGTCGATGGAGAAGGGCTGGGCGCGAAGGGAAAGATACGTCGCGGCGAAGGCGAGGAACGCCGCCAGCAGGATGTATTCATGCCGGAAGAACTTCATGGAAAGACCTCAAATGCAGCGGAACCCAATCAACAGGCTACCTTTGGGTTTGGGGGCGGAGTATGACCTGAAGGGGGGAGGGGCGATGGCGGAGAGGTGTTGTGTGCGAGAGAGGCAACAGGCCCGGGTCTGAGAGGGGAGACCCGGGCGGTCGGATTGATTCTGCTTATTGCTGTAGCGAGGCGGTGGCTTTGGCAGTGAGGTTTTTGACGGAGTCGGGAGTGGTGAAGGACCAGGTTTCGGCAACCGCGGGGCCGGAGGATTCCTGGACGGAGCCGGCGGCGATTTTGGTTTTTTTGCCGGCGATGACTTCGAAGCTGCTCTGACTGCCGGGCGCGAGCGCGGGAGAGAACTGCAGGCTGACGGAGTGATTGCCTTTGACGCCGGTGGGCGCGAAGGTGACGCGGGCGATCGACCCGGGCGAGCCGGCGATGGATTCTGAGACGGCGAGGGCGTTGTCGGTGAGGGTGGTATCGGCTCCGGCGGTGGCGAGGGCGAGGGTTTTGCCGTTGGAGTTGGTGAGAGAGCCGGCGGCGGATTTCCATGTGGTGTCGCCGGGCGCGAAGGCGAGGATGTGGACGCCGGTGGAGAGCGCGCCGCGATAGGGAACGAAGTAGGGCGGCTGCGCGATTTCCTTCCAGACGTCGGCGGCGCTGGTGACGCCTCCGATCTGGAGCGCGGTGCCCTGATCGGCGAGTCCGCCCTGCTCACGGTACATGAGGACGGGGATAGGCGCGGGGACGGGGGAGAGGCCGCTGCCCTGCTCAGTGACGTCGGTGCCGAGGACGAATTGCCAGACGACGGGAACGTTTTTCTCTGTGTTGAAGCGGAGCATGTACTGCGCGCCTTTTTCCGGATCGGAGGGGCCATCGAACTGCATGGCGACCTGATGGGCGTCCTGGCCGGTGCTCTGGAGGATGGCGAGCTGCTGGGCGGAGTTGGTGTAGTGGACGGGGCGGCCGGCGGGACGGGGGATCAGCTGCACATCGTAAACAGCGGGCTTGCTGCGGTCGTCGATGCTGGCGACGATCATGGAGTACGGCAGCTCGGGGCCGACCCACTGGACGATCTGCTCGGGCCAGTAGCGGTAATTGACGCCGGCGAGGGGAAGCGTGGTTCCGGAGCCGCCGGGAGCGGTCTGCGCGGTCACAGCAAGGGGCAGAGCGAAGAGAGCGGCGGTGGCGAGGGTGCGGGCGAAGTTGGGGAGCATAGCGGCGATCCTTTGTGGTTCGGTGCGGTTGAGGTTCAGAAGGCGAAGCGCGCGCCGAGCTCGATGCGGCGGGCGGACTCTGCGGCGATGGGTTGGGCGAAGTTGGGCGCGGAGACGACGGTGGAGACGGCGGCGACGTTGGTGTGGTTGAGGAGATTGGCGGCGCGGACGTTGAGGGTGAGGGTGCGCGCGGTGTCGGTTTTGCCGAGTTTGAAGGCGCGGCTGAGGTTGGTGTCGAGGTGGATGAGGGCGGGCATGGCGCCGAGGTTGCGGGGCACATCGCCATTGGCGGTGTTGGTGGAGAGCAGACCGAAGCGCGTGGCGTAGACGCCGGGGCCGGGGGCGGAGGCGTATGAGGGACGGTCGTTGAAGACGCCGTCGCCGTTGTTGTCGGTGCCGGTGGTGACGTTATACGGGCGCGCCGGACTGCGCGTCCATCTGCGCGGAGAGGGTGATCTTTCGAGGCAGGTTGTAGTTGCCGAAGAAGAAGAGGCGGTGGCGGGCTTGCCAGTCGGGCGGGGCGGCTTCGCCCTTGTTGCTGTAGGCGGACTGGGTGAATCCGGCGTGGTTGGGGGCGTCGGTGGTGAAGTGGAAATTGAGGTAGCCGAGGAAGAAGGCGAAGCGCTTGTAGCTGTGCTGGTCGAGGCCGAGGAAGACGACGCGGCCGATCAGGTGGCCGGTGGACTGGAAGTCGTAGAGGTTTTCGTTGGGCGCGAAGGGACGGGGAGCCGCGAGCGCGCCGGCAAGCGTGGGCGGAGTGGTGGCGCTGAGCATGGGCGCGTTGATGTTGCGCGAGCGGAGGTTGTTCCAGGATTCGCCGGAGTAGAAATTGGCCTGGGCGTGCCAGTGGTGGGGGAAGTCATGCTCGGCGCCGAGGCCGGATTGGAACGACGGCGTCTGGGCGAGGTCGCGCAGAGGCGTGCGGAGAGTGGCGATGTCGATGGACTGGCCGGTGGGCGTGGTGGGGGCGGTGAAGGAGGGCGAGTAGATGATCTGCTCAGTCTGGCGCGTGCCGTTGAGGCGGTAGGCCTCGGTGGCGACGGCTTCGGGCACGACGCTGGAGAAGAGGCCGGCGTGGAGGTGGAGGACGGTCTTCGAGTGCTTGTCGATGGCCCAGGCCAGGCCGGCGCGCGGCGCGAAGTTGGCAAAGCTGGCGGGCGTGGTTTGAAGCGCGTAGCGGAGCCCGCCGGAGAGCGAGAGCCGCGAGCTGAGCTTAAGAGTGTCTTCAGCGTAGAGAGCCAGCTGCCACTGCGTGAAGGGGACCAGCGCGGTGCCGGTGGTGAGGGCGAAGCTGGTGGGCGTGCCTCCGGGCAGGTTGAGGAGCGCGCGGCGGTACTGCTCGAGGCCGGAGATGGTGGTGGCGCCGGCGGTGGGATTGTTGTTCGCGTCGAGCGCGGGCGCGTCGCCTCCACCGAAGGTGAACGAGCCATTGAAGGTGTTGGGATCGGTTTCGTGAACGAAGATGCCGAGCGACTGCGCGCCGATTTTCCAGGTCTGCTTGTGGTGCGAGTAGAGGAGGTCTTCGTCGACTTCGAGATTGCGCTCGCGGTCGTTGAGATTTTGCGCGTTGCTGCCGCCACCGAGGAAGAATCCAGCGACGTTGAGGCCGGGAGCGGTCGAGAGCGGAGACTGCGCCGTGTCTTTCCAGGCGAAGGCGGCGTGGGTTTCGTGGAGGAGATTGATGCTGACGGTTTGCGTGTTGGTGAAGCGGAGGTTGTACTCGCTGACGGTGGAGTCGTAGCCGGCGCTGGGGAGGACGAGCCCGCCGATGCCCTGGTTGCCGAGGTTGTTGGTGTTGGCGGCGAACGACGCGGTGACGACGTCGGTGGGAGTCATCTGCCAGTCGGCGCGGGCGGAGGCGATCCAGAGACGTTGCGGGGCGGAGACGGTTTGATGGAAGGCGGTTGGGTCCGCGTTCGCGTCGAGCGTGATGGCGTTGACGATGTTGAATTCGCCGATGTCGCGTTTTTCGAGCGCGAGGAAGAAATCGCTGCGGGTTTTGGTGATGGGGCCGCTGAGCTCGAAGCCGTAGCGGCGGCGGCTGGCAGGTGTCGCGATGGTGGAGAAGGGATCGTTGGCGTTGAAGGGGCCTTCGCTGTCGGTGAGAAAGAGCGCGCCGTGAATTTTGGAAGCACCGGGCCTGGTGTAAATCTCGACGCGGCCACCGGCGTAGGGCGGGTCGTCGTACTCGGCGGAAAAAAGATCAGGCGCGGTTACAATTCGCGCGATCGAAGCTTTGGGAGGGAGCGCGCTGGAGTTTTGAAAGCCGTCGACGGTGATGCGGGCGGCCCCGGGCGCGCCACCGTTGGCGGCGGCGAGGATCTGGAGCTCGCGGCGGAAATCGTCGGGATCGTCGGCGAGCTGGGCAACGTCTTTTTGCGTAAGGGTGTGGGTTCCGATGCCGTGGTCGGAGTCGAGATTGGCGCCGTTGTCGGCGTCGCCCACGTCGACGCTGGTGTTCACGGTGGCGAGGGCGAGATGGAAGTCGAGGTGAAGAGTTTGGCCGGCGCGCGCGTGCAGAGGAAGCTGTTTCGCGGAGAAGCCGGGAGCGGTTGCCGTGAGGCGCGCGGTTCCGGCAGCAAGGCACGGGAGAATGTAGTGGCCGGTGGCGTCGGTGGCGATGGTTGTGCCGTTGGCTGCGGCGATGGTGGCGTTGGGGAGGGCTGCGCCGGTGGGATCGAGGACCGCGCCTTCGACACGGAGGCCATCGGGGCAATGCTGCGCGGGAAGCGCGGCGGGAACGATGAGGACAGCCGCGAGAGCGAGCGATCGAAGGGTGCGGCTCCGCAATGGGGAAGTGTGTTTCATCCTGCACCCATCGTGCGCGATGGGGTCGCGCGATGGCAGTGCCGATTGTCAGGAAAGGGAAATGACAATCGTCATGCAGGTTTGGGCACACTTCGGGGGTGACATTCGATACGCGTTTTGCGGGGTATTCGTTCCGGGATGTGCGGTGGGTCACGGCATTTTGTGACGGATGGTCCGCACACTGGGAGCGGAGGACGTGGCTCGAATGTTTCGGCTGGATGTGGTTTCGTGCGCGCTGACGGTTCTGTCGACGGTGCTGGTGGGCAGGAAGATGTGGGGTGGGCTGGTGGTGGCGGGAATCAACAGTGTGGTGATCTGCCTGATCGGGGTCAGAACGCAGCAGTTCGGGTTCATCCCGGCCAATTTGTTTTGCATTGGGGTGTACGGGGTGAGTTTGCGGTCGTGGCGGAGAGGACAGGGCTCAGGGCACAGGGCTCAGAAACAGCCGGTAGGCGGTAGCCTGTAGCCGGTAAGCGGTAGCGTCCGAAAGCCTAGGGGACGGAGGCGCGCTGGTCCGTGTCGCTGGGAACGTACCAGCTGTGCCAGTCTTCGAGGAAGATTTCGGGGTGGCCTTTATAGAGGACAATCTTGCCGCTGGCGCAGATTTTTCCGGATTTCGGGAAATTGCCGATGTCGGCTTTCTTATCGCCCCAGACGACGAGGTCAAAGACCTGGTTGGGCCAGGCCTGATCGATGTCGAAGAAGGTAGGGGTGCCGCGGCTGGACTCGGCGATGTGGGTATTGACGATGGCGCCGCAGACGGTGCGGTTTTCGCCGATGTGCTGGGTAGCCTCGGCGGTGCTGAGAGGGGGCAGGGTGATCTGGGCGGCGACGGGCAGAGCCAGCCCGACGAGAAATGTACTGACCAGGAGACGCATGCTGTCTTCTCCGCTCACCGGAGTTCCAGGCAGAAAGCAAAGCAAAGTTGCAAAGGCACAGCGACTGGACGGGAGCAGGGCGGGCGGATCGACCGTCAAGCCATTTGGGGTTTGGTGAGTATATTGCGATGAGATCCGGTGGAAAGGCAAGTAAATTTCCTGGAAGGGTCCTGGGCTCATTCGATGCGGAGGGCGCGGACCGGGTCGATGGAGGCGGCGCGCCGGGCGGGGATGATGCTGGCGATGAGGGCGCAGAGGCTCAACGTGACAATTGCGGCACTGAGCACCAGCGGATCCCAGCCCTTGACCTGGTAGAGCTGGGCGGAGATGAGGCGGGCGCAGCCGATGGAGGCGGGGATGCCGATGAGGAGTCCGATGAGGATCTGGAGGAAGGCACCGCGGAGGACGAGGCGAACGATGCCAGGCCGGTCAGCGCCAAGGGCGATGCGAACGCCGATTTCGCTGGTGCGGCGCGCGACGGAATAGGCGGTGACGCCGTAGAGGCCGATGGCGGCGAGGATGAGGGCGAGGACGCCGAAGAGGCCCGTCATGTTCGCGACGGCGCGCTGCTGGTCGAAGCGGGAGTCAACCGTATCGCGCAGCGGCCAGACACCGAGCAGAGTGAGATTGGGATCGACGTCGGAGAGAACGCGGCGGATCTGGGGCTCGAGGCCTTCCGGACTGCCGTGAAGCTTGAGAACAGCGCCTTCGATGAAGTGGGTCTGGTCGTCGATGCGCTGCATCATGCCACCGTCTTCGTATTTGGCATGCTGGGCGAGGGGAACGAAGAAGAGGGGGCGCATGGGACGAGTATTCGCGGGATCCATGTAGGTTGCGTCGCGAACGACGCCGACGATCTTAAAGGTGCTGGAGTAGCGGGGAAGATCGAGGCCGAAGAACTGGCCGATGGGGTCTTCGCCGGGCTTGAAGAATTGTTTGACGAAGGCCTGGTTGACGACGACGACGTTCTGGGTGGAGGCGGTGTCGTCTTCAGAGATGGAGCGGCCGCGGACGATCTGCTGGCCGAGGGTTTCGAGGTAGCCGGCGGCGACGTGATCCCACGAGGAGCCGGAGTGCTCGTTGGGGCCGGGCATGCCGTGGCCCTGGCGGATGACCATCTCGCCCCAGTTATCGGTGAGGGGAGTGTACTGCGCGAGGGCGGCGCGTTCGACGCCGGGAATGTGGCTGAGGCGGTCCTGGAGGTCGCGGTACATGGCGTCGAGTTGCGGCTGGGAGTACGAGGACCAGGGCGCGATGATGCCGAGGGTGATGCGGTGGTCGAGCTGGTAGCCGAAGTCCTGATGCTGGAGGTTGGTCAGGGAGCGGGTGAGGAGGCCGGCGCCGCTGAGCAGGACAACGGAGAGCGTGGCCTGGACGATGACCAGGGTTTTCTGCGACCAGGAGGCGTGATCGCGGGTGCTGCGATTGGCTCCACGAAGAGCTTCGGCGGGATCGGCGTGGGTGGCCAGCCATGCTGGGGCGGTTCCGAAGACGGCGCCGGTGACGAGCGAGAGCGCGAAGGCGAACGCGAGCACGGGGAGCGAAGGCGCGGCGGGAATGGGCACAAAGTGGGCGCTGTGGAAGGCCATGGCGACGATGAGCTTTGACGCCGAGAAAGGCTACGACGAGCCCGGCAGCGCCACCGAACACGGAGAGCAGAACGCTTTCGGTGAGGGTCTGGCGGATGAGACGTTTACGCGATGCGCCGAGGGCGAGGCGGATGGAGGTTTGGGTACGGCGTGAGGCTCCGCGAGCGAGGAGGAGGTTGGCGATGTTGGCGCAGGCGATGAGCAGAACGAGGCAGCAGACGGCGAGCAGGATGTGGAGGGAGTCGGCGTAGTTCTCCTTCATGACGGCGACGCCGGCGCCGGCGGGGATGACGTGGATATTTTGTTTGGGGAGATCGGCTTTGATGCCGGGCATCCAGTCGGCGGGCATGCCGCTGTCATTGACGAGCCAGTGGCGGAGGAGTGCGGTCATGCGCTGGCCGGTGGTATTGACGGAGGCGCCGGGTTTGAGGCGGCCGATGACGCGAAGCCAGGCCTGGAAGTGATTCAGAAGCGAGTTGGGCCCGGCAAAGACGGGCTCCTGATTGACGGGGAACCAGATCTCGGGGGGATTGGCGCGGAGGGTTTCGCTGAAGTAGCCGGGCGGCGTGATGCCGATGATGGTGACGGGGTGATCGCTGACGATGAAGGTGGCGCCGATGACGGAGGGATCCGATCCATACTGCTGCTGCCAGGTGCGGTAGCTGAGCATGGCGACGGGCGGGGAGTTGGGCTGGTCGTCGGCGGGGGTGATGGTGCGGCCCATGAAGGCGCTCAGGCCGAAGGTGGAGAAGTAATTGCCGCTGACGTATTCGCCGTGGAGGGGTTGGGCAGCGCGATCGGTCTGGCCGCGGCGGACGCCGAAGGTCCAGTTGCCGGCCTGGAAGGCGGCGAGGGAGGAGAACTCGGGGGTGTTCTGCTGCATTTGCCGGTAGAAGGCGTAGGAGTAGAAGCCCCATTCGTCCTGAGTGCTGCCTTCGACGCAGCAGTCGTCGCCGGTGCCGATGCGGTAGAGGCTGGCGGGGTCGGCAACGGGGAGGGACTTGAGCATCACCGTGTCGATGAGGGAGAAGATGGCCGTCGTGGCGCCGATGCCGAGGGCAAGGGTGAGCATGGCGGTAAGGGTGAAGACGGGGGACAGGCGCATCTGGCGCAGGGCGTAGGCGAGGTCCTGGCGAAGGGTCTGCATGGGTCAGCCTCTGGTGGGCGATACGGAGGGAGGGCGGGGTTGGTTCCGGGAATGTGACGGAATGTAACAGAGCGGTCAGCGGTTAGCGGTTAGCGGTTAGCGTTCCGGCTGAAGGTTACAACGCTGAGAAATTGCTTTCGTATGATGGGCTCATGGTGAAGTGGGTGGGATGTTTGGCGCTGGGCTGCATGGGAGTTGCGAGTTTCGCGCAGAATTTGCCGGCTGCACCGGCTCCGAAGGGTGTGCCGACGGTGCAGGGTCTGCCATCCGGGCGGGAACAACAGCAATGCGATTTGAATGCTTTGCTGGTTTGTGTGAAGCATGTGGCGGAGGACGAGAAGGGGATCGTGCTGAGCCCGCTGCATGCGCCGGCGGAGGACCTGCTGTGGATCGTGCCGTTTGGGGTGGCGACGGGCGTGTCGCTGCATTACGACACGGACGCGATTCGGAACCTGGGCGTGCATCCGTCGCGGGAAGACAAGTTCAACAAGCTTTCGGACTATGCGGGGCTGTATGGGCCGTTCGCGGCGGCAGGCGCGGGGTATGTCGCGGGGCGCGTGAAGCAGGACGATTATCTGAAGGAGACGGCGGTGCTGTCGGCCGAGGCGATGGCGGACGCGGGGATTCTGGATGAGGCGATGAAGTATGCGCTGGACCGGGAGTATCCGCTGGCACACAACGCGCGGGGCGGGTTCTGGCCGGGTGGACCGAAGAGTTGGCCGAATAATCCCTCGATGCCGTCGGAGCACACGATGAATGTGTGGTCGTTTGCGCACGTGGTGGCGGGGCAGTACAACGGGATCGCGACGAAGAGCGTGGTGTACGGATTGGCGACGACGGTGTCGGTGTCGCGAGTGCTGGCGCGGCAGCATTTTCCATCGGATGTGGTGGTGGGGAGCACGTTCGGCTGGCTGATCGGAGGATATGTGCTGCATCACCGGTCGCTGGAGCACGGAAGCCTGCTGGATGTGTCGGCGGTGCAGACGCCGCTGGGGGGTGGGGTGGAGGTGAGGGTGAGGCTGGGGCGGGGAGAATAAAGGCAGCGCTCAGTTTTCAGCGTTCAGCTGTCAGCGTTCGGCGTTCAGCGTTCAGCGTTCAGCGTTCAGGCGGCGGACTGGTCGAGGCCGGCGGGGACGGCGGTCAGGGTCCGGTATTGGAAAAACATGTTCAGGCGCCAGCGGAGGATCATGCCGAAGGCGAGGATGAAGAAGAGGCCGCCGGTCTGCTCGACGGTCATGATGCGGTCGAAGTAGCCGCGGGCGGCGAAGCGGACGGCGGCGAGCACGATGATGACGACGAGGAACATGCTGGAGCGCTTCATCATGATGACGTCGCCATCGCGATGGAGACGCGAGGTGCGCAGCAGCGGCCAGGCCAGGAAGATGGCGCCGATGAGGAAAGAGACCAGGGCCCAGAGCCAGGGGATGCGAAACAACGGCACGATGAACATGGAGAAACCGGTGGCCATGCCGGCGGGAGGGATGAGGATTTTCTTGAGGGTCACGGGCGTCTGACCTTCGCGGACGCGCCAGATGATGACGGCGATGGCGCCGAAGGCGGAAGTGACCGCGTAGGTGAGTGGGGGAATGTGAATCATGGCGCAGGCTCAGGATTTGGGGCGGCCTGTTCATAAAAGGATACAGGGTGCGGGGGCAGGGTGCAGGGTCCGCGACCGGAAGGACGGATTCGTTTTCTTGTGATGGCGGTCACGGATTGGTGTGCGTCCGGCGCAGAACATAGCGGATAACCAGAACCTTCTTTGGGGAGGTGCGCTATGAGTTTGTCACGCCGGGGTTTTGTTCAGCTGGCGGGGTCGAGTTTGCTGATGCAGTCGCAGCTGCTGAAGGCGGAGCGTTCGCTGCGGTCGGGGATGCCGGGCGGTCCGATGCAGACGGCTGGGGCCGGCAGGGCCGGCGAAGGTCGCGCTGGTTCATGGAGAGGACCGGCGGACGAATGTGCGCGCGGCGCTGGAGACGATCGACGCGGAGATTCGCGCGGGGCTGCGCGGGAAGAAGTCGGTGCTGATCAAGCCGAACAATGTATCGACCACGAACCAGCTGGCGGCGACGCATCTGGATGCGCTGGAGGGGATCCTCGATTATCTGGAGCCGCGGTTTCACGGGCCGGTGACGATTGCGGAATCGTCGGCGGGAGACACGCTGGAGGGGTTCGAGCATTTCGGCTACAACCGGCTGGCCGGCGAACGGCGGGCGCAGAAGGTGAGCCTGGTGGATCTGAATCGCGAGGCGAAATTCGGGATCGTGGAGGTGCTGGACGCCGATCTGCACATCACTCCGGTGCGGCTTGGGGCGCGGGTGCTCGATCCGGAGACCTTCGTGATCTCGAGCGCGATGCTGAAGACGCACAACACGGTGGTGGCGACGATGACGGTGAAAAACATGGTGCTGGGATCGCCGCTGCACAGCGCGCCGGGGCAGGGATTCTGGAGCGACAAGAGGAAGTATCACGTTGGGATTCGGCAGACGCACTACAACATGCTGGTGACGGCGCAGCGGCTGCTGCCGCAGTGGGGGCTGGCGGTCATCGACGGCTTCGAGGGCATGGAGGGCGACGGGCCGGGCAATGGAACGCCAGTGGAGTCGCATGTGGCGATTGCGTCGACGGACTTCATTGCAGCGGATCGCGTGGGGCTCGAAGTGATGGGCATCAATCCGGACTGGGTGGTTATCTGGCGTATTGCGGGCAGCGGGGCTGGGGCAATACGACCTGACGAAGATTCAGGTGGAAGGCGCGGCGATTGCGTCGGTGACGAAGAATATCAGCTGCATCCGCAGATCCAGAAGGAGCTGGAGTGGATGGGGCCGCTGCAGAAGGGGTCGCCGACGATGGGGAGTTTGCTGGTTGGGGAAGAGGCTTATCCGGGGTGAAAGAGGCAGGGAATAGGGAATAGGGAATAGGGAGGGAATAGAAACAGGGATCGTGGCGCGCTGCCGGCGCCACGATTTCTATTTGGTGGCGACCAATTTGGCTGTGACGATGGCCTGGCCGGTGTGGCGCTGGGTGTGGTCGGCGCAGTGGACGAGCAGGCCGGCGACCGTGGTGGGCAGGGCTTTGCGGCCGACGGCGCGGGGGCGATCGAGATCGGCGACGGCGAAAGCGCAGACACGGCGGATGGCGTCGTCGATTCCCTTCCGAAATTCTGCGAACAGCTCGGCGTGCGTGGCACCGGGGTCGAGTTCTGTTTTGAGCGCGGCAAGTTGGTCGGGACGGAGCTGTTCGCCTTCGG
>CAVPCB010000143.1:0-12734 GCA_963702285.1 uncultured Acidobacteriaceae bacterium | reverse complement strand
CGGGAATGATTCTGGCGGCGAAGGTGGCGGCGTGCGCGGCGGTGGTGGGATGGCGCTGTTGTCGCTGGCCAGTGGGATGGGTGTGGTGCTGCCGCTGGCGATGGGCTCGGGACGGCTGTTTGTTGGTATTGGTTCGCGATGGCGGCGGCGTGCGTGTTTGTTTATGGGGCGGTGCTGGCGGTGCAGGGGATGATGGCGCTGGTGTTGCGGCGGAAAAAATTTCTGCGCGTGTCGGCAGCACTGCAATTGGCGGCGTTTGCGTGGTTTGTGGCGAGCTATTTTCTGGAGCCGGGGCTGGCCGATCCGGTGGAGACGGTGAGATCTGCGGCAAGGGGCGAATTGAATGTTTGGCCGTCGTATTGGTTCTTTGCTGTGGAGCAGCAGATCGCGGGTCGCTGGCCCGGAGATGCAGGGGATCGCGATGCAGGCGTGGGTGGGGCTGGTAGTGGTGGTGGTCGGAGCGGGTGTTCGCTGACGCTGTGTTATTTGCGCACGATGAAGATGACAGTGGAGGAGCCGGATCTGGTTCCGGGGCGGCGGGGGTGGCGATGGTCGCCGAAGCTGGGTGGCAAAGTGGAAACGGCGGTGGTGCGGTTTACGGCGCGGGGGCTGGGGCGGAGCCGGCATCATCGGGTGATCTACGCGTTCTGGTGGGCGATGATTTTTGCGATTGCGGTGTGGACGCTGCGGGCGGAGGGTGCGGGCGGTTGGCGGCTGCCGGTGACGCAGGCGTACATGATGCCGACGCTGACGATGATGGGGCTGGCGGTGGTGGGGCTGCGGAGCGTGTTTTCGCTGCCCGTGTCGCTGAACGCGAACTGGGTTTTGCAGGTGACGCAGCTGAATCCATCGCAACTATATATAGCTGGGGCGAGGCGGGCGTTGCTGCTGCTGTCGGTGGCGCCGGCGTGGGGACTGGCGGCGTTGCTGGGGCTGGGGTTCCGGCCGTGGGCGCGGGTGGGGGAGCATCTGGTGGTGCTGGCGGTGGTGGGGTGGATTCTGGCGGAGCTGTGCCTGGTCGGGGTCGAGAAGATTCCGTTTGCGTGCTCGTATCTGCCGGGGAAGACGAACCTGCAGTATTTGTTCTGGGGGCTGGCGGTGGTGTTCCTTGCTGTGGCGATTTCGCTGGCGAATGAGGAGATGCGGGTGCTGGGGCATCCGGTGGGGTATGGGGTGATGTTGGGGATTTTGGTGGCGGTGGGGGCTGGATTGTGGGGGGTGAACCGGCATCGGGCGCGGTCGGCGGTGCTGTACTACGAGGAGCTGGAGGCGGAGGTGATCACGACTTTGGGGATTGGGTTGTGGGTGGAGGAGTGGGGGGCGGATCACCATTGGAATCGCGGAGTAGGCGAGAGGGTGGGTTCCGGCGGCGAGGCCCGGGGGCTCGCACACAAGTAGGGGAGAGCAGTTTTGATCTCGCCTTATGCTAAATTCGGCAACAGTGGAGTGTATGAAGGTCTCAGAGATAGTTGATACGGTTCCCGCATATTTGGTGGGGTTACCTGAAGCACGCGTTCGCTACTACGCACAAGCGCGAACGCTTGCGGGTGAGACGGATCCGCCAAGAATCTTTCGGGAGGCGGTGGATTCGTTTCGCGCGAATTTTGGCGTTCGGCCGCAGGGTGGCGAGGGATCTCGGGAAACATTGTCGATTTAAGCGGCGATGAGGCGGAGCCAGACGGCCATTTCAGGGAGACTGTGCGTGGGTACTTTTCTCGGCTGGGGATCGATGCGAAAGAAGCCGAAGTCTTCGTTTCGTGACTACGGATGGAAGATGCGACAGCTGCCGGATGGGGTGGAGCGCATTCTTTCAGTGGGCTGCGGTGGAGGACGGGAGCTGATTTTCCTGAGATCCCGATATCCAGACGCCAGGATTATGGCGCTGACTTATGTGATGGGTGTTGACGATGGGGCTCGGACGCTTGAAATTCTGGGCGTGGAGTTTGTGGCCGGGGACATCTTCGAGTCCACGAAAAAGCTGGGCGCCGACGGGTCCCGGTTCGATCTGATCTTCTCAAACCACGTGATCGAGCATTTTTACGATCCGGACGAACAGATAAGACAGATCTGCAGCCTGTTGAAGCCCGCGGGGCTGTTCACCGCGGGAGTGCCGCTGGATGCCTATCCGTTATCGGACCTGCTTGCGGCGCGGTCGAGGGATCCTCAATCGACAAATGGCCTGGATATCGATTGGCTGGATCTACGTCATCCCTGAAAACAAACGAGGCGGACCTGGCGCGCACGCTGCTGGGCGCTGGGATGGGGAGCGTTGTGCTGTTTCGGCGAGTGCACCACGCGAATAATTCAAAATGCGAAGATGATTTGTCTTTGGAAGGGTGTATGCAGCGCGAGATGCGCGCGCGGCGGATCGAATCGCTGACTCTTCAGCCCTGGATCGGCGCGATGAAGGTATTGTTCGGGCGCAATCCGCCGCGGCGTCTGGCCCGTCTGGTGTTTGCGGTGAATCGGCGACTGTGGTTCGGCCGGTATCGGTTGAAATGCGATATCCAGCCGGAAGTGTTCGCTACCGCGGTCCGCAAGGGTCAAGACCCTGGGCGCGATGAGGGGTGGAATGAAGGTACTACGGCCTTTTCCGCGGGTGCCGGCGCGTTTTGACGGGTGGCTGGTGGGGATTTGGGTGATGGTGGGGGCTGGATTGTGGGCGGTGAACCGGCATCGGGCGCGGTCAGCGGTGTTGTACTACGAGGAGCTGGAGCCGGAGGTGATCACGACTTTGGGGATTGGGTCGTGGGTGGAGGTGGCTCCTAGCCGTTCGCATTTGCTGCCGGGTCCTGGTTCGTTCGTGGTGTAAGGCCGTTGGCTGGAAATCAGATTGGATTTGTGGTTTCCCGAAACGGGCAGGCGGGGGTACGTCGGTCACGAGAGCGGGGTGAATTTCATTGAAAGGCGGATGGCGAAGGAGTCTTCTGCTTGCTGTGGGGTGAACCTGGCGCTGCGCCTGTTTTTCGGGTGGGGTTCGTCTTCTGCCCGGGTGCTGCTTCGCAGCGCCCTTTGCGGGCCGCGCAGCACTTGGTGCGGGCTTCGCAGCACCCGGTGCGGGCTTCGCACACCAAATGCGGGCTTCGCAGCGCCCGGTGCGGTGCGTGCTGACCAGGTTGCGCCGGAGCCTGGGGGGAGTCATATGGGCGGCTTCGAAAGGGGTTCAGGAAGCGTTTCGGGCAAGGCCCTTGGCAAAGGCTTCGATCTGGGTCCAGTCGAGTTGGGCGGAGTGGATATCGCCCGACAGCCAGTATGCCTGCGCCGCTGTGGGGTGAACCTGGCGCCGCGCCTGTTTTTCGGGTGGGGTTCGTCTTCTGCCCGGGTGTTGCTTCGCAGCGCCCTTTGCGGGCTGCGCGTCCGGGTTCGTTCCCGGCGTGAGACAGTTGGCCGGAATCAGATTGGATTTGGTTTTCCCGAAACGGGCAGGCGAGATCGTTTTCACGAGAGCAGGGTGAATTTCATTGAAAGGCGGATGGCGAAGGAGTCTTCTGCTTGCTGTGGGGTGAACCTGGCGCCGCGCCTGTTTTTCGGTTCGTTTTACTGCCCGCGTCTGCTGTCGAAGCAGCACCAGGTGGAGTATGTGAAGCAGCGCCAGGTGCGAGGCGCTGCGAAGCAGCACCAGGTGCGAGGCGCTGCGAAGCAGCACCAGGTGCGAGGCGTGCCGGCGGACCAGGTTGCCAGGAGCCTGGGGATCCCTACTATGAGGGGCTTCGCAAAGGGGTTCAGGAAGGGTTTGGGGAAAGGCCCTGGGCAAAGGTTTCGAATCTGGGTCCAGGCGAGCTGGGCAAGTGGATATCGCCCGGCGCCAGTATGCCTGCGCCGTTGCCCGCCTGCTTCACCTGGTCGGCGACATACTGATATTTGTCCACCAGAGTTTGCCAGGCGATCAGGGTTTGCGACAACAGGGCGCCGATTTGCTTGTTTGCCTCCACCATGCCCTGCAGAGTGGAGAGCAGGCCCCCCAGCCAGTTGATGATTCCCTGATCGGCGATGATACCCATGCCGATGGCCTGGGTGTCGGCGCCTGGAATGTTGAGCTGTTGCTCGAGGTCATTCATATTCTGGGTGGCGCTGGCGATGGAGGCTTGTACGGCGTTTTCGCCAGCTACGAAATTGCCGCTTGGGTTGGAGATCGCATCGGACAGGGCGGCGGCTTTGGCTGACTTGGCCTGGGTGAGCTGCAGGAGGGACGAGAGGCCAGCGAGCAATGCCGCCATGGCGGCAGTGAGGGCCTGCTGCTGGGCTGGGGTGAGCGGGGAACTGCCGGCCTGGGTGAGGATGGTGAGCATCTGGCTGGACTGCACCTGGAATGTGCCGGCAAACGCTTTGATGGCGGCGGCGATGTCGGGCATGACGTTCAGCGCGACAAAGGCGGCGGCATTTTGCTGTTCGGCCTGCATGGAAGTGTAAACGGCAGGATACTCAGCCTCGACGATGAGCCATGCCACCGACTGCAGATCGGCGTTGGCGATCGCCCCGGCTTCCTGACTTAGTTTCGAGGCCCCGCTGTTGAGGGCAGTGAGGGTTTGCTGGATCGCTGCAGAATCGGGAATCAGAGTCATTCGAGTCAGCCCCTTCAGACCGCCGGATTGGTTCACCACAGGCTCGTACTAGGCAGCGTTCGCGGGTTGGGTAACCGGGTCCTGCAGCGTGACGTTGGACAGTGTTGCTTGCATGTTGCCCGCAAACGTTGCCAGCTGTTGCCAGGTGATGCGTGCGGTGACCACATCGCCGGCATCGAGGATGGTGCCGATGTCGCCTTCAGCCTGCTCGATGGCGGCAATCATGGCCTTGAGCTTGAACTGGAGCGTGGACCAGTCGTTGAGGATGGTTTCCATCGCTTTTCCGGCAAGGGTGTTCTGCTGGACCAGAACGTCGACGGAATTGGCTACGGAGTTCAGGATGACGATCTGTTGTTTGTCGGCGTCCAGATTGCTGCTGGCCCTTCTGAATGGCGTCGGTGTCGGCGTGAATATTGAACCTCGGCCAAGTGCGATACCGGTAGCCGAAGCAACGATTCCGACACACCCGCCGATGGCGATCAGGACGCCGACGCCCATGGTGGTGAAGGCGACAACGATGCCGGCGAGCAAGGCAAATGCACCGACGGCGAGGCCGGCGATGGCGAAATCGAGGAGGGTGGTCTGGGACTGGAGATCGGCATTCAGGGCCTGGATTCTCTGGGTGAGGTTCTGCACCTCGGCCTTGTCAGAGGTGAGGGCGTTGGTGATGGAACTGGCGCCGGTGGTGAGCGCGGCATGATCCACAGTGAGATTGTCGTTGAACTGGATGAGGCGGGCGTTGGCGTCGATGATTTGCTTTTGCTGAGCGCCGAGCGCAGCCAGCATGGCGTTCATCTCGGTGAGGAGATCCTTTTTCTGCTGCGGAGTGGGTGTGCCGGAACCAATCTGGTGAAGGATGTCGACAATGGTGGAGAATTGGCCCTCGAAGGTGTCGTCGAGATTGATGATGGCCTGGGGAATGGCGGTCATGGAGGGGCCGATGGTGTCGATCCGAGGCCTGGGCATGGGTCTTCATGTTGGTCAGATTCGCATTGAGGGTTGCGTACCAGGCCGGCTGAGTATCGGGAGTAACGGGCGCGAGGTTGGTGTTGCGCACCTGATTGCAATAGGCGGTGACGGTGAGGACCGCGTTGCCAAACCCATTGAGTGAAGCCTTGGAGAGCGGACCCTTTTCCGGAATGGCAGTGAGGGCGTGCGGCCGGGAGAGGCGGGAAAAAACCAGGACGGACATAGGATCTTCCTTTCAGAGTCAGGACAACACGCGGGCTCAGGCAGCCCGCTGGGTGGGGATGGTGAGAATCTGGATGGGAGTCGCGTCGCCGGTGAGCGCCGCCTCCTGCAACTGGGTGGAGAACAGGGTGAGAGCCTCCAGCATGGAAGCGAGGTTCTTGAAATCGGCGAGGACCGACTTTAGACCATCCTTGTCGGTTCTCTCGGCGACGATGAGGTCGCGGACCTGTTCCAGGTTTGTGTTCATGGCGGACCAGGTGGCGGCCAGGCCGCTGAGATCGAACCCTGGATCTTTATAGGTGTCGGTGAGCCGGTTGAGGGTGAGCGCAAGGCTGTTGAGGATCACGATCTGCTGATTCTCGGTGCTGAGATCGCTCTGTTTTTGCAGGATGGCATTCTGGTCGGCGACCACATTGACCGAGGTAAGGGCGGTCGCGATGACGCCTCCAGCGAGGACGAGGGCGCCGACCACCGCGCCGGCAATCATGCCCGCGACGGGATTGGCGACGGCCAGCACAATGGCAACGATCATGCCGACGAGTCCGATGAAAGCGACGACGCTGCTGCCGATCACGGCGCGGATGTCGGCTTGGAGCTGCATCTGCAGGGCGGCAATGGCATCGGTGGTATCCTGGACCTCTTTTTTATCGTTCGCGATGGCGTCGTTCACGGTCGTGGCGCCCTCGGTGAGACCGGCGATGGCCGCAGCGAGATCGCTGATAAAGGCGTGCAGATCGGTCTTGCTCCGCGCGATCGCGGCACTCTGGGCTCGGGCGATGGTTGCAAGCTCGTCGAGGATCGCTTTGACGGTGTCCAGATCCTTGTCGTCGTTGGGGGACTGACTGGCGATGAGGTTTTGCATGGCGGCGATCAGCTGCGGCAGGTGGCCGAGGAAGCTGTCCGCGAAGTTGATATAGGTTTGAGGCAACGCGGTCAGCGGCGGCGCGACCGTATCAAACCAGCGCTGGGACTGCGCCTGGGTCGCGGTCAAATGGTCGACGACGCTGTCGTACCAGTCGGGTTTTTCGCCGAGGCGCGGATCGAAAAGAGTGGCGTAGAGCACACCGCGCGAATAGCTGGACATCACCGTTCGCAGCTGAAAGAAGGTGAGAAGTTTAGTTTTTTCCGCACTGACATCAAGGTCAAAGCTGCCGTTGGGCATGGAGTTCCTCGGTCGTCGGGAGACTTTCGGTGGAGAGGAAACATAGTGGCAGAGGCCCGGGTTCTGCGCCAGTATTCAGTTGGTTAGTGTTGTATAAATCGTAAACTTAGCCGGCGGTTGACTGGCCGGGGTTGCCCAGCCTGTCGCTCCTGTCCGGAGTGCCGCAGGGCCGGTCCCGATGGGCGTCGCCGGGGTCGCGTCGTAATGAGGATCAGGCGACCCTCGCTGCACTGAGCAGCGAGGATCGTCCGATGCCTGATCCGGCGATCAGGCGGAGTAGTCCATGTTCCCGAGATCGGTGAGGAGGGTAGGGCCGGTAGGGTTCCATCCCAGTTCCTGGCGTGTTTGCGCGCTGGAACCCTGCAGGTCGAGCGCAGCGAAGGGGGCGAGTGGCCCAAAGTATTCCGGGGCTTGTTCCGGCGTGATGGAGACCGCCGGAACCTTCAGTCCGCGGCCGATGGCTTCGGCGATGTCGCGCGCCGTCACGCCCTCTTCGGCAATGGCGTGGTAGCGAGTGCCGGTGTGGCCTTTCTCCAGCGCCAGGCGATAGAGGTGGGTGGCGTCGGAAACGTGCACGGCGGCCCAGCGGTTGAGTCCTTCGCCGATGTAGGCTGCAACGCCTTTCTGGCGAGCGAAATGGATGGTATAGGTGACCAGGCCCTGCTTCCTGGTGTCGTGCACCTGGGGGAGCCGCACGACGATCGACCGCACGCCGCGTTTTTCGAGGGCAGCGGCAACGTGTTCCGAAGCTCGCGGATAGTGGTCGGAGAGGGGCCACGGTGGATCGTTTTCGGTGGCGAGGCGGCCCTGGGCGATGAGGGCGAGTCCGGAGGTGACGATCAGCGGACGGTCCGATGCGGCGAGCGCGTCGCCGAGGGTTTCGATGGCGCGGCGGTCGATTTCGCAATTCTCCCGAAACTTCGAGAAGTCGTGAATAAAGGCGAGGTGGATGACGGCGTCCGCTGCGGCGGCTCCGGTGCGAAGGCTCTCGAGGTCTTCGAGATCGCCCCGCTGCACCTGAGCGCCGGCTGCGATGAGCGCCTGCGCGCCCGCGTCGCTGCGGGTAAGGCCGAGGACCTGGTGGCCTGCGCCGACGAGCTCCGGAATAAGGGCGGAGCCGATGAAGCCGGTCGCGCCTGTGATGAAAACACGCATCTTGATTCCTCCCGTGTGGGGTGGGGCGCGATGACGCGCCCGGAATTGACTTACGCTGCTTCAGTGAATAAAACGGAGAGTGTCTCCGTATTCATAGATAACCGGAGACAGTCTCCGGTTGCAAGGAATTTGTTCTGTGGCGAAGAAACGTCCCCAGCCCGTCCAGAGAAAGCCGCGCTCGGACGCGCAGCGGAATCGCGAGCGCATTCTGGAGGTGGCGAAAGAGGCGTTTACGCGCTTTGGGGCCGAGGCCAGCCTGGACGATATCGCCAAACAGGCAGGCGTAGGGCCGGGGACGCTGTACCGGCACTTTCCCACGCGCGACGCGCTGATCGAGGCGGTCTTTCGGGAGGAGGTGGAGAAGCTGGCAGCAGCGGCGGCCCGATTTGCCAGGACGATGGGCCCTGTGGATGCGCTGCGGGCATGGATGCTGCTGTTCGTGGACTACATCGCAGGCAAGGAGATTATTGCTCCGGCGCTGAACAGCGTGGTGGGAGGGGCAGAGAAACTCTATGCAGCGAGTCGGGGACCGATCGAGGGGGCCATTGACGCGCTGGTGAAGCGGGCGATTGAAAGCGGCGACATCCGGAGCGATCTGGACCCCTTCGACCTGCTGCGAGCGCTGATTGGGGTGTCGTATGTGGCGTCGGGCAGGGGGTGGCAGCAAAGCGCGCGCCGTTTGGTGGACATTCTGATCGCGGGGTCGCGGCCGGTGTGAGGGGAACGATGACTTGACTTGGCACAAAGTTGTGCAACAATGCTGGGCATGACACCGATTCGCGTTCCGCGTCGTGGTGAAAGAGTTCGCATAGAGGGACAACAGGGTACGTTGGTCGTGGTTCGCGTCGACAGGGTCAACAAGGTTGCCGGCGTCGAACTGTGGGATGATCCCAGCGTTGCGCTGTGGGATGTTCCGTTTGGCGCGATCCATCTGATCCACGAGACCGTGGGCGAGGCAGCGTAACGGCTGGCGGTTGAATCAGGTTCTTTAGACAGGCGATCTGAGGGAATCCCAAACCGTCAATTTTGACGGTAAGCCTAATTGTGCTATTCTCAAAAAGCTGTCTGTCAATGGCTTTTTCGTCTGTTTGAAGTGGGGCGAAAGAGCGGGGCAGCGCGGACGTGAGGAGCCGGTCAGGTGGACGGCGGAAGGGCTTCACGCGCCGCTCGGATCGCATTCGGAGCCTGCGACATTCGTCACCTTGGCGGACTATGCGGGCCGGAACTTCGAAACGGAATCGGCTGTTTCCATAAGCTCCACAGCAAGGCGGAGCGGAAGGCACGCGCGGTCACCGTCGTAAGTTCTCGTCTGAAGCAGGGAAGTGGGAAGCGGACGCGAAGCAGATCGAGACTTCGTGCGGGCTGAGTTCGGAGGTTGGACTCGGGATCGCGGGCGAAGAGGCTCCATTTGCGCGCGTGCAGGTTTTGGGTAGCGGAAGGGCGAAGGAGACGTTTTGCCGACATTCAGTCAGCTGGTGAGAAAAGGACGGACGGCGCCGCGGTACAAGACGGCGTCACCGGCGTTGCAGGGATCGCCGCAGCGGCGCGGAGTTTGCACGCGCGTGTATACGCAGACGCCGAAGAAGCCGAATTCCGCGCTGCGGAAGGTGGCTCGCGTGCGCCTGACGAATGGGATTGAGGTCACGACCTATATTCCCGGGATCGGGCACAACCTGCAGGAGCACTCGATTGTGCTGATCCGCGGGGGCCGTGTCAAAGACCTTCCTGGCGTGCGCTACCACGTGGTGCGCGGGACGCTGGACAGCGTGGGCGTGGCGGGACGGAATCAGAGCCGCTCGAAGTACGGGACGAAGAGAGCCAAGGGCGGAGCAGCGAAAAAATAGCGTTCAGCGTTCGGCGTTCAGCGTTCAGACTGGCCGGGCGAGGACCGTGGGTAAACGCGAGCAGAGATTGAAGGGTTAAGAAGCATGCCGAGAAAAGGACATATCGCGAAGCGGGAAGTGGCGGCGGATCCGGTGTACAACTCGTCGCTGGTGACGAAGTTCATCAATTCGATGATGTACGAGGGGAAGAAGTCGACCGCGCAGGGGATTTTCTACACCTCGATGAAGAATCTTGAAGAGAAGGGCGGCGGGACGGATGCGCTGACGCTGTTCAAGAAGGCGGTGGAGAACTGCAAGCCGCTGCTGGAAGTGAAGACGCGGCGCGTGGGCGGCGCGAACTACCAGGTGCCGGTGGAAGTGAATGCGGACCGGCGGACGTCGCTGGCGATCCGGTGGCTGGTGAGCTACGGGCGGGCGCGCGGGGAGAAGGGCATGATCGACAAGCTGTCGAACGAGCTGCTGGATGCGGCGAACGGGCGCGGCGCGGCGATGAAGAAGAAGGAAGACGTACACCGCATGGCGGAGGCGAATAAGGCCTTCGCGCACTACAGGTGGTAAGGAACAGGGCTCAGAGCGCAGGGCTCAGAGCACAGGATTAACCGCGGACTGCGGTCCGCAAGAAGCAAAGAGAGAGTATTTGTGCCGCGACAGGTGCCTTTAAATCGTTGCCGGAACATCGGAATCATGGCGCACATCGACGCCGGGAAGACGACGACGACCGAGCGGATCCTCTATTACACGGGGATCACGCATCGGATCGGCGAAGTGCACGAAGGCACGGCGACGATGGATTACATGGAGCAGGAGCAGGAGCGCGGCATCACGATCACGTCGGCGGCGACGACCTGCACCTGGAAAGATATCCGTATCAATATTATCGATACGCCTGGGCACGTGGACTTCACGGCCGAGGTGGAGCGGTCGCTGCGCGTGCTGGATGGCGCGGTGGCGCTGTTCGATTCCGTGAGTGGCGTACAGCCGCAGACCGAGACGGTGTGGCGGCAGGGCGATAAGTACAAGGTTCCGCGCATTTGCTTCGTGAACAAGATGGACAAGGCGGGCGCGGATTTCGAGCACGTGATCGAGACGATCCGGAAGCGCCTGGGCGCGCGGCCGGTGGCGACGCAGATTCCGATTGGGGCTGAGGCGAAGTTCAAGGGCGTCGTGGACCTGATCGAGATGAAGGCGATCCTGTGGCACGACGAAACGATGGGCGCCGAGTATTCGACGGAAGAGGTTCCGGCCGAGCTGAAGAAGAAGGCGGAAGCGTTCCGGATGCAGCTGATCGAAACAGTGGCGGAAAACGATGACGCGATGCTGCACCAGTTCCTGGAGGGCGAGACGCCTTCGCCGGAGGAGCTGAAGGCGGCGCTGCGCCGGGCCACCATTGAGATGAAAGTGTTCCCGGTGCTGTGCGGATCGGCTTTCAAGAACAAGGGCGTGCAGACGCTGCTCGACGCGGTGGTGGATTTTCTGCCCAGCCCGCTGGATGTTCCGGCGATCGAGGGCATCGATCCCTATCACGCGGGGGTGGTGCTGAAGCGCGAGGCGAAGGACGAGGAGCCGTTCTCGGCGCTGGCGTTCAAGCTGATCAACGATCAGTACGGCAAGCTGGGATTCATCCGGCTGTACTCGGGTGCGTTGAAGACGGGCGACACGGTACTGAATCCGCGGTCGGGGCGGACGGAGCGCGTGGGCCGTCTGGTGAAGATGCACGCGAACAAACGCGAGGAGATTACGGAGATCTACGCCGGCGATATCTGCGCGTGTGTGGGCTTGAAGGAGATCAAGACGGGCGACACGCTGTGCGATCCGCATCACGCGATTGCGCTGAGCGCGATTGATTTTCCGGAGCCGGTGATTTCGGTGGCCGTGGAACCGAAGACGAAGACCGACCAGGAAAAGATGGGTGTGGCGCTGGCGCGGCTGGCCGAGGAGGATCCCACGTTCAAGGTCCGCACCGATATTGACTCGGGACAGACGATTATCAGCGGCATGGGCGAGCTGCATCTGGAGATTCTTGTGGATCGCATGAAGCGCGAGCACAAGGTCGAGGCCAATGTGGGCGAGCCGAAGGTTGCGTTCCGGGAGACGATCCGCAAGCACTCCGAGGCGGAAGGGAAGTACATTCGGCAGACGGGCGGCTCGGGCAACTACGGTCACGCGAAGATTCGCCTGGAGCCGAACGAGACGGGCAAGGGCGTGGAGTTCATCAACGAGATTCGCGGCGGCTCGATTCCGAAGGAGTACATCAAGCCGATTGAGCACGGCATTCGCGAGGCGGCGCTGGGCGGGATTCTGGCCGGCTACGAACTGGTGGACTTCAAGGCGTTTCTGTACGACGGGAGCTATCACGACGTTAACTCGAACGAAATGGCGTTCAAGATTGCCGGATCGTTAGCGTTTAAGGAAGCGGCGCGAAAGGCTTCGCCGGTATTGCTGGAACCGGTGATGGCGGTAGAAGTGACGGTTCCGGAAGAGCACATGGGGACGATCATCGGCGATATCAATTCACGTCGCGGCCGGATTGAAGGCATGGAGCACGTGGGCGGATCGCAGGTGATCAAGGCGATGGTTCCGCTGAAGGAGATGTTCGGATACGTGAACGATATCCGGTCGTCGACGCAGGGGCGGGCCTCGTACAGCATGCAGTTTGCGCGGTATGAAGAGGCGCCGCGGATGATCTCGGAAGAGATTATCGGGCGGAATCAGGGCAAGTGAAAAGGTTTGGGGCTGGTGCCGGACAGCCGGCGCTCCGTTGAGCAACAGGGAAGTAAAAGCTACGAAAGGGAATCAGGACTTTTATGGCGAAGGAAAAGT
>CAVPCB010000142.1:0-179437 GCA_963702285.1 uncultured Acidobacteriaceae bacterium | reverse complement strand
GCGTCGTCGTGCTCGAGGAAGGGCACGAGCGAGGCGGCGACGGAGACGAGCTGCTTGGGGCTGACGTCGATGTAGTCGACTTCGGCGCGATTGACGAGCACGAAGTTGCCCATCTTGCGGGCGTTGACCAGCTCTTCGACGATGTGGCCACCCTCGTCGAGCTCGACGTTGGCCTGGGCGATGGTGTGGCGATCCTCTTCCCACGCGGAAAGGTAGAAGGAGTAAGGCTCGAACTCGAGGGGGCGCTGCTTTTCCTTCTTCAGCTTGTCGTTGAGCTTGAAGGCTTCGCTCTTCTCGACGTGATCGCCGACGCGCAGGCCGCTTTCGCCGGCGTTGGTGATCTGCACGAAGTCGAGGACGCGGCTGTCGCGCACCTTGCGGTAAGGCGACTCGATGAAGCCGTACTCATTGATGCGCGCAAAGCAGGACAGCGAGCTGATGAGGCCGATGTTGGGACCTTCCGGCGTCTCGATGGGGCAGATGCGGCCGTAGTGGGTGGGGTGGACGTCGCGGACTTCGAATCCGGCGCGCTCGCGGGAGAGGCCGCCCGGCCCGAGGGCGGAGAGACGGCGCTTGTGCGTGATCTCCGAGAGCGGGTTGGTCTGATCCATGAACTGCGAGAGCTGGGAGGAGCCGAAGAACTCACGAATCGCGGCCATGACGGGCTTGGCGTTGATGAGGTCGTGGGGCATGGCCGTGGACATTTCCTGGTACACGGACATTTTTTCCTTGATGGCGCGTTCCATGCGGACCAGGCCGATGCGGAACTGGTTCTCCATGAGCTCGCCGACGGCGCGGACGCGGCGGTTGCCGAGGTGATCGATATCGTCGACCATCCCGATGTTGCGGCGCAGCTTGAGCAGATAGCGGATGGTGGAGTAGAAGTCCTCGGGCGTCAGGGTGCGGTGATCGAGCGAAGTGGCGTCCTGATTCTCGTAGAGCTTGATGTTGAACTTGAGGCGGCCGACGCGGGAGAAGTCGTACTTGCGCGGATCGAAGAACATGCCTTCGAAGAGCGCGGTGGCAGTGTCCAGAGTGGGCGGATCGCCGGGGCGCAGCTTGCGGTAGATCTCGATGAGCGCTTCTTCGGGCTTGCGGACCGAGTCGCGGCGCAGGGTATTGGTGATGACGTTGCCCATGTCATCGCGCTCGGGGAAGAAGACATCGATGGAGGCGATGCCGGCTTCGACGATCTTGTGCAGCTTGTCGGAGGTGAGCTCCTGATTGGCTTCGAGGAAGACTTCGCCGGTGGAGGTATCGACCACGTCGGCGGCGGTCATGGCGCCGTCGAGCTCCGCCTGTTCGACTTCGACCTGGGTGACCTTGGCGGCGCGCAGAGCCTTGATGATGGAAGCGGTGACCTTGCGGCCGGAGTGGGCGATCTCGTCGCCCTTGACGACGATGGCGTGGGCGGGTTTGGCGCCGAGCAGGTGGGTGGGCTTGTCGCTGGCCGGATCGAAGGTCCAGAAGAGCTTGCCGTCTTTGATGTTGATTTTGTTAACGGTGTAGAAGGTGCGCAGGATCTCCTCGTCGCTCTTGAGGCCGAGGGCGCGGAGGAAGATGGTGCCGAGGAACTTGCGCTTGCGGTCGATGCGGACGTAGAGGGTGTTCTTCTGGTCGTATTCGAACTCGACCCAGGAACCGCGGTAGGGAATGATCTTGCCGAGGAAGTAGGTGCGGTTGTTGGCGGTCTCAAAGAAGACGCCGGGCGAACGGTGAAGCTGGGAGACGATGACGCGCTCGGTGCCATTGACGATGAAGGTGCCGTTTTGCGTCATGAGCGGAATGTCGCCGAAGAAGACTTCCTGCTCCTTGATGTCGCGGATGGACTTGGCGCCGGTCTCGGGATCCTTGTCGTAGATGGTGAGGCGGACGGTGACTTTGAGCGGCGCGGAATCGGTCATGCCGCGCTCTTCGCACTCTGCCTGGTCGTACTTGAGCTGCAGGCCGACGGGATCGCCGCACTTGTTGCAGAAGTCGGGAGTGTTCTTGTAATTGGTGCCGCACTTCTGACTAGCGGACGTCGCCGGGGTGGAACGGATCGGTGATGACCATGGCGCCGCAATGGACGCAGGTGGTGCGCAGGTGATGGAGACCTTTGAGGTGACCGCACTTGCATTCCCAGTTGCCGATGGAGAAGTCAACAAAGTCGAGCTGGGAGATGTTGCGAAAATCGGTAATGGGAAAGACAGAGGTAAAGACCGACTGCAGGCCGGAGTCGTCGCGCTCCGAGGGCAGTTTATCCATCTGCAGGAAACGCTCGTAGGAGCGGCGCTGAACTCGATCAGATTGGGAATGCGAATGATATTGGGATCTTGGAAAAGTCGAGACGGCTGCGGACCCGCGGTTCTCGTTGGACATTCGTTACTCCTCAGACCCGTGACGCGAGGAAGAGAAGAGCGGCAGACCGGGTCATGCTGCGCTGTCAAGCTGTTTTTTGCCAGCGCACGATGCATCCCGCCTCGTTCGGGAAACGTCGTACGGTATTGGTTACGGCCGCACAAAAAGTGAAGTGCAGTGCCGAATTTCACTTGCGCGGAAGGCGGCAGGGGGGTTACGCTTCCGCTTTCCACCCCGGCAAAGAAGCTGGCCGGGACCCGGATTCCATCAGCGAATTCGCTGGGGAGGCCGGATTTGCTCGGGCAGGATCGGGGGTAATGAGCAAGGCCACGGGCTGCTGGTTAGCCTGCCGGACCCGGCTCAGAAAATGCGGAGCCGGGACATCGATCACGGGGCGGAAAGAAGGAAGCGAGACGAGAGGGGTCGACCGGGGAAAAGCGAACACGCTCGCGGAGACAGCAAGTTCCACGAGCGCCACAACCGAATTGTGCACTGTACTGTGACAGAATGTCCGAATCCCGCCGCTCTTAACCTCCGCCCGCGCCGCCTGACAACTCACTACAGTCGTAAGAGCAGGTCCGCCGCCTGGCCTGCGATTACGCCGGCAAAAAGTGCTGCCGGAGATGGTTTTTGCTCTTTCCGATTCAATGCGCGCAAACTGCCACGCCCGTCAGAGACGGGCAAGATTACGGTTTGTGGCTGATCGAAAAGACGGAATTACGCCCCGGGACCGGCAATCTGGAATGCAGCCGAGCGGAACGCACAAATAGAATCATAGCGCGTTCCGCTTTGGCACGCAAGTTGCTTGCCGGGCGGGTCGCCGGACCACGAAAAACTACTTGACTTCGATGGTCGCGACGCCGTCGAACTTCTTCTTGATGGCCTCGGCGTCATCCTTGCTGATGTTCTCCTTGAGGGTCTTGGGAGCGCCATCGACAAGGTCCTTGGCTTCCTTCAGGCCGAGCGAGGTGACCTCGCGTACGGCCTTGATGGTGTTGATTTTATTGGCGCCGGCATCCTTGAGGATGACGGTAAACTCGGTTTGCTCGACGGCTGCCGGGGCTGCTGCCGCTGCACCGCCGCCGGCGACGACAACCGGAGCGGCTGCCGCGGCCGAAACGCCGAGGCGCTCTTCGAGCTTCTTGACGAGAGCGGCTGCGTCGAGCAGGCTCAGGTTGACGATCTGATCTTCCAACTGCTGCAGGTCTGCCATTTTGGTGTTCTCCACGGTACTTCTGAATTTTTTGTTGCGCCGGAGGGCTTGCGCTTTTCCGGTTGCCGTTCTTTGCTGCCTCGAGGTTTCCGATGTGCCCCAGACCAGGCACCCCTTGAGGAGGGAAGAACAGCTATAAACCTGCGTTCAGCGTCGGCGTTCAGCGTTCCGTTCTGCCGTTCAGTGAACGTTCTACTGTGGATCAGGCCGAGGCCTGATCCGTAACTTCAACAGCGGCCGGTTGCACCGGGGGTGCTTCTCCGCCGGCAAACTTTTGCTTCTCGACGCCCTGGTTAATGACGACGGCGAGATCGCGGCCGGCAGCGTTCATCACGGTAACGAGGCGCTGCGCGGGAGCGTTGATGAGGTAGAGGAGCTTGGCGAAAATCTCATCCTTGCCAGGCATAGTGGCGAGGGCTTTGACTTCTTCGACGTTGATGACTTTGCCGTCAACGATGCCGAGCTTGAAGGTGAACTCCGCGTTGTCGGTAACCCAGGTGGCCAGGGCCTTGGCGAGCGCGACCGGATCGCCGCTGGTGTAGGCGACCGAAGAGACACCCTTCAGATTCTGGAGAGCGGCTTCGATCTTCGTGCCTTTTGCGGCGCGGCCTGCGAGCTTGTTCTTGAGCACGCGGTAGCGGCCGCCGGCGTTGCGCACGGTCTTGCGCAGCTCGAAGTCCTGGGAGACGGTGAGTTTGGAAAACGTGCCGATGATGGCGGAGGTAGAGTGCTCGAGTTCTTTGGCGAGCTCGCCGACCTTCTCCGCTTTTTTCTGTCTGCTCAATGCCATAAAATCCTCTAATTCTCCTTCGCTGGGCTTACCTCGTTGGAAGCCGGTTAGCCTGTAGCCGGTAGCGAGTAGCTCAGCCACCGGTTCCGGTTCGTTCCTTTATGTTGCTTTGGCGGCGCCGTCGGCGACTGCGGAGTCGAGTGAAATGCCGGGGCCCATCGTGGAGCTGATGGTGATGCCCTTGATGTATTTTCCCTTGGCCGCGGAAGGCTTGGCCTTCACCACGCTGGTGATCACCGTAATGGCATTCTCAACGAGCTTCTGCGGGGGGAAAGAAATTTTGCCGACAGGGACGTGGACGAGCGCGGTCTTGTCGGTGCGGAACTCGACTTTGCCGGCCTTGATTTCCTTAATGGCGGAGGCGACGTCGTTGGTCACGGTGCCGGTTTTCGGGTTGGGCATGAGGCCGCGGGGGCCGAGGACTTTGCCGAGACGGCCGACGGACTTCATCATGTCGGGCGTGGCGATGAGGGCGTCGAAGTCGGTCCAGGATTCCTTCTGAATTTTCTCGACCAGCTCGTCGCCGCCGACGATGTCGGCGCCGGCAGCTTCGGCTTCGCGCTGCTTCTCGCCGGTGGTGATGACGGCGACCTTCTTGGTTTTGCCGAGGCCGTGCGGGAGGACGACGGTGCCGCGGACCATCTGGTCGGCGTGGCGCGGGTCGACGCCCAGACGGAGGGTCAGGTCGACGGTCTCATCAAACTTGGCGTACTTGATTTTCTGGAGGAGCGGAACGGCTTCCTGCAGGGGGTAGGGGCGCTTTTCAACCTGGGCGCGCGCCTTCTCGATGGACTTACCGGGCTTTGCCATTGAACCTCGTCTCCCACCGCTCGGCGCTGACGCATGCCGGCCGTGGTTGTAGTGACACTGCACCTTTGGGGGCGCAGGTATCGATTATCTCTGAAAAGGGCGGGGAGGGCAAGATTTCTGCCGATTTTTGGGCCTGATGGCCGCGAATGGTATCGTTCTGTCGATGAAATTCACAATGTCTTTATGATGCAAGCCCTCCCTGGTGGACCGCGCACGATCTACGGCGATGGACAGCAAACGCGCAGGTTCTGCAACGTATCCGACCTAATCGAGGGCATTCTGCGACTCTGGCACTCCGAAGAACGCTTTCCCGTCAATATCGGCAATCCGATAGCATTCGCTATTCGCTTCAAAATGGCGATATGCTGGCCGATGCGCACTGCCCCAAACATTACTCTTCGGTTCCATGAATCGTTCGATGGGCCCGGGCCAATGTCAGGCTGGGTTCTCACTTAGAATGGAGCTTTGCTGCTGTACCTTATTTCGCGGCGATCGCAGGAAAGCCTGAGGGGAAACGATGTCTCGGAGAGCTCTCATTACCGGAATTACGGGCCAGGATGGATCTTATCTGGCAGAAATGCTTATAAAGAAGGGTTATCGAGTCAGTGGGCTGGTACGCAGGAGCAGTTCGCTAAATCTGGAACGGCTCGAAAACGTCATCGATCAGATCGACTTAATCTCCGGCGATCTGCTGGACCAGAACTCACTGGTCGCAGCGATCCAGCAGAGTGAGCCGGACGAGGTCTACAATCTCGCGGCCCAATCCTTTGTCGCGACTTCCTGGCGCCAATCCGATCTGACGGGGGAGTTTACGGCTCTGGGCGTGACGCGGCTGCTTGAAGCCAGTCGCGCGGTGAATCCCGCGATTCGCTTCTACCAGGCGTCTTCGAGCGAAATGTTCGGAGCGACGAATCCACCGCAGAACGAAAGCTCTCCGTTTCATCCCCGAAGTCCTTACGCCGTGGCCAAGGTTTTCGGTCATTACATGACCCAGAATTACCGCGAGAGCTACGGCATGTTTGCGTGCTCCGGCATTCTCTTCAATCATGAGTCGCCGAGACGAGGGCTCGAATTTGTCACACGAAAAGTTACGAATGGCGTCGCGCGCATCAAACTTGGCTTGCAGAAACAACTATCCATGGGCAACCTCAATGCCAGGCGTGACTGGGGGTTTGCGGGAGACTACGTCACCGCCATGTGGATGATGTTGCAGGCCGACTCACCGCAGGATTTTGTAGTGGCAACGGGCATCAGCCATTCGGTCGAACATCTCCTGCAGGTTGCTTTTGCCTACGCCGATCTGGACTACAAGGATTACGTGTGCGTCGACCCTGCACTCATCCGACCCGCGGAAGTCGACTATCTTTGCGGCGATGCCTCCCGCGCCCGTCAGGCCCTGGGCTGGGAGCCAGTCGTCACCTTCGAGGAGCTGATCGCAATGATGGTGGACTCCGATCTGGAACGGAACCGGCGGAACCCCAAAACTGCCCACTTCGTCGCGGGGATGTAGACCTTGCCCACCGCGCTCATCACCGGGATTACCGGTTTTGCCGGCCGTTACCTGGCGGCTCACCTCGGGGCGCAGGATATCCGATGCGTTGGAATGGCGCGGGGAGGTTCACCGATTGCCCATCCGATCTCGCTCGATGGAATCCCTGTTCATGATGTGGATATTCGGAATCGAACTGCGGTCCGCGAGGTACTGAGGGTTGAACAGCCGGATTTTGTGTTTCACCTGGCGGCCGTGACTCATGTCCCCTCGACTCGGGCGAATCCGGAGCTGACGTTTGAGGTGAATGTCGGGGGTACCTTCAATCTGCTTGAGAGTATCCGTCAGCTTGCATTGCCCGCGCGCGTGGTTCTGGTCAGTTCGGGAAATCTGTACGGCAATATCGATTCCGGTGAAGGTGGTTTCACCGAGACGGACGCGGTCCGTGCTACTTCACCCTATGCCAGCGCCAAGTTGATGAGTGAGCAACTTGCGCATTCGTATGCCGACGACTTCGGATTGCCGATCGTAATTGCGCGTCCCTTTAACCATACCGGGCCGGGACAGCCGCCCTCTTTCGTGTGCGCTGAATTTGCCCGAGCGATCGGTGCGGCGATTGTCCGCGGTGGTCCGGTCCATATAAGAACGGGTTCGCTGGAGCCACGGCGTGACTTCAGCGATGTCCGCGATATTGTCCGCGCTTACACCATGCTTGCCCAGAACGGAAACCCCGGAGAGACCTACAACGTCTGCTCGGGGTCGACAGTTGCCATCGGCGAAATCGTCCGTATCCTGGGCGAGGCAGGAATGGTTCAAGTCACTACAGAAATCGATCCTTCCCGGCTGCGGCAGCGGGAGATTCTGCGTTCCGGAGGAAACTGCACCAAAATTCGCCACGAGTTCAGGATGGATTCCGGAAATCCCGATCACGAAAACACTTCAGGACCTGCTTGGCTTCTGGGTTGAGCAGGCCCGCAGCGCCCGATCTGATTGAATGGATGCGAAATTCGGGGGCACGTCAGGGCGAAAGATAAAGCCGAAGCGGTTTGTCTCCCCGATCGGAGACGCATCGCTTCGGCTGATCTATTTTGGCGGCTGCTACGCGACGACGTCGATGCCCATGGAGCGGGCGGTGCCTTTGATGCTCTTGACGGCGGCTTCGACGCTGGCGGCATTGAGGTCGGGCATCTTCTGCTTGGCGATCTCGAGGACCTGGGCTTCGGAAACCTTGCCTACCTTATCTTTGTTGGGCGTGCCGGAACCTTTGGCGAGGTTGGCGGCCTTCTTCAGCAGGACGGACGCCGGGGGCGTCTTGGTGATGAAGGTGAAGGTGCGGTCGGTATAGACGGTGATGACGACGGGGATGATGAGTCCGGTCATCTCCTTGTTCTGGGTGCGGGCGTTGAACTGTTTGCAGAACTCCATGATGTTGACCTGGGCCTGGCCGAGGGCGGGGCCGACGGGGGGCGCGGGGGTGGCCTTGGCGGCTTCGATCTGGAGTTTGACCTATGCAGTATCTTATTTGGCGCTGCCATGGTGAACCTTTCTTCGGGGCTAGCCCCTCAGATTTCTAGCCGGATGCACTGGCTTGCCCGTGCTCGAATTTTGGGGCTGAAGCCCCTTCGCTGGAACTGCACGGCGAGAGGATCGAGCTAGAAGCTAAGGGCTAATAGCTGAGCTGCCTTACTCGATTTTTTCCACTTTGCCGAAGTCGAGCTCGACGGGGGTGGAGCGGCCGAAGATGGTGACCATGACCTTGAGGGTTTCGCGATCTTCGTTGACCTCGTCGACGACGCCGTTGAAGTTGGCGAAGGGGCCCTCGGTGATGCGGACCTGTTCGGACTTCTGGAACTTGACCTTGAGGCGCGGCTTGTCTTTCGACGTGTCGCTGCGGAAGAGGATGGAGCTGACTTCGGCTTCGGTGAGCGCGACGGGCTTGTCGCCGGTGCCGAGGAATCCTGTAACGCGCGGCGTGTTCTTGATCACGTGCCAGAGGTCGTTATCGAGATCCATTTCGACCAGCACGTAGCCGGGGAGGAAGACGCGCTCGACCGTGCGCTTCTTGCCGTTGGTGATCTCGGTGACGGCTTCGGTGGGAATCATGACGCGGCCGATGCGGTTCTGGAGGCCAAAGGCCTGGACGCGGGTCTCGATGGATTCGCGCACCTTGCGCTCAAAGCCCGAATAGGCGTGGATGATGTACCACCGGAAGCGTTCGTTGGCGGGGGGCGGGAGCTGGGGTTGCTGCGGTTGCTCGCCGCCTTCGCCTTCGGGCGTCGGGGTAGGGTTTTCAGTTTCTTCCGCCATTACCATTTAATCCTCTTGCGTGCTGCTTACTGGACGGCGCCCAGCCAGGTGTAGAGCCAGTGAGATCGCGTTGCCAAAGATCGCGTCGACGACCCAGAAGAAGCCGGCGAAGATGAAGACGGAGATGATGACGACGAGGGTGGTGGACTGGACTTCTTTCCACGAGGGAGTGACGACCTTGCGCATCTCGGCGCGGACGTCGCGGAGGAAGTCACGGCTGCGCGTAAGGAAACCGAGGGCGCGGTTGGGAATGCCATCGTCGGAATTCATGATTGCTGCTTTGGCCATAGGTCGCTTCTTCTTTTCCGCGCTTTTCTCTTCGACGGGCATACTGCCCTCTCTGCGTTATGGGTTTGAACTGGCAGGGGCGGAGGGATTCGAACCCCCAAGTCCGGTTTTGGAGACCGGCAGTTTAACCGTTGAGCTTACGCCCCTGTGTAAAGACAGGGAACAGCGTTCAGCGATCAGCGTTCAGAAATCCCGGAGGCGATAACCTCGGGAAGCACTCTTCCCCTAATCCCTAAACCCTAATACCTGTGTCTACTTCGTTTCCTTATGGGGGGTGTGCTTGCGGCAGCGATTACAGAACTTCTTGAACTCGAGGCGGCCGGTGGTCGTCTTCTTGTTCTTCGTCGTCGAGTAGTTCCGCTCCTTGCACTCCGCGCACTGCAATGTAACAATTTCCCGCATCTTTTTATCCTACCTGATTAGTTAATCCGGGGTAAGCCTTTTTGGGGGAGGGTGGGGGGGCCCAGGATAATGGCGGCTTCGTAACCTGGTTTATTCAGCGACTGCTGAGCGACTTTCACCTTGCTCTTTCGTCGCCTCACTCGCTTCGCTGTCTCGCAGCTCCCTTACGCAATAATTTCCGAGATCGTGCCCGCGCCCACCGTCCGGCCGCCTTCGCGGATTGCGAACCTCAGGCCCTTTTCCATGGCCACCGGCGTGATCAGCTCCACCTCGAGTTCCACGTTGTCGCCCGGCATCACCATCTCCGTTCCCCCGGCAGCGTCGCCACTCCCGTCACATCCGTGGTGCGGAAGTAGAACTGCGGACGATAGCCCTTGAAGAACGGCGTGTGACGGCCGCCCTCTTCCTTGCTCAGCACGTAGACGGTCAACTTGAACTTCGTGTGCGGCGTGATCGAGCCGGGTTTCGCCAGCACCATCCCGCGCTCCACGTCTTCCTTCGCAATGCCGCGCAGCAGCAGGCCCGCGTTGTCGCCCGCCAGACCTTCATCGAGCTGCTTCTTGAACATCTCGACGCCGGTCACCACGGTCTTCCGTGTCTCGCGGAACCCGACAATCTCCGCCTCCTCGCCCACCTTCACCTTGCCGCGCTCGATGCGGCCCGTCACAACCGTCCCGCGTCCCGAGATCGAGAAGATGTCTTCGATCGGCATCAGGAACGGCAGGTCCACCAGCCGCGCCGGCAGCGGCACCTACTTGTCCACCGCCTCCATCAGCTCGTCGATCTTCGCTTCCCACTGCGCTTCGCCGTTCAGCGCGCCCAGGGCCGAGCCGCGAATCACCGGCGACATCGTCGCCGGGGAAGTCGTACTTCTACAGCAGCTCGCGCACTTCCATCTCGACCAGGTCGATCAGCTCCGTGTCCTCGACCGCGTCGCACTTGTTCAGGAACACCACGACGTAGGGCACGCCCACCTGGCGGGCCAGCAGCACGTGCTCCTTGGTCTGCGGCATCGGGCCGTCGGTCGCCGCGACAACCAGAATCGCGCCGTCCATCTGCGCCGCGCCGGTGATCATGTTCTTGATGTAGTCGGCGTGGCCCGGGCAGTCGACGTGCGCATAGTGCCGGTTGGCCGTCTCGTACTCCACGTGCGCGGTCGCGATGGTGATGCCGCGCTCCCGCTCTTCCGGCGCGTTGTCGATCGAGTCGAACGAGCGAAACGTGTTCTTCGGGTTGTGCTTCTGCAGCACCTTGGTGATCGCCGCCGTCAGCGTCGTCTTGCCGTGATCGATGTGCCCGATCGTCCCTACGTTCACGTGCGGCTTGGACCGGTCAAATTTTTCCTTCGCCATGGGTGTTTCCTCTCCTCAAAAGTTGTGATCTCGGCGTCTGTAGCTGAATCTTGACTGCCGGCGCTTCAGTAGCTCGCGTAGAGCCGGAAGAACTTCTGGCGGATTTCGGGGGCAACGCGCTCCACCTGGCGCAGGTAATGTTCGCGAATCTGGCCGCGGTCGGAATCGCCGAGGCGCCGCATACTTTTCCGGGCTGTGCCCAGGAGGCCGTCGGCGCAGGACGGATTCGAAACTGGCGGATGCGGAGCCGGGCGCCGCCGACAGCTTGAGAAAGACGGCGACATGGGCGGGGGCGAAGGCCTCGTCGATGGCGTGCCGGACGCCGGCGTAGGTCTTCTCGTCCTGAACGGGGATGGTGGCCTGCTGGTACATGGTCGCGTGACTCCCTCGGGGAATACTCAGCCCCAGCCCGGATTTTGCGATGGTCTGGAAAGCTAAAGCCGTGCCTTTCAAGCATGCCCCTTCTTCGAGATTCTGGAGCGGGAGACGGGAATCGAACCCACGACCAACAGCTTGGAAGGCTGTGACTCTACCACTGAGTTACTCCCGCCCGCAAAGCAGCGTTCAGCGTCGGCGTTCAGCGTTCAGAAATTCAGCTGCTGACTGTGGCCTCGACTGGCACTGCTGACACATGCAAACGCTCGCTGACGTTCTCAGCAACCACCTCTTAAATCTGGAGCTGATGACCGGGATTGAACCCGTGACCTCTCCCTTACCAAGGGAGTGCTCTACCAACTGAGCTACATCAGCCCTGTACATGCAAACTACGGAATCCTGCCGCCCTTCTCCCCTCCAAATCGTTCCGCGGAGTGCCTGCGGTGAGGGCAATGCGAAGAGCGAAACCGCCCAGCAAAATTAGAACCACGAGCCGGACTTTCCCGGCATCCATGGTGTACCACGCGAGGGCCGCGAGCAGTGCGAGAAAGGCGACCGCAACCAGTTTGCGCTTCCCGCCCGCGATTCGCATCCTGCAACCCTCAAAATCCTCGCGCCTGGAATGCGCGTTCAAACCTGGTGCACAGGGGAGGATTCGAACCTCCGTAGCTCCAAAGAGCGGCAGATTTACAGTCTGCTGCCATTAACCACTCGGCCACCTGTGCGAAAGGGATCCGGCCCTCATCTGTCCGAGGCCGGAAGAACTGGAGCTGGCGAAGGGATTTGAACCCCCGACCCTCTGATTACAAATCAGATGCTCTACCAGCTGAGCTACGCCAGCCCTGGACGCCCGGGAACCTGCCGTTCGGAGACACACGAAGGTGTCCTTTTGCGGGAGGGTCCAGCAATGAAAATAACACACGGCGTTGAGGGTCGCAATGAAGGGAAATGGGGCGGATTCAGGCCGGATTTTGGGGAGGTTTGAGGCCGGGTTGGGCGCCGGGCGAGGGTCGAAGGCCCAGGTGGGGGCGAGTTCCCGGAATGGCACTGGGAATCGGTCGGCACGGTACTGTCGGATGGGGTGCGGAGGGAATTCGGTTGACGAACGGGTGGCTGAAGGAGTGAGCTTCTTGCTGTGGGGTGAACCTGGCGGCTCGGCGATGGCCGGGGAGCTTTTTCGAGCTGTCGGCCGTGGGGCTTTCGTCGCGTGGAATCATCATCCGCGGAGCCGTCATCTCTCGAAACCGTCATCAGCGAAGGGTCGAAGGCCCTGGTAGGGGGCGAGTTCCCGGAATGGCACTGGGAATCGGTCGGCACGGTACTGTCGGATGGGGTGCGGAGGGAATTCGGTTGACGATCGGGTCGCAAAAAGAGTGGACTTCTTGCTGTGGGGTGAACCTGGCGGCTCGCCGGTGGCCGGGGAACTTTTTCGAGCTCTGATCGGTGAAATTGTCATTCATGCGGCTATGATCCGTGGAATTGTCATCGCCGCGGGGCTGTCATCTTCTGTGGAACTGTCGTCAGCGTGGGTCGAAGGCCCTGGTGGGGGCGAGTTCCCGGAATGGCACCGGGAATCGGTCGGCACGGTACTGTCGGATGGGGTGCGGAGGGAATTCGGTTGACGAACGGGTGGCAAAAGGAGTGAGCTTCTTGCTGTGGGGTGAACCTGGCGGCTCGCCGGTGGCGGGGGCATTTTCTCGAGTTGTTAACTGTGGAACTGGCATCGATGCGGCTGTGATCCGTGGAATTGTCATCGCCGCGGGGCTGTCATCTTCTGTGGAGCTGTCGTCAGCGTGGGTCGAAGGCCCTGATGGGGGCGAGTTCCCGGAACGGCACTGGGAATCGGTCGGCACGGTACTGTCGGATGGGGTGCGGAGGGAATTCGGTTGACGATCGGGTCGCAAAAAGAGTGAACTTCTTGCTGTGGGGTGAACCTGGCGGCTCGCCGGTGGCGGGGGAACTTTTTCGAGCTGTTGACTTTGGAACTGGCATCGATGCGGCTGTGATCCGTGGAATTGTCATCGCCGCGGGCTGTCTTCTTCTGTGGATGTGCCGTCAGCGTGCGGGAATTGGCGGCGGATGAGAAGATGGATGGTGCTGCTTCCCGGAACAGCGGGAAGCCCTTTCGATGACCCATCGGCGCACGAAGCTCTCCATCGCCATTGTGCTTGTCGTCCTGGTGCTGCTGGCTGGGGCGATTTACCTCCGCAAGGAAGCTCCGCCGGAAGCGGCGCGGCTGCTGCCCGAGTCGGACGGGATCGTGTACTTCAATCTGCGGCCGCTGCGGGCGGCGACGCATTTCGATCAGCATCCGGTCGAGCACTCGCCGGAGTACCAGCACTTTATCGATGCGACGGGAATCCAGTTCGAGCACGATCTGGACGAGGCGGCGTTCGCGATACACCGCATGCCGAACCCGGCCGGGCCGAATGGGGCGCTGGCGTTCAGCGAGGTGTTCATGGGGCACTTCGACGGGCGGAGGCTGGCGGATTACCTGGCAAGCGTGGCGGCGTCGCAGGAGGATTATGCGCGGCACACGATCTACAACATCGCAAGCGACGGGCGGACGGTGCGGGTGGCGATGCTGGGGTACGACATTGTGGTGGTCAGCAATACGCCGTCGACCGAGCAGATCCACTCGATGATCGACCGGTACCGGACGGCGGCGCTGCCGTTTTCCGGGTCGTCGCTGCTGTCGAAGTATTATGCGAAGCTGCCGCTGCTGTCGATCGCGTGGGGGATCGGACAGATCGGGCAGCCACTGGCCAATGGCGGGGCACGGGTGATGGGGCTGCGGCTGCCACTGCCGCCGGAATCGACGTTTATCGCGTCGCTGACGTGGATCGGGAAGATTCATTTGCGCGTGGCGGAGCTGGCTCCGACGGATGCGGCGGCAGCCGACACCACGGAGTCGCTGCAGACGATTCTGGTGCTGGTGAAGTCCATGGCCAACACACCGGGCACAGGAGGCTACGACACGGATGCGCGCACGCTGATCAACAGCCTCGTTGTGGAGCGGCACAGGAATGAGGCGGTGCTGACGGCGACGGTTCCGACGGGCCTGCTGCAGCGGGCGATGAACCATCCGCAGGAGATGAAGGTGCTGCCTGTCCCGGATGGAGGGAAGGGGCAGAAGTAAGCTGGGACGGAGCCTGTAGCGGGTAGGCGGTAGGCGGCAGCGAACGACGGTTAGCGAAGAGCGAGCAGGGAAAGCGAGTAGAAAACGGGCCGAAAAACGAGCAGGGAAAGACAGCAAGAGGCTATTCACGGAGAGCAGTTCGATCCCCGATGGATCCCCAACGAACTGGAGGGAGAATGCAGATATTTACGGCGCGCAGATATGCCGTTGTTGTGGCGATGGCGGCAGGAATGATTGCCATGCCCTCGCTGGCGCAGAAGGTTCTGACCGGGCAGGCTGCGTTTACGGATTACAGCAAGGAGCATCCGGGAGTGCGCCGGCATCTGACGGCGGCGGACCTGCCGGCTCCGTATGCGACCAAGGGCGTGGACAACGGCGCAGAAATGGTGGAGCGGCCGAACGATGCGTGGCCGCAGGCGCCGGAGGGATTCAAGGTCGAGATGTATTACACGGGGCTCGATCAGCCGCGGCTGATCCGGACCGCGCCGAACGGCGATTTGTTTGTCGCGCTGAGTTATCAGAACAAGGTGATGGTGTTCCGCGGCGTGGGGGCGGATGGGAAGGCGAAGGAAGTGTCGACGTTTGCCGATGGGCTAAGCCAGCCGTTTGGGATTCGGTTCTATCCGGCAGGTCCGGATCCGAAGTGGGTCTATGTCGGGAACACCGATTCAGTGGTGCGGTTCCCGTATCACGTGGGAGACATGAAGGCGAGCGGGCCGGCGGAGAAGCTGACCGATCTGCCGGGCGGGGGACGGCTGCGCGGGGGCGGGCACTGGACGCGCGACATCGCGTTCTCGAAGGACGGAAAGCGGATGTTCGTCTCGGTGGGATCGCATTCGAACGATGACGATTCGGACACGCATCCGGAGGAGTTTCATCGCGCCGATGTGCTGGAGTTCACGCCGGACGGGAAGTTTGTGAAGGTGTACGCGTCGGGGATTCGGAACTGCGTGGGGGAGACGATTAATCCGACGACGGGCGAGCTGTGGTGCTCGACGAACGAGCGCGACATGCTGGGCGACAACCTGGTGCCGGACTACATCACGCATGTGCAGGAGGGCGGGTTCTACGGTTGGCCCTGGTACTACATGAGCGCGAATGGCGGCGTGCAGGATCCGCGGCAGGAAGGGAAGCATCCGGAGCTGAAGGGGAAGGTGATCACGCCGGATGTGCTGGTGAATCCGCACTTCGCCTCGCTGGAGATGCTGTTCTACGAGGGCTCGCAGTTTCCGGCCGAGTACAAGGGCGACGGGTTTGCGGCGGAGCACGGATCGTGGAACCGAGAGCCGCGCTCGGGATACGAAGTGGTTCGGGTGCCGATGAAGGACGGGCACGCGACGGGCGAGTACGAGGATTTCCTGACGGGATTTGTGCGGCCGGATGGAAAGGTGTGGGGACGGCCGGTGGGCGTGACGGTGGCCAGCGACGGTTCCCTGTTCGTTACTGATGACGGGTCTGGTTCGATCTGGCATGTGATTTACACGGGCAAATGAAAAGGCGGGGAGCGGTATCGTAGGCTGGACCGGTGCAGGGCGAAACGCTGCAAACTTTTCGGGTGATCGTAAGCCTGATCCTCCGCGTGGTGCTGGTGGGGATTGCGGTGCCGGTGCTGCTGCGGCATTTTCCCGATTACAAGCTGCCCTATCGATTCACTCCGGAATGGACGGTGGTGGTGATGTGCGATGTGCTGGCGGTGGTGGCTCCACTGCTGCAAGTGCGGAAGCTGACGCTGCTGGCCGGAGCAGCGGCCATTGGATCGCACTACTACTATCAGCATTTCGTTCCGAGCTGGGATTTGGCATACATGCTGGTGGCGATCGTGTTTGTGCTGCTGCCGACGAGCGGCCGGGACAAGGTCGCGAAGGAAAGAAGGCCGAGGACGCGGTGAAGCGGAGAGTAGGGAGATAGGGAATAGGAATAGGGAATAGCAGTGGGCCCAGCGGCGAGGGGTGGCTGTGGGCGGGCTTCTCAGATAGTCTGGTGGCTGTGATTTCACCCTTGCGCAGCGTTCTTTTTGCCGCCGTATTCCTGGTAACGGGACCGGTATTCGCCCAGCAGCCGACGCCGAATGCGTCCGATCAGAATCAGACTTCAGCACCTTCAACTCAGACCGCTCCGGCCACAACGCCGCAGGCTTTGCCCGACGCGCCAGGAGCGCAGGAGCAACCGGGTCCGCAGCCGACCGGGGCGACGGTGCTGTTCGACACGAGCATGGGGCAGATGACGTGCAGGCTGTTCGATAAGCAGGCGCCGGTGGCGGTGGCGAACTTTGTTGGGCTGGCGACGGGGACGAAGGAATTCACCGATCCGGCGACAAAGCAGAAGACGAAGCGGCCGTTCTACGACGGGACGACGTTTCATCGGGTGATTCCGGGATTCATGATTCAGGGCGGCGATCCGCTGGGGACGGGGCTGGGGGATCCGGGGTACTCGTTCAACGATGAATTCGACCCCGCGCTGAACTTCGACGTGCCAGGGCGGCTGGCGATGGCGAACTCGGGACCGAACACGAACGGATCGCAATTTTTCATTACGGAGGCGCCACAGCCGTCTCTGGATCAGAAGTATGTGATCTTCGGTCAATGCGACGATCACACGGTGAGCATCGTGAAGGCGATCGCGCGGGTGAATCGCGACAGCGACGACAAGCCGCAGGATCCGGTGATGCTGAAGAAGGTAACGGTGATTCCGGCGGGGCAACCGGTGCCGGCGGCGCCCGCGGGTGTCCAGGCCACGCCGCAGTAGGTTTGCAGGTTTTCAAAAAAATCCCACGAAACAAGAGAAGGAGTTGTTATGTCGCGACCGTCAGGAACGTATGCAGTGATGAAGACCAGCGAAGGAACGATTGTGGCTCAGTTGTTTGAGAAGGAAGCGCCGAAGACGGTGGCGAACTTCATCGATCTGGCCGAGGGCAAACGGGAGTGGACGCATCCGGTTTCGCGACAGAAGAGCTCGGACAAACTGTACGACGGAACCGTTTTTCACCGGGTGATTCCGGACTTCATGATTCAGGGCGGCGATCCGGCGGGGACGGGGATGGGCGGACCGGGGTACCAGTTTGCGGATGAGACGAAGGGGTCGCCGCACCGGTTCGACAAGAAGGGCAAGCTGGCGATGGCGAATGCGGGGCCGAACACGAACGGGTCGCAGTTTTTTATTACCGTGGCCGGCACAGAATGGCTGACGGGCAAGCATACGATCTTCGGCGAAGTGATCGAGGGGCAGGAGATCGTGGACAAGATTTCAAAGGTGTCGACGCGGTCGGACAAGCCGGTGAAGGCGGTGGTGCTGGAGTCGGTGACGATCGAGCGGGTGTAGCTTTCGTTTCCAGTTCGTTTTGTTGTGGCGCGTGTCCAGACAGAACGGGAGTTCAAGGCAGGGTTGGGGAAGTGTGGTTTTTTCCCGAAACGAGACGAGACGGGTACTTTGGGGCGAGCCGAACAAAGAATTGGGTTGCGGTTCGAGTGGGAAAAGAGTCCTCTGCTTGCTGTGGGGTGAACCTGGCCGTCGCACGTCGGGTTGTGGTGTGGGGCGGCGGTTTTTCCCGAAACGAGACAAGACGGTACTTTGGGCCGAGCCGAACAAAGAATTGGGTTGCGGTTCGAGCGGGAAAAGAGTCCGCTGCTTGCTGTGGGGTGAACCTGGCCGTCGCAAGTCGGGTTGTGGTGTGGGGCGGCGGTTTTTCCCGAAACGAGACAAGACGGGTACTTTGGGGCGAGCCGAATAAAGAATTGGGTTGCGGTTCGAGCGGGAAAAGAGTCCTCTGCTTGCTGTGGGGTGAACCTGGCCGTCGCACGTCGGGTTGTGGTGTGGGGCGGCGGTTTTTCCCGAAACGAGACAAGACGGTACCTTGGGGCGAGCCGAATAAAGAATTGGGTTGCGGTTCGAGCGGGAAAAGAGTCCTCTGCTTGCTGTGGGGTGAACCTGGCCGTCGCACGTCGGGTTGTGGTGTGGGGCGGCGGTTTTTCCCGAAACGAGACAAGACGGTACTTTGGGGCGAGCCGAATAAAGAATTGGGTTGCGGTTCGAGCGGGAAAAGAGTCCTCTGCTTGCTGTGGGGTGAACCTGGCCGTCGCTAAGCGGGGGTGGGCGGGTTTTCTTTCGGCTGGACGAAGAGCCTCCGCCTGGTCGCCAGGCTCGTTGTCTGTGTGTTGCGGCAGTTTTTCCCGAAACGACAATCGACGGTACTTTGGGGCCAGCCGAACAAGAATTGGGTTGCAGTTCGAGTGGGAAAAGAGTCCGCTGCTTGCTATGGGCCAACCTGGCCGTTGCAGGTCGGGGGGGGGCGGGTTTTCTTTTCGGCTGGACGAAGAGCCTCCGTTCGGGATTACGGAGAGTCCCCTCGCGACGACAGGCTTGCTTTGGATGGCGGACTTCGCTTTGGATGGCGGACTTCGCTTTGGAGGGCAGAGTCCGCCGCGGACGACAGGAAGCTTTCGTCAGAACGACAAAGAGCCTCCGCTCGGGATGATTGAGCGGGTGTAGCGGTCCCGCGAAGTTGGGGTGACCCAGGGAAAAGTTTTGCTGGCGCGATCAGGCAAGTGCGGATATCTTGCGTGCATGAATCGCTCGCATCTGCTGCCCTGGGTTTTCTGCCTCGCTGTGTTTTCGGTTTCGGCCTCCGCCCAGAAGTACATCCCAAAGAAGATTACGTTCTCCGGCACGACGGCGAATCCGGCCGAGCTGCTGGCCGTGTCGGGGCTGAAGCCCGGGGATTCCGTCGATCAGGCGGCGATCCAGGCTGCGGCACAGAAGCTGATCGACACGGGTCTGTTCAGCGACGTGCGGTTCTCCTTTGACGGAGTCGCGCTGAATTATGCGCTGCGGCCGGCGGCGGCGATGGAGCCTGTTTCCTACGCGAATTTTCCGTGGTGGGACGACGCCGCACTGAACGCGGCGGTCGCGGCGAAGGTGCCATTGTTCCACGGGTCGGTGCCGCCGGAGAGCGGCATGCAGCAGCAGGTGGCCGCCGCGCTGACGGCGCTGCTGGCGGAGAAGGGCGTGCAGGCGACGGTGACGGCGCTTCCGGCAAAGGATGCGGCGATGAAGGACGCGGGGGTTCAGTTTCACATCGACGCGCCGCCGGTGAGATCGGGGCGGTGAACTTCGCGGGGGTGAGCAGCGCCTGGATGGATCCAGCGGCGGCGATCGGAAAGGCCGCGACGGGTCAGGATTTCGATCCTGCGGCGGAGACGACGCTGGAAACCGCGCTGCGGGCGATCTACCACCGGCAGGGATACCTGGATGTGGCGCTGATGAACTTTGCCCACGGGGAGCCGCAGCTGGCCAACGACAAGGTGATGGTGCCGGTGAGCGCGACGGTGGTGGAAGGGGCGCAGTACAGACTGGCGGGGCTGCACTTGTCGGGAGATGTGCTGACGAAGCCAGAGGAATTTGCGAAGATGGCAAAGCCGCATCCCGGGGACGTGGTCAATGAGGATCTGCTGCGCGGGACGCTGGCGACGATCGCGGGTCCTTACCGAGCGCACGGTTATCTGCGGGCAAGGATCGACGCGACGCCGGCGAAGGATGTGGCGAACCACACGGTGGATTACGCGATCACGGTAGAGCCAGGGCCGGTGTTTCACATGGGCGAGCTGTCGCTGGTGAATTTGAACGATGCGCAGAAGGCGCAGGTGCTGCAGTACTGGCCGCTGAAACCGGGCGATGTGTACGACGCGGTGCTGGTGGCGCAGTTTCTGGTGAAGTACAAGAACCAGCTGCACTCGCTGGATGGGTGGTCAGCGTCGTACAGGCAGTACGAGCACGAAGACACACACGTTGTCGATCTGACCGTGACGTTCAAGCAGGGCGGGCCGCTGAACTAGTGGCGTGACTGCTGAAGGTTTCCGGGCCTGAAGGCCAGCGATTTTCGGGCGGCTTGTTCCCCGGCCTGAAGGCCAGGGCTTCTACCGTCGTCCCGCTCACGCGGGACCGCTTCGCGAAAGGCCATGGATCATACGGTCGGAGTCCTGGAGAGCCGCCGGGCAAAAGCAAAACCCCTGCCCATGCGGGCAGGGGTTTTCCGTTGCGGCGAATGTCCGGGTTAGAAGAACAGCTTGGCGGAGAACTGCAGCTGACGTTCGGTGAAGAGGACGCCGCTGGTTCCGGTGGGGGTGCCAACCGGCGTGCTGGTATAGGGCGCGACTTCCGGTGCGATGCAGCCGTTGAAGGTACCGGAGGCGGCGGGACAGGCGACACCGTCAGCGGTCGTACCGGGCTTGATATAGAAGTAGCCGGTGGAGGAGACGCTGAGAATGTTGGGATGATTGAGCAGGTTGAAGGCTTCTCCCATGATCTGGAAGTTGACCTTCTCGCGGATGGGGAAGGTGCGGGCGATGCGGAAGTCAAGGTTATTGAAGTCGGGACCCTTGACGGAGTTGCGTCCGACGAAGGGAGCACGGCCGGGACTGCCAAGACCGGAGCTGGAACTCATGGTGCCGCCGGTGAGACCGCCGTCAAGGGCGCCACTGGCATTGGCGCTCATGAAGGGGGTAATCGGGAATCCGCTCGCGTCGGAAACGATGCCGGAGACGGACCAGCCATCGGCGATATAACGGGCGACTGGGTTGGAGAGGTTATGGAAGAAGGGCGGGGCATAGATGACGCTGCCGCCGAAGTGCTGGCTCTGATTGAGATCGGAGAGGCCGTGTTCAGCCTTGATGTTGTAGGGATCGATGGGGAAGTCGGAGCCGAAGAAGGTTCCGAAGGCTCCCCCGACCTGGCCTTGATCGGTGGCTTTGCTCCAGGTGTAATTGAGCAGCATTTCGAGGCCGTTGGAGAAGGGCCGCTTAACGCTGAAGACCATGGAGTTGTACCAGGAGCTGACGGCGCTGAATCCGGTATTGATGGAGGCGTCGGCAGTGGTGATGCGGCTGGTATAGAAGGGCAGAGTGACAGTACCGGTCTGCGTGCCCGAGCCGTTGTAGAGGTTGTAGGTGCGGGTTCCGGTGGCCGGAGCGACGTTGGTGTCGATGAAGATGGGCAGGTGCAGGGCGCGGCTGCCGACGTAGCCGAGGGAGAGAGTCATCTTGCCGGGGACCTGCTGTTCGATGGTGAGGTTGCCTTCATGGGCGATGGGGGGCACGAAGTTGGGATCGAGGCCGTGGAAGCTGGAGACGAGGGCCGAACCGCCCGGGGTGACCTGTGAGGTTGCAGCACCGCTGAAGGCAGCGCCCAGCGGGGGGCCGGGAGGGGTGAAGAGGACGTTGGGGAACTCCGGCGCACCGGCGATGGCAGCGCAGTTGTTGCTGGGGCAGTTGAAGTTGTAGTTGGTCTGGTAGACGCCGTTCTCCACGCGCATGGCGTAGTAGGTGCTGCCCTGGGTGAGGGCGGCGAAAATGCCGTAGCCGGCGCGGACAACGGTCTTGCTGGTGGGACTCCACGCCACGCCGATGCGGGGCACGATGCGGTCGGCGGGGGTCTTCAGCTTCTGTGTGTAGTAGGTGGCGAGCGCCGATGAGGCATTGGGGTGGGTGGGATCGGGGGTGATCTGGAGATCGTAACGGACACCGAGATTGAAGGTGAGATTGTTACGGACCTTCCAGGTGTCTTCGAAGAAAAAGGCGGGCTCCTTCATCCAGAAGTCGTCTTTGCCGACGTGGGTGATGGGGTCATTGACCTGGGTGAACGAAGTGTAGTGATAGCCGGTGGTGCCGGTGGTGGGCGTGACCTGGAAGATGTCCTGAGCCCAGGCCTGGAAGGCCGCAACCGGAGAACCGGGGTTGTAATTGTAAAGGCCGCCGCCCTGGAAGAGATTGATCATGACCTCGTGGACGAGGTTGGCTTCGCCGCCGACTTTCCAGGAATGGCGGCCCTGGGTGTGGGAGAAGGTGTCGGTGATCTGCCAGCGATGCTCATCGGGCTCGGCGGCGCGGGGCAGGGCGTTAGGCATGCCGTACTCCTCCGCCCCGCTGACGGTGACGTTGGGTCCAGGAGCATTGACGCCTGCGGTTTCCAGGTCGCGGCCCCACTGGAAGAGGAGGTTGTTGAGCGAGGTCGAGGTGATGGTCGAGGTCCAGTCGGCAACGAAGATGCGCTCGTGATAATAGGCGTTGCCGTTTTCGGTCACGGAATGGTTGGTATAGCTGGGAGCCGAGGAGTAGCCGTCGGGCAGGGTGAAGTTGCCGAAGTCGAAGTCGGCGAAGACGTGGTTCTTCTCGTTGAGCTGATAATCGAGGCGCGGGAAAACGATGTCGAGCTTGCCGGTGCGGGGAAAGACGCCGGAGAGGCTCTTCAGGAATGTGATGGCGGAGGTGCACTGCGTGCCCGAGAGAGAGGCGGGGCATTGGGTGGGCGTGATCACCGACGTGTTGGTGGTGGTGCCGCTGGGCGTAAGGGAGATATTGGCGGTGGAGGAATAAGCCAGCGGAGCGACCTTGCGGAAGCCGTCATAGGTCAGGAAGTAGAACAGCTTGTCCTTGATAAAAGCGCCGCCAAGGCTGCCGCCGAACTGCTGCTGCTGCTTGATGGCCTGGGTGAAGTTGCCGTGGGCCTTGCCATAGGAGTCGAGGGCGTTGAGCGACGGATAGCGCAGGTCGTAGAAGAGGTCGCCATGCATCTGGTTGCCACCGGATTTGGTGATGGCGTTCACCTGGCCGCCGGCGGCCTGGCCGAACTCGGCGCTGTAGGTGGCGGCGGCGACCTGGAATTCCTGGATGGAATCGAGGCTGTAGACGTAGGGCATGCCGGAGGCGCGGCCGCGGGCTTCGGAGAAGAGTGCCTGGTCGTTGTTGGCGCCGTCGACGTAGTTGCTGTTGTAGAGGCCGGAGATGCCGTGATAGCTGACCAGGCCGCTGGTGCCGTCGGCGGCGGTGTTAGGGGTCATCAGGGCGAAGTTGCTCCAGTTGCGGCTGGCGATGGGCAGATTGGAGATGAGGTTCTCGGAGAGAGACTGGGAGACCTCGGTCTTCTCGGTATCGAGCAGCGGCGCCTGGGTGGTGACGAGGACCTGGGAGGAGACGCTGGCCGGGGGCAGAGTGGTGTCAACGGTGAGGGTCTGACCGACGGAGAGGATCAGGCCGTTTTTTTCCACAGTGGCGAAGCCGTTGGCCGAGACGCGAACGACGTAGTGGCCGGGCTGAAGGAAGGGCGCGACGTAAATGCCTTCGCCGTTGACGGGAATGGTGCGGGCGACGCCGTTATCTGTATCGGTGACGATTACAGATGCAGACGCAATCACAGCCTGACTGTTATCGGTGATGGTGCCGGTGATGGTGCCGGTTCCGGAAGATTGCGCCGCAGCGGAATTTGCAGCGATGAAAGTGACAAACAGAGCCAGCGCGAGCAACGATGCGGCGCGGCGAGCGGCGATGAAAGCACGGGAACAGGAGGAACTGCGTACGAAGACACTAAGGGCGACGATTTCTCTGGTCATGGATGGCTGGCCTCGAAGAAAAAAGCGAAATTAGTCACTGACAACTTGTTTGAAATTGCCGTCAGTATAGCCTGTATTTCTGAGGAAGCCCGAGAATATGTGGTGAATCGGTCGGGGGCAACAGGTGGCGCCGGTTGCAACTGTAACAGTCGGTTGCACGTGTTCTGTTCCGCGCATTGCGAGGACGGTGCCAGCGCGCGTTTGCTGCGGTAAGCAGAGCATCGGACGACGACCGAGTTCGCAGCGAGGCCGTGCCACAGCAACGGAAATCTGAGGCGCGCGGTGCTGCTTTTCGCTTTTGAAAACGCGTGTGTTAGGGGTCACAAAAACGGGTGACCATTGTCACCGATAGCGCTTGCGCGTCGAGCGTAGGTTCATGGCAAGCCCAGAGTGTGGAGAGGGAGGGCAACGGCCATGCCAGGGATCAGGGGACACATCCCGGAGAAACCGGGGAAGACCACGTACCTGCATGCCGCGAAACAATTCCCGTTCAGGACGATCGTGGCGGCGGTCGATTTCACTGAGGAGTCGTCGGCGGCTCTACGTTGCGCGCAGGAACTGGCGCGGCTGCAGCACGCCATGCTGCTGCTGATCCACGTGATCGATCCGGTGGGCTACGCGTTTCCGGAAGGCGCGCCGCCGGCGGTGGAACTGGACAGGTCCGCGAAGGAAGAGCTGGCGCGAATCGAAGCGGAAGTGAAGAAGCAGGGGATCCCGGTGCACTCGCGGGTGGAGACGGGTATCGTGTGCGAGCGGATATTGCTGTCGCTGCGGGACCATAAGGCGGCGCTGCTGGTGCTGGGGACGAAAGCGGTCACCGGTGCGGGGCGGACGGCATTGGGATTAGTGACGCGGCAATTGCTGGCGCACTCGCCGTGCCCGATTCTGGCGGTGGCGCCGGACGATCCGAAGAAGCCGCGGAAATTCGGGCGCTGGCAAAACGTGCTGGCGGCGACGGATTTCTCCGCGGCATCGCTGTGCGCGCTGCACTACGCACAGCGGGTAGCGGGCGGACACCTGATCGTGCTGCACTCGGCGCGGTGCGGGCGGCACACGGAATGCCCGAACTGCCTCGAGCGGCTGCGGTTCCTGGCGCCGTTCGACGAGGCGCACGGACTGCCGGTGGATCATTCGGTAACGGGCGGCGATCCGGCACGGACGATCGTGCAAATGGCGAAGAAGCTGCATCCGGATCTGATCGTGATGGGGGCGCCGTCTCCGGCGCACACCGAACACGATCTGGAACACAGCACGGTGGCGCAGGTGATTGCGGCGGCGCCGATGCCGGTGCTGATTGTTCCGGAGGATCGGGAGCGGTACGCGGACGAGCTGATTGAGGAAGTGGCGACGGCTTGATCGGCGCGTTCGCGCGGATCAAGCAGCCTGTAGGCGGGAGCCAGGAGCCAGCTAGCTGAGCGTTTTGCCTGGGTCGGTGTGGATGACGGTGATGCCCGACCCGGCGAGTTCCTTTTCCAGCGCCGCTGGTGTGCCGATGAGTGGCGGGAAGGTTCCCCAGTGAATGGGCAGGATGGTTTTTGCGCCGAGGTATTTGGCGGCGACGGCGGCGAGTCGCGGCCCCATGGTGTAGTGATCGCCGATGGGCAGCATGGCGAGGTCGGGGTGGTACAGCTCGCCGATGAGCTTCATATCGGTGAAGACCGTGGTGTCGCCAGCATGGTAGAGAGTGGGGCCATTGTCGATGGCAATGATCATGCCGGTGGGTTCGCCGCCGTAGATGGTCTTATCGCCGTCACTGATACCGGAGGAGTGGAGCGCCAGAGTGAGCGAGACGGTGACGTCGGCGTGGCGATGGGAGCCGCCGATGTTCATGCCGATGCCCTGGTCGTCTTTGAGCCCTTTTGAATGCAGCCAGCCGATGAGCTCGACCATGCCGATGGTGATGGAGCCGTGCTTTTTTGCGACGGGGAGGGCGTCGGCGATGTGATCCATGTGGCCGTGCGTGAGGAGGAGGAGGTCGATCTTGTCGGGGAGTTTGTAGCCCTTCGGGTATTTGGGATTGTGCTCAATGAAGGGGTCGATGAGGATGGTGGTTCCCTTCGGCGTAGCGATGAGAACGGTGGCGTGCCCGAGCCAGGTGATGGTGGTGCCTTTGAGATCGGCCATGGTGGCGTGAAGTTCCTCCGCGAAATATGGTCGCACTTTCTTCATTGAGATGCATGAAGGCCAGAATGAATGGCTAGACATGGATGGCGATGAGGAACAGCGTCATCGCGGCGGTGAGGGCGGCGACACGAGCGCGATGCATCGAATCCCATTTTTTATGTTCGTTAAGAGCCTGGCGGGTGGGGGCGTCTGGAGAGAGCTTCGCCATGCGGTTGTTGATGGGTACGAGGAAGAGCAGGGTGAGGACGATCACGGCGGCCCAGATCCCGGCCGCTGTTCCCAGCAGCGGAAGCCCTGGCTGATGGCGGTAGACAAAGGTCTCGGCGAGGAGAAGCAGGAAGCCAAGGGCGTACCAGAAGGGCATGGCGAAGCCGAGTTTTGCGGCGAACAGGCGAATGATGGCGAGGCGGGTGCCGTTGTCGAGTTTTTCCAGAACCGGATTGATGAAGGCGGAGACGGCGAATTCTGTGCCGATCATGAGGCCGATGCAGAGGGTGGTAGCGATGGCGAGGATGGTGGTCATTGTGCAACTCCTGAGGATGAGACGCGGCGGAGAGCTATACTGACTCAGATGTTCGTACTGACAAAGTTGTCAGTGTGAGGGCGGAATGCCGGTGTCAAAGAAGGAGATTTCTCCCTGCCCGATCGACGCGATGCTGTCGGTGATCGATGGGCGGTGGAAGGGGACGATTCTGTGGCGGCTCTCGAACGGGCCGATGCGGACGAGCGAGCTGCGGCGGAGCATTCCGGAGATGACGGAGCGGATGCTGATCCGGCATTTGCAGGAGCTGGTGCGGGACGGGATTCTGGTGCGAAGGCAGGAGAGCAGCGTGCCGCCGTGCGTGCGCTATTCGATCTCGAAGTATGGCTGGACGCTGGTGCCGGTGCTGGAAACAATCTGCGCGTGGGGGCGGAAACATCTGAGCCGAGTGGGCGCGGCTTGCCGGACGGGGGAGAACTAGCGGGCGGCTGCGGGCGTGAGCACGGTGGGCAGAGTGCCGGCCCAGGCGTGGATGGCATTCCAGTCGCGGGCGTCGCTGGCGGGCATTTTGCGCAGCGGCGGGAGGAGGCTGAAGGGCAAGCCAAGCCTGTCAGGGTCGAAACGTCCACCGATGACTTGCTGTGCGACGGGCGCGAACCAGGGGAATTTCGCGAGCTCCTTCTTCATTTGCTTTTCGGCTTCGGTGAATTCCTTCGCGTCGGCGTGAAGGGGACCGAGGACGAAGACGCCAACGGGACGGCGCAGGAGTTCATCGCGGTGTGCGGAGAGGAAGCGGCGGGCGTCTTTATGCAGACGCATCATGTAGAGGGCGCACCCGATGACGATGGCGTCGTAGCGTTCGAGGCTGGCAACTTCGGAGATGGGCTGCGCCTTGACGGTGAGGCCCTGTTTGAGGAGGTCGTCGGCGATGGCATGGGCGACTTCTTCGGTGGATCCGTAACGAGTGGCCCAGGTGACGAGCACAGTGGCTGGCATGGCAACCTCAGGCGAGCGGTGAAGCTGCGCGGAGGGAGTGAGGTCGACACCGCTCGACGGAGGAAGGATGTCACCGAGGCGCGAGGTTGTCAGTGAGCCGGGTCACAGGAGGGCGGATCACAGGAGGGTCGGGGGGCTCAGGAGATTCCGGCAGCGTGCAGATATTGGGTGTATTGGCGGTCGGAGCCGAGGATGTGATCGAAGAGCCAGTCCTTGAGGTAGCTGACGACCTCGAGGGAGAGGCCGGAGATATCGCCGGCATCGAAGCGGCGCTGCCAGTCCGCTAACCAGCAGACCATTTCAGCATGTTGCGCCTGATGCAGGGCGACGTCGGGATAGGTGGTCCTGCAAAAGAGAGCTTCCTCATGCTGGAAATGTTGTTCGGTGTAGGCGGTGAGGCGCGCCAGGGTCTGACTGACGGCGGCCTGTCCGACGCCCTGCGCGATGGCGCCGTAAAGGTCGTTCAGGATGCCGATCAGCTCCTGGTGTTCGCGGTCGACGGTTGCAACCTCTACGGACAGGCGATCGTTCCAGACAATGAAGGCCATTTGTGAACCATTCTCCCTGGTGGCTCTGCGAGACGGACAGCGCGAGTCGCCTGATGGAGGTATCGGCGGATTTTCGGGAAGGTGCAGGGGAATCGCCGCGACCAGTTGACGGGGAGCACGAGCCGGGAGTAGTTTTTCTTTCATGGGCGAAGAAAAGGCGAATACAGCGGAAGTCGGCACTCTGTTCCCCATTTTTGGGCAGGGTCCGGTGGGCATCGCGCGGCTGGCGACCGAAGGCGAGCCGGCAGGAGAGGGGCATCGGGTGGAGTTTCGGACGATGCCGACGCGCTCGATGCTGAACCGGGTGGATTCGAAACGAGTGCAGTGGATGGCATGGAGCCTCAACCCGTACCGCGGGTGCGAGTTCGGTTGCCGGTACTGCTATGCGCGATACACGCATGAGTTCCTCGACAAGCCCGATCCGGAGCTGTTTGAACGGGAGATCTATATCAAGCAGAATGCGGCGTGGCTGTTGCGGCAGGAACTGAGGCAGGTGCGGCCCGACGAATACATTGCGCTGGGGACGGCGACCGATCCGTACCAGCCCATCGAGCGGACGGCGCGTGTGACGCGGAGCCTGCTGGAGGTTTTCGCGGAGCGGGAAGGACTGCGGCTGGGGATCGTGACGAAGTCGACGCTGGTGGAGCGCGATATCGATTTGCTGACGAGGATTGCCAGAGGAAACCGGCTTTCGGTGGCGCTGACGATCACGACGCCGGACGCGCAGCTGGCGCGGATTCTGGAACCGCGGGCGCCGAGGCCGGATCTGCGGTTCCGGACGGTGGAACGGTTGCGGGCGGCGGGAATCAAGACGGGCGTTTTGTGTTCGCCGCTGATGCCGGGAATCACGGACACGCCGCGAGCGCTGGAGGCGATGGCGCGGCGGGTGAAGAAGGCGGGAGCCAGCTTTTTCGCGTCGCAGCCGTTGTTCCTGAAGCCGTGCTCGAAGCCGGTGTTCATGCGATTCATCCAGGAGCATTTTCCGGAACTGGAGAAGGTGTATGCGGCGCGGTACGGGGAGCGGGCGTTCGTGTCAAAGGCGTATCAGGAGCGGGTGGCGGCGCTGGTGCGGGCGGTGGTGCGGAAGCACGGGCTCGAGCAGCGGTTTGGGAACGAAGCCCTGGCGGGGAAGAAACCGGTGTGGCCGGTGCAGGCAGAGCTGTGGCCAGGAACGGTGAGACTGGCGCGAACCGCGTGATTCATGGGCAATTTTGTTGCGGGGAGACGTGGCGTTGCGTATAGTGCGGAGAAAGCCAACACACGAGGGGAGTCTGCGCAATGCCGGGAGAAGCAACTGCCGTTATCGGGAAGTCCGTCCAGATTCGCGGAGAGGTGAAAGGGAATGAGGACCTGGTGGTCGAGGGTCTGGTGGAGGGCACGGTCACGATGAACGAGCATCGGTTGACCATCGGAGCGAATGCGCGGGTTACGGCGAATGTAACGGCGCGCGATGTCGTTGTACAGGGATCGCTGCAGGGCGATATTCATGCGCAGGGACGTGTGGAGCTGCGCGCGGGAAGCCGGGTGAATGGAGATATCCGCGCGGCGCGTTTGTCGGTGGAAGACAACGCGATCTTCTCCGGCAAAGTCGAGCTGGATGGATCGACCGAAGGCGGGAAGGGTGGAGCGGGTGCGCACGCTCCGGCGAGCGGGCAGCCGGCGAGCCAGACGTTGAGCACAAATTAGCGATTAGAGTTTAGAAAGACAACGGCCTCGAATCCGTGGTGGATTCGAGGCCGTTTTGTTTTTTGGAGCGGATCTATTCTGCGATGTGGATGGTGGCGTGGAGAGCTGTGTCGTGGGAGGAGGAGCCGGCGAGGATTTCGTAGTCGCCGGGAGCGAGCACGAACTTATTTTTGCCGACGTCGAAGATGGAGAGGTAGAGCGGATCGAGTTTGAGGGTGACGGTCTTCGATTCGCCGGCAGCGAGGGTGACGCGATCCCAGGCGACGAGGCGCTTGAAGGTGGACTCGCCGGTTGAGGCGGGCAGAACCGCGTAGACCTGGGCGACTTCGGTTCCGGCGCGGCTGCCGCTGTTGCGCACGGTGAAGGTGACCTCGTGCTCGGAGGCCTTCAGGCCGGAGAAGTCATACGTGGTGTAGGAGAGCCCGAAGCCGAAGGGGAAGAGGGGCTCTTCCTGCTTTGACTCGAACCATTTGTAACCGACACGGACACCTTCTGTGGCGGGCGCGTCGAAGAGGGGCAGTTCGCCGGGACGATGACGACCGGCGCCAGGGTTCTTGATCAGGTCCATACCGGCGACCTGCGGGTGCGGCAGCTGCGCGTCGGTCTTCGGGAAGGTGATGGCGAGGCGGCCGGAGGGATCGACTTCGCCGAAGAGGATGTTGGCGAGCGATTGCGCGCCGCCGATGCCGGGGTACCAGGCTTCGATGACGCCCGCGACGCGATCGATCCACGGCATCGCGACAGGTCCGCCGCTTTCGATGACCACGATGGTGTGGGGGTTGGCGGCGGCGACGGCATCGACGAGAGCGTCCTGATTGTCGGGCAGCGAGATGGTGGCGGCGTCCATGCCTTCGCTGAGGGGTTGATTGACGAAGACGATGGCGATCTGCGAGGCAGCGGCGAGTTTTGCGGCGGCGGCGTTGTCGGTGCCGGGATCGAATTCGACTTTGGCGCTGGGCGCTTGTTTGCGGATTTCTTTCAGCGGCGACGAGGGGAAGTAAATGGCCTCGCCCCATTGCGAAACGCCGGGGCGCGGGTTAGCGGCGTTTCCGCCGGGAGCGTCGACCTGGGCCGAGCCGCCGCCGGAGAGGACGCCGACGTCGGCATGCGAGCCGATGATGGCGATGGACTGGACCGAGGACGCGTTGAGCGGCAGGATGTCGCCGGCGTTTTTGAGCAGGACAAGGCTCTCGTCGGCGATGTGCTCGGCGTCGTCGCGGCCACGGAAGGGATCGACGACCTCGGTGACGGGCGGGTTGTCGATGACGCCGTTCGCGAACATGCTGCGCAGGACACGATGGACCATGTCATCGAGGCGCGACATGGGGACCTGGTTGCTCTGGACGGCCTGCTTCAGCGGATCGCCGAAATAGCGGGAGCCGGGCTGCTCCTGGTCGAGGCCGGAGATGGCGGCGTGGACGGTGGAGTGTGTGCCGCCCCAGTCGGAGAGGACGAAGCCCTTGAAGTCGAAATCTTTTTTGAGGACCTGATTGAGGAGGTAGTCGTTTTCGCAGGCCCAGTCGGTTGGGGAGTTGGGGGTGACGGTGACGCGGTTGTAGGAGCACATGACGCCGGCCGGATTGGCGAGGCCGATGGCGATCTGAAAGGCGAGGAGGTCGCTTTCGCGCGCGGAGCGCTGGTCGATGGAGACGTTGACGGTGGTGCGCCCGGTTTCCTGGTCGTTGAAGGCGTAGTGCTTGATGTCGCCCATGACCTGGTTGGCCTGGACGCCGCGGGCGAGTTCGCCGACCATGGTGCCGGCGAGAACCGGATCTTCGCCGGCGTATTCGAAGTTACGGCCGTTGCGCGGGTCGCGGGCGATGTCGACACCGCCGCCGATCGACATGTTGTAGCCGGTGTCGCGCAGCTCACGGCCGATGACGGACCCGTAAAGGAAGAGCGCATCTTTATCCCAGCTGTTGGCTGCACCAAGGACGGAGGGCAGCAGCGTGGCGTAGTGGCTGCCCTGCGCGGCGAGACGAATGCCGACAGCGGAGTCGGCCATGTTGATGCCCGGGATGCCGAGGCGCGGGACGCCCTGGACGAATCCGGCGCCGCCGAGCGAGCCTTTGGGAATTTCAGCGCCTTCGCGGAGGCCGTTCCAGCCGGTGCCATGGACGAAGTTCATCTTTTCGTCGAGGGTCATTTGCTGGATGACGAGGTCGGCGCGCTGATCGGGCGAGAGCGATTTGTCCATCCAGGGACGGTTGTCGGCTTTGGGAGCGGCTGAATTCTGGGCGAAGGCAGAAGACGCGGCGAGCAGAACCACAGCGAAGACACAGCGAAGCAGGCGCTGCGCGGAAACGGAAAGCTGCATAGTCACCTCGAACGGAAAATGCTAATCGGAGGGGGCGGCGATCGTCAAGATAAAACGATTAACTTAAGGTGCGTGGCTGGGCACTGTGCGCTCGGTTATTTCTCGCGCTGAACAGCAGGAATGATGGGACTGTTCGGTCGAAGCGGCGCTCTACCGCGATAGGAATGCGCGGTCGAGTGTCATAACCCACTGGACGGCGAGGGTGTTCTCATTGTGCGGGGTTTCCTGGGTGTAGTGCTCGATTTCGTAATCGAGCTTGATCACCTGGGACCGGTTGGGACGGTATGCAAGTGCGGATTCGAGGTTGCGCATATCGCCGCCTTCGTTGGCGGCGCTGTAGCCCGGGCGAAAGGCGATGTACCAGCGCGGCGAGAGGCTCTGCCGAATTTCAAGGTAGCCGGCCGATTCGCTGTAATCGGGGATCGCGGCGTAGGGCATGAGGAAGCGGTCTTCCTCGAACTGCAGGCTGGTGTGAGCGTGCGACCATTGGGCGTCGATGCCGAGCCCGGTGGCGGGGAGAGTGGAAGGATTCTTCTCGCCGGGGAAGAAGTAAGCGTAATCGCGGCTGAGATAAGGGCCGCGGTAAGCGTTGACGCCGATGCGGAATCCCTGGCGGACGGTATAGCCTGCACCGCCGGCCCAGTTGCCGTATTGATCGTGCGCGAAGAGGCTGCGCGGATTAGCGGGGGAGGAGTTGGCGAACTGCAGGCGCGCGTCGATTTTGCCGCGGGTGACGTCGATCTGCGCTCCGGGGAGACCGGCAGTGGTGACGGGCGCGTAGTAGTAGCCGTACTGGGGCGGCATATCGATGAGGGGGTTGACGGCGTCGTCGTAGCGAAGCAGGAAGGAGCCGAAGGCGGAGGAAAGAACGCCGGCTCGGACCAGGAGCGAGCCCTTATCCGAGACTCGCGAGTAGTTGAGCGTGGACTGGAGGAGGTAGCCCTTTGCGCCGTAGCCGGTGGTGCTGAAGTCGTCGAAGAAATAAGGGCGCGAGACGAACTGGTACGAGCCGGTGATGGCCCAGTGGGGACTGATCTTCCACGTTGGATAGGTAATAGAGCGGAATCCGGCAACGAAGGACGAGCCGGAGCGAGGTGCTGCGGAAAGCACGTTCGAAGTGGCGCCGAGGCCGCTGAGGGTTTCGTGGAGATCAAGGCCGGAGCTGGCTTCCTGCGCATGCAGAAGCGCGGCGGCGCCCAGCGTGAGGCAGAGGGCTGCGGCACGGATGGCGGTCATCAGTCGGCCACCGCCAGGGCGAGTTCTTCCTCTTCCGCGGAATACAGTTCGGATTTGCGCTGGTTGAACAGCTCAGGAGGAAGGCTGAGGAAGATTGCGACGACGCGGGCGTCGAACTGGCGTCCGGCGTTTTCGCACAGGATGTTGAGGGCGCGATTGTGGCTCATGGCGCGCCGGTAGGAGCGGTCGGTGGTCATGGCGTCGTAGGCATCCGCGACATGGATGACGCGTGCGTCGATGGGTGTTTCGGTGGCCGCCTGACCGTGGGGGTAGCCGGTGCCGTCCCAGTTTTCGTGATGGAGCTCGACGGCGCCGAGGTAGGGCACGAAGCCGTGGACGCCTTCGAGGATGCGGCGGCCGATGACCGGATGCTGTTTGATGATGTCCCACTCCTCGTCGGTGAGGCGGCCGGGCTTTTGCAGGACGCGGTCGGCGATGCCGATTTTGCCGATGTCGTGGAGAAGGGCCCCGATGCGGATGCGCTCGATGTCAGGGGGGGCAAGATCCATGGCGGAGGCGATGGCGCAGGAAAGCTGGCTGACACGATGGCTGTGGCCGGAGGTGTAGCCATCGCGCGCGTCGAGAGCGCTGGCGAGAGAGCCGACAAATTCCAGATAGGCGGCCTGGAGTTTTTCGCCTGAGGAGCGGACGGAGGCAGCGGCGTGGTTATAGATGTCGGAAAGCTCGCGGATTTCGAGGATGGGAGACGGCGGGCCTTCGAAGCGCGCGAGGACGCCGGTGCTGGCGGCCTTCTGCAGATGGGAGACGACGGCGGAGATCGGTTCAACGATGGAGCGCGCGGAAAGAATGCTGGCAAGAAAGACGATGGCGAAGCAAATCAATACGAGGCTGAGAAAGAGATGGCGCAGGCGTGCCTGAATGGGAGCGGTAGCGGCATCGACGTTGGCGAGGCTGCGCAGGCGATAGCCGCCATCCCAGGACTGCAGAGGGGCGGAGATCCAGTAGGCGCCCTGGAGGCGCAGGTCGCACTCGGACGGATCGCCGCAGCCCACAAAGCTCAGAGAAAGGCGATCGAGCGGAATGTTCGGGATGTTGGAGGCGATGGCCCTTCCGTTGTGAAGGAGGACAGCGGGCGACGCGAGTCCGGAAAAGGTGAAGTACTCGCCGACGGAGAGGGAACCGAGGTTGCCGTTGTCCTGATCGATGGCGACGGAGGCGATCCGCAGGGTGCGGCCGTCGAGGATGAGGAGGCCGGAGCGATTGTGGTCGAGCGACTTAGTGTCGAGCGGGACGAGCTGGCTGGGGTGGCCCGCATCCGTGTGGCGGATAACACCGGCGAGCGGAGTGCCATTGGGAGCGGCGACGAGGAGGAAGTCGAAACCCATATGCTCGCCGAGTTCGCGGAGCTGATCTTCGACGGTTCGGCGCGCGGCCGGACTGGCGGGATTGGAGAGCAGGATCTGGATTCCAGCTTTGAGCGCGGCGTTTTCTCCGACCACGCTGAGGAAGCGGCTGTTCTGCAGGTCGCCGCGGGCATGCATGCTGGCGATGGTGAGCTGGTTTTCACGCAGCGACGAGCGGAGCCCTTCGCGCACTGTGGACTGCACGAAACGCTGCACCATCCAGAAGCTGCCCGCCAAAAGCGCGGCGAAGGGAATGAAACAGATGAGGAAGGCGCGGGTTCGGAAGCGAGTGGTCACCGTGGCTCCTGGCGGGCGTCGGCCTGGAGGGGAATGAAGAAGTCGGCTACGGCATCGTGGTCTGCATCGAGCGTGACGGTCTTGCGGAAGACGCCGGCGTACTTATGCCAGGCGACAACGGTGTACTGGCCGGGGGGAACGTTAGGGATGCGGTACTGACCGGAGACTGCGTCGGCGCGTGCGTACCAGCGATTCGGGGTGACGACGATGGTCGCTTCCATGTTGGGGTGCAGGTGGCAGTAGACGTCGACGATGCCGGCGCGGGGGAAACTCACTTTGCGCGTCTGACCCTGGTCGTAGGCGCCGAGGTCGAAGCTTTTCGCGTGCGAGAGGGAAAAGATGTTGTGGAAGATGGGATCCATGTTGGGGAAGGAGACGGTGGATCCGGCGGGGATGACGAGGAGATCGGGAGAGAAGCGGCGGTCGAGCTGCGCAACCTGGGGAAGCGGCGAGGAGATCATGCTGGCTGGGGCAACCCCAGCGGGCGGAGGCCCTTCGAGCCAGATAACGACACGCGAGCGCTCAAAGGAGAGAGGGTCGGTCTGGTTATCGTGACCGAGCTGCACGGTGGGGCCGCGCTGATAGACCGACACCGAAGGAGTGACGCTGCGTTTGGTCAGCTTCTTCTTGATGAGGATGGTGCCGGTAATGTTCTGTGCACTGGCGGTGAACGCCAACGCAGCAACTGCCAGGAGTGCAGCCGGGCCTTTGCAATGCATAGGGACAACTCTTTGGGGCGATGACCGCCTTGAATTGACGCCCTGTCGCGGGACGTGATGGGGAGCGCAGGGCGCCTGGAAATCCGGGGTAAGTCTAGGTCGGCGAGAGGGGTAACGAGAATACAACTATCCGGGCACGGCTATCCGGGCACGGCGCCATCAGCTTCAGGCACTCGGCGTGGACGGATCTGGTGACATTGCGATGACAATTGACCGGCGAAAAAGCCCGTCCTTTACCGGAGTGATTACGCCGGGGCTACATCAGCTTGTTGGCCAGGTAGACGTAGGTTTCTGCCCAGGAGTGAGCCGTTTGCTTCAGGTCCGCACCGGCGCCGTGGCCGCCCTCGGTAATTTCGTCGTAGAGGAAAGGCTCGTGGTATTCCTCCATTTTGGCGGCGAATTTGCGGGCGTGCTGCGGGCCGACGCGATCGTCGCGCGTGGTGGTGAAGATGAAGGGCTCGGGATACTTCACATCCGGCTTGAGCTGGTTATAGGGCGAGATGTGCTCGAGGAAGGCGCGCTCGGCCGGAACGCTTACCGATCCGTACTCGCCGACCCAGCTGGCTCCGGCGGCGATGTGCTCGTAGCGGAGCATGTCGAGAAGCGGAACCTGGATCACGATGGCGTTGTACAAGTCGGGGTGCTGCGTCATTTCCACACCCATGAGCAGACCGCCGTTGGAGCCGCCGATGATTCCGAGGTGGCGCGGCGAAGTGACTTTGCGCGCGATCAGGTCTTCAGCGACGGCGGCAAAGTCGTCATAGATACGCTGACGATGGGTCTTGAGGCCGGCGTCGTGCCAGGCAGGCCCGAACTCACCGCCGCCGCGAATGTTGGCGAGGACGTAGACGCCGCCTTTTTCCAGCCAGAGCTTGCCGATGGTGCCGCTGTAGCGCGGCGTCTGGGAGAGCTCGAAGCCGCCGTAGGCGTTGAGCAGCGTGGGATTCTGTCCGTTCAGCTGCATGTCTTTGCGGTGAACGATGAAGTAGGGGACTTTCGTGCCGTCCTTCGAGGTGGCGAAGCGCTGCTCGACGGTCTGCTGCGAGGCGTCGAACAACGGAGGCTGCGAACGCGAAACCTTGAGCTGGCCGGTGCCGGCATCGCCCTGGAGCAGTGAAGGCGGGGTGAGGAAGCCCTGGGAGCTGAGGAAGAAGGTCTCGTTGACGTCGCTGGCCGCGACGATGCTGATGGTGCTGTTGTCGGGAACGTCGAGCGGCCGGATCGACCAGCCATTGTCGCCGGAAGGCGTGTAAACGTAAGCGCGACCCAGGACGTGCTTGAGTGTGGCGATGATGAGGCGCGAGTGCGTGGTGGCGCTGCCGCTCAGGAACTCGTCGGCGGTGGGAGCAAAAACAACGGCGGGCTTCAGGTGGGCCGGGTCACGGAGAGCATCGGTGAGGCGCACGGAGAGCAGGGATCCCTGGATGAACTTCGGGCCGCCAGGAGTGGGAGTCCAGTCCTCATGGATCTGGATGAGCAGCCGGCCGGCGAGAAGTCCGGCGGGCTCGGCTTTGAGCGGGATAGCAAGCTGCTTCAGGCCGTCCGGGGTCTGGATCCAGCGGCGGGACTCAAAGAAGCTGATGGAGCGGCTGAAGACGGTGAGGCGATCGCCCTGGGCATCATTGAGGACGTAGGCGCGGGCGAAGATGTCGGTGGGCTCGCCGCGAAAGACTTCCTTCGCGCTGTCGAGAGACGTGCCGCGCTTCCACTCTTTGACAACGAAGGGATAGCCGGATTGCGTCATGGTGCCGGCGCCCCAGTCGCGAGCGATGAGGATGGTGTCCTTGTCCAGCCAGGCGATTTCCTGCTTGCTGTGCGGTGAGACGAAGCCCGCGGTGACGAACTGGTTCTGTTTGAGATTGAATTCGCGCGCTGTAGATGCGTCTTCGCCGCCGACGGAGAGATTGAAAATGCAATACTCATCGCCGGGATAGAGGCAGTCGTCGCCATGAAAGACCCAGCTGGTGTTTTCCTGCTTGCCGAGCGCGTCGACATCGAGGACGGTTTGCCAGTGCGGGTCCGGAGTCGAGTAATCGTCCATGGTGGTTTTGCGGAAGGAGTCCGCGGATGTTCTTCTGGTCATTCCATAGGTTGTAAACCTGGTCGCCGCGGAGATCGGGGAGGGGAAGGCGGTTGGGGTCTTCGACGATCTTGAGAGCGTCTTCGTTGTAGCTGGCGAAACGCGGGTCGGCTTCCATAACTTTGGCCGTGCGCGCATCTTCGCTTTTGACCCAGTCCATGGCGCGCGGGCTGTTCACGTCCTCCAGCCAGATGTATTTGTCTTGCGCATCTTGCGGCGCGGTTTGCGCGTGGGCGGAAAAGGCGGTCAAGGCGAGACAGGCGAGGGCGAGGGAAGCGGCAGACAAGGCACGGCCATTCGGCATCAGGAAAATCTCCCAGGAGACAGTGCCTGCCATTCTAAACAGCGGTGGCATGATAAGACGAAGGCGCCCCGAATAAAGGAGCGCCTTCTGTGACGAGTGGAGTTGAAGCGGGGACAACGCGCCGGCGAACCGATCAGAAGCGGAATTCAGGGCCGAGCGTGACGCGGAGGTTATTGTAAGTGCCGTTGTTCAGATAGACCTCGTCGCCGGCTTCAAGACGGATACCGAGAGGTCCGAAGTAGCCTTCGAGACCGCCGCCGGGGTAGAGAGCGAGGTGTGTGCCGGGTCCACCGACACCTTCAACAGAGTTGGTGAAGGTGGATTGGGAGACGACGTTGCTGTTATTGGTTGTGCTGAAGTTGATGAAGCCCACCTTGCCGGTGATGAAAGCACGGAGCGGTCCGGTACCGGCATAGAACACGGGGCCGAAGAGGCCGGTGAGAGGACGGACGCCGGTTTTGACGAAGGTGGTAGTGACGGTGGTTCCGGAGCCGGTGGTTTGTTCCGTGGTGAAGTTGCGGGCGAAGTCGTAGTTCATTTCCGCTTCGAGCGCCATCCAGTGGAAGCGGTAGGCGGCGCGTCCGCCGGCGCCGACGAAGTTGGTACTCTGGCCGCCGGGGCTGAAGCGGAAGTAGTCCGCGTAGACGCCGACTTCACCGTGCGTTGCTCCGGAGGTTTCCTGTGCCGCCAGCCAGGAGGGCAGCGCCACGATGAGGCTCATCCCAATCAGTAAGGCAATGCGTTTCATTGTTTCTACTCCCTGAGAGATTTGTGGTTCGAAGAACTGCGCGGGATCTGGAAAAGCGTGCGTCCGCTTACCCGATTCGATGCGGGGCGACGTTGGGGTGTTGACTCACGCGTTAATGGCGACACGCCAAATGCCGCCGCAAGGGAAATAGCTGGACGCGAAGGCTCGGGCCGCCTGGAATTTGTGCGGGCTATTGCTGGACGAAGAATTCGGTCATGGAGGGGGCATTGGCGGCGGCGCCGGGCGGATTGGGCAGGCCCAGAGCTTCCATGACGGTGCGGAGCATGCTCTCGTGCTGATACAGCGTTGTTGAGGTCTGCGTGTAGGCGGACTTGACGTTCGGTCCCCAGAAGACGGGGGAGACGTGGCCGCCGCCGTTGGTGATGTCGGTATCGAGGGCTTCGTCAAAGTCGACGATGAGGAGGCCGTCACCGCCGGACTGAAAGGCGGCGTTCGCGGAGAGCGCGGCGACGATGTTGGTCTGGAGCCAGGTGTCTGCCTGTTGCGGTGTGCCGTCGTGGGCATCGTCATCGACGTTCGGCACGATGTAGGAGAAATCGGGCAGGGCATTGTTGGCGAGGTCGGTGGCGAACTGCGAGAAGGGCCAGAGGACCTGATTCGCGACCTGCTGATTGCTCGCGACGTCGGAGAGCATGGCGAAGGGATTGTGGCGGATGAGGTAGAGGCCGGTGTTGCCGCCGGTGTATCCCTGCGTGATGCCTTCGGCGTAGACGCGAAAAGTGACGCCGGTGGAGAGCATGCGGCGGGCGATGTTATCGACGTCGAAGACCTGGGTGGAGTTGTCGTCGGTGGTGAGGAGCTGGCCGGTGGTCAGCATGAAGTAGTTGCCGATGGAGGGGTGGGAGTCGGCGTAGTAGTTGGTGGGGAGCGCGCCGCGGGCGATGAGGGCGTTGAGATTCGGCCAGGCGGCTGGCGCCGACCACGGTGGAGTAGCTTTGGTTCTCTTCCATCACGAGAACGATGGGGTGGCTTTGCGGGACGGTGGGCGGCGGAGGTGGAGCGGTCTGCACGGCGATCAGTGGCCGAGCCGGATTTCGAGGGGTCCTGGGTGCTGGTTGCTGTGATGGTGGCGGTGAGGGCAGAAGCTGGCGCGGTGTACAGGCCGGCGGAGGAGATGCTGCCTCCGCCGCTGACGGACCAGGTGACGGCGGAGCTGAAGCTGCCTGTGCCCTGGACGTTGGCGGTGCATTGGGAGGTCGCGCCGGTGGCGACCGTGGAGGGCGCGCAGGTGGGCGCGACGGAAGAGATGGCGGGGGAGGTAGCTTGCGGTGCGGTGCCGGCTGGAGCCTCCGCAGGAAACCACACACGAGAGGGCAGCACACGAGAAAACCAGGCAGGCGAGCAGAGAGCAGAGGAGGCGAGTCTTCAAGCGAGTTCCACGGCTGGTGCTAGGACATCTTCATGCAGGGTTGTAGTTGCCTCGTCTGCGAGGGGAAAAAGGTAATCGGCACCTGGGTCACGGCTCGCGGCGCTCGGTCAATCGTGGCGGAGGGCGACCATGGGGTCGACGCGGGAAGCGCGCAGTGCCGGGATGACAGAGGCGGCGAGGGCCACGACGGTGAGAGTGACTGCAGCGATGGCGAAGGTGGAGGGGTCGTGCACCTGGACGCCGAAGACGAGGCTGGAGAGGACGCGACCGAGAGCGAGGGCTCCGATGAGGCCGAGGCCAACGCCGATGGCCGCGACCATGAGGCCTTCGGTGAAGACGAGGCGCAGGACACGCGGGCGGGTGGCGCCGAGCGCCATGCGGACGCCGATCTCGCTGGTGCGCTGGCTGACGGAGTACGCGAGCACGCCGTAGATGCCGATGGAGGCGATGAGAAGCGCGAGGGCGGCGAAGACGCCCAGAAGGACGCTGTTGAGGCGCGGCTGCGAGGCGCTGTTCGAGAGCCACTCGTCTTCGGTGCGGATGTTGGCCAGAGCCAGCTGCGGATCGAGTTCGCGGACTTTCTGCCGGACAGCTGGGAGCAGGGAATCGGGCGCCGCGCTGGTCCGGACGACGACGTCCATGAGGCCGGTGACGCGAGCGGCGATGGGGTAGTAGAGCTGCGGGGTTTCCTGGTTGAGGGCGGTATCGCGGACGTCGCCGACAACACCGATGACGGTGAAGGCGAGTTTTGGAACGGCGGAGGGATGCAGGACGCGGCCGAGGGGGTCGAGGTTGCCCCAGAACTTTTTGGCGGTGGATTGGCTGACGATGAGGACGCCGGCGGTGGTGGAGTTATCGGCGTCGGTGAAGTCGCGGCCGCGGAGGAGAGGGATGTTCATGGTTGCGAAATAGCCAGGGCTGACGTCGCGCCAGTCGATGGGGACGAGCGTCGATGGCGGGAGCAGGGACGCGCCGGAGGTGAACATGGGATGCGTGGTGTAGTTGCCGGCGCCGAAAGGAATCCCGCTGGAAACGGCGGCGCCGCGAACGCCGGGAATGGCGTTGAGGCGGTCGAGGAGCGCGCGGTAGAGCTGGGCTGCGCCGCCTCCGGTGAGGGGATACTTCGCTGGAGGCGGGCCGAGCTGGAAGGTGAGCAGGCTGTGGGGCTGAAAGCCGAGCTGCACGCGCTCGAGGTTGGCGAGCGTCTGCAGCAGAAGGCCGGCGCCGATGAGCAGGATGGTGGCGAGGGCCAGCTCGATGGCGGCGAGCGAATGGCGCAGTCGTGCGCCGGCAGCACCGGCGAGGCCGCGTCCTCCCTGGCGCAGAACCTGGCTGAGGTTGCCGCGTGAGCCGCGCAGAGCGGGTGCGAGGCCGAAGAGGAATCCAGTGAACAGGGTGATGCCGACGGCGAACCAGGCGACGTTGACGTCCATGGTGACGGACGGGATGGGGAGGGTGCCGGGCGGGAGGACATGGTTGAGCAGGCGGAGTGCGCCGACGGCGGCGAGGAGTCCGATGAGGCCGCCGCCACAGCAAAGAGCGATGCTTTCGATGAGCAGTTGGCGAACGAGGCGGCGGCGGGTGGCGCCCAGGGCGGTGCGCATGGCCATTTCACTTTGGCGCGCGGCGGCACGAGCCAGCAGCAGGTTGGCGATGTTGGCGCAGGCGATGAGCAGGACGAGGAGGACGGCGCTCATCAGGACGAGCAGGCCGGTTTTGAGATCGGAGCTGACGAAGGTGTCCTGCATGGAGATGAGGCGAATGCCCCAGTCGCGAATCTCGGGGTGAACCTGGCCGTTGTGGGCGGAGATGGCGTCCATTTCGGCCTGGGCCTGGGCGATGGAGACGCCGGGCTTGAATCGCGCGAAGGTGTTGTTGACGTGGTTGAGGCGGATTTCGTTCGGCGGGATCGATGATGAGCGGCGTGTAGATGTCGCCGCCGCCGAGCAGAGCTGAGCGCGGCAGGCGCGATGCCGACGACGGTGGTGGCCTGGCCGTTGAGGCTGATGGTGCGGCCGATGATGGAAGGGTCGGAGCCGAAGCGGCGCTTCCACAGGCCTTCGCTGAGCATAGCAACGGGCGGTGAGCCGAGCTTCTCTTCGCTGTCATTAAAGTCGCGGCCGGCGAGGGGCTGGAGGCCGAGGACGCGGGTGAGCGCGGGGCTGATGGGGTTGCCGGTGAGCTGTTCGGGGTCGCCTGAGCCGGTGAGGGTGTAGGTGGCGAAGCTCATCGCGCCGAGTTGTTCAAAGGAGCGATTCTGGTCGCGCCAGTCGATGAAGTTGAGCACCGAGGAGCCGAAGGTGGGCAGGTGGAGTTTGTCGTTCTTCTCTGCGACCTGGACGAGGGTGGAGGGATCCCTGAAGGGGAGCGGACGAACCAGGACCGCATTGACGATGCTGAAGATGGCGATGTTGGCTCCGATGGCCAGAGCGATGGTGAGGACAACGGCCGCCGTGAAGAGCGGGGCTTTGCGCAGGAGGCGGAGGGCATAGCGGGCGTCGTTCATGGAGGTCCCCCTGGAGATGAAGACGTACAAAGGTAGCGCGGTTATGGACGGTTGTGGGCAGCGTTGTGATGAAGCGAGTCCGTCAACAGGCGAATGGTCCGTTTGGCGATGGCGCGGTAGATAATCCTGGCAGGCCGGTTGAAAGGCACGAGGCAAGGACGGATGAGCGAGGTTCTGGTGACAGGAGGCTCCGGGTTTATCGGGAGCCATTGCATTTTGCAGCTGCTGGCGGCGGGGTACACGGTGCGGACGACGGTTCGCTCGCTGGAACGCGAGGCCGACGTGCGGGCGATGCTCAAGGTAGGCGGAGCGGAGCCTGGGGATCGGCTGACGTTCTACGCGGCCGATCTGCTGCAGGATGACGGGTGGGCGGCGGCGATGAAGGGTTGCGAGTACGTCCTGCATGTGGCGTCGCCGTTTCCGGCGCGGGTGCCCGAGGATGAGAACGAGATCATTCGGCCGGCGGTGGAGGGGACGGTGCGCGTGCTGCAGGCGGCGCTGGATGCGGATGTGAGGCGCGTGGTGCTGACCTCATCGTTTGCGGCGATTGGATACGGGCACAAGCCGCAGGAGAAGCCGTTTACCGAGGCGAACTGGACGAACCTGAAGAGCAAGGACGTACTGCCGTACGTGAAGTCGAAGACGATGGCCGAGCATGAGGCGTGGAATTTTATCGGCCGGGTACGCGGGGCGCTGGAGCTGGCGGTGGTGAATCCTGTGGGCGTGTTTGGGCCGGTGCTGGGGCCGGACATCTCGACGTCGATCCTGATTGTGCAGCGGCTGCTGGAGGGCGCGGTGCCGGGGTGTCCGAAGATGTGGTTCGGCGCGGTGGACGTGCGGGACGTGGCCGACCTGCACCTGCGGGCGATGGTGCATCCGGAGGCGAAGGGCGACCGGTTCCTGGCGGTGGCGGGGGACTTCCTGGCGTTCCGGGAGATCGCGCTGGTTCTGAAGGCCCGCATGGGCGAGTGGGGGAAACGGGTGCCGACGATGCAGCTGCCGAACTGGCTGGTGCGGCTGGTGGCGATGCGCGATCCGGCGGCGAAGCAGATCATTCCCGAGCTGGGCAAGCGGAAGAACGCGACCAGCGAGCATGCGCAGACGCTGCTGGGGTGGAAGCCGCGGTCGCGGGAGGACGCCATCGTGGCGACGGCGGAGAGTCTGGTGAAGCTGGGACTGGTCGGGACGAGCCGGAAGCCGGAAGCCGGAAGCCGGCCATGAAGGTCATCGTCACGGGCGCGACAGGCATGGTGGGCGAGGGCGTGATGCTGGAGTGCGTCGCAAATCCTGTTGTTAACGAGATTTTGCTCGTGAGTCGGAAGTCGTACGGAGCCCTTCCTGCGAAGGTGAGAGAACTGATCGTGCCGGACTTTATGCAGGTGGAGAATGCGGCGGGGCAACTCGCCGGCTACGACGCGTGCTTCTTCTGCGCGGGAGTGAGCTCGGTGGGCAAGAGCGAGGCCGAGTACAAGCGAATCACCTATGACACGACGCTGCACTTCGCCGAGACGCTCGTGAAGGTGCATCCGGGCATGGTGTTCGTCTACGTGTCGGGTGCGGGGACGGATTCGACCGAGAAGGGCCGGATGATGTGGGCGCGCCTGAAGGGGCGGACGGAGAATGCACTAACGCGGGTTGGGTTCCGGGCCGTCTATAACTTCCGGCCCGGATTCATGAAGGCGATGCCGGGACAGAAGAATCTGCCCGCGTCGTATCGCGCGTTCGCATGGCTGTATCCCGTGCTGCGGGTGGTGGCGTCTAACTACGCGAGCACGCTCCAGGGAGTGGGGCGGGCCATGATCCTGTGCGCTGCGGAGGGATTTGCGAAACAGATTTTGGAGGTTCGCGATATTAATGCGCTGGGAAAGGGGTGAGCCAGGCCGTAATTGCGCCGCTTCATTCGCACGTTTTTTGCAGACTCAATTTTGCGAGGCACGCCTGCTGGTCCTTGGTGTTCCAGCCGAGTGGAAATGAGAACGTCGGTTTGCCCCGGCTGTCAACAGCGATAGCGGGTCCGGGGATTGAATGGAAACAGAGCAAAGAGTCGATAGCGCCTGCCTTCCCTGCGACCTGCTGGACGTCGCGGGACGCGTAACGATTGAGCCGGATCTTCAACGAGCGACTCCCGCTGGCGTCTTGTCCGACAGCAGCGCACTCGATATCCCGAGCATTGGCGACGTTCCAGACTCCGTCTCGAACGAGCAGAGCATCGGTGGGAAACTTCTCATAGCGAACTCTGGGAAGCCGAGTTGATGGAGTTCTTTCCTGAGATCGAGTGTGGAGAATTCCCGGCGGCCCACGGTGAAAGGAACTTCGCAGCTATGGTCCCCACCGCCTCCAGACTCAGAGCTTTGAGGCAGGTAGGAAATCTGGCACCGATAGAGCTTATCGCCGTCTATATTCAGGCTGACCGGATCGGGCCTGATGATTTGGGTGATCCATGTGCTTCGGCAGGACGCGAAGTCGATCGAATACTTGCCGTTCTCAAACGTAACTGGAACGACTGGCCTGAATGAAGGTCGTAACTTCTCTCTCGGAAAGACCGTCTCGTACTGCTGCTTCTCGCAGTGGAGAAACCGATTGCATTCGGTCCACGCGCCTACTTGGCGACCCATGGAATATTGACCGACGGAGCCCGCGGTTTTTTTATCGACCAGGACTCGTCGGGGCCATCTTTCACGACCAGGGAACCCGAGAAATGGGGGATGCAATACTCTTCGGCACCGGCGTCATGTTCCTCGACCTGATACTCATGCCCAGCGGGACAGGTGATGGTCTTCTTCCATTCGGCCAGGCAGCTCGGCGCTCCTAATGCAAACAGAGCCAGGGTCAGAACGAGCGAACCGGCGCGGCGCCGCTTCGTAGCTAAAGAAAAGACAGACCCGAGAACGTCTTCGAATCTTCCGCACAACTGTGACACGGAAGAGAATTCTCGTCGATCACACTAACGTGCCGCCGCGGTGGCCTGCTGGTACTCCTCGTAGGGGCCTTTGAAGTCTTCGATCACGCCCTTATCGAAGTGCCAGATGCGGGTGCCGACTTCTTCGATGAGGTCCTGGTCATGGGTGACGAGCAAGACGGTGCCCTCGTACGCTGGAGCGCGATGTTGAGCGCGTTGATGGCTTCGAGGTCGAGGTGGTTGGTCGGCTCGTCGAGCATGAGCATGTTGGGCTTCTGCAGCATGAGCTTGCAGAAGATCAGGCGCGCGGTTTCGCCGCCGGAGAGCGCTTCGGTCTTCTTGAGGCCTTCTTCGCCGCGGAAGAGCATCTGGCCGAGCATGCCGCGGATGTCTTCCTTGGTGGCCTTCTGGTCGAACTGCGCAGCCAGTCGGCGGCGGTGATGCCGTGCTGGATGACGCCGGTGTGGTCCTGAGGGAAGTAGCCGATCTGGGCTTCGTGGCCCCACTTCACGTTGCCGGAGTCGATGTCGAAGTCTTTTTTGGCGACGTCGGGCTGTGTTGGCGAGCAGCGCCTTGAGCATTGTGGTCTTCCCTTGGGCCGTTGCGGCCGATGAGGCCAATCTTGTCGCCGCGGATGACGCAGGCGGAGAAGTTGCGGATGACGTGCTCGAGCCGTCGCTCGTAGCTCTTGTTGACATCCTCGATTTCGAGGACGTGCTTGCCGCTGGGGCGGTCCTGCTCGAAGGCGATGTAGGGGCGCTGGATGTTGGAGCGAGCGAGCTCGGTGGTTTGTAGGCGCTCGACTTCTTTTTTGCGCTAGTTGACCTGGCTGGAGCGCGTGCCGGCGGAGAAGCGCGCGATGAATTCATTCAACTGGGAGATCTTTTTCTCGCGCTGTTCGTTTTGTGATTCGATGCGGCAACGGATCTGGGTTTTGGCCAGCACCATGTCGTCGTAGCCGCCGGTGTAGGTGATGATCGTCTGTAGTCGATGTCGGCGATGTGGGTGCAGACGGAGTTGAGGAAGTGGCGGTCGTGCGAGATGGTGATGACCGTGCCGCTGTAGCGGTTGAGGAAATTTTCGAGCCAGTGGATGGAGTCGAGATCGAGGTAGTTTGTGGGCTCGTCGAGGAAGAGGGCGTCGGGGTTTCCGAAGAGCGCCTGGGCGAGAAGCACGCGAACTTTCTGGCCGCCCTGCAGCTCGGACATTTTGCGCTCGTGCAGTTCATCGGGGATGTCGAGGCCCTGGAGAAGGATGGCGGCGTTGGCTTCGGCTTGTAGCCGTCCTCTTCGCCGACCATGCCTTCGAGTTCGCCGAGGCGCATGCCGTCCTCGTCGGTCATCTCGGGCTTGTAGTAGATGTTCTCGCGCTCTTCGAGGGCGGCCCAGAGGCCTTTGTTGCCCATGATGACGGTGTCGATGACGCGGAAGGCGTCGAACTCGTACTGGTCCTGCTGGAGGACGCCGAGCTTTTTGGGACGGACGACGGTGCCCTTCTGGGGTCGAGGTCGCCGGTGAGGATCTTCATGAAGGTGGATTTGCCTGCGCCGTTGGGGCCGGTGAGGCCGTAGCGACGGCCGCCTGTGAAAGGTGATGCAGACGTCTTCGAACAGAACTTTGGCGCCGTAGCGCATGGTGATATTGCTAACGGAAATCATGCAGCTCTCAATGGATCAGGGATGCTTCTATTTTATTCGAGGACTCGCCGTCCAGGCGGACGCGCTTCGCGAATAGCCGTCCAGGCACATGCGCTTTGCGCAAGGACTCGGGCGAGGAAGATTTTCGCGATGTTACGAATTTTTGGCTGGTAACCGGAGCCTGCACGTTCGGCAAAGATCTGAAAACAGGCGAATTACTGAATGGTTAACGATGGAACGGGGCGTGCTGGACGGAGAGCAAGGATTCTTGTCTCCGGAGGCAATGCAATGGAAGACTCCCTCAATACTGAGATTTCGACGGTGATTTGTTGTTCCCCTGATCGCGGCGGTGGCGATTGCCGTGGGCGGAGCAGGTTATGCGGTCCATGAGCATCACGCGGCGCAGCAGGCGGCGGTGCAGAATCAGCAGGCCAACGCCGGAGCTGGCGCAAACGCGAAGCCAGCTGAACGATCTGACGGCGAAGGTGAGCGAACTGACCACGCGAGCCGAAGAACAACAGGCGCCTCAGCAGCCGGTGGCTGCAGCCGCGACTCCAGCTGCGGTACCGACGGCAAGGAGCGCCTATTCCGGAAAGCCGAGGGCGAGCCGTGCGGCGGATCGGCGGCTGACGAAGATGCAGGCGCAGCTGGACGCGCAGGGGAAGGCGATCGAGGAGACGCGGGGCGATATTGGTGAGTGCGAAGACGGAGCTGACGGGGTCGATTGCGAAGACGCACGACGAATTGGTGGTGCTGAGAAGAAGGGGAGCGCAGCTACTTCGAGTTCGATCTGCAGAAGTCGAAGCAGTTCGCGCATGAGGGGCCGCTGGGCGTGAGTCTGCGCAAGGCGAACGTGAAACACCAATACGCGGACCTGGAGCTGATGGTGGAGGATCGGGACCTGACGCAGTAGCACGTAAATCTGAATCAGCCGGTCATGTTCTACCAGGCGGACAGCGAGCAGCCGCTCCAGGTGGTGGTCAACGACATCACAAAGGACCACATTCACGGGTATGTGAGCGCGCCGAAGTACCGGAAGTCGGAGCTGGCGTCGGCGTGGGATGCGGCGAACGGCGCGAATGCGCAGGCGGATCCAGATGGGATCGTGGGGGATGCTCCGACGGCGCCGAGGAAGAAGCTGACGTTGCCGCAGGACTAGCCGTCCAGGCAGCCGCGCTTCGCGCCATGTTCAGCGGGCGCTTCGTTATACTTTGCCTCGATGAAGATTTTGGTTTGCATCAAGCAGGTTCCGCAGAAGGATGCGCCGTTGCGGCTGAATGCCGAGGGCACGTGGATTCGCGACGACGTGTCGTGGGAGACGAACGAGCCGGATGCGTACGCTCTGGAAGAGGCGCTGCGGCAAAAGGAAAAGCACACGGGCGAGGTGGTTGCGATCACCGCCGGGCCGGCGCGCGCCGGACAGGTGCTGCGGGAGGCGCTGGCCAAGGGCGCGGATCGGGCGATTCACCTGGAGGACGACCGGTTTGCGCAGATGGATGCGGCGAACACGGCGCGGGCTCTGGCGGCGGCAATTGCGGAGGAAAATTTCGATCTGATCGTGACGGGGCTCCAGTCCGATGACTTTGGCGCGGCGCAGACGGGCGTGCTGCTGGCGGAGATTCTGGGGATTCCGCATGCGACGATCATTATTGGCATCGAAAAGACGGACACGGGGCTGAAGCTGAAGCGGGAGCTGGAGGCGGGGCATTATCAGCACATCGAGATGGCGATGCCGGCGGTGCTGACGATCCAGAGCGGCATCAATAAGCTGCGGTATGCGACGCTGATCGGCATCAAACAGGCGAAGATGAAGCCGCTGCGCAAAGTGGCGTGGGCGGAGGTTGAGGGGAAGCTGTCAAAACACGTGCAGAAGATCGAAAAGCTGTACGTGCCGGGGAGCCAGAAGAAGACGCGGAAGATTGAGGCTCCGGCGGGTGAGGCGGCGAAGCAGGTGGTGGAGTATCTGAAGGAGACGCCCGCGTTCTGTGAGGACGTGCGCAGTTAGGGAGCAGGGAACAGGGAGTAGGGAGTAGGGAATAGAACGGCGATGCTGATGCGAACTCTGCGTTGAGTTTGGTAAGCTGACGTTTCCGATCGAACAGATTTTCGGAAAGCACTCTGAAGGAGAGAGAGAAGCGACGATGGCGAATATGAACACCCCCCAGGCAGAGCGGAATCTGAGCCCGGCGCAGGTGGCTGCGCTGGACAAGCGGCGGCAGTGGGGGCTGGTATTCCAGGTGATTGCGGGGAGTTCGGATTCTTTGCCGTGCTGCTGCTGTTGTGGACGGGGCAGGATCTGACCGAGGCGCCGGGCTGGATCCATCCGATGTTCTACTTCAACGTGCTGACGGGCGTGGCGTGCGTGGTGTTTGCCATCTATGGAACGTATCTGCGGCGCGGCCGGATTCACGAATACTGAGGACTGGCCGTACAGGGGAGCGCTTCGCGCCCCGGAAACGCGAGCGGCGCGGCTGACAAATTAGGGAGGGATGAAGGGGAGCTGCGGCTCCCCTGACGTGTGGGAACTGGTCTCGCTGTGATGGCGTGTCGGCTTCGCTCAATGTTGTGAGCCCCGCTTTGGTGCGGGTCTCATGTTTACCCTCTTTAAGACTTTCGTTTTAGCGAGACCAGTTCGTATGGCCGATTTGATACTTGTTGTGGCGGAACAGCGCGAAGGAAAACTGAACCGCGTTTCCTTTGAGACGATCGCGGCGGCGCAGGCGATTGCGAAGGAAACGGGCTGGACGGTGGAGGTGGTGCTGCCGGGCAGCGGGATTGCGGCGCTTGCACAGGAACTGGCGGGCAAGGCCGTTGCGAAGGCGTATGCGCTGGAGGCTTCGGCGCTGGGGGCGTACACCTCCGACGCTTATGTGCATGCGCTGAAGGCGTTCATCGGCGAGAAGCAGCCGAAGCTGGTGCTGTTTCCGCATACGTATCAGGTGCGGGATTTTGCGCCGCGGCTGGCGCTGGCGCTGGATCGAACGCTGATCTCGGATGCGACGGGATATAAGGTGGCGGGCGGGACGCTGACATTTACTCGGCAAATGTTTCAGGGGAAATTTGCGGCCGATGTTTCGTTTGGCGGCGATGCGCCGTGGATGGCGACGATCCAGATTGGGGCGTTTCGGGGGGACCAGGCGGAGGTGGGGTCGGCGACGATGGAAAATGTAACGGCGGCGGTGGCAAATTCACCGGCGCGGGTGACACCGCATGAGGTGTTCCAGGAGGCGAAGCAGACCGTGGATCTGTCGCAGGCGGAGGTGATTGTTGCCGTCGGGCGCGGGATCAAGGAGCAGAAGAACATGGTGCTGGCGGAGAATCTGGCGGCGGCGCTGGGGGGCGAAGTGGCGGCGTCGCGGCCGATCTGCGACAACGGGTGGCTGCCGCTGGAGCGACAGATCGGGTCGTCGGGGCAAACGGTGGCGCCGAAGCTGTATATCGCGCTGGGGGTGAGCGGGGCGATCCAGCATATTGTCGGCATGAAGGGCTCGCGGACGATTGTGGCGGTGAACAAGGATCCCGAGGCGCCGATTTTTGAGATTGCGGATGTGGCGGTGGTGGGGGATCTGTTTCAGGTGGTGCCGGCGCTGACGGAAGAGATTAAGAAGGCGAAGAGCTAGCCGGAAGGGCAGCCGCCGCCTTCGGCGCCCAGCGATCGGTCGATTCGAGAGGGATGGCCGGTGCTATACTCGGCCAATTCTTCCGTTCCCTATGCTGAAAATCCAGGCTGCACGCAAACCCGAGCGTTCGGGGTTGGCCGTGGTGCCTTCACCGACGGAGGAGGAGCGCCGGCTACGATTGGCCGGTCGGCGCTGCGCAAGGCGAGCGTGCGGCTGCTGCCGCTGATTGGCTTCGGGTACGGCATCGCATACATGGATCGCGTGAACGTGAGCTTTGCCGCGTTGCAGATGAACCGGCAACTCAACTTCTCTGCGACAGTATTTGGGCTGGGGGCGGGACTGTTTTTCCTGAGCTACGCAGCGTGCGAGGTTCCGTCGAACCTGCTACTGATGCGGTTTGGAGCACGGCGATGGCTGGCGCGGATCATGGTGACGTGGGGCCTGATTTCGATGGCGATGATCTTCGTGCGCACGCCAGTTGAGTTTTGCGTGATGCGGCTGCTGCTGGGAACGGCGGAGGCGGGCTTCTTTCCGGGCGTGATTTTTTATCTGATGCAGTGGTTTCCAGCGGGCTCCCGAGCGAAGGCGGTGAGCCGTTTTTATATTGCCTGGCCGCTGAGCTCGACGGTGATGGGTGGCCTGGCTGGGTGGCTGATGCATCAGGATGGGCGGATGCATCTGGCGGGCTGGCAATGGCTCTTGCTGGCGGAAGGCTTACCGGCGGTGCTGATGAGCGTGGTGTTTTTGCTGGGGCTGCCGGATGGTCCCGCGAAGGCCAGGTGGCTGACGGAGGATGAGCGAGCCTGGATTCTGCGCAAGCTGATGGAGGAGTCCGATGCGCGCGGGCATGGGAAACACGGGATGGCGGAGGCGTTCGGCGATCCGCGGGTTTGGCTGCTGGGAGGATTCTTCTTCTGCGTGCTGCTGGCGTCGTACGGATATGCGTTTTCGGCTCCGGCGCTGGTTTTGCAGGTGACAGGACTGAACACGACGCTGGTGGGGTTCATCATTGCCGGGTTGGGTGTGGCGGGGGCGCTGGCGATGCTGGGGAACGGATGGAACTCGGACCGGACGGGGGAGCGGTTCTGGCATATTGTGACGCCGCTGGTGGTGATGGCGGCGGGTTATGTAGCGGTGGGCCTGTCGGTGTCGCCGATGATTGTGCTGCCGGCACTGGTGCTGGTGGTTGCCGGGAATGCGGCTGTGCAGGGGCCAGTGTGGACGATTCCGGCGGAGTTTCTGCAGGGGAAATCCGCGGCGGCCGGGGTGGCGACGATCAACATGATCGGGATTTTGGGCGGCTTTGTTGGGCCGTACTGGATGGGCGTGTCGAAGGATGCGACGGGCACCCTGCAACGCGGGCTGCTGACGATCGCGGTGCCATCGCTGCTGGCGGCGGGGCTGATTGCGATCCTGTGGCGGAGGTGGCCGCCGGGGAAGATGGGACGACTCGGTGAGACTACAGGGGATTGATTTGCGCAGTCTCCTGTTTCTCCCATAGAAAAGAAGGTCCGGCATTTACGCGCAGGCGCGGGTGCATCTGAGACTCTGGTTCTTATGATTCATTTTCGAAAACCAATGGAAGGTATTGAGCGGCCGCAGATGGAGGCGGACGTGGTGATCGTCGGCGGTGGGCCGGCGGGGATGGCGTGCGCGCTGCGGCTGGCGCAGCTCGTAGATTTGCATCGAGCCGCGCATCCGGATTCTTCGGTGACGAAGGAAAACATCTATGTGCTGGAGAAGTCGCGCGAGGTGGGGCAGCACTGTTTGTCGGGAGCGCTGCTGGATCCGCGGGCGATGGGGGAGCTGCTGCCGGGGTTTGAGAAAGAAGCGCCGCTCGATGCCGAGGTCACGAAGGAGTCGGTGTGGTTTCTGACCGAGAAGGGGCAGCACAAATTTCCGATGGTGCCGCCGCCGTTGCGGGATCACGGGAACTACGTCATCTCGCTGAATAAATTTGTGAAGTGGCTGGGGCAGAAGGTGGAGGAGGCCGGGATCACGGTCTTTACCGGGTTCGCGGGGGCGCGAGGTTCTGTGGACCGATGAGCACGCGACGCGGAGACAGCGCGCGTGGCGGGTGTGCTGACCGATGACAAGGGCGTGGACAAGGAGGGTCGTCCGAAAGGGAATTTCGAGCCGGGATACGAATTGCGGGCGAAGATCACGATCCTGGCAGAAGGAACGCGCGGGAATCTTGCGAAGGAAGTGATTGGGCGGCTGGGCCTCGAGGATCCGGAGCATGCGCAGACGTATGGCGTCGGGATCAAGGAGCTGTGGGAGATTCCCGCGGGGCGGGTGGCGAAGGGCGAGGTGATCTACACGCTGGGCTATCCGCTGACGAGCCGCGAGTATGGCGGAGCGTGGGTATACGGGATCACGGACTCGCTAGTGAGCGTGGGGTATGTGACGGGCCTGGACTATGAGGACCCGCGGATCGATCCGCATCATGTCTTCCAGAGCTTTAAGGAGCATCGGTTTGCGCGGCGGATTCTGGAGGGCGGCAAGATGATCCGCTACGGCGCGAAGAGCCTGCCGTATGGCGGATGGCTGACGATGCCGCGGATTTACGGGAATGGGTGGATGCTGCTGGGGGATTCGGCGAGCTTTCTGAATTCGCAGCGGCTGAAGGGGATTCACCTGGCGATGAAGAGCGGGATGCTCGCGGCAGAGGCGGCGTTCGATGCGCTGGTGAGCGGCGACAGCTCGGCGGATACGCTGAGCGAGTACAAGGCGGCGGTGGATGGGAGCTGGATTCGCGAGGAACTTTGGCGGGTGCGGAATTTTCATCAGGGATTCGAGCACGGGCTGCTGGAAGGGATGGTGAAGGCGGGGATCCAGCAGGTGATGCGGGGGGGAATCTGGGGCCGGATGCGAAGAATCATGCAGGGTATACGTCGGATGCGGCGGCTGGAGGGACTGGGGCCGGCCAAGGCGGATCGGGAAGCGGAGATTGGAAATGCGAAGGGCGATGGCAAGCTGACCTTCGACCGGCTGACGGATGTGTTTCACTCCGGCACGCGGCACGACGAGGATCAGCCGGTGCACCTGGTGGTGGCGGATCTGAACATCTGCAGCGAGCGGTGCACGCAGGAGTTTGGGAACCCTTGCCAGTACTTCTGCCCGGCGGCGGTTTACGAGATGGTGAACGTGTCGGACATGGGCTTGGGCGCGTCTGACACGGCGTCGGACAATGTCGGACACGGAGGAAAGAAGGAGCTGAAGATCAACTTTACGAATTGCGTTCACTGCAAAACATGCGACATCATGGACCCGTACCAGATCATCACGTGGGTTCCTCCGGAGGGTGGGGGCGGGCCGAATTACGATGGGATGTGACGGGGACGGAAGGTAGCGGGTGTGTTTTTTTGAGGCTGCGATTCCAGGGCGGGCGCAGCGTGAATCAGAATGTAACCAGAAGCGTCAGTTGACAGATGGCTCTTGCTCCTGAGGAAACGCTCCTGAGGAACGGCGCTGCGGGCTTGAAAGGGGCTCGCGGCAAAAAAGGAGACGGGTTTGTATGAGTGAAGGGGTCCTGCGGTGTCCGCGATGCACCGGATCGGACGATCTGCGCGAGTCGCGATTTCGGTGGTTCGATGTATTTTCGTGTGCTTTGGGGCTGAAGGCGTACCGCTGCCGCGCGGTGCCGCAACGGATTCTCTTCGCGGAAAGCGTCTGCAGGAGGCGGGCGATGGGGCCCAGGACCGATCGGGAGAACTGAAGCTGACGGTGGCGGGGTGCATCGAATAAAGTAGGAACTCATGGCGAGCGCGCTCGATTCCATCCAGAACGCGGCGGCGGGTAAGGCCGAACGGCTGATCGACAAGCACGGGCGGGCGATCACCGACCTGCGCATCTCGATCACGGATCGCTGCAACTACAAGTGCGTCTATTGCCGGACGGGCAACGACGGCGCGGTGTATGCGGAGCTGCCGATCGCGGACTATCTGCGCATGGCGCGGGTGTTTGTGGGGCTGGGGATTGAGAAGATCCGGCTGACGGGCGGCGAGCCGCTGCTGCGCCGGGGGCTGCTGGAGATGATCCGGGAGCTGAGCCGGCTGCGGACGCTGGATGGAGCGCCGCTGGACCTGGCACTGACCACGAACGGGCATCTGCTGGAGGAGATGGCGCAGCCGCTGCGCGATGCGGGGCTGAGCCGGATCACGGTGAGCATGGACGCGGTGGATGCGGAGAAGTTTGCGCGCATCACGCGGGTGCCGGGCAGCTATGAGAGGGTGCTGGCGGGGGTTCGCGCGGCGAAGAGGGCGGGGCTGGGCCGGTGAAGGTGAACTGCGTGCTGCTGCGCGGGTTCAATGAGGATCAGATTGTGCGGTTCGCGCAGTTCTCGCGCGAAGAGGGCGTGATCGTGCGGTTCATCGAGTTCATGCCGCTGGAAGAGGATCGGTTGTGGACGCCGGAGTCGGTGGTTTCGCTGCAGGAGATTGTGACGGCGCTGGGGAGTTATCGGCCGGTGGTGCGGATGGCACCGAATGCGGCGAGCGAGACGGCGGTGCGGTACACGTTCGACGACGGCGTGGGAGAAATGGGGATCATTGCGCCGGTGACGCAGGCCTTTTGCGGGGCCTGCAGCCGGGTGCGGCTGACGTCGGACGGGAAGATTCGGACGTGCCTGTTTTCGCAGAGCGATCACGATTTGTACGGCGTGATGCAACGCGGCGGCAGCGATGACGACATGGTGGAGTTCATCCGGCAGACGATTGAGAAGAAGGAAGCGCGGCACCACATTGGGGAGCCGGAGTTCCTGAAGCCTTCGCGCAGCATGGTGCACATCGGGGGCTGATCCCGGCGTATGCCGGACAGAGCAGCCGCAGCGCAGCGTTCAGGCGTTCGGCGTTCAGAAAGCCCGCAATGCGAAGCGGTGTTGCGCCGATCCCTATAATGGACGGCGATAATGCCATCCAAAAAAGCAGCGATCAGCGTCCAGCGTTCGGCGTTCAGAAATACAATTCTCAGCTTTACCGTTCCTTCCATTGTGCTGATCGGCGCATTGAGTGCGCTGAATGCGCGGCCGGCTGCGGGGAATTCCGAACCCAGCGGAAGCGGCGCGGCTGAACAGCATTGGCGTGGCGCTGATGAACCAGCAGCTGACGGAGAAGGCCGAGGCTGAGCTGGAGCAGGCGCATGCGGCCGATCCTAAGTCGGCGATTCCGGTCCTCAACCAGGGGATCGCGCTGCTGTACATGCAGAAGCTGCCGGAGGCAGAGAAGGCGCTGCGCGAGGCGGGGAGGATAGCGCCGGACAATCCGCGGGCCTGGTACAACCTGGGGCTGACGGAGATGGACGAGGCGAATCAGAAGGGCGCGATCGAGGACATGCGAAAGGTGATCGCGATCGACGCGAACGACGCCGATGCGCACTACTTCGTGGGGTCGCTGAACATGAGCGTGGGCGAGGTGAACGCGGCGATTGGCGAATATGAGACGGCGCTGAAGCTGAATCCGCTGCACTGCTCGGCGGAGTTTGGGCTGGCGCGGGCGCTGCAGCGCGCGGGGCGGGTGGAGGAGGCGCACGAGCACCTGAAGATTTTCCAGCACTTCACGCAGGCGAAGATTTCCTCGCCGCTGAGCGTGGGGTATGGGGAGCGCGGGCACTACTCGACGATGGAGGAGATGGCGCTGCCGGTGGAGGGGGCGGGGCCGATGATCCCGGTGAAGTTTGAGGCGAAGGAGTTGCCGGGAGCTTCACCCCCGAAGGGGGATATGCCCGGGGCGGGGCCTGGAGGCGGGATTTGCGTTGCGGACATCTTTGGGCCGGGGCATCAGGACCTGATCGCAGCATTGGATGCGGGGGAACATGCGATCCGGGTGTATCGAAATACCGGTAATGGGTCCTTCGAGCAGGTACCCGCCAGTGAGACGGGGCTCGACGCGAAGGGCGAAGGCATCGCGTGCGCGGTGGGGGATTTCGACAACGATGGGCTGCCGGATGTGGCGGTGTCGCTGAAGGACCGCGTGATTTTGTTTCGGAATCTCGGGGGCGGGAAGTTCGAGGATGTGACGGCGAAGGTGGGGATCACGCAGCGGAACTGGCCGATGGGGCTGACCTGGGTGGATTTCGATCACGATGGGGATCTGGATCTGCTGGTGACGGGATCAGCGCTGAAGGGCAAGGGCGGTCCGAACGTGCTGTGGAGGAACAACGGAAACTCGACTTTCACGGAGTGGACGGGGCCGACGGGGCTCGCGGGAGACGGGAGCACGTGGCAGGCGATTCTGTCGGACATCAATAATGATCGCGCGGTGGATCTGGTGGTGGCGGGACCGGTACCGGTGGTCTACCTGAACCAGCGGGAGGGCGCGTTCAAGGCGATGCCGCTGTATCCGGAGGGCAGTCTTCCGGCAGCGGCCAGCATTGCTGTTTTCGATTTCGATAAGGATGGCTGGATGGATGTGGCGACGGTGTCAGGGGTCGCTCCGTACGCGAGCCTGTGGCGGAATGTGGAGGGAAAGAAGTTCGAGCGGGTGCCGTTGCCGGTACCGGCGGACGTCAATGGGGCATTGAGTGCTACGCCGATCGATGTGGACAACGATGGCTGGATCGATCTGGCGGTGCTGTTCCGCACGGCACATGGGGCGGAGGTGCGGGTGTTCCGCAATCTTGGGCCGAAGGGGTTTGAGGATGTGAGTTCGTCGCTGGGGCTCGATCAAGGTGAAGCTGGGCGAGGCGCGGTCGGTTATTGCGGCGGATGTGGACGGCGATGGGGCGACGGACCTGATCGTCTCGCAGATGTATGCGCCGCCGGTGGTGCTGCGGAATGTCGGTGGGAACAAGAATCATTCGCTGCGGATTGCGCTGACTGGGCTGGCGGACAACAAGACGGCGATCGGGACGAAGGTGGAGGTTCTGGCTGGAGGGATGTGGCAGAAGTTTGAGGTTGCGGGGGCTTCGGGGTATCTGGGCCAGGGGGCCACTGAAATCACCGCGGGGCTGGGGCAGGCGACGAAGGCCGACGTGGTGCGGCTGCTGTGGCCGACGGGGGTTCCGCAGGACGAAATTGACATTGACACGACGAAGTTGACCCATGGGGAGCTGGCGCTGAAGGAGCTGGACCGGCGGGGGAGCTCGTGTCCGACACTGTTCGCCTGGGATGGGAAGCAGTACCGGTTCGTGTCGGACGTGATTGGGGCGGCGGTTGTCGGACACTGGGTTTCGCCGGTGGCGACGAACCAGAACGATCCCGACGAGTGGATCAAGGTGGATGGGGACCAGCTGCGGGCGCGCAATGGCTGCTGAGTTTGCGATTTGGCGAGCCGATGGAGGAGGTCAACTACATCGACCAGCTGCGGCTGGTGGCGGTGGATCATCCGGCGGGGACGGAGGTGTATCCGGACGAGCGGTTCCTGAGCGAGCGGCCGTTTGCTTCGGGCAAGACGGTTGCCGTGTCCGACGCGCGGCCGGTGGCGGGGGCGTGGGATGACGCAGGGACGCGATGTGCGGGGACTTCTGTCAGACAAAGATCACCGCTACGTGCGGGACTTCACGAATCTGAGCTACGCGGGGTTTGCGAACCTGCACACGCTGACGCTGGATGTCGGACAATGGTCACCGGAGAGGCCGCTGCGGCTGCTGCTGGATGGGTATATCGAATACTTCAGCGCCAGCTCGATGTATGCGGCGTGGCAGGCGGGGATGCAGCCGATTCCGCCGCGGGTGGATGTGCAAATGTCGGACGGGACCTGGAAGCGGGTGATCCGCGACATGGGATTTCCGGCAGGGCTGCCGCGGACGATTGTGGTGGATCTGACGGGCAAGCTGCCGGCGGGTGCGCGGAAGATTCGCGATCTCGACGAACCTGCAGATTTACTGGGACCGGATCCGGGTGGACAACGGGCCGGATGCTGCGTCGGACGTGCGTCAGACAAATGTGCCGCTGGCGATGGCGCATCTGGCGTTCCGCGGGTATCCGAAACAGATTGAGGGCGCGACGCCGGGGGATCTGACCTACGACTACAGCCGGATCAGTGCGACGGGGCCGTTCCTGTGGGCGCGGGGCGTGTACACGCGGTATGGCGATGTGACGCCGCTGCTGCGGCAGATCGACAACCGATATGTGATCTTCGGGACGGGCGAGGAGATCGACGCCGAGTTCAGCGCGGCGGAATTGCCGGCGCTGCCGCGGGGCTGGACGCGGGATTACTTCTTCTACGCGAACGGCTTTGTGAAGGACATGGACTACTGGGAGGAGGCTCCGTTCACGGTAGGCCCAATGCCGTTCCACGCCATGAGCCGGTATCCGTATCCGGCGAGCGAACATTTTCCACAGGGGGCGGGGGCGGATCGCTACTGGCTGGACTGGAATACCCGCTATGAGTCGGGAAACCGGCGGCAGCGGTGGGAGTTTGACTATCGTTCGGCACATGAAGTGCCGGAGGGCAGGGAGTAGCGAGTAGGGACCAGGAAGGCTCAGAAGCAGGAACGCCGCACTCGTACCGCTAAATCGCAGGGCTGGCCTGACTCGATCCTGAGCGTCAAAGAGTGCGGCGCCGGTTGTGCTTTTTGCCTAACGGACTTCGATGGCAATCAAAATGATCAGGGCGAGCACATTCTGCGCCAGCAGGGCCATGGTGAGCCGGATGCGATCGAGGAACGGGTAACCGGGAGCACCTTCGGCGATTCTTGCGCTGAGGCGCCGGTACAACGCGTACCAGGCATAAGCCAGAACGATGCCCAGCAGATCGATCAGGACAAGCCATCCGGGCGGGACGGGCAGATCGGTGGAAACTATGCCGCCAGGGTGATGCCAGCTGGATATCAGTCCAATGACCCAGGGAGAGATCACCAAAGCAGCAGATTCAATTAAGGCAAGAGACATGTAGATCCGGGCGTGGCCTTCAAACTGACCGTGCCACGGACCGGAATCGGACGCAACGGTCGTCATTGTCGTAGTGGTCACAGACAATGGGATGCGAATTTGGTGTGAAAAGTCGTGGCCCGAAAGGGAGTTACTGAAGGGCTATGGGTTACGGTAGCTGCGCTGGTACGTGCGGGTGATGCGGTCGTGCCAGCCGAGCGAATCTTCGTCGAAGACGGCCCACAGGAAACCGAGCCCGAGGGGCAGGGCAGAGAGAAGCAGAGCGGCAATGCGACCACGAAGCGTGGAGCGGGTGGGATTTTCATCGTCAAAGGTGCAAAGAGCAATTTTGGCATATCGCATGCCCGGAGTGGCGTCGGTAAGGCTGAAAAAGAGGAGCTGGTAGAGCAGGCCCACGGCAAAGAGGATCGCGCCGGCGCCGATGAGGGCGACGCGGCCGTGGGGCAGATGGGTGCTGGAGAGGGCGAAAACCAGCGAGAAGAGCAGGAAGGCGCAGAGGGCGAGGGCGCAATCCACCAGGGCGGCCATGGCGCGGTCTTCGAGGGGCGCGACGTCCAGCGTGGGCCCATCGGAGAGGGGCGAGGAGGCGCGGGGCTCGCGGCGAGGGGCCTCCGCATCCAGGTGAATGGAGTGCCATGCGGGCGCGGCTTGCTGTTGCGGCTCGGGGCTGGGCGAGGCGGCGGATTCGGGTTCCGCAGCCCGAAGCTCGGGACGATCCGCGGGAGTGTGTGCGGTCGGGTTCGGTTCGGAAACAACCGGCGAAGGCAGAAGCGATTCGTGGAGGGGGCCCTCGGCGAGGCGAGGGCGTGCCTTGCGCGGGGCGACAAGTTCGCGCGGTGTAGTGAGGAGGCTGGCGGGCAGCGGGCGCGACGGCTCGACGACGGAATCTTCGAGAGGATCGGCGAGATACGATTCCGGCGTCTGGTGCGGAGACTGGATTGCTGCGCGGGCTTCGGGCGGGGCGGAGCGGGGGCTCGGCAGGGAATCGATGCTGACGGAGTAGCGCAGGAGATCGGGCTGATACGGCTCGGGCGCAGGCTGTGCTGGCGCCGGTGCTGGCTCGGCGATGGTGAGTTGCTGTGGCTCGGCTTCGTCCTGGAGAGGCGCGCTGGCGGCTGCGACCAGCGAATCGACGGTGGATTTGGCGGCGGCCTGGGCGGCGAGCACCTCGCGCCAGGAAGGAAGGCGGGCGTAGCGTTCGGCGACGCGAGCGGCGATCGCATCGGGCGAGAAGGCTTCTTCGAGGCCGGGCAGGGCAGGCTGATGGACGGGAGTGCGGGGGCTCCGGCTGCGGTGAGCGCGGACGCGAGCGGCGACTTCGTCCTTCCATGCGGGGATGGGCGGGCCGGGGGCCTCACGCGCCGAGACGTGCGAGTCTGGATTGGAGGGGGAGCTGCTCACTGATGCCTCATTCCTATTCTGCACGCATTTTGGGACGAAACTCTGTTGATGAACGGGCGTCTGTGAGGGATTGAGGCAGGATGGCGAGAAAAAGCGAGATTGCGAACGGCGGCAGGGGCCAGCGGCGATGGGTGCGTGGATTCCATGGGTTGAACAGGGGCCGGTCCTCCCATGAGGCGTGAAGAATGCGATGCTGAAGCGCGTCGAGTCCGATGTGCGCCGGAACGCCGGCATTGCGCTTTGCTATGCTGGAGTTGCCGCGCGCGATGAGAACCCGTCTGTTTTGGTGTATCACGCTGTTTCTGCTGTTGCAGCCACGGCCTGGGGCGCAGACGGTTACCACCCAGCTTCCCCCTGCGGAAAATACACAGGACGCAAAAGCTCCGACAAGCACTGCCGATTTGCCCGACGAGCCCAGCCTGCAAAGTCAGCTTCCGGAAGCGCACGTGATTCCGCAGCCGCAGGCGGGGGTGCCGGTGAAGCTGGTGGCGCGCACGCAGTCACGACAGGGGCTGAAGAACGGCAACCTGTATACGCTGGCCGGCGACGTGGTGATTTACTACCGCAACTACATCGTGCATGCGGATCGGGCCACCTATAACGACGGCACGGGAGAGATCGACGCCCAGGGGCATCTGATGATCGACGGCGGGCCCGACGATGAGCACTTTGTGGCGGATCACGGCAGCGTCAACGTGGATGCCGATACCGGCGATTTTTTCGATGTGGTGGGTACGCTGGGCGTGGAGCGGACTCCGCGGGGACGGATGGTGTTCACGGCGCCGAATCCGTTTGCGCTGACCGGACGCGAGGTGCAGCAGCTGGGGCAGGGCCGCTACCGTGTGATCCATGGCTCGATGACGTCGTGCCGGCTGCCGAAGCCGGACTGGCGGATTTTGTCGCACGAGATCGAACTGAACAACGGCGTGGCGAGAACGAGCAATGGGCTCTTCGAATTTTTTCATGTGCCGCTGATGTACCTGCCCTACGCGACCCATGCCGTGAGCGAGGCGCGGGTGTCGGGTTTTTCAATTCCCTACATCGGGAACAACACGACCAAAGGCTTCATGGTGGGCGAGGCGGTGTATGTGACGCTGGGGCGGAGCGCCGATTTCACGGTGGCGTCGCAGTGGTGGTCCAAGCGCGGCTTCGCGCCCAGCGGAATCTTCCGCTACCGCGGTCCGGGGGCGGACTTCGGCACCTTCCGCGTTCACAGTTTGCTGGATGAAGGGGTGTGGCAGAAGGACGGGCAGCGGGGACAGAATCAGGGCGGGATCGACCTGGGTGCGGACGGCCGCTACGACTTTTCGCCGCACACCACGGGGGTGATCGACGCCGAGTATCTGAGTTCCTATATTTACCGGCTGGTATTCGAAGAGGACTACGCGCTCGCGATCAACTCCGAGGTGAAGTCGCAGATGTTCGTGACGCATGAGTCGCGCGATGTGTGGGCCAGCCTGCGATTCAGCCGGTACCAGGATTTTCAGAGCGCCAGCTTGCCGGGCGACGAGGTGAGAATCCTGCACCTGCCGACGATCGAGGTGGAGGCGGCAGACCGGCGGCTGGGCGGCGCGATGAGTGTCTCGCCGGTATGGTGGGGCTTCAGCGGGTCCGCGGGGGAAGTGTCGCGCTTCGATTATCCGAATTTCAGGACCTCGGCGGGGGTGCAGCGCGTGGACCTCTATCCTCGCGTCTCGATGCCGCTGCACTTTGCGGGATGGACCTTCCGGCCGAGTGCGGCGGTGCGCGGGACGTGGTACGGAAAGAGCCAGTTCCCGGCGGATCTGGAGCAGCTTCCGGTGGTGCGGAGCGCGGGGCTGCCGCGGACCGACATCGAAGCAGGGTTCGACCTGCGGCCACCGGTGCTGGAGCGGGATTTTTCTCCGCCGTGGCTGATGCGGCTGCTGGGCGGCGATATGCGGCACACCATCGAGCCGGATGTGGGCTATCGATACGTGTCGGGGATCAACAATTTTCAGCAGGTTCTGCGTTTCGACGACACCGACGTTGCCAGCAACACGAATGAGCTGCAGTACGGGCTGACGCAGAGGTTGTTTTTGCGGCACCTGACTCCGCATCCGTGCAAGGGCAACGAAGCTTTGGGACCGGATACGATGTGCGGCGGCGGGACGCGGGACTGGATCACCTGGCGGGTGGCGCAGAAGCATTATTTCGAGCCGGATTTCGATCACGCCATCACGCCGGGAACGCCGAATCCGCTGGCAACGACGCTGGATTTCACGGGCATCGATTTTCTGACCGACGCGCGGCACAACACGCCGGTGATTTCGCGACTGCGGGTACGGACGACGGGCGCCACCGACGTGGAGTGGGATCTGGATTACGACGCGAAGGAGGGGAAGATCACGTCGAGCAATATTTTCTCGAGCTATCAGCACGGCTTCTACCGGTTCCAGTTTGGCGATTCGTATGTCAACGTGCCGCTGGGCACGACTCCGCTGACGACGGCGAAGATGCCGCCGGGGACGCCCAACGCTCCCAACCCGTTCAACCAGATTCATGTGTCGGCGATTTATGGGGCGGCCAACAAGCTGGGAGCAAGCGCCGGGTTGAGCGCGGCCTACGATCTGGTTCACCAGCAGCTGCAGTATGGCGCGCTGCAGACGCAGTACAACTGGAACTGCTGCGGGGTGGATTTCCAGTACAGGCGGTTCTCGCTGGGTTCGATTCGCGACGACACGGAATACTTTTACAGCGTGAACTTTGCCGGGTTCGCGAACGTGGGCGATTTGACGCACCGGATCAGCGTGTTCTGAGAAAAGCAGCCTGTAGCCCGCAGGCGGTAGGCGGTAGCCGATGCGGAGCGGCGGCGGCACCGGCCTGAACTGCGATAATGGAAGAAGCAACCCTGGCTTTTCGGCCGAAGAAGGCGGTTTCCTTGTTCAGAAGGTTTTTCTTTGCAGGCTGCGCGGTATTTCTGGTGGCGGCGGCCTGTCCTGCTCAGCAGACGTCCAACACGGCGGCGGCTCCGCCGGCACAGGCATCGGGCGCGGCTTCGCTTCCGGCGAATCCGGATCCGCAGCGCCCCCGGCGCTCGATCGCAAGGTCGAGGTCATGATCCGCGCCGAACTCAGCGTGCCGCCGCAATACGAAATTGCGATCGGGCCGCGCGAGAAGAGCGATGTGAATGGATTCGACAGCATCGCGGTGACGTTTTCGCTGCCGAATGAGCCGCAGAGGAAGCAGACGGTGGACTTCCTGCTGTCGAAGGACTCGAACACCCTGGCGCGGCTTTCGAAGTGGGACATCGGGAGCAATCCGGTGTCGATGCTGCCCACCGAAGGCCGCCCGGTGCGAGGCAACCCCGATGCGAAGGTCACGATTGTGAACTTCGACGACCTGGAGTGCCCGTTCTGCGCGGCGATGAACGCGGAATTTTTTCCCGCGACGCGTGGAGCATTACAAGGGGCTGGTGAAGTTCGTCTATCTCGATTATCCGCTGGTACAGATTCACCCGTGGGCGATGCATGCGGCGGTCGATGCGAACTGTCTGGCGGCGCTGAATCCGGCGGCGTACTGGAATTACGTGGACTATCTGCACACGCATGGGCAGGATGTGACGGGGCCGGATCGGGATCTGGCGAAGTCGACGGCGATGCTGGACAAGCTGGCGAACCAGGAAGGCGCGCGCGATCAGGTGGACGCCGGAAAGCTGGGTGCCTGCCTGGCAAAACAGGACGACACGAAGATCATGGCGGAAATGCGGGCGGCGGATAAGGCGGGCGTGAACGCTACGCCGACCTTCTTTGTGAGCGGCGAACGGTGGGCCGGCCAGCTGGACGAGCGGCAGCTGTGGATCATGATCGATCGGGCGCTGAAAGAGCAGGGGATTCAACCTCCGCCTGCGGAAGCGCCGGCAACGCACGCACAGACCGCAACGCCGGCGAAATGAGTCTATGCAGGGTAAGGGGACCGCATTTATTCTGAAGCGTACGCGCCGCCCCCCGATTTGCGGCGCCGCAGCAGGGAGAACTGTTTGACCTCGCAATCGGATGCTTCCAGCGCGTGGGGCGCTGGTTTTCCCAACAGCAAATTGATGTTCGCAGGGCTGGCGGTCGCGCTGGTGTTGTGTGCCGGCTGCCAGAAGTCGCACGACGCCAATACGGTCGCCATGGTCAACGGCAAGCCGATCCTTCGCTCCGACGTGGAGACGCTGTTCCAGAACAATCTGGGCGACTCGCACCAGACGCCGTCGGCGATCCAGGCGAAGATCATGCGCCTGAACATAGTGCGCCAGCTGATCGATGAGGAGATCGTGATGCAGCGGGCGGCGAAGCAGAATCTGGTGGCGACCGACGAGGAAGTTTCAGACCGGCTGAACGAGATCAAGGCGCCGTTCACGCAGGAGGAATTTCAGAAGCGTCTGGATTCGCAGCATATGACGCTGGACGATCTGAAGCGGGAGATCCGGCGGAATCGGACGGAAGAGAAGCTGTTCAACAAGGAGATCACGTCGCGGATCAACATCACCGACGCGGACATCGCGGCCTATTACAACGAGCACAAGGCGGACTTCAATCTGATCGAGCCGAACTACCATCTGGCGCAGATCATTGTGACCGCCACGCCCATGCCGCCGCAGCAGGTGGGCAATCTGCAAAACAGCAAGGCGATGAACGAGGCGGAGGCGAAGCGGAAGATCGAAGTGCTGCACAACAAGCTGGAAAGCGGCGACGACTTCGCAGCCCTGGCGATGAATTATTCGGAGAATCCGAACACGGCCGGCAATGGCGGCGATATGGGGTTTGTGTCGGAGTCGCAGCTGAAGTCCGATGGGGAGGTTTACGCGGCGATCTCGAAGCTGAAGCCGGGGCAGATTACGGATGTTCTGCCGATCTATGGGAATCCAGGGTCGAAGCAGGCGGTGGGTTACGCGGTCTACAAGCTGATCGATCGGGAGGTAGCGGGGCAGCGCCAGCTGAACGATCCGCGCGTGCAGCAGGCGATCCGGCAACAGCTGCGCGACAGTCGCGACCAGCTGCTGAAGAACGCATTTCTGGAGATGCTGCGCAACGAGGCGCGCGTGGAGAATTACTACGCTGAGGAAGTGTTCCGCAACGGAGCGCAATAGGGACTGGCCGTCCAGGCGGCCGCGCTTCGCGCCCCATGCCGATCGAGCGGTCCCGGGGCACTCTCCTTCCTATAGTCTGCAAAAAGAATGTCTGCTTCGCAGTTCTTGCGCGGTGCTGCAGCGGCCGGCTGCCTGGCCGGGGCGGCTCTTCTTCTCCTGTATGCGGCTCCCGCGGCCAGCCCGATTCGCTTCGAGCTGAAGAAGATTCCGTTCACGCTGGAGAACGACGAGACGCCGGGCAAGAATGCGCCGGAGAGCATGGCGGGCGGCGTCGCCGTTTTCGACTACAACGGCGACGGGAGGCCGGACATTTATTTCGCCAACGGAGCGAACATCGCCACGCTGAAGAAGGACGATCCGAAGTATCGGAATCGGCTGTTCCGCAACAATGGCGATGGGACTTTTACCGACGTGACGGATGCCGCGGGCGTGGTGGGGTCCGGCTACGACATCGGCGTGGCCATCGGGGATTACGACAACGACGGCTGCCCGGATATTTTTGTCGCGGGCGTCTACCGCAACACGCTCTACCACAACAACTGCAACGGGACGTTTACCGACGTGACGGAGAAGGCGGGGTTGGGGGACTCGAAGGATCCGCAATACGGGCCGCTGTGGGCCGAAGGCGCGGCCTGGGTGGACGTGAACAACGATGGGCTGCTGGATTTGTTCATCGTGGATTACATGCAGTGGACCTACGGCGCCGAGCCGATTTGCCGGGTGGGCGACGTCGGCGACTACTGCCATCCGCGGTACTACAAGGGTCAGCCGAACCGGCTGCTGCTGAACAACGGAGACGGGACGTTCAAGGATGTATCGAAGGAGTGGGGGATTCGCGACCACGTGGGGAAGGGCATGGGCGTGGGCGTGGCCGATTACGACCTGGACGGGAAGCAGGATCTGTTCGTGACGAACGATGCCGAGTACAACTTCCTGTTCCACAACCTCGGAAACAAGTTCGAAGAAGTGGCGTTCGACGCCGGCGTGACGCTGCCGGAGGACGGGCAATTCATCTCCGGCATGGGGCTGGATTTTCGGGACTTCAATAACGATGGATACCCGGACATCGCGTTCGTAGCGCTGAACAAGCAGACCTTTCCACTGTTCCAAAACACCGGCAAGGGAGATTTTCGCGAGGTGACGACGCCGAGCGGGATGCGCGACCTGAGCCTGGGGATGGGCGGCTACGGGCCGGCGCTGTACGACTTCGACAACGATGGGTGGAAGGACCTGTTTGTGACGCGAGGGCACGTGGAGTCGCTGCCGCTGCCGGGCGTTGCCATCGCGCAACACAACACGGTGTTCAGGAACCTGGGAAGGAGCGGGAAGTGGGCCGCGCTGACCGAAGAGGCAGGGCTGGACGCGGCCCCGCCGGCACGGCATCGCGGATGCGCGCTGGGGGATTTCGACGGTGACGGGCGCGTGGATGTGGTGGTGTCGGCGCTGTCGGCGCCGGCGGAGATCTGGATGAATCGCAGTGAGAACGCCGGGCACTGGCTGGACGTTGCGCTGCGGGGAACGCGCAGCAATCGCGATGGGATCGGGGCGCGGATCAAAGTGGTGAGCGCGACGGTGGGCGCGCAGTACAACCACATGACGACCAGCGTGTGCTACGCCAGCTCCAGCGACGGACCGGTGCATTTTGGGCTGGGGGCGGATGCGAAGGCGGACACGGTGGAGATCCATTGGCCGTCGGGCGCGGTGCAGACGCTGCGGGACGTAACGGCGGACCAGGTGCTGAAGGTCACCGAGCCGGACGCCGGCGATCGGAAAACGGCGAAGGCTCTTCCTGGACACTGAAGACGCCTGCACTGCTTTTGGGGCAGATGCGGACTAGCTCATCAATCTGAAGCGTCGCGCGCAACTGATAATCTAACTACTGTCCCACTCAGCAATTTCATTCCCCCAGCCGTTGCGGCGCACCAGCCGCTCTCTTTGAAGATTTTTGGGGATTCAGGGACCCTCGCGAAGGGCGGGGAGATCACTGCACCACAGGGACTGACCTTTGGCGGAACTGCATTACGACGAGGCCAACTGGACGCCGAGTCACAACCCGTGGCTGGTGGCGCTCACCGTCACGCTGGCGACTTTCATGGAGGTGCTGGACACCTCCATCGCCAACGTGGCCCTGCCCCACATGGCAGGCACGCTGGGCGCGAGCCAGGAAGAGGCCACATGGGTGCTGACCAGCTATCTGGTGTCGAGTGCGGTGATCCTACCCATCTCCGGCTGGCTGATGGCGCGCATGGGCCGCAAGCGCTTTTACATGACGTGCGTGATGCTGTTCACCATTTGCTCCATGCTGTGCGGCCTTGCCCCATCGCTGCCGCTGCTGGTTTTCTTCCGCGTGCTGCAGGGGGTGGGCGGCGGCGGGCTGGCTCCGAGCGAGCAGGCGATCCTGGCCGACACCTTTCCGGTGAGCAAGCGCGGGCAAGCCTTCGCGGTGTACGGGATGGCGGTGGTGGTGGCGCCGGCGATCGGGCCGACACTGGGCGGATGGATCACTGACAATTTCAACTGGCACTGGATTTTCTTCATCAACCTGCCGGTGGGGCTGCTCTCGCTGTTTCTGACCCAGCGCATGGTCGAGGACCCGCCGTATCTGAAAGAAGAGCAGAAAACGACCGGACGCGTCGACTTCATGGGGCTGGGTCTGATCTCGATCGGCGTCGGTTGTCTGGAATTTGTGCTGGACAAGGGCCAGGAGAAGGACTGGTTTGGCGACTCGACGATCACCACGTTCGCGATCATCGCCGCCTGCATGCTGGTGTTTTTCGTCTGGTGGGAGTGGCAGCACGAGGATCCGATTGTCGACATCCGTCTACTGAAGAATCGCAATTTCGGTACGGCGGTCTTTCTGCAATTTGTGCTGGGCATGGTGTTGTTTGGGACGACGGTGCTGATTCCGCAGTTTCTGCAGGTGCTGCTGGGGTACACGGCCGAGCGCGCCGGCATGGTGTTGTCGCCGGGGGCGCTGGTGCTGATGCTGACCATGCCCATTGCCGGACGGCTGGTGGGGTGGCGGAAAATGGATCCGCGGCTGCTGGTGGCGATTGGCTATGCGATTACGGCCGCGGGGTTGTTTAATCTGACGCGTCTGGATCTGGGCGTGTCGTTTGGTCAGATCACGATGTGGCGCGCTTACCAGGTGATGGGGCTCTCGTTCGTGTTTATTCCCATCAGCACGCTGAACTACCTGGGCGTGCCGCGCAACAAGAACAATCAGATTTCGAGCTTCTCGAATTTTGCGCGCAACATCGGCGGATCGGTGGGCACGGCGTTGCTGACGACTTTTCTCGAGCGTACGCAGCAGACGCATATCGCCAATCTGAGCGCGCACGCGGTGGCGGGCAGCCTGCAGTACTCGCGATTTGTGGAGATGACACAGCAGGCGATGATGCGGCTGGGGCAGAGCGCCAACGCCGCCGGCAGTTTGCGCTGGGCGATGCATGGCAGACGCTGAACCGGCAGGCGCAGATGCTGAGCTACCAGAACGCCTTCTGGGGTTTGAGCCTGATTATCGCGTGTCTGATCCCGCTGCCTTTCATCATGCGGCGTCCGCCGCGCAGGCAGGCGGCGCCGGAAGAGATGGCGGGCCATTAACGGGTATTGAAAATCCTTGTGGCAGCGTCCTGGGCCGCATATTCTTGAGGCATCCGCGATGGACTTTGAAAATCTTCGCAGCTTTCTGGAAGTCAGCCGCCTGAAAAGTTTTTCGCGCGCGGCCCAGAAACTGCTTCGCACACAACCGGCGATTTCGGCACAGATTCGCACGCTGGAACAGGAAGTGGGAGCGCGCCTGTTCGACCGCGACGGCGGAAAAGTGACGTTTACCGCGGCGGGGCGATTGTTTGAGCCCTTTGCCGAGTACTGCGTCGAGCGGCAGAAGCACATCCTGCTGGCTATTGCGGAGCAGGAACGCGCGCCGCGCGGGGAACTGGCGATCAGCGCCAACGAGGCTACCCACCTGTATGTGTTGCCCCAGGTGTTTGCTCAATTTCGGCGGCAGTATCCGCGCGTGATGCTGAGCGTGGTGCGCGCGGAGCGGCTGCGCACGCTGGAAAGCGTGGTCAACCGGGAAGTGGATTTCGGCGTGGTTTCGATGCCGGTGCGCGATACGCGGCTGGCGGTGGAGCTGATCCATCGTGACGAGCTGGCGCTGGTGACGCCGCAGGGACACGCGCTGGCCGGACGGAGCGCGGTGCGGCTGCAGGAGGCGGCGCGGTATCCGATGCTGTTGCCCGCGCACGGCCGGCGCAGGGAGCAGCTGGACGAGCTGTTCCGCGTGAACGAAATTGTGCCGCGCGTGGCGATGGAAGTGGAGTCCAGCGAAATGCTCAAGCGGTATATCGGCGTGGGGCTGGGCCTGGGCTTTTTGCCGCGCACGAATGTGGTGGAGGAGGAACGGACAGGCGTTCTGCACGCTGCTGGCGCTGGAGGGCGTGCGCCTGGCCCGGGACCTGGCGCTGGTCTACCGGAAAGATCGCCAGCCATCGAAAGCGGCGCAGGAATTTCTGGCAATCGCGACTCAGCCGGTGCGAAAACGCGAATCGGAAGCCGGGCACGGACGAACGCGCGGTACCGTATGATTGAAAGCGGTGTTAATTCCTTTTCATCGGCGTATCCATCGGGCATTTCTGTGTTAAGTTTCAGCGGGGACGCGGTTTTTGAGCAGATTGCGTGCGCCGGGATTTCAAAAAGATTCGGAGGAGTTGAGAATTGGGAAAAGCCATGGTCCCAAGGCGGCTGTTCTTCACCAAGGGAGTGGGGAAACACAAGGAGCGGCTGACCTCATTTGAGCTGGCATTGCGGGATGCCGGCATTGCGGCGCAGAATCTGGTGCGCGTTTCGTCGATATTTCCTCCACAGGCAAAGCTGATCGGACGCAAAGAGGGGCTGAAATACCTCAGTCCGGGCGAGGTTGTGTTCGCTGTGGTCGCGGAAAACTCCACTCGCGAGCCGCACCGGCTGGTAGCGTCCAGCATTGGCGTTGCGATTCCGAGCGATCGTAACACTTACGGTTACTTAAGCGAGCATCACAGCTTTGGCGAGACTGAAGATCAGGCCGGAGAATACGCCGAAGAGCTGGCGGCGGAGATGCTGGCGACCACGCTGGACGTGGATTTCGATCCGGACAAGAGCTGGGACGAGAAAAAAGAGACGTACCGTATCTCGAACAAGATTGTGCGCACCGCAAACGTCACGCAATCGGCTATCGGCGACAAGCGCGGCCTGTGGACGACGACAATTGCGGCGGCGATTCTGATTTTCGAGTAGATTGCTGCGGGAATGAGGCGGGGCGTGGGCCAGACGGCCTGCGCCTTTTGCTTGTTTCCGCGCAATATGTAACAAGAGAAGATACAAATATGACGGAAAAGAACAAATTTAGCGTCGGGCTGGTGCAGATGAGCTGCGGACCGGATCCGGACGCCAATCTGGAGAAGGCCGCGGAGCGCGTGCGGGAGGCGGCGCGGCAGGGCGCGGACGTGGTCTGCCTGCCGGAGCTGTTTCGCGCGCAGTATTTTTGCCAGCGCGAGGATATCGCGCTGTTCGATCTGGCGGAGCCGATTCCGGGGCCGAGCACGGAGAGGCTGGGCGCGGTGGCGCGCGAGGAAAAGGTCGTGATTGTGGCGTCGCTCTTCGAGCGGCGCGCCGCGGGGCTCTATCACAACACGGCGGCGATTCTCGAAAATGACGGAACGATTGCGGGCTTGTATCGCAAAATGCACATCCCGGACGATCCGCTCTACTACGAGAAGTTCTATTTCACGCCGGGTGACCTGGGGTTTCGCGCGTTCGATACATCGGCGGGAAAGATTGGGACGCTGGTGTGCTGGGACCAGTGGTATCCGGAGGGGGCACGCATCACGGCGCTGCAAGGAGCCAATGTGCTGTTCTATCCGACGGCCATTGGCTGGCATCCGCACGAGAAAGAGGAGTATGGGACGGCGCAGTACGATGCCTGGCAGACGATCCAGCGGGCGCACGCCATTGCCAACGGCGTGTATGTGGCCGCAGTCAATCGCGTTGGTTTGGAGCATGGCGATGTGCGCGGGAATCGCGTCGAAGGGCCGGGCCTGGCGTTCTGGGGCGGATCGTTTTTGGCCGATCCATTTGGACGAGTGATTGCAAAGGCGGCGCACGATCGCGAAGAGATTCTGATCGGCGAGATCGATCTGGCCGCGATCGAAGATACGCGGCGCAACTGGCCGTTCCTGCGGGATCGGCGCATCGATGCTTACGCGCCCATCGTCAGCCGCTTTCTGGACGACGAAAAGAAATGAGCGGCGAGATGGCGGAGATGGAACAGACTCTGGAGCCGCAGTCGGATGCGACGCCGCGCGCACTGGGCTACAGGATGCCGGCGGAGTGGGAGCCGCACGAGGCGACCTGGCTGGCGTGGCCGCACAATCCCGAGGACTGGCCGGGGAAGTTCCAGCCGATTCCGTGGGTGTATGCGGAGATCGTCGGGCATCTGGCTCGCGTGGAGGACGTGCACATTCTGGTCGATGACGCTGCGACCGAAAAGCGCGCGCGCGGCGTTCTGAAGAAAACGGGCGCGAATCTGAAGCGCGTGCATTTTCATTTGTGGCCGACGGATCGCGGATGGACGCGAGATTCGGGGCCGATTTTCGTGAAGAAACGTCAGGACGGGACATCTGCACCTGTGGCTGTTACAAATTGGAAGTTCAATGCCTGGGCCAAGTATCCGGACTGGCATCTCGACGACCAGATTCCTGGCCGGGTTGCCGAATTGCTGGGCCTGCCGCAGTGGGAACCGAGCATCGAGACGGCGGCCGGGCCGCAGCGAGTCGTTCTCGAGGGCGGATCGATCGATGTCAACGGCGCGGGGACGCTGATCACCACCGAAGAGTGCCTGTTGAGCGAGGTGCAGCAGCGGAATCCTGGTGTGAGCCGCGGGCAACTGGAAAAAGCGCTGCACGATTATCTGGGAATCGAACAGGTGTTGTGGATGAATCGCGGCATCGCGGGCGACGACACGCACGGACACGTCGACGACATCACCCGGTTCGTCGGGCCGAACACAATTGTCACCGTGACTGAGACAAATAGGGACGATGAGAATCATCTGCCCCTGCAGGAAAATCTCGATCGGCTCAAACTGGCGCGAAATCTGGATGGAAATCCGTTCGACATCATCGAACTGCCGATGCCGCCGCCGATTGTTTTTCAGAGACAGCGTCTTCCGGCCAGCTATGCGAATTTCTACATTGCGAACGATCTGGTATTGGTCCCGACCTTTAATCGTGCGATGGACCGCCAGGCGCTTAATATCCTGGCGGAGGCTTTCCCGACGCGCGAAGTGGTAGGCATTTACTGCGGCGATTTGATTTGGGGGCTGGGCACGCTGCACTGCATGACGCAACAGCAGCCGAAGGCTGACGCGCCGTGACCACGGACGAGACGCTGATGCGCGCTGCTCTGGAAGAGGCGAGAGCCGCGGCGGAAGCAGGAGAAGTACCCATTGGCGCGGTGGCTGCGATCGGAGGCGAAGTGGTCGCGCGCGGGCAAAACCGCGTCCTGCGCGATGTGGACCCGACGGCGCACGCGGAGATCGTAGCGATGCGAGCGGCTGCAAAGGCGATCGCAAATTATCGGCTGGTCGATTGCGAACTGTTCGTGACGCTGGAGCCGTGCGCGATGTGCGCCGGAGCCATGATTCACGCGCGAATGGGGCGGCTGGTCTACGGTGCGGCCGATCCGAAAGCCGGCGCTGCGGGTTCGGTGCTCGTGGTCCTGAACCACCCGAGACTCAACCACCAGATGGTCGTGACGTCAGGCGTTCTCGAGCAGGAGTGCGGAGAATTGCTGCGGGAGTTCTTCCGCGAACGGCGCTGAGCGGCGTGACCTACACTGGGAATCACATGGCTCTGCCGATCAGGATGATCGTCGCCGATATCGACGGTACGCTGCTGTCTTCTCCTGGAGCCGCGGTGAGCCCGCGCAACTGCCGGGCGTTGCAGGAGGCTGAAGCCGCCGGGATCGAGATCGTGATCGCGACCGGTCGGCGACAGGCCTACGCCGTGCCTCTGATCGAGCCAGTGGGTCTGAAGCCGGAGACCGTCTTCATCACGTCCAACGGCACCGTAACCCGCACGATGGCGGGTGTGCGAATCGATCGCTTCCTGCTGCCGGTGGAGACGGCGCTGGCTTTATGTCCGGCACTGCGGCCCTTCGGAACCACGGTGTTTACGTTCGATCACGATGGGCCAGGCGAGCTGGTTCTGGAATCGGTGAAGCCGCTCGCGGGGCGCGTCTCGATGTGGGTGGAGGCGAATCGTGCCTCAATTCGCGAAGTGCGGCCGCTGGAACGGGCGTTCGATCATGGAGAAGCGCCGGTTCAGGGGATGGTGTGCGGAGCGGTCGAAGACATGCGGCGCGCCGAGGAGTGGCTGGTGGAGAGCGAACTCTCGGCGTCCATTGAGATTCATCGAACCGAGTACCTCTCGCGCGATCTGACCATCCTCGATGTCCTGCCGCCGGGCTGCTCGAAAGGAGCGGCGCTGCGCCGGCTGGCAGACCCAGCGAGGTCTGGCTCCGGAAGAGGTGATGGCGATCGGCGACAACTGGAACGATCTGGAGATGCTGGAATTTGCAGGCCGGGCCGTGGTCGTGGTGAACGGCGCTCCGGATCTGGTGGATCTGGCGCGGCAGCGCAAGTGGGAGATCGCGGCGGCGGCCGATGAGGATGGTGTGGCCCAGGTGATCGAAAAGCTGCTGGCGGCCGACAAGTTCATCGAGGTTTCGGAGCCAATTGTAAATACCACACCCGTAACCGCTTATCCTTCGACCAGGGAGTGAACGGTTCGTGCAGTGGATGCGTCTTACGATGGTAGAGTAAAGAGGAATGTGCCGTTTTGGCAGAGCGTTGTGGTGCGTCGGTATGGCTGCTTGTTTTGCGGCGACGACGGCGCGCGCCGCCGAGCATGTGACGCTGAAGAATGGCTTCGATCTGATCTGCGATCATCGCGTCGCTGATGGCGCGAAGGTTCGGCTTTATATGGATGCAGCCGAGGCCAGCTACCTTGAAGTGAGCGCGTCGGACATCGTCTCCGACGAGCGTGTCGATCTGCCTAAGTCTGCTGTCGCGAGCGTAAAACCGGCACCAGCACCCGCAGCGCCGGAGAAGCTGACGGAAGCCGATTTGCAGCCCATGCTGACGAAGGCAGGAACGGCGTACAACCTCGACACCGATCTGCTGGCCAGTGTAGTGCGCGCGGAAAGCGCTGGCCATACGCGCGCGGTGAGCCGGGCGGGAGCGCAGGGGCCTGATGCAGCTGATGCCGGGAACGGCATCGGACCTGGGCGTGGCCGACACCTTTGCTCCGAAAGAGAACATCAAGGGCGGCACCGCGTATCTGGACTCGCTGCTGAAGCGCTACAAGGACAATCTGCAATGGGCGCTGGCCGCCTACAATGCGGGTCCGGCGGCGGTGGATCGCTGGCACGGCGTGCCGCCATATCGCGAGACGCAGCTGTATGTAATGCGCGTGATCCGCGAATACAACCGCCGGGTTGAATTGCGGCGTCAGTCCGAGTTGCGGGCTGCGGCGCGGTGACGCCGTCTCTCCTTTGCCATTTTCTGGAGTTCTGATTTGAAATCGAACCGAACCCGGCTGGTTGCGCTCGCGATCGTGCTGGCGCTGGCCGTCGTGATCTGGCATGAGCGCCATCGGATTCATTTCGACTGGCACGTGTTCGGACAGCAGTTGCGCATGGCCGACTGGCGCAAAATCGCGATTGCGCTGGCCTGCATCTACGCTGGGCTATCTGGTGCGGTCGATCCGCTGGGTTTGGCTGATCCACCACAAGAAGAGAATGCCGATCCTGTCGCTGCTGGGGACGCAGGTGATGGGCTTCACGGCGGTGGCGCTGATCGGGCGCGTGGCCGATCTGGTGCGGCCGTATCTGGTCGCGAAGAAGACGGGGCTGCCGCTGAGCGAGCAGATCGCGGTCTATGTGGTCGAGCGGCTCTTCGACGCGGGGTCGATGGCGTTGCTCACCTCATCGGTCATTCTGCTGGCGCCGCCCGGCGCGCTGCCGCATCCGGAGATTCTGCGGCGAACGGCGTTCTGGGCGCTGCTGCTGACGGTTGGCGGCTCACTGTTTCTGCTGGCCGTGCGTCTGTGGGGCGACGCGGTGGCGAAGCTCGCGAACCGGGCGTTCAGCCTGATTTCAAAGCGCGCCGGACAGGCGGTCGAGGACAAGATCAAGGCCTTCCACTCCGGGCTCGATACGATCCGGTCGGTGGGCGACTTTGCGGTGATCGCCGCATCCTCGCTGGGGATGTGGATACTGATCTCGCTTTCGTATCTGGAGACGATGCTGGCCTTTGTCGCGAGCCCCCAGCTGGCGTCCGCGACCCCGGCGAAGGCCGTGCTGATGATGGTGGTCAGCGGGGCAGTGAGCACGATTCAGTTGCCGGTGCTGGGCTGGTTCACGCAGATCGGGCTGGTGGCCGGGGCCATCTCGAAGTTCTTCGACGTGGCTCCGGAGGCGGCGACGGGCTGCGCGGCGACGCTGCTGCTGGTCACGTTTCTGGCGATTGTGCCGGTGGGGCTGATCTGGTCGCGGTTCGAGCGCATCTCGCTCCGGCAAGTGACTCAGGAGAGCGAGCAGGCCGGCGAGGAGATGGTGCATCATCACGGTGCGGTCGGCGAAGAAGCGGCACGCTGATCGTTGGCCGACGCAATGAATCAACTCGGGACCGGTTCAGGCGTGCATTAACGGGGCGTGGCGTGAGGTGCGCATGGCGCGGGTTGCGATTGTAGGCGTGGGAGCCATTGGAGGGGCAATCGCCGGACTGCTGGAGATGGCCGGCGGGCATGAGATCCTGCTCTGCACGCGGCGGCCGCTGGAGCACTGACGGTCACGATGCCTCCCGGGTTGGTGCGAGTCCATGCGCGCAACGTCACGGCTCCGGAAAACGCTGAACCCGTGGAATGGGTGATGGTGGCGACTAAGGCTTACGACGCCGAGGGAGCCAGCAGGTGGTTGCCGGCTCTTTGCGCGGAAGGCGCCCCGATTGCCGTGCTGCAAAACGGAGTCGAGCATCGCGAGCACTTCGCGCCTTACGCAGAGCAGGAGCGGATTCTGCCTGTGGTGATCGACTGCCCCGCAGAGCGACGGGCGGATGGCGAGATACACGTGCGCGGAGCCGCACGCATGCGCATCGAAGACACGGCGCTGGGTCGCACGTTTGCCGCGCTTTTCGGGGGCAGCGCGGTGAAGATGGAGCTGGTGGCTGACTTCATCACCGCGGCGTGGTGGAAGCTGTGCCTGAACTCGGTGGGTGCGTTGAACGCGCTCACCCTTCAACCGGCGGGTTTGCTGCGCGAGGAGGCCATGGGCAGGCTGGCCGCGGCGATGGTGGCCGAGTGCGTGGCCGTGGGCCGCGCGGAGGGAGCGCAGCTCAGCGACTCGATGGGCGACGAAGTCCTGGCACACTATCGCGCGCAGCCGCCCGACGCCGTCAATTCGCTTTTGGCCGATCGCCTCGCGGGACGCCGCATGGAGATCGACGCCCGCAATGGCGTGATCGTGCGCAGGGGAGAAAAGCACGGCATCCCCACGCCGTTGAACCGCATGGCGGTGGCGCTGCTCAACGCACAACAGGTCTAGCCGGACCACGGCGCTGTTCCACCGCAGTGGTTGTTCGCGTCAGGCCGCTTTCTTTCGCCGGGTTGTGTGCGACTTTGCTTTCCTGGCGGGGTGCTCGTGTTCGGCGAGGCTTTTGCGGAGCGCGTCCATGATGTTGACGACTTTTCCTTTGGGCGCGGCCGGTTCGGGCTCGGGCAGGGGCTTGCCTTTTCTCTTCGCGTTGACCAGCTTGACGACGGCGGCCTCGTAGTCGTCCTTGTAGGCGGAGAGGTCGAACTTCGACGTGCTGGCCTCAATGAGTTGTTTGGCGAGGGAGACTTCCTGGGAGGTGGCTGTCGGCTCCTTGATGTCGCCGAGGGCGGACTTCGCGTCGCGCAGTTCTTCCTCATAGCGGAGCAGGTAAAGCATGAGGCCCTTCTGTTTGGGGTCGGGCGGGGCGGCGAGGGCGACGAGATGCTCGCGGCCGCTGAAGGCGATCTCGCCGATGCCGCAGGTGCCGGTGTCGTCGAGCGCCTTGCGCATAATGGCCAGGGCTTTCGCCTGGGCCTCGTCTTTGGGGGCGACGAACTACGGGCGATCGAAGAGGGCTTCGGGGAGCTCTTCGGCCTTAACGAACTGCTGGATCTGCATGGTGGTGGCGGTGGGCAGGCGGAGGGCTTTGAGGTCGTCGGGGTCGATCTCGATGAATTTGTTGCGGGCGTACTCGAAGCCTTTGACGATGTCGGACTGCTCGACCTCGCCGCGCTCGTCGACATTGCGGTGATGGACGCGCTGGTGGGTGCGGCGGTCGATGAGGTGAAATTCGACGGAGCGGCCGGGGTTGGTGGCGGGAAAGATGCGGACGGCGATGGAGACCAGAGAAATCTGGATGGAACCGGACCAGGTGGGACGAGCGGGCATGGTAGCTCCTTGCAATAGCCTACAAAGTTCGATGCGGGGAGCCGGGAGCCCGGAGCTTGGAGCGAAGCCCATGGCCGGACTTGAAAATCAGAGGGCGCGGCGGACGGCGCGGCGAACGCTGTCGGTGGCGACGCCGTAGACGGCGTGGGTGACCCACTCGCTGATGCGCTCCTGGGTGGGCTGGTTGCCGGGAGCAGCGGTGAGGCCGAGCTTCGGCAGGATGGACTCGTGGGTGATGCGATTGAGGGTGATGCCGAAGGCGGCGCCATGCCAGGCGCCGAGGGAAGGCTCCATTTCGACGAGCGCTCCGTAGACGGCTCCGGCGACGGCGCCGAAAATCCAGTGAATGCCCTGGAGGGCGAGTTGGCGTTCGTCTTCAGGCAGGCGGCGGCTGGCAACGTTTTCGGCGAACAGGACGGGCGGCGGGATCTGGCCCTGGGTGCGGGGCGGGAAGATTTGTTCGGCGACCATTTTGGCGCCGGCGCCGGCAAGGCCGCCGACGAGGCCGGCGAGAAGGCCTTTGGTGATGCTGCGTTTGCGTGGGGTCGTGCTCATAGGGGGTGAGATGCGTCGCGATCAGGGTACAGCGTACAGGGCGCAGGGTACAGGACACAATTGATGCGCTGCTAGAATCGAGTGCAGACCGATGAAATGTCCTTATTGCGGGTTTGGCCAGGACCGCGTGATCGATTCGCGGGAGAGCAGGGAAGCCGACTCGATCCGCAGGCGGCGTGAATGCGAGAAGTGTAACCGCCGCTTTACGACCTACGAACGCATCGACGAAATCCCTTACATGGTGGCCAAGAAGGACGGGCGGCGGGAGAAATTTGAGCGCCGCAAGGTGCTGGAAGGGCTGATGCGCGCCTGCCAGAAGCGGCCGGTGTCCGCCCCGAAGCTGGAGGAGCTGGTCGATGAGGTGGAGGCGTTCGTGACCGAGTCGACGGACCGGGAACGGACGACGGCGGAGATCGGTGAACTGATCATGGATCGGCTGAAGGGGCTGGACACGGTGTCGTATATCCGGTTCGCCAGCGTCTATCGGGACTTCAAGGATGTGCGGGAGTTCAAGGAAGAGCTGGAGCAGTTGCTGAGCCACCACGGGGACAAGCACGGAAAGAAGAAGTAGCTGGGATGGGAGCGCTGGAGCATCGAGCGAAGGAGTGAAGTTGGGGAAGACACATGCAGTCACGCTGATTCCGGGCGATGGCATTGGGCCGGAAGTGACCGACGCGGTGGTGCGGATTCTGGAAGCGACGGGCGTGAAGTTCGCGTGGGAGAAGTTTGCCGCCGGGGCGAGCGCGTTTGAGAAGCATGGGGAGTACATCCCGAAGGATCTGTACGCGTCGATCGAGCGGAACCGGGTGGCGCTGAAAGGGCCGGTGACGACGCCGGTGGGCGGCGGGTTCGCGTCGATCAACGTGACGCTGCGGAAGAAGTTTGAGCTGTATGCGAACTTTCGGCCGATCAAGAATCTGCCCGGCCTCGAGACGAAGTATCCGAATGTGGACCTGATCATCATTCGTGAGAACACCGAGGGGCTGTACGTGGGCCTGGAGCACGAGGTGGTGCCGGGCGTGATGGAGTCGCTGAAGGTGATCACAGAGAAGGGCTCGACGCGGATTGCGAAGTTCGCGTTCGAGTATGCGGCGAAGCATGGGCGGCGGAAGATTCACGCCATCCACAAAGCGAACATCATGAAGATGTCGGATGGGCTGTTTTTGCGGTGCGCGCGCGATGTGTCGAAGGGATTTCCGGATATCGTTTACGGCGAGCACATCATCGACAACACGTGCATGCAGCTGGTGATGAATCCTTATCAATACGACACGCTGCTGCTGGAGAATCTGTACGGCGATATCGTCAGCGATTTGTGCGCGGCGTTTGTGGGTGGGCTGGGGCTGGTGCCGGGCGCGAACATGGGCGTGGACGCGGCGATCTTTGAGGCGGTGCACGGATCGGCGCCGGATATTGCGGGCAAGGATATCGCGAACCCGACGGCGCTGCTGCAGTCGGCGATTCTGATGTTGCATCATCTGGATGAGACGGCGGCGGCAGAGAAGCTGATGGCGGCGGTGGAGAAGGTCTACATCGAGAAGAAGACGCTGACGCGCGATGTGGGCGGGACGGCGGGGACGAAGGCATTTGCGGATGCTGTGATTGAGAAGCTGGGGTGAAACCAGGGCTCAGGGCTCAGGGCACAGAGCGCAGTGGCGCAGAGCGCAGGGCAAGGGCGCAGGGCACAGAGGGAGATGCTGATGAAAAGCGGACGGTTGGTCATTGCAGCAACGTGTTTGCGGTGCTGGCGGTGGGCGGGTGTAAGAAGCAGAGCGCGAGCAGCGAGCCGGCGCAGCAGTTCACCACGATTGACTGGGCGAATGCGGGGACGATTGAGGGAACCATCCACTACTCGAAGACGCCGCCGAAGCCGGTGCCGATCGATATGAATCAGGATCCGGCGTGTACGCTGGGTCCGCCGCTTTCCAGCGAGCAGTATGTAGTGGGCAAGGACGGCGGGTTCGCGAACGTCTTCATCTCTATTAAGGATGGGCTGGGGAATAAGGTCTACGCGCCGCCGACGCAGCCGGTGAACATCGACCAGAAGGGCTGCCGGTATATTCCGCACGTGGTCGGGGCGATGGTGGGGCAGCCGGTGCGTTTCACCAACAGCGATCCCACGATGCACAACGTGCACATGGTGCCGACGGTGGCGGGGAACCAGTCTCTGGATATTTCGCAGCCGCCTGCCGGGGGACCGACAACACCGCAGGACGAGCGGCGGTTCGCGAAACCGGAACTGATGATGCCGGTGCGCTGCAACAATCATCCGTGGATGCAGGCGTTCATCAATGTGGTGGCGAATCCGTTCTTTGCTGTGTCGGATACGTCGGGTCATTACGTGATCAAAGGAGTGCCGCCGGGGACGTACACGATCGAGGCCGACCAGGAAGTGGATGGCGCGAAGACCGCGACGGTGACGGTGCCGGCGAAGGGGACTGTCACGGTGGACTTCAGCTACTAGAGCACCGGGCTCAGGGATGCGGAATGAATGATTCCTGTCGGCTACATGGCGAAGCGAATCTCCGGACGCCCTGAATTTCTAAAGGCGTCGACGGTCAATGACATTTATTCAGTGAGCGGCTGCGTTAGTGAAGACTTCGCAGATTTCGTCAACTACTGGAAGCACAACGGGTATTGGTTCTTTGATCGCCCCGAGATCATTTCCGATCTCGCAAAGAAAACAACATCGACTTGAGCGGCACAAAGCTCTTTTTCTATGAAGTGCACGAGCAGGAGCTCGCGAGCGATGGCTGGCGGGCGTTCGGGCCGTGGGAGGGTCGGCCAGAGGTCAACGTGAGTTCTCATTCCAAAGACGATCCTCGAAGGCTTCGATGTTGTGACTTTCTGGCCGGAAAACTCTTCACAGCCTTGTTGTTCGCCTCTTTCCTGTAATTCCATGGCTGAAGAGATTCCAACCAACAGCCATTGTCTGTTGAGTTCGCTCGACGAGGCTAAAGAGCGGCTGGAGGCTGGAGCGTTCGCGGAAGGGGAGCCGGGACCGCATCGTATCCTTGCGGTCTATTCCGTGGACGAGCCGTGGCCACCAGTGGGTCCTGAGCTATCGACGGGCCGGGGCTGAAGCCCTCTTTTTGGGGCTTCTTTATTCCACGGCCTGAAGGCCGTGGCTTTTACCGTATCCCTCGCTCACGCGAGGACGCTGTCGCGCGGCCGGTGGGCAATCTTCCCCGAACTTTATTAGTCAGAGCGCAGAAAGCTTTAGGCCTTGAAGCTTCAGCCCCAGTAATCATTGGGCAGGTTGACGACGATGGGGTCGGGCGTGCTGCGGACGACGATCCAGCGGAAGGGATTCTCCTCTGACAAATTGATTTCCATGTGCGGTGTGAAGGCCGGGACGTGGAGGAAGTCGCCGGCGCGGACCTGGGCTTCGGATTCGCCGCGCTCGCCCCAGCGGATGAGCGATTCGCCCTCGAGCACATAGACGACGGTTTCCTGTTCGCCGTGATGGTGGATGCCGGTGCGTGCGCCAGGTTCGACGAGGAACGTCCCGCCCCACAGGCCGGTGGAGATGCCGTGGTTGCGCGAGATGGCGGCGAGGCGCTGTGAGCCGGGAGTTTGCGCGGTGCCGGGGTCGAAGGCGTCAGGATGGACAACGGAAAGCGGAAGGTAGTCGTACAAGGTTTGCTCCTCGTTATTCGGGATGAAGCGATGACGGAGGGATTCAGCCTGGATGCAACAGGATCGCGCTCCGCGCGATGCCCACCCTGATCGCGCAAACTGCGCGCGCGATCGAATGGGGCACCCACGATGGGGCACCCTGATTCTCGGGCATTGCGAGGTGACGTTCGAGAGGGCCGAGCCTGATTTCCTGCGATGCGGACGCGCGGCGAGCCGGTTAAACTAACGATACACAGCACAGCAGGGCGGCGTTTTCGACGCGCGGCCCGCGGTGTTTCTGAAGAAGGCTTGCGATGCGGCAGAAGATTGGAATTTTAGGCGCGACCGGGATGGTCGGGCAGCGATTCATTCAGCTCCTGGAGAATCATCCGTGGTTTGAAGTCGCGTGGCTCGCGGCGAGCGACCGGTCGAGCGGGAAGCAGTACGGCGAGGCGGTGCGGTGGAAGCTGGACACGCCGCTGCCGGAGCGCATCGCTTCAATGCCGGTTTCGCCGGCGACGCCCGATGGACGCGCCGAAGGTGATTTTCGCGGCGCTGGACGCCGATATTGCGCGCGAGCTGGAGCCGCAGTTTGCCGCCGCCGGATGCGCGGTGATTTCGAACTCGAGCGCGTTTCGCATGGAGCCGTCGGTGCCGCTGGTGATTCCGGAGGTCAACGCGGATCATCTGGCGCTGCTGGAGAACCAGACGTGGCGGAAGCGAGTCGGGCGGGTACATCGTGACGAATCCGAACTGCTCGGCGATTGGGCTGGTGATGGCGCTGAAGCCGATCGTGGATCGGTTCGGGGTCGAGGCGATCTTCGTGAGCACGATGCAGGCGGTGAGCGGCGCGGGTTATCCGGGCGTGGCATCGCTGGACATCCTGGGCAATGTGGTGCCGTACATCAAGAACGAAGAAGAGAAGATGGAGCAGGAGACGCTGAAGCTGCTGGGCCGGCTGAACGGCCGCGTCGTGGCGCCGCTGGCGGCGAAGATGACGGCGCACTGCAATCGCGTGGCGGTGGAAGACGGGCACACGGAGAGCGTGAGCATCAAGCTGGGCAAAGAAGGCCACGCGCGAAGAACTGATTGCGGCGTGGGCGGAGTTTACGCCGCTGCAGGGCAGAGATCTGCCGACGGCGCCGGCGCAGCCGGTAGAGTATGTTGCGGCCGACGACCGGCCGCAGCCGCGGCTGGACCGCATGCGTGGCGCGGGCATGGCGGCGACGGTAGGGCGGGTGCGGCCCTGCGGGCTGCTGGACTGGAAGTTCACGGTGCTGTCGCATAACACGATTCGCGGGGCGGCGGGCGCGGCTCTGCTCAACGCGGAGTTGCTGGTGTCGCTGGGCAAACTCGATCCGGTGGCGATTCCGGCATGAACCGCGTCGTCGTGATGAAGTTCGGCGGAACCTCCGTCGAGGACGCGGCGGCGATCCGGCGCACGGCGGCGATTGTGGCAGGTCGCGTGGCGAAGGGGCTGCAGCCGATCGTCGTGGTGAGCGCTATGGCGAAGGTCACTGACTTGCTGCTCTCGGCGGCCGCCACGGCGGCGAAGGGCGACCGCGCCGAGCGCGCTGGCCATCACGGAGCGGCTGCGGATCCGGCACGCCGATACGGCGACGCAGCTGGCGATGGGGGCGAAGCTGCCGCGAAGATCCGCTGGCGGCGACGCAGCAGGACCAGGCACTTTCGGCGACGCATGCGTGGATGGACGCCGAGTTCGATGGCCTCGACGAAGTGCTGCGCGGCCTGGCGGTGGTGGGCGAGCTGACGCCGCGCATCGGCGACATGATCGTGTCGTATGGGGAGCGCCTTTCGAGCCGGATGATCACCGAGGACTTCGTGCGCCGCGGGCTGAACGCGGTGCATGTGGACGCGCGGCAGTCGATCGTGACGGATGCACAGTACGGCAAGGCGATTCCTCAGGATTCGCTGATCGAGCAGCGGCTGAAGCAGAACGTGGTGCCCCTGTTTGCGGAAGGCCGCGTGCCGGTGATGGGCGGCTTTATTGGAGTCGACCGAGCAGGGCGTGACCACCACGCTGGGCCGCGGCGGTTCGGACTTTACGGCGGCGCTGGTGGGCGGCGGCATCGATGCAGGCGCGATCGAAATCTGGACCGATGTGAACGGCATTATGACGGCCGATCCGCGGGTATGCCCGGACGCGCTGCGGGTGAAGACGATCAGCTTTGAAGAGGCGGCGGAGCTGGCGTATTTCGGCGCGAAGGTGCTGCACCCGGCGACGATTCTTCCGGCGGTGAAGAAAAATATTCCGGTGTGGGTGCTGAACTCGAAGAATCCGGAGAACGGCGGCACGAAGATCACGGCGCTGCCCGCACATTGCCGGAGCCCGTTCAAGTCGATTGCGGCGAAGAAGCGGCTGACGATCATGGATGTGGTTGCGAGCCGCATGCTGCTGTCGCACGGCTATCTGCGGGCGATTTTCGAGGTCTTCGACAAGCACAAGTGCCCGGTGGACATGGTGTCGACGTCGGAGGTGAGCGTGTCGCTGAGCCTCGACTCGAACGAGAAGCTGCCGGCGATTGCGGCGGACCTGAGCAAGCTGGCCGATGTGAAGTACGAAGGGCGCAAGGCGCTGATCTGCATGGTGGGCGAAGATATTCGCGGGCAGAACGGGATTGCAGCGCGCGTCTTCCAGACCATACGGCATGTGAACCTGAGGATGATTTCGCAGGGGGCGTCGGAAATCAACATGAGCTTCATGGTCGAAGAGGATGATGCGGATGAGGCGGTGCGCTCGCTGCACGCGGAGTTCTTCGCCGATCCGGATCCGGCGGTCTTCGATCTGGAAGCGGTGACAGGACCCTCGCGCATCCCGACGAGAGAATCGTCGGGATGACCGGCGCTCGGGAGGTCCATTCGACTGTGTCCGGCTCGCGAGGAGCCGGACTTCGCTCAGGATGACGGGGAATAGGGAATAGCGATGCTGTTTATGGTGCTGGGGCGCGGGAAGACGGGCAGCCTGGTCGCGAAGGTGGCGAGCGAGCGCGGCCACGGTGTGCGCGTTGTCGGCGAAGAGGAGAACAGGAACGCAGCGGCGCTGACGGCTCCGGTGCTGGCCGGGTTCGATGCGATCATCGATTTCACTACGCCGGAAGCGGCGGTGCAGAATATGCGAGCGTGCCTCGCGACTGGGGCGCGGATGGTCGTTGGAACGACGGGTTGGTATCAGCAGCTCGAGGACATGAAGGCACTGGCTCAGCGCCGGGGTGGGGCGTTGCTCTACAGTTCGAATTTCTCGGTCGGCGTACAGGCTTTGTTCAAAGTGGCGCGCGACCTGGCCGGCGTGGCGCACGGATATCGCTTCAGTATCACGGAGACGCATCATGCGACCAAGAAAGACGCGCCTTCGGGAACGGCGCTGTCACTGAAGCGGATCATCGAGGCGGCAAGTCCCGGAATCACCGTTGAGATTGCGTCGAAGCGCGAGGGAGACGTGGTGGGAATCCACGAGGTCGAGGCGCGGTCGGACAACGATGTGATCACGCTGCAGCACGAGGCGCATTCGCGGCGAGGGTTCGCCGAGGGCGCGGTGCGGGCGGCGGAGTGGATCGCGGGGAAGACGGGCTGCTGGGATTTCGAGGAGATCGTTGGGCAGATGTAGGGGACGGCGGTCGGCAGTCAGCGGTCGGCGGTTGGCGAAGAAATGGCGGTGCCAGTTGTCGGACGCGGGCGGATTGGCTGCGCGGGATTGCCGGCGCAGACCATCATCGAGGGCAAATCCTTCAGAACCACGCTGCACGCGCCGACGACCGCGCCCCGTCCGACCGTGACCCCGGGGCCGACGAAGACCCGGGTCGCCAGCCATACTTCCGGCTCGATCGCAACGAAGCTGCCGATCATGTCGAAGGTCGGCTTCGCGTAATCGTGGTAGGCCGACGCCAGATAGCAGTGCTGCGAGATGCAGGCGTTGTCGCCGATGCGGATTTCGCCCAGCGTATATAAGGTTGCGTAATCGCCGATCCAGGAGTAATCGCCGATGGTAAGTTTCCACGGGTAGGTAATCTCGGCGGTGGGGCGAATGATGACGCCGCGCCCGATTTTTGCTCCGAACAGGCGCAGCACAAAATTGCGCCACCCATACATGAACTGCGGCGACCAGCGAAACGCGGTCGCCTGGGCGATCCACCAGAGCTGCACGAACCAGGCCGGACGGCCGCGAAAATTGTGAGGCAGGCGAAAGCTCTTCAGATCCTGAACGGGTCTCTCCATCGTGTGCAGTGTAGAGCATTCGCGGCGGTGTAGACTCGTCAGTTATGAACCTGCAAGGCTGCGGAACCGCACTGGTCACGCCGTTTCGCGCGGATGGCAGCATCGATGAGCGGGCGTTGTACGACCTGGCCCGCTGGCAGGTGGAGAGCGGGATCGGCTGGCTGGTGGCCTGCGGGACCACGGCTGAAACCCCCACGCTGGACGAAGGCGAATGGCTGCAGGTGATCCGCATCGTTGCGGATGCGGCGCAGGGACGCGTGCCGGTCTGGGCCGGGTGCTCGCACAACGCAACCAAAGAAGCGGTGGCGCGCGCGCAAACGGCGTCGCAGATTCCGGGCGTGACCGCGATCCTGAGCGCGAATCCCTGGTACAACAAGCCGACGCAGGAGGGGCAGTTCCAGCATTTCCGCGCCGTGGCGCAGGCGGTGAAGCTGCCCATCGTGCTCTACAACATTCCCGGGCGATCGGCGGCGAACCTGGAGCCGGCAACGGTGCTGCGACTGATCGAGGCGGCGCCGAACATCGAGGCGGCGAAGGAGTCGAGCGGCAACCTGGTACAGATCACCGAGCTGATCACCCAGGCGCCGAAGGAGTTTCGTGTCTTTTCGGGCGACGACGGCATGACGCTGGGCGTGATCGGCGTGGGGGGAGCGGGGCTGGTGTCGGTGGTGTCGAACATCATTCCAGCCGAGATGGCGGAGATGGTGAAGGCGGCGCTCGGGAATGAGTGGTCGGTGGCGCGTCGCATCAACCGGAAATATTTTCGCCTGATGCAGGGGATCTTCAAAGAAACCAGCCCCGGGCCGGCGAAGGCGATCCTGGCGATGATGGGCAAGCTCGAAGAGCACTACCGCCTGCCGATGGTGCCGGTGTCGTCTGCGACGCGGACATTTCTCGAGCGGATGGCTCGCGAGCTGGGACTGCTGGCGTAAGAGCGCAGGGCTCAGGTCACAGAGCTCAGGTCACAGGGCGCAGGGCGGAAGCCCGGAGCGTTTGACGCCGCCGCCGATTCCTGCTCTGCTGGCGAAGTGCATCCCCTTCGGCTGATTCTCGGCATTGCGTGTCTGGTCTCGGCGCTGCTCGACGCGTTCGAAACGGTGATTCTGCCACGGCGCGCCACCGGCCGCTTCCGTCTGACGAAGGTGTTCTACGTGGTTACGTGGAGGCCCTGGCGGTGGCTGTCGCGCCAGGTGCGGCATCCGCGCAAGCGCGAGACGATGCTGAGTTTCTACGGGCCGCTGTCGCTGGTGTTTCTGATTGCGATGTGGGCGGCGGCGCTGCTGCTCGGCTTCGCTTTGATCTACTTTGGTCTTCCCAACGCTTTTGTCGATCCGCGCGCATCGGCGCATTCCTTCGTGACCGACTTGTACGCGAGCGGCACAACGCTGTTCACCCTGGGTCTGGGCGATGTGTTGCCAAACACACTGCTGGTGCGCTGCCTGGCGGTGCTGGAAGCCGGGATGGGTCTGGGTTTTGTGGCGCTGGTAATTGGCTACTTTCCCGTTCTGTACGGAGCCTTCTCGCGGCGCGAGGTGAACATCGCGCTGCTGGACGCGCGCGCGGGATCGCCGCCGACCGCTTTCGAACTGATCAAGCGGCATTCTTTCGAAGGCGGAGGTGCGGCCCTGGTGCTGCTGCTGGAGGAATGGGAGCGCTGGTCGGCGGAGCTGCTGGAGAGCCACATTTCGTATCCGTTACTGTGCCTTTTTCGCTCGCAGCACACCAGCCAGAGCTGGCTGAGCGCGCTGACGGCCATTCTGGACACGTGCGCGCTGCTGATTGCCGGCGTGCAGGAGCAAAGCGCGCGGCAGGCGCAGCTGACTTTTGCCATGGCGCGTCATGCGCTGGTGGATTTGTCGCAGATCCTCTCGGCGAAGCCGATGCCGAACCCTGCAGATCGCCTGCCGCCGGAGAAATATGCTCAGATCTACGACAAGCTGTGCTCGATGGGGGTGCGCGTGTGCCGCGATGAGCAAAGTGCTGTCCGGCTCAATGAACTGCGGACACTCTATGAGGGCTATGCTGAGGCGCTGAGCCGCTATCTGGAGATGCCGCTGCCGCCGTTCTTCATCGAGCACCCGAAGAAGGACAACTGGATGACGGTGGCGCGAGTGCGAGCGGAGGCGGAGTCGGGGAATGATGTAGCCGCTTCGGTGCTGTTGCGCGACGAGGAACATTTGTTCTGAGGACTGATAGAAGGCGCGGGCGATTCGGCCCCCGCCGGCATTAGCGCCGAGCGATGAACGTCACCTGCGGGATGCGGAACCAGATCGAGTCGCCATCGCTCTGAATGCGGAGCCAATCGCGCAGTTCAGGGGACGCGGTGGTGAAGATCCGACGCAGTTCGGCGACGCGATCCGGCGGCGTCTTCGCGCGGCGCACCCAGTCGTCGAAGTCCATGCCACGCGGACTCTCGCTGTAGTGGTCGGTCACTTCCTGTTGAATGGCCAGGCCGGCGTCGGCGAGAAACTTCCTCCACAGGCTCAGGCGATACCCACGGACGTGCGACGGGTCCCGCGTCTTCTCGATGTGCTGGAAGAGTGCATCGAGCGCCGCGTCTTCCGGGCCGTAGTTGTCCACCACAACAACCTTGCCGCCGGGTCGCACGACTCGCGCCATTTCGCGAACGGCGGTCGCGTTGTCGGCAAAGTGATGCGAAGCCAGGCGCACGGTCGCGATGTCGAACGCGCCATCGGAAAAAGGAAGCCTTTCCGCCGGACCCTGCCGCGTCTCGACGTTGGTGAGCCCGCGATCGGCGGCGTTCTTCACGGTTTCGGCGAGCATGGCGTCGGTCAGGTCATACGCCACGACCTTCCGCACATGCGGCGCGAAGGCCAGCGCGGTGTGGCCGGCGCCGGTCGCGATGTCCAGAACGATGTCGGTCGCGCGCGGAGCGGCGAGAGCAACCAGGGCCGCCAGCGCCGTGCGGTCGCCGTGCCCCGTACTGGTGGAGTAAGCCGCGGCGGTCGCGCCGAACTGCTGCTGCACCTTCTCGTGGACGGACTGCTCGCTGGCCTTCACTGTCATGAGCTCATGCTAGAAGGCCGCGCGCAGGCCTGTCGAACAGCCGGAGCCGCTTGCGCCTCACCGCTTTGTGACAGCGATCACAGGCGATCGCAGGGCCTGTCGAATTCAATCTTTAGGTGGAGGCATCGCCGCTGGGCGAGCGATAGTCTCAGCTGTTCCCCAGAGAAATGGAGTGGAGGTGGGCGGCGACTGGAAAGATCAGTTTGCGGACGCACCGGATGTTCTGAAGCGCACGCCGGACGACCGGACGGTGGTGTGGGCCGGCCCTGTTCCCATCGGCGGCGAGGATTTCGTCACCATGGCGGGTCCGTGTTCGGTGGAAACCGAGCACCAGCTGATGGAGACCGCGGTGCGTGTCGCTGCCGCGGGGCGCGCGTTTTGCGCGGCGGAGCGTTCAAGCCGCGGACATCGCCGTATGCGTTCCAGGGCCTGGGCCTTGAAGGGCTGAAGCTGCTGGCGCGCGCGCGCGAGGCAACCGGCCTGGCGGTGGTCACCGAGGTGATGTCGGCGACGGATGCGCCGATGGTCGCCGAGTATGCCGACATTCTGCCAGATCGGCTCGCGGAGCATGGAGAATTACGCGCTGCTCGAAGCCGCTGCAAAGACCGGCCGGCCCGATTCTGCTGAAGCGTGGCATGGTGGCGACCGTCGCCGATCTGCTGCGCTCGGCGCAATGCATCGTCAGCTACGGAAATCCCAACGTGATTCTGTGCGAGCGCGGCATTCGTACTTTCGAGACTGCGACGCGCAACACCTTTGACATCTCCGCGATTGTTGTACTGAAGGAAATTTGTCGCCTGCCGGTGATCGCCGACCCCAGCCACGCGGCAGGGCGCAGGTCTATTGTTCCGATGCTGGCGCGGACCGCTGTAGCAGCGGGCGCCGATGGCCTCATCGTCGAGGTGCATCCGGACCCGGACCACGCGTGGAGCGACGGAGAGCAGTCGCTGACCTTCACCGAATTCGGCACGATGATGGCCGACCTTGCCCCCTGGTGCGAGCTGCGTTCCTGCTGTGACTACGCGCTGGAGACGGTTGCGTGAGATGGCGCGCAACAGCGGCGGTCGCGGCATGCGGGTTGTTGCTGGTCGCGCTCGCGTATGGATTTCCTTCGCAGCAGGCCAAACAGCCAACGATAAAGAACCGAGACGGGCAGAAATGCCTCCCGTAATTTTCACGGCGGCGCCGGTCTATCAGTCTCTGGCCGCGCTGCACGGACGGGAACGTTTTCCTCGCGGCGCGCAGTTGATGATTCTGCGTTCCGGCGAGTCGCGGCCGTTGGTTCCCGGATTTGCTGCCAGCGCCGATGCCAGTGTCTCGTTCGACGCGAAGACGGTTCTGTTTGCGGGGAAGAAAGATGCGTCCGATCGGTGGCAGATTTGGCAGATTGCGATGGTGGGCGGTCCACCGCAGTTGGTCCTGGCCGGTACGACGGATTTGATCCGCCCGCTGTGGATGCCGGACGCACGGATGGTCTACGCGCGACGCGAAGCGAGTGGGTTCGCGCTGGAATCTGCGGGGCTGGATGGCTCGGCGGGACGCCGCGGCTGAGTTATCTGCCCGGCAATTTCATTCCCGACGATGTGCTGCTCGATGGGCGCGTGCTGTTCGAGTCGAATTTTCCGCTGGGTGCGGACGCGACACTCCAACCCATGGCGCGGAGCACGGGATCCCAGGCGGAAATGTTCCTGGTCTACGCGGATGGCAGCGGCGTGGAGAGCGTGCGCTGCGATCATCCTGACGGACTGAAGACTGAAGGCCGCGAGCATGGACGGGAGATCGGTATCGGCTCCAGAATCGCCGATGCCGGCGACATTGTCTTCACGGAGCGGGGGCGGCTGGCGACGATTCACTTCGGCGCTGGCCGATGAGGCTCCTGTTGCGGCTCCGGCGAAGGAATACGCAGGGGATGTCGCGGAACTCCCGGACGGCCGCTGGCTCTTGTCCGAGCGCAGTCCGGACCAAAGGCACTTCGCGCTGGCGGTGTGGACGCCGGGAACCCCGGCGCTGATTGAGATCGCGCAGGATGCGGAGCGGGATCTGGTTGAGCCGGCGATCGTTGCGCCGCGCGCGGTTCCGAACCGGCATCCTTCGGCGCTGCATGACTGGACATACGGCAATCTGCTGGCTCTCGATGCGCGGCAGTCGCGTGGCGGAAACCTGACTACGGCCCCGGCGCTGTTGCGTGCGGAAACCATGGACGAGGATGGGCGTCCGGTCTCGCTGGGCACCGCTCCCGTGGAGAAGGACGGTTCGTTCTTTGTCCAGGCAACAGGCGATCGGCCGCTGCGTTTCATCCTGCTCGACGCGGCCGGCCATCCGCTGCGGCCGAACACGGCTGGTTCTGGGTACGGCGTGGCGAGCAGCGCATCTGCGTGGGCTGCCACACCGGGCCGGAGCGCGCCCCGGAAAATCGCGTGCCGCTCGTTCTGCTGCGTACCACTACGCCGGTGGATTTGACGGGCGCGCCTGCTGCCGACGCGACCACGGGAGGCCACTGAAATGCAACTGCGACGGTTGCTTATTCTGGGACTGGCCTCTACGGCTTTGGCGCAGAGCGGTGCTCCGGCCGCACCGCCATCGCGCAAATGCGCAGCCCTCCGGGGCGAAGTCCTCGATTCGCTTTGAAGATGCCACAGCGAAAGCAGGTATCGATGCCACCGACAGCTTTGGATCGGCGCAGCTGGGATCGCTGCTCGAAGGCACGGGCGCGGGCTGCGTGTGGTTCGACTACAACAATGACGGCCTGCCCGACCTGTATGTGCTGAGCGGGCGGACGCTGCCGCCATCGATGACGCCGCACCCTCTGTCTTCCGCGCCGAACGCGCCGCCGCAGAACCACCTGTATCGCAACAATGGCAACGGCACCTTCACCGATGTGACGGAGAAGGCCGGACTCGGTCCAGACCTCTATTCAGTCGCTGTGACCGTGGCGGACTACGACAACGACGGCTACGAAGATTTGCTGGTGACCGGATATGGCCGCGTGATCCTGTACCACAACAATGGCAACGGCACCTTCACCGATGTTACGGCGAAATCCGGACTCAAAGTCGATGGGTGGTCGATCAGCTCGACCTGGCTCGATTACGATCGCGACGGCTGCGTGGATTTATTTGTCGGCCGCTATGTGAAGTTCGATCCGAACTACCACAACTACTATGCCGCCGATAACTACCCGGGCCCGCTCGACTACGAAGGCGAGACCAACAAGCTCTTCCACAATAACTGCGACGGTACTTTCACCGATGTAACGGAGAAGTCCGGCATTGGCGCCTCCATTGGCCGCACCATGGGCGTGACCGCGGCTGACTTCGACGGCGATGGCTGGCCCGACATTTACGTCGCCAACGATCGCACCGAGAATTTTCTCTTCCACAACAAACACGACGGGACGTTTGAGGAGATCGCCGGCGACGCCGGTGTTGCCTACGGCCAGAATGGCGAGGCCACCTCATCGATGGGCCCGGTCTTTGCGGACATCACGGGCAGCGGCCGGCTCGACCTGTGGGTGAGCGACGCGCACTACAACCGCCTGATGAAGAACAACGGCAAGGGCGGCTTCGACGACATCGGTATTGCCTCCGGCCTGTCGCAGGCCAACGCGCAGTATGTGAGCTGGGGATCGGGCGTCTATGACCTCGACAACGACGGCTGGCTCGACATTCTGGTTTTCCACGGCGGGCTGATTCACCTCATCCCGCAGGAGCATTCGGTCTTCCACGCGCTCGGCGAGGGTCGCTTTGAAGACGTGTCGGAGACGGCCGGGTCGGTCGTGAACACGCGCACTGTGGCTCGGGGCGCATGCTTCGCCGACTACGACAATGACGGCAAGGTCGACGCCTATGTCGTGAACCTCGGCGCGCGCGGCGCTCTGCTGCACAACGTATCGACGGCAACCGGACACTGGGTCGCTATCCAGCTCAAAGGCGCCCGGACCGAGAAGAATAAAACGGGAAGCAATCGCGACGGCATCGGTGCGCGCGTCGAGGTGTGGGCGGGCGGAAGAGAGCAGGTGGCCGAGCGTGTGGCGTCGTCCGGCTATCTCTCGCAGGATGACGCGCGGCTGCACTTCGGGCTCGGGACAGCGAACAGGATCGACAAGGTTGTCGTCCACTGGCCGAGCGGGCGGGAGACGACGTTGCAGAATCAGGCCGTCGATCGCGTCCTCATCCATCGAGGAGCCGCAATGAGACGGCTCGCCATGGCGGCTCTGTGTGCGGGGCTTGCTGGGCCTGCTGTTCCCGGGATCACCCGCGTCGCCGCGCAGCCGGATCCCACGCCGGAAGAGCGCTATGCATCGCCGCTGGAGCTTTTGCTCTCGCCGGACGGCGCGCGCCTCTACGTGCTCTGCCAGGGTGCGGATGAGGTGCGCGTTCTGAACGCTTCCACCGGACGCACTTTGCAGATCATTCCCGTCGGGCACGTTCCCCGCGGCTTTTCGCTTTCGCCGGATGGCCGGCGCCTGTTCGTGACGAATTCCTGGGACGATACTGTCACCGTCATCGATACAAATACGGCGTCCGCGATCGCCACGTGGGCGGCGGGATACGAGCCCTCCAGTGTCGTGGAGGATCGCGCGGGCAAGCGACTGTTCGTGGCGGACCGCATCGGCAATAACATTACGGTGCTCGACGCGGCGACGGGCGCGGAGCAGGAAACGCTGGAAGCGGGACGTGGGGCCAGCTATCTGGCCATGACAGCGGACGGGAGCCGTCTTTACGCCACCCACGTTTATCCCAATCCCACGCCGCATCGCACGCCGCCGAAGTCGGAGATCACGGTCATCGATCCGCAGCGCGCGCAGGTGGTCGATCGCATCGCTCTGCCATACGTCGCCGGTATGTTTCACGTTGCGCTCTCGCGAGATGGACGGCTTGGGGTCGTGGGCCAACTGCACCCCAAGAATCTTGTTCCGCTGGCGCACGTCGAGCATGGATGGGGTTTCGTCGACACGCTGACTGTCTTCGGCGCGGATGTGGGCAGGCCGGTCGAGGTGCCGCTCGATGAGCTGGAGCGTTACTACGCACGGCCTTTTGGCATCGCGATCGCGCCGGACAAGTCGCGGATCTATGTCAGCCATGGCGGCTCCGACTGCGTCTCGGTCATCGATACTCGGCGCATGCTCACATACATTCATGCCCACCCGGAGCCATTCGCCGAGAACCTGTCAGCAAGCGCGCACTATGTTGTCGCGCGGATTCCCGTTGGGAGAAATCCGCGGGGGATCGTGCTGAGCCGCGATGGAGCGCGCCTGTATGTCGCGAATCGTCTGGACGACACGATCAGCGTCATCGATACGCGAACGCTGCGGGTGACGCAGACCCTCCAGCTCGCCAGTCCGAAGACCATCACGGCACTGCGCCGCGGCGAGCAGACCTTCTATCACGCGTATTCGTTTCAGGGGCAGTTCGGCTGCGCCAACTGTCACATCGACTCCACCTTCGATGGCCTGCAGTGGGATTTGGAGCCCGATGGATTCGGCCGCGACATCGTCGATAACCGGCTGATCGAAGACCTGCGCGGCACCGAGCCCTACAAGTGGAACGGCGGCAATCCGACCCTGGTCAGAGAGTGCGGCATCCGCACCGAGATGTACTTCTGGCGGTCGCAGAACTTCGACGATCTGCGCCTGACGGACCTGGTGCTCTACATGCGCAATTTGCCGTCGCGGCCGAATCGCTGGCTGGCAGCGGATGGAAAACTTACCTCGGCGCAGGAGCGCGGGCAAGCGATCTTCTATCGAACCACGGACAAACTGGGACAGCCCATTCCGCAGAGCAACCAGTGCGCCTACTGCCACAGCGGACCCAAGGGGACAAGCCAGAAGTCGTTCGATGTAGGCACGGGCAAGGCAACGGACAACAGCGGTCTTCTCGATACGCCGCAGCTGATGAATATCGCGCTGACCGCTCCCTACCTGCACGACGGGTCGGCGCAGACGCTGGAAGAAATCTGGACGGTCTATAACCCGCACGATCGGCATGGCCGCACCAACGATCTGACTAAGGACGAACTCAACGACCTGATCGAGTATCTGAGGACGCGATGAAGAAGATCGCTATTGTGGTTCTTGCCGCGATCGCCGGCGCAACGACTCTAAGGGCGCAGAGTCCCAAACCAGCCGTTCACAAAGTTCACGCCATCGCGCAAACAGCCTCGATTCCCGCGATGCCGCGCTTTCGCTGGGAGAACTTCACCACGGCGAACGGCTTGCCGGACGATCATGTGTATTCGGTTCTGGTGGACGGCGATCGCATCTGGGCCGGCACTGACAACGGCCTCGCTGAGTATGAGAACGGCCAGTGGAAGGTCTACACGCCAGCGGACGGGCTCGCCCATCGTGCTGTGCTTTCGCTCGCGCTCGATAAGCGCACCGGTGCCGTGTGGGCTGGAACGATGGGCGGGCTGAGCCGCATCTCGGCGGGGCGAATCGATACGTACACGCAGCTGAATTCCGGGCTGAGCAACGACGTGGTCTACGGCGTTTCGGTGGAAGGGGAAAACGTCTGGGTTGCCACCGCGGCGGGCGCGTGCAGGCTAATACCCGCACCGGCGAGTGGTCGCTCTACAACGAGCGCAACACGCCGATGATCGAGATCTGGGCCTATGGCGTGTCTGCGGCGCCGGACAAGGTTTATTACGCGGTATGGGGCAGCGGGCTGCTCGAATACAACGCAAAAGACAGAGACGTGGGACAAGTACGACGATCCCGACGGCGAAACCGAAATGGTGGTACTGAAGGATCAGGGACTGATTCACGAGATTACGAGCTCGGTGAGTTATGTCGACGGTGTGGTGTGGGTGGCGACTTACTTCGGCGACAGCCACTATGACGGCCGTTACTGGCATAACTTTCTGACCAAAGACAGCGGCCTGCCGAGTAACTTCACCAACTACGTCAAAGGCGTGGACAGAAATCGCGCCTGGTTCGGCACCGACCGGGGCCTTGCCTACTACGACGGGACAAACTGGGCGGTCTATCGGCCGTCGCTCACCACCGGCAAGCCGGAGATGACTGTGCGCGATGCGGCAGGAAACGTCACCGAAATTCCGGTAACGACGGCGCCCGCGCATAACTACGTTCTCGGGATCGATTTTCAGGGTCGCGATATCTGGGTTGCGACCGCGAAGGGTCTAAGTCACGGAATTTATCAACCATAGGAGTTATTCATGAGTGCAATTGCGGAGTTACTGGCAGGCCTGGCGCACGCGCCCATTCAAAAGCGCGCGATGACGAACTACGGTGTCCTGAACGAGGCGTATGCCTATGCGAAACCCAGTTCGTTCTCCCGCGGCATGCGCATCGATCTGAACGGGCTGACCATCCTGCTGATCTCGGGGACGGCCAGCATCGACGAGAGCGGGAACAGCGTGCACATCGGCGATTTGCGCGCGCAGTGCCGGCGCACCTTTGCGAACATCACGGGGCTGCTGGAGAGCGAGGGCTGCACCTGGAAAGACATCGTGCGCACCAGCTGCTATCTGCGCGACATCGATCGCGACTACGAGGCGTTCAACGAAGAGCGGACGGCGTTCTTCAAAGCGCAGGGGCTCGATCCGCTGCCGGCGTCGACCGGCATTCAGGCCAAGCTGTGCCGGCCGGAGCTGCTGGTGGAGATCGAAGCCATCGCGATGTTCCTGACGCCGAAGAAAGAAGAGTAACAGCCATGAAGTGCGGAAGGGGCTGGACGGGCGGGCTCGCGTTCGCCGCCGCGTTGGTGCTGGCGGCGGCGGTTGGGGCAGCGCAGACCGCGGAGGGACCGGGCGCGAAAAAGCCGGGATCAGGCTGCTCGTGCGGGGCGCATCCGCCGGGGCCGCCTCCGAACCGTACCGTCGCGCCGTACGCGGGGACGCCGAGCGATCTGGAGCCCTATGAGAAGTTCGCCAAGCCATACTGGCTGAACTACACGACGCCCAACCTTTACCCAGGCGCCGCGCGCGATGTCCCCGAACCCACGACATCAACGAAGTGCGGATCGGATTTCTCGGGCCGATCGAGAAACAGGCCGACCAGGTCTTCGGGCTGCGCATGCTCCACGGTGCGCAGCTTGCTATCGACGAGGCCAATGCGCGCGGCGGCTACGGCGGCAAGCCATTCCGGCTGATGATCCACGACGACTACAACAACTGGCAGCGCGGCGCGGAGTACGGCGAGCGGCCCACGACCTCCGCCATCTGGGGCTCGCCGTCCGACGAAGCCGTCAAGATGATTTACGACGATCGCGACTGGGCGATCTTCGGCTCGATCAGCTCGGAGTCGACGCACATCATCCTGCGCGTGGCGCTGAAAGCGGAAATTCCCATCGTCAACTCCGCATCGACCGACCCGACGATTCCGGAGACCTATATTCCCTGGTACTTCACCGACATTCAGGACGATCGCGTGCAGTGCTACACCCTGGCGCGGCGGATTTTCACCGAGCTGGGGCTCAAGCGCGCGGCCCTGTTACGCGTGAACAACCGCTATGGGCGCATGGGTGTGGGCAAGTTTCGCGACGCATCGCGGCGGCTGGGACATCCGGTCGTGATCGAGCAGAAATATCTGCCCGGCGAAATGGATTTTCATCGTGCGCTGCGCATCATTCGCGATTCGCGCGCGGACGCCATTGTGCTGTGGGCCGACGAGGCCGAGTCCGCGGAAATCCTGAAAGAGATGCGCGAGCTGGGCATGCATCAGCGCGTCTTCGGAAGTTATCGCTCGCTCGGCGACGAATTGCTGGCGAAGGCGGGTCCGGCGGCGGAGGGGTTCGAGGCGGTTTATCCCTACGATCCAACGCGAGCGATCCAAAGTGGCTCGGGTTCAACGAACGGTACGAGGCGCGGTACCACGAGAAGCCCGAACAGTTCGCCGCGCTGGCCTATGACGCGATGAACATCCTGCTGAGAGCGATCTGTGAGGCGGGGTTGAATCGCGCTCGCATCCAGGACGCGCTCGATCAGATCTATCAATATGACGGCGTGACCGGGCCCATGGTGTTCGACCCGCTGAACAAGAACGTGAGCCCGATGGTTCTGGGCACCGTACACGACGGCAAGATCACGTATCGCGTCGAGCCAATGGGTACCGGCGGTCAGCAGTCAGCAGTCAGCGAACAGCAGAAAAGTGCCGCACCGGCACCCTACGCGCGGGTCGGCGAAGATGGAGTGAGCTACCTGGGCCCGCACGGAGCCGACATCCCGCAGAGCGACGCCAGGATCGTACTCTTCGGTCCGCACGCAACGGAAGTGGCCGCGAGCGCCGAACTGCGAAGTGCCCTGGCCAAAACTACAAATATCTCCGGCATGATTCCGGTGGAGAGCTCGCAGAACTGGGGCAAGGCTTCGACCGAGTTGGTCCACGCGCTGATGGATGAGCATGCGCTGGCGATCGTGGCTCTGGATCGCGACTGCGCGCATCTGGCCGAGCAGCTTTCGCTGAAAGCCTTTGTGCCGGTTGTCGCGCTGGCCGACGATCGCTCCCTCACTTCGACCAACGTGCCGTGGATTTTTCGGCTGCCGTCAAAGACGTCCCCCGTCGAGGCGGTGCGCCTGCTGGCGGATGCAGCGCAGAAGAGCGGCGACAATCCGGAAAAGCTGCGGGCGGTCCTGGCTTCAGGAACAAAGCTGGCAGGGGTACGGTTCGACGAGACGGGCGAGCCGGTGAACTAAGATCGCTCAGGCTGTGACAAGGCTGGGGCGGGGCACCGGCGAGACTTTGCTCTTCGCTTTGGCCTTCTCGGTTCCCAGAGTCACCAGCGCCCAGGCGGAGCGATCGCGCAACAGTCGCGAAACCAGGGCCGTGTGCATGGCGTGTCCGGCGCGCTCGGCCACAACATGGCCGAGGATGTGGTGTCCGGCCAGAGCCAGATCGCCGATCAGGTCGAGCACCTTGTGCCGCACAAATTCATCGCGGAAGCGCAGATCGCCGTTCAGCACACCCTGGCGGCTCAGCACGATCACGCTCTCTTCGCTCGCTCCGCGGATCAGGCCCATATCGCGCAGCTTCTTCTCGTCCTCGCGCCAGCCGAAGGTGCGGGCCGGGGCAATCTCGCGCTCGTAGTCGCCGGTGGCCAGGTCCACCGTGTAGCCCTGGCAGCCGATCGGGGCAGGGAAGTCGATCTTGTAGGAGACCGAGTAGCCGTCGCCGGGATAGACGCCGATGAATTTGTCCCCCTCGCGCACTTCAACGTTTTTCAGAATGCGCAGGTATTCGCGACGGCGGCGCTGGCTCTTCAGGCCCACTTCGCGGAACGCCTCGGTGTAAGGCAGGGCGCTGCCGTCGAGGATCGGCAACTCAAGATTGTCCAGCTCGATCAGGACGTTATCGACGCCCGCTCCCAGAAGTGCGGAGAGCAGATGTTCCGTCGTGGAGATGAGCACGCCCTGGCGCATCAGGCTGGTGGCGTAGCTGACCTTGGCCACGTTGCGGCCGGTGGCGGGGATTTCAAAATTGTCCAGATCTGTGCGGCGAAAGATCACGCCCGCACCGGCAGGCGCGGGCAGCAGGCGCATGCGAACCGGAGCACCGCTGTGAAGGCCAACGCCGGCGAACTCGATCGGGGAGGAAATTGTGTTTTCCAGGTGCGATGATTCAGCCAAGCATTTTCCTCAATGAAGACATAGACTACAACCCGGGAAAGAAAGTTGTAGTGTGGCAAAATCGCCACACCAGGGGTGCCGAAAGTCACATTACCAGGAAAGATTATCCCTATGGCAACTGCAAGTAAAAAAGACACTTATACCGACAATATGCTGCAGAAGACGGTCGTTGAAGCCGAATCAAAGTTGATGCTTCGGATACGCCAGCTCGTCGAAATCGAATCCCCCAGCGACCACAAGCCGAGCGTCGACCGGTGCGTGGATGCGGTCGCCGAACTGGCAGGCGAACTCGGCGCGACGGTGCGGCGGCATCGGCAGCGCGCCTTCGGCGATGTGCTCGAGCTGCGCTTCGAACCCAGCATGCGAGGAAAGAAAAGTCAGACGCCTGTCATGCTCCTCGGGCATCTTGATACGGTCTGGCCCCTGGGAACACTATCGGGCATGCCATTCCGCATCGCGAAGGGACGGGCGTGGGGTCCTGGCGTGCTCGACATGAAGGCCGGCGTCGTGATGGGGCTGACCGCGATCGAGGCGCTGCGCGCGACCGAAACGCTGGAACGGCCTGTGGTTTTTCTTCTGAATGGAGATGAAGAGGTGGGCAGCACCGTCTCAAGGCCGATCACCGAGAAGCTGGCTCGCAGGTGTGCCGCGGTCTTCGTTCTGGAGCCGGCGCAGGGGCTCGACGGCGCTTACAAAACAGCGCGCAAAGGCGTGGGCGATTACACGCTGCGCGTGAAGGGCGTAGCGGCACACGCCGGGGTGGATTTTCAGAAGGGACACAGCGCCATCCACGAGCTGGCCTGGCAGCTGGAGAAGGTTCGCGGGTTTACGGAACTCGATCGCGGGCTGACGGTAAACGCCGGAGTGATCCGCGGAGGCACGCGGACCAACGTGATTGCGGCCGAGGCGGAGGCCGAGATCGACGTGCGCATCGCACGCGCAAAGGATGCAGCGCGAATCGACCGAAAATTTCGTAGCCTGCGCGTTCGCGATCGCTCCTGCGTCCTGCAGGTGGAGGGTGGAATGAATCGTCCGCCGATGGAAAGGAGGCGCGGCACAGTCGCACTTTTCGAGCGCGCCGCGACATTGGCGAGGGAAATGGGGTTCTCACTGGCGGAAGCCGCCACCGGCGGCGGTTCCGACGGTAACTTCACGGCTGCGCTTGGTGTGCCCACGCTCGACGGAATGGGTGCAGTCGGCGAAGGGGCTCATGCATCTCATGAATCGGTACTGCTCAACCAATTGCTGCCGCGGACGGCGTTGCTGGCGGAAATGATACGAACCACCTGAGGGGAATTTCGATGCTGAAGCTGATGGAGATCGCGCTGCTGGCCGTGACGATTCTGATCGTCCTGGGCCTGGTGATGGCGGGACAACCGGAAGCGCCGCCGGTCTCGGATCACGCCATCGGCGCGCGCGATGTCGACGACGAAGTGCGCCAGAAAGCCAGCTGAGGACGAGCCGGTAGTCTGTAGGCCGGCAGCTTGTAGCTGTTGCCGATAGGTGCCTGGACGGCCAGTGCTCAGGGAACAACGACCTGCGGAACCACTCCCGAACGCAGCCGCTGCTCGACGCCCTTCCATCATGCTGGCGACCAGAGCCAGCGGCAATCCCACAACATTGAAATAGCAGCCGTGGATGCGCGGAATCCAGCGGGCGGCGCGTCCCTGTATCGCATACGCCCCGGCCTTGCCCTGCGGCTCACCCGTCGCGATGTACTCGGCCAGTTCGTCCTCGGTCGGCGTCAGCATCGTCACCCAGGTCACCTCGGCGGCGACCTCGGTGATCGTGTCGCTCGGGGTGGGAGCGAGAATCGCAACGCCGGTGATGACCTTGTGCGTCGCGCCGCCGAGCAGGCGCAGCATGCGGGCCGCGTCGGCATCGTCTTCAGGCTTGCCAAGGATCTCACCATTCGGTGCGACCACCGTCGTATCCGCGCCGAGAATCAAGGTTGATTCCTGGTGCCGGCTGGGCAGCGAGGCAAACTCCTGAGACGCCGCGACCGCTTCAGCCTTTTCGCGCGCCAGCCGCAGCACGTAGCCGATCGGCGTCTCGCCGGCACGCACCTCTTCGGGCACATCTGCAGCCAGAACCTCGAAGGCGTATCCCGCCTGCGCAAGCAGATCGCGACGCCGCGGCGATGCGGAAGCCAGCACCAGCATGGGGAGATTATTGCAGAGGATTCTTCCAGCGAAGGGAAACCAGACTATTTGTCCTCTCTCATCTTGCGGAGAATTTCTTCATCCTCAAGTTCGGCTGCGAATTGGAGAGCTTTGTCTACGTTGAAGTGGCTCAGGCCGAGGGACAAGGTCTTCTGCCGGAACCGGGGAACAGGTTTCTTGCCCGCTCGCGTCCGCTTTGGTCCCACTGATTTGGGCGCTGAAATCGAGTCTTTGGTCATGAATGCTCCGGACTCGACCCCGGCTCCGGAAAATCCGAGTCGCTGTCCTTGATCTCCTCGTCGACTTCGCGGTGAGGCAGCTGATTCGCCATACGGTTCTGCGATTCGCCGGGGTGGGAGGTCTCTGACGGATTGTCCTCGATCGCGCCCTTATTCACATCCGCATCTTTGCTCTTCATGATTCCTCCCTGGGGTCAGCCTGAATCGTTCCTCGAATGGATGCGCGGCGAGCGCTCCGATGATGCTTCCCCTGCGTGCGGCCGAATCTTCGTTGACCTGTTATTTTGGACCGGATGGGTGTGCGATTCAACTCCGTCGATCTGCTCGCCGTGGCCCTCGCGGAAGCGCGCAAAGGGCGCGACGAAGGAGGAATCCCCATCGGCGCGGCCATCTTTACCCGCGACGGGCGGCTGCTCGGCTCCGGCCGCAACCGGCGTGTGCAGCATAACGATCCGTCGGCGCATGGCGAGACCGATGCTTTCCGCAATGCCGGACGCCAGCGCAGCTACCGCGACCTGATCATGGTCACCACGCTGGCGCCTTGCTGGTACTGCACCGGACTCGTCCGTCAGTTTGGATTCCGCACCCTGATCGTCGGCGAGAGCCGCACCTTTCATGGAGGCGTGGACTCGCTACGCGACCTGGGAGTCGAAGTCATCGACCTCGATTCCCAGGAATGCGTCGACCTGATGAACGGCTTTATCCGCGAGCATCCTGACATCTGGAACGAAGACATCGGGAACTAGCCGTTCAGGCGGACGCGCTCCGCGCCGCGGTGGCCAAGCGCTGAGCCGGAGGCGAGTCAGGCCGCCCGGCCCTTCTTCGAAATGTCGCACAGCATGTCGGAGTGGATATTCAGCCCGATGTTGCTCATGTTGTAGACATGCTCGGTCGCCACCAGCCACACGATCTCGCAGATCTGCCGTTCGCTATAGTGGCGCTTCAGAAGCGCGAATTCCTCCGCATCGACGCGCTTGTTCCGCGTCAGCTCCGACACATAGTCGAGCGCCGCGCGTTCCGCATCGCTGAACAGAGGGCTGGTGCGGTACTCCTCGAGCGCGTCGAACTTCGCCTGATTCATCCCCGCCTGAATGGTGAAAGCACGGCCGATGTCGATGCAGAACAGGCAGACGTTAATATGCGCGACCTGCTCGCGGATCAGCATCACGGTCTCGCGCGGCAACGTGAGCTTCTTGTCGAGGCTGCCGATTTTGCCGACGAACCGGCCGAAGCCCAGCGGCATGCGCGCCACAAATACTTTGAGCGGCGTCATCACTTTGCCGAACTGTCGCCGCGACAGCGCATAGACCAGCTTCAGCATCAGCCCCTTCGGCTTCTCGATCGGCGCGAGCAGCGGCTCATCGAATGCCGCGAAAGCAGGATCGGGTTGTTTCACTTGTGCAAGCACGGGGAACCTCCCGGGTTCAGAAAATCTCTGGTTACACGATGGACGGATGAATGCGAGCTGATGGGGCAGGGATCGCGCTGAAAGTCGCGCCAATCCTGCGGCTCGCCGGGCGCAAGGCCCAGGAGCCGACTGCAAACAGCGCCAGGGTCAGCGTTACGACGACGTGCCATGCGGGATCGTGGCAAACCGCGTGCGAAGTCGCCGCGCCCGTCAGAACAAAGAAGACGCCGGCATATGCCCACTCCTTGAGCCGAACGAATCCCGGCGCGAGGATCGCGATGGTGCCCAGAATCTTCCAGAATCCGAGGATGCTGGTGAGATAAACGGGATAGCCGAGTTGCACAATGCCGGCCACCGTCTGCTGGTTTCGTGTAATCTGCCCAACCCCTCCGGAGAAGATCGCGAGCGCCAGCAGGCCGGTCACGATCCAGTAGCCGATGCGTGCGGAGCGTCCTTCTTTCGGATCATGGCCAGCGCTTTCGGCGGTTTGCTGCGAAGCCGGATTCAGACCCCACGACACCATCAGCAAGGAACCGAAGATAGCCGGCCCTCCCCATCGTGCCGGTCCATCCCCGGCGAAAAGATGCGACGCCACGGCTCCCGAGTAGGTGAAAAACATGCCTGCGTAGGCCCATTCTCTAAGCCGCGGAAAGCGGGGAACCAGGATGGCAGCCGTGCCGAGCAACTTCCAGATGCCCAGGATTGTCAAAAAGTAGCCGGGATAGCCCAGATGGTCCATGATGCCGCGAACATAGGCGGTATGGAGCAGATCCCAGATGCCTCCCATCGCCATTTCCCAGGCGACGAGCAGGGTGGTAATCCAATAAAAGATCAGGTGGGATCGGGAATGAGTGGGAGTCGGCATGGGAAACCTCCTTGTCACAACCGGCGATTCCGGTTCGTCATTACCATGACGGAAGAGCGCGGGAGAATGTGACAGATGGAACAGCGCGACTGGCTGGCGGAGCAATTCGAAGAGAACCGCGGACACCTGCGCGGCGTGGCCTACCGCATGCTGGGCTCGCTCAGCGACGCCGACGACGCAGTGCAGGAGTCATGGCTGCGGCTGAGCCGCAACGGTGCTGAAGGCATCGACAATCTCGGCGGCTGGCTGACTACCGTGGTCGCGCGCGTCTGTCTCGACATGCTGCGGTCGCGCCAGTCCAAACGCGAAGAGCCGCTCGAACTGCCCACCGGACCTGAGCCCGCTGCAGCACAGCCGCACGCGAAAACCGATCCGGAGAGGGAGGCGGTGCTGGCAGACTCCGTTGGGCTGGCCCTGCTTGTCGTGCTCGATCGCCTCGATCCCGCCGAGCGGCTGGCGTTCGTTCTGCACGACATGTTCGACCTTCCGTTTGAGGAGATTGCCGGAATTGTTGGCCGAACCGAAGCCGCTGCGCGCCAGCTTGCCAGCCGCGCGCGCCGCAGGGTGCGCGGCGCCGATCCCACCACCGGCGAGACGATCGGCCGGCAGCGCCGCGTCGTGGACGCTTTTCTCGCCGCGCTGCGGGCAGGAGATGTCCCGAGCCTCGTCAGTCTGCTCGATCCGGAGTTTACGGTGCGGGCCGATGCCGTCGCTGCCGTTGGTGTGCCCAAGGATATCCATGGCGCCGAGAACTGGGCGAGGCAGGCCGTGCAGACGGCGCGTGGGGCAAAGTTCGCGAGTCCTGCGCTCATTGATGGCGGTGTTGGCCTGGTCATCGCGCCCCGGGGCCGGCTTTTCCGCGTGCTGCGCCTCACCATCGACGGCGACAGGATCGCCGCCATGGAGGTCATCGGCGACCCGGAGCGCCTGCAGCAGCTGGATCTGGCCGTGCTGAGCGACTAAGAGCGCGCAGCACGGCCCGTAACGTTTGCTCCTTGCATCCCCTGGGCTGCTTTCCTCAGCAGGCGCGCAATGAAGCAGAGCATTTCACTTGCTCGCAGTGATGATTGTCACCGACAATCGTCCGCATCGGACCGCATCCTGTCCTGTACCCCGCCTGGTTGCCGGATTTTGTTACGCCGGCCTTTTTCCACTGCACCATCTGCTGTAGCCCGGGCGGGCCTGGGAATCGGAACCTCGCGACTGTCCGCTGGCAGTCAGGGAGAACACAATGCCGCTCTATGCTGAACGCCCGCCTCTGCCTTCCGACGACAAGCGATGGAGAATCGTCAACGGCACGATGCGCAAGCATGGCTACTCGCGCAATGCGTTGATCGAAACCCTCCATACCGTACAGTCTTCCTTCGGATTTCTCGACATGCCTGCCATCAAATTTGTTGCGCAGTCGCTGCGGGTTCCGCTCAGCCAGGCCTACGGAGTGGTCACCTTCTACCACTTTTTCAGTCTGAAGCCGCCGGGCAAACATACCTGCACGGTTTGTCTTGGCACGGCCTGCTACATCAAGGGCTCGGACAAACTGGTGGCCGAGGCCGAGAAGCTGCTGCACATCCAGGCGGGACAGACAACCCCCGATGGCGAGGTATCGTTCGCGACCGCGCGCTGCGTGGGCGCCTGCGGACGCGCGCCGGTGGTCCTGCTCGATGGCGAGCTTTCCGGACAGATCGAAGCCGCGGAGCTGACCCGGCAACTGGAAAGGTGGACGACGCAATGAACCTTGAGGAACTCCAGGAGATTGCCGGCGCCGCCGTCGAAGAACGCGATAAATTCGACTACCAGATCAACGTGTGCATGGGCACCGGCTGCCTCTCGCAGCACAGCGACAAAGTCAAAGACGCGATCGAGAAGGAAGCGGAGAGCTCCGGCAAGAAGTGCCACGTCCGCCGCACCGGCTGCATGGGGCTTTGCGCCGCCGGGCCGATGGTGCTGATCGAACCGTCTGAAACGCGCTACGGCCATGTACACGCTCCGGACGCGAAGGACGTCATTGCGTCCCTGGGCGGTGCGCCGCTTGCGCGCCTCGATCCACAGCTCGAAGGCTACTTCGAGGGCCAGAAGCACATCGTGCTCGAAAATTCCGGCCATGTCGATCCCGAGAAGATCGACGAATACATCGCGCGCGGCGGCTACGAAGCGCTGCTGAAGGCGCTCACCGAAATGAACCCGCAGTCCGTCATCGAGCAGATCTCGAAGGCGGGGCTGCGCGGGCGCGGAGGAGGCGGCTATCCCACCGGCCTGAAGTGGGACACCGTCGCCAAAGTCAAAGGCGCGCAGAAATACGTCATCTGCAACGGCGACGAGGGCGACCCCGGCGCGTTCATGGACCGCAGCGTGCTCGAGAGCGATCCGCAGCGCGTCATCGAAGGCATGGCCATCGCGGCTTACGCCATCGGCGCCAGCAAGGGCTACATTTACGTCCGCGCCGAATACCCGCTCGCCGTGCAGCGGCTCACCGTCGCCTTGCGCGAAGCGCGCCGCCGCGGCTTCCTCGGCAATGCGATCTGCGAAACGCAGTTCAGCTTCGACATCGATATCCGTCTCGGCGCCGGCGCCTTCGTTTGCGGCGAAGAGACGGCGCTCATCGCCTCCATCGAAGGCAAACGCGGAACTCCGCGTCCGCGCCCGCCCTATCCGGCGGTCTCCGGCCTGTGGGGCGATCCCACCCTGATCAACAACGTCGAGACCTTCGCCAACGTCGCTCCCATCATCCGCCACGGCGGCGAATGGTTCTCCTCCATGGGCACCGAGCGCAGCAAAGGCACCAAGGTGTTCGCACTCACCGGCAAAATCAAACGCACCGGCCTTGTCGAAGTGCCTATGGGCATGACGCTGCGGCAGATCATCTTCGACATCGGCGGCGGCGTTCCCGACGGCAGAAAATTCAAGGCAGTACAGACTGGCGGACCCTCGGGCGGCTGTTTGCCCGAGGAACACCTCGATTTGTCCATCAGCTACGACGCTCTGATCAGCGCCGGTTCCATGATGGGTTCGGGCGGCATGATCGTCATGGACGACACCTCGTGCATGGTCTCAGTCGCCCGCTTCTTTATGGAGTTCTGCATGACCGAGTCCTGCGGCAAATGCATTCCCTGCCGCGCCGGCACGGTGCAGATGTTCGAGCTGCTCACGAAGATCTGCAAAGGCGAGGCCACCCATCGCGATCTCGACCAGCTGACCGAGCTGTGCGATGTCGTCGGCGCCACCAGCCTGTGCGGACTCGGCCAGACCGCGCCTAACCCTGTGCTTAGCACGCTGCGCTACTTCAAACACGAATACCTCGCGCACATCGAGGAGAAGCGATGTCCGGCGGGCGTCTGCGAATGCAGCCCGGCAGCGGTGGAGGTACACGCATGAGCGCGGAACCGAATGTTCGCACACTGACCATCAACGGCGAGGAAATCAGCGCCCGCTCCGACCAGACCATCCTCGAAGCGGCGCGCGAGCACAACGTCGATATTCCCACCCTGTGCCATCTGGACGGGCTCTCGGAAGTGGGCGCCTGCCGCCTGTGCCTCGTCGAAGTGAAAGGCGCGCGCCGCCTTCTGCCCGCCTGCGTGACGCAGGTTGCGGAGGGCATGGAGGTCACGACCCACAATCCGAAAATCGACCGCTATCGCACCATGATCCTCGAACTGTATTTCGCCGAGCGCAACCACGTCTGCTCGGTCTGCGTCGCCAACGGCAACTGCGAGCTACAGAGCCTCGCCCTCCAGCTCGGCATGACGCACGTCGAGATCCCCTACCAGTATCCGCAGCTGCCCGTCGATGCCTCGCATCCGCGCTTCACCGTGGACCACAACCGCTGCGTGCTCTGCACGCGCTGCGTGCGCGTCTGCTCCGAGGTCGAAGGCGCGAACACCTGGGGCGTGATGGGTCGCGGCGGCCAGTCGATGGTCATCACCGATCTCAAGCAACCCTGGGGAGATTCGGAAACCTGCACCAGCTGTGGCAAATGCGTACAGGTCTGCCCCACCGGCGCGCTTTTTGAGAAGACCAGCGTCGGCAGCAAAGCCCGCAAGCACCCCGAGTTCCTGCCGTATCTGCAGATCATGCGCGAGGGAGAGAAGCCATGAGCGAACTGAAAACACTCGCCACCGTCTGGCTCGATGGCTGTTCCGGCTGCCACATGTCCCTGCTCGATATGGATGAACGGCTCATCGAGCTCAGCAGCCAGTTCCGCCTCGTCTACAGCCCGCTGGTCGACCGCAAAACGTTTCCCGACCGCGTCGACGTCACGCTGGTCGAGGGTGCTGTCGCCAGCGAAGACGATCTGAAGAAGATCCGCAAAATCCGCGAGCACACGCGCATTCTTGTATCGCTCGGCGACTGCGCACTCACCGGCAATGTCTCCGCCATGCGCAACAGCTGCGGGGTGCAGCCAGTGATGCTGCGCGTCTACGACCAGAATGTGGATCTGCAGAAGCAGGTGCCCACCGTCGGCGTGCCCGCGCTGCTCGATCGCGTGCGCCCGGTGCATGAAGTCGTTCCCGTCGACGTCTTCGTCCCCGGCTGCCCGCCCTCGGCGGACACCATCTATCAGGTGCTGTCGCAACTGCTGGCAGGCCACGTTCCCTCGCTGGGCGGAGTCGCCCACTTCGGCTGATCGTAAAAGGAAAGCAGGAGATTCATGCCCCGTACCATCGTCATCGATCCCGTCACACGCCTGGAAGGACACGGCAAGATCACCCTGCAGCTCGACGAAGCCGGCATCGTGCAGGACGCGACCTTTCACGTGACCCAGCTGCGCGGCTTCGAGAAGTTTACCGAGGGGCGGCCCTTCTACGAGATGCCCAACATCACGGCGCGCATCTGCGGCATCTGCCCGGTCAGCCATCTCGTCGCATCGTCCAAAGCCTGCGACGCCATCCTCGCCGTCAAGATTCCCCCCGTCGCCGCCGACCTGCGCCGCATCCTCAATCTCGCGCAGCTCGTTCAGTCCCACGCGCTCAGTTTCTTCTACTTGTCCTCCCCCGACCTGCTCCTCGGCATGGATGCGCCACCTGAAGAGCGCAGCATTCTTCACATTGCGCATACCCATCCCACGATCGGCGCCGACGGCATTGCGCTGCGCTCGTTCGGCCAGAAGATCATTGAATTGCTCGCCGGCCGACGCATCCATCCTGGCTGGACCGTTCCTGGAGGCGTCAACGAGCCGCTGAGTGCGGAGAAGCGCGGCCAGATGCTCGCGATGATCCCCGCCGCGAAGATGGCGATCCAGCGCACCCTGGGCTGGTTTAAGGACGCGACCGAGAAATTCACCGCCGAGATCGGCGTCTTTGCGAATTTCCCCACGCTGTTCATGGGCCTCGTCAACGAACAGGGCCTCGCCGACTACTATGACGGCGCTCTGCGCGTCATCGATTCGGAAGGCAACATCATCGCCGGCGACCTGAACCCGGCGCACTATGCGGACTACATCGGTGAAGCCGTCGAGCCATACACCTACATGAAGTTTCCCTATTACAAGCCGCTCGGCTATCCCGGCGGAACCTATCGTGTGGGGCCGCTGGCGCGCCTGAACCTTGCCGACCGCTGCGATACGCCGCTGGCCGATGTGGAATGGCGTGAATTCCGCGCCATGTCGCCCAAGCCGCTGCTCAGCTCCTTCTACTACCACCACGCGCGGCTGGTGGAAATGTTGCACGCTACTGAAATCATCGAACGCCTGCTCTCCGACGAGAAGATTCTCGACAAGCATGTGCGTGCTACGGCATCGGTCAACAACCTCGAGGGTATCGGCGTTGCCGAGGCTCCACGCGGCACTCTGATCCATCACTACAAGGTGGACGAGAACGGGCTCATCGTCTGGGCCAACCTCATCATCGCGACCGGCCACAACAACGCCGCCATGAACCGCGGCATTCTGCAAACCGCCCGCCACTATGTGCAGGGCGATCAGATCGCCGAGGGCATGCTGAATCGCGTCGAAGCCGTTGTCCGAACTTTCGATCCCTGCCTCAGCTGTTCCACGCACGCCATGGGACGCATGCCTCTGTCCGTCGAGCTGCGCGCTCCCGATGGCTCCCTGGTCAGGGAAATCCGCCGAGGCTGAGCCATGAAGCCGCACGTTGCCCCGAACCCAATTCCCATATCCGCGCCTCCCGCACTGCTGCTGGCCTGCGGCAACTCGCTTCGCCAGGACGACGGCGTCGGCCTCAGGATCGCCGAAGCCGCCGAGCTTCTTTTTCCCGCTTCGCGTCTGCGCATCGTCGCCGCCCAGCAGTTCACCCCGGAGATGGCCTCCGATTTAGCGGCCACTGACCTGGTCATCTTTGTCGACGCATCGGCCGCCGACGAGCCCGGCGCCATCCGCGTGGTGCCGGTCGCCGCTCAGCGCGAAGCCCCGGACACGCATCGTCTCGATCCGCCGGCGCTGCTCGCCATGGCGCAGGCCTTCTGCGGCCATGTTCCGGCGCGCGCCTTTACCCTCACCATCGGCGCAAGCCACTTCGGCTATGGCGAGGATCTCTCCGGCCCGCTCCGCCAGGCTGTTCCCCGCGCCCTCCGCCTGCTCACCAGCCTGGTCACGGCGTTCTCCGCTAAAGCGTAAATTCCTGCCGAGCCCGCACCCGGTCCGATAACTTCGTGATAATTGGCACTGACAGCGGCCTCGTCAGGGACTATCCTTGCGCCGATCAGAGGCTCGTGCCATGAAAGCCATCGTCTATCGCCACTTTGGTTCCCCTGACGTTCTCCACTGCGAAGAAACCGCGACGCCCACGCCGCACGATGGACAGGTGCTCATCCGAGTCCGCGCCGCAGGTCTCAATCCGCTCGACTGGAAGCTGATGAAAGGCGAGCCCTGGTTCGTTCGCCTCATCGTGGGCCTGCACAAACCCAAGCACCCGGGCGTGGACGTCGCCGGTGAAGTGGAATCGATCGGCAGCGGCGTGACCCAGTTCAAACCGGGCGACGCGGTCTTCGGCGCCTGCCGCGGCGCGCTCGCCGACTTTGTCTGCGCACCCGCATCGTCGCTCGTCATCAAGCCGGACAACGTCAGCTTCGAGCAGGCCGCCTCGCTTCCGGTCGCGGCCGCGACTGCCCTCCAGGGACTGCGCGACAAGGCGCGCATCCAGCCCGGCCAAACTGTCCTCATCAACGGCGCAGCCGGGGGCGTCGGCACCTTCGCGGTACAGTTCGCGAAACATTTCGGCGCGGTGGTCACCGGCGTCTGCAGCACGCGCAACGTCGAGCTGGTTCGCTCCATTGGAGCGGACCGCGTTATCGACTACACGCAACAAGGCCTCGCCGAGGATAACCAGCAGTACGACGTCATCCTCGAATGCGTGGGAAATCTCTCCATCCCCCACCTGCGGCGCATGCTGAAGCCGAGGGGCACCTGCGTATTCATCGGCGCGAAACCGGACGCGAGCCTCATGACGATTCTCGCCAGCATGTTCAGGATGTTCGTCCTCGGCCGCTTCAGGAAGCAGAAAATCCTCACCTTCATGGCCAGCGTCAAGCAGAACGACCTGAACTTCATCGCCGGCCTGCTGCAGTCGGGCGCCGTCAAGCCGGTGATCGACCGCTGCTACGCGATGGCCGAAGTCCCCGAAGCCATGAAGCATCTCGAAACCGGACACGTGCGCGGCAAGCTCATCGTCCGCATCGGATAGCTCCACGATCGGCTTGAGATCACCGATTGTGATCTCAAGTCAAAAAGCGAACGGCGCGCCAACACCCTCTCAGTACGACTGCGATTGAGCCTGGGGCTGGGTCGTACCCGGCTGCGGCAAACCCTGCGGTGGCTGACCCTGATCCGGAGGCGGCGCTTCGCCGCGCGGCGGCGTGTAATGCGGACGATTCTGCAGTTTGAAGTCGTCGCGGATCACGTAGAAACCCTGCTCCGGCAGATCGGCTTCGAGCAGTGCGCCCTCGCCGGTGTAGTAAAGCTCGACCGTGAACCCGTTCTGGTCGCTCACCACCACGCTCGTGTGGTGCGCGTCCACCGGCTGGCCGTGGAACGTGCCGTGCACATCCGGTTGCGCGTTGTATTGCGCGGGCACCAGCAGGCCATTCTGCTTGGGGATCACAATCCATGTCGTGGGCGGCTGCTCCAGCGCAAAATGCGCCATCGCGACGTAGGCAGCGGGGTCAAGATCGGGCAGCAGCGCCGAGTGCTGGTGACGGTCGAAAGTGTTCGTCGTGTTCTTGCCGCTGGCGGTGATGCTCACCTGAAACTGCTTTCCCGACGGATCCGAGTTCATGCTGAACGTCGCCTGGGTGCCGTTCACCGCGCCGCTAAGCTGGTCGCGGACCACATTCAGCTGGCTGTCGAGCCGATTCTCATTCGTGAACGTATAGGTGAACTTCGGCACCTTCAGGTCGCCGTGAGAACTGATCTCATATCCGCCGGAGACCGCCGTCACCGTGCAATCGGCCGACCCGGCGTTCTTCCCGTCGCTGGCCGCGACGATGCTGAAGTGTGCCTGGCCCACGGGGAGCGCAGGCGCCTGTGCAAATACGGCTCCCGCAAAAACAACGGAAGCCAGTGCAGAAAAAAGGGGCAAACGCATCATTTTGGACCAAACCTTCCTGTCCACTTAGACACAGATTCTCGCCAAAGGATGCGCTGCTCGGCCCCACTCGTTCCGGCACTTCCTACTTAAACAGGCCCAGGTCAATAGCATTCGCCATCGCATCGTACCCCGCGTCTTTCGGATGCAGATGGTCCCCGCTGTCGTACGCCGGCGCAAACACCAGCGGATTCGCCGGATCGCGCGTGGCCTTGTCAAAATCGACTACCCCATCGAAAACCCCGCTGCTCAGGATCCACTGATTCACGGCTTCGCGAATCTGTTCGCCCTGTTCTGAAAAGTACCCCGCACCCTTGTACGGAGTGAGCGTGGCGCCGATCACCTTGATGCCATGCTCATGCGCGCGGGCGACGATCTGGCTCAGTCCCTGCTCCAGGTCCTCCGCCGTCAGGTGATAATTCGGCCGGTTCGGCTCGTGCAGGCTGCCGATGTCGTTGATGCTTTCAAGCACAATCACGTACCGCACGCCCGCCTGCGCCAGCACATCCCGATTGAAACGCGCCAGCGCGTTTTGCCCGACGCAGTGGATCAGCACGCAGTTGCCGCCAATGCCTTCGTTCAGCACTCGCCAGGCCGGCCGTCGCGGGATTGTTGTGCAGACGCACGGCCAGGTAGTCCGGCCAGCGGTGATTCTGGTTATCCGTTGCGTAAGCGCCGTCGGTGATCGAATCGCCGAAGGCAACCACCGCGCCGGCGTTCGCGGCCGCCGGCTCCACGTCCACGCCCTTCACGAAATACCACGAGGGCACCGTAGCGGCGCCGGTCAGAGACGGCGCGCTGACCACGTTGCTGCCCGCCTGGATGTAGTTGATCTGGTTCGCGCCGGAATGCACCGACACAGCGCTGATCTGTTGCAGAGGCAGAAAGAGGCTGATCGCAAGATCGGTCAAGGCCGGCGTGGCCATCGGCACCGGGTCGCTGACCACCTCGGCGCCAGGCGGAACCACGATCGACGCCTGACCCCCAAAGGTCAGCGCGTGCATCGATTCAGGCTGAATTGCAGATTCCCCGGCACTGAGCGCGATATTCGCCGCGTCGATGTGGAGCGGCTCGGTGCCGAATTCATTCGTGAAGCGCACACGCAGCGCCTTGCCGGCGATCGAGGTATGGACGATCTCCCGCAACGTTGAATCGACCAGCGTCGGAATCGTGTGCCAGGGATCGCCGTCAAAGGCCGAAGTGGCCCAGGTGCCGACCCATCGCGCCGGCGCGGCTGCGCTGGACCGCTGCGCCTGGCCGGCCGCCGCCAGCGACCCGCCGATCGGAATCGCGAGCGCGAGCAGAGTGAAGCGAACCAGCAGCAGCCGCGCAGAGCGCAAACGGAACATCGGCAGAGTCCTCCACCAGAGAATGCGGATCTGGAATGCGAACCGCGGGAACCGTCCATCATAAAGCTCTGCTGCGAACACAAATGCCCTTTCCTTTGCGGGAAGCAAAAGAAAGGGCATCTGAATCCAGGCTCCGGCGGCATCGACGCCGGTTTCAAACCAGTTTGCTACTTCTTCGCCTGAGCGAAGCGCTTGTTGATCTCGTCCCAGTTGACGGTGTTCCACCACGCTGCCAGATATTCCGGCCGCCGGTTCTGGTACTTCAGGTAGTAGGCGTGCTCCCACACGTCGTTGCCGAGGATCGGATAGAACCCCTGCGAAAGCGGGCTGTCCTGGTTGGCCGTGGTGATGATCTTCAGTTTGCCGTCCCAGATCAGCCATCCCCAGCCCGAGCCGAACTGCTTCGCCGTGGTTTCGTTGAATTGCTTCTTGAAATCCTCGAAGCTGCCGAAATCCTTCTTGATCTGCTCGCCGACAGCGCCGGTGGGCTCGCCGCCCCCGTTCGGTTTCATGATCGCCCAGAACATGCTGTGATTCACGTGCCCGCCGCCGTTGTTGCGTACCGTGGTGCGCACATCTTCCGGCACGCTGTTCAGATTGCGCAGCAGGTCCTCGGCCGAGTGTTTGCCCAGGTCGGGATGCTTCTCGATGGCCCCATTGAGATTGGTGACGTAGGCCTGGTGGTGTTTGTCGTGGTGCAGGTGCATCGTCTGCTCGTCGATATGCGGTTCCAGCGCCTTGTAGTCGTAGGGAAGAGGTGGAACTTCGTGTGCCAAAGCATTCCTCCTTGAAAGGTGGGAGTGGTGAAATGTCCGAGGGGGTTGTGCGGGCGTCTCACTGAGCGGCCCGCGCCGGTCTGCGCCCTCCGATGATACTGGATGCACGAGGAGTGCTGCAGGGTGCAGGCTCTTCCCTACGATTTGACCCGCGAGCTTTAGTGGAATTGCGGATTTGCCCCGGCCCTCCGTTAAATTGAGAAGAGGATCCTCACCGATCCTGTAGCATTTTCGGAATGAGCCGGGAGCATCTGTTTCCTGACGATCTCCGGCTCCTCCGCATCCGATAAGAAGAACTCACCTCACGTTGGCTCCATTTTCCATCACGCGACGAGAGCTGCTGAAGCGAGCCGGGGCCGCCGGTGCGCTGGCTCTCTCACCTTCCGTCCTCGCACAGAACCAGGCGCAGGCGCCAAAGGTGAAAGCAGGGCAGGAGCCGCAGTCCGAGTCCCAGGCGGCCCAGCAGTATCCCCACGCTCCCGGCGTCTTCATCAATCGCCCGCTTACTCAGGTCACGACGGCAGCCGAAACCCTGCTCGACGACCTCGAAGGCCGCGCCGCCGACTTCTTCTATAACGAAGCCAGCCCGCGCACCGGCCTGGTGCGCGATCGCGCCCCGGCCACCGGACTCTCCGTCAGCCGCGTTTCCAGCATTGCCGCTACCGGCTTTGGCCTCACCGCCCTTTGCATCGCCCACAAGCGCAACTATCTCCGCCCCTACGACTGCGAACAGCGCGTGGAGAAGACGCTCGCCTTCCTGCTTGAAGACTGCCCCCACGAACACGGCTTTCTCTACCACTTCATCGATATCGAGAGCGGCCAGCGCATGTTCGGCAGCGAGCTCTCCTCTATCGACACCGCGCTGCTGCTCTGCGGCGTGCTCACCTGCCGCCAGTATTTCGCCGGCAATCCGCGCATCGAAGGGCTGGCCACCACCTTTTACCGCCGCATCGACTGGGAGTGGATGCTCAACGGCGGCCAGACGCTTTCGATGGGTTGGCTTCCCGATCAGGGCTTTCTCAAGCATCGCTGGGATATCTACTCCGAGCTGCTCACCATGTACCTGCTCGCCATCGGCTCCCCCAACCACACGATTCCTGCGGCCGACTGGAACGATCTGCAGCGCCCCGTCGTCCAGTTCGGCGGTCTCGACTACATCAGTGGGGTCGCGCCCCTGTTCATCCACCAGTACGCCCATGCCTGGTGCGATTTGCGCAACGTCGCCGACCTCCACGCCAACTACTTCACCAACTCCGTCGCAGCCACCCGCGCCCACCAGATCTGGTGCCTCACCGAAAGCCGCAGGTTTCCCTGGTTCGATCAGAATCTCTGGGGCATCACCGCGTCCGATTCCCGCGAAGGCTATCGCGTCTGGGGCGGACCTCCCGCCATGGGGCCGCTCGATGGCACGCTCGTCCCCTGCGCTACGGGCGGATCGCTCGTCTTCCTGCCCGCCGAATGCTCCCATGTCCTGCTCAGCATGCGCGACCAGTTCAAGGAGAGGGTCTATACGCGCTACGGCTTCGTCGACGCATTCCAGCCGAAGGCAAACTGGTTCGCGCCCGACATTCTCGGCATCGACCAGGGCATCTCCATGCTCATGGCTGAAAATCTGCGCACCGGTTTTGTGTGGCAATACTTCATGAAGAACCCCGAGATCGGCCACGCCATGAGCCAGGTCCAGTTCCATCCCGACCCCGATTCGCAGATGCAGGTGCTGTGAGCGGATATGGCTATAATGGCCATATGGAGGGGTCAGGAATGCGCAGCGTCAACATCGCCGAGTTAAAAAACCGGCTGAGCACGTACATCCGCTTTGCCCGTAATGGCGAAGAGGTTGTCATCCGCGATCGCAACCTGCCCGTGGCCAAAATCGTTCCCTTCGATGCCGGCGACGCCAGCGAGCTGGAGCTCCGCCTGGTCGCCGAAGGCAAGATGAAGCTCCCGGAAAAGCCTCATGACAAAGAAACGGCTCGAAGAGATTCTGAAGCTGCCGATTCCAACTCCACGAGGCAAGCGTCTCAGCGAAGTAGTGACCGAGGAGCGGGAAGAAGGGTGGTAGTCACGCCCTCCGCCTTCTGGGATTCGAGCGCTCTGGCGCCTCTCTGCATGCGTGAGCCATCCACGCAAAGGGCCCGCACTCTTTTTCGCCAGTATTCACCAGTCGTCTGGTGGGCCGCCGACGTTGAACTTTACAGCGCTATCGCCCGGTCGTTGCGTTTTGGATCCATTGACGCGAGCGAGGCGCAAAGCGCCACTGCGGCGCTGGACAGAATCAGATTGAACTGGCGCGAAATTGTGCCTGGCGATGACGTGCGGAGTATGGCCCGAAACCTGCTCGATATTTATCCCCTCAAAGCCGCGGACAGCCTGCAATTGGCCGCCGCCCTGACGTGGTGCGACAATCGCCCAGCCGGCCGCACCTTCCTGTGCGGCGACAAACGCCTCGCCGAGTCCGCGAAGGCAGCCGGCTTTTCCATCGTTGTGCTTTAGCGTCGGAATTCTTGCCTGAGTGGCGAAAGCGCCCGAAACATGAGGCCGAACCCTCTACTCTGGTATCTAAATTCATAAGGCGCTAACAGAAGCCCCGGAATACACACAGAGAATGGCTGACGGAATGACACTCGATTCGCGATACAGATGGCTCGACCTCGATGGCCCTGCCTTCGGCGCACCCGGCCTCGAGCCCCGCTGGACCTCCAGCGCCAAGGACGCTGTCGGCACCGCCTACGCCGCCTCCAGCAAAATCTGGTTCACCGTCTCCCACGGCATTCTGAACGAGATCTACTGCCCCACCATCGATCGCCCTCAGATTCGCGATATGCAGTTTCTCATCACCGATGGCGAGACGTTCTTCCACGAAGAGCGCCGCGATCTGCTGCACGAGTTCGAGTACATCGACTCCGACGCTCTCGCCGTGCGCGTGCGCAATCGCGACCGCGAAGGCCGCTATTGCATCACCCGCGAAATCATCGCCGACCCGCATTATCCCGTGGTCCTCGTCCACGTTCTCATCGACGGCGACGAGCAACTGCTCTCCCGCCTGCAGGTCTACGCGCTGCTCGCTCCGCATCTGGAAGGGGGCGGCATGGGCAACTCGGCCCGCCTCGCGGATATCGCCGGGAAGCGCGTGGCCATTGCATGGAAAGAGGGCATGTCTCTCGCCATGGCTTCTGACTGCGGATTCAGCCGCGCCAGTTGCGGCTACGTTGGTGCCAGCGACGGCTGGCAGGATCTGAAGCAGAACTTCAAAATGGACTGGGAATTCGGCTCCGCGCTCGACGGCAACATTGCCATCACCTGCGAGATTCCCACGGCGCGGATTCGCGACTTCACCCTCGCGATCGGCTTCGGCGAAGGGCATCACGCCGCGCTCGCCGCCACCATGGGCTCGCTGGCCGTTCCCTTCGAGCGCCACCTCTCCCGCTTCATCGAACAATGGCATCGCGCGGCCACGCCGCGTCACATGGCGCGTCACTCCGGTGACAACGGCCGCCTGCTCCAGATCAGCCACAACGTCGTTCTCTCGCACGAGGACAAGACCTTCGCCGGCGCCTTCATCGCCTCGGCTTCCATTCCCTGGGGATACGCCAAAGGCGACGACGACCTCGGCGGCTACCACCTGGTGTGGACGCGCGACATGGTGCAGACCGCAACCGCGCTGATCGCCTGCGGGCGCACCGACACTGCGCTGCGCGCCCTCGCTTACCTCGCGTGCACCCAGAAGCCCGACGGCGGTTTCTCGCAGAATTTCTGGGTCAATGGCGAACCCTACTGGACCGGCATCCAGCTCGACGAAGTCGCCTTCCCCATCATCCTCGCGTGGCGGCTCTGGAAACTCGATGGCCTGGGCCACTTCGACGTCTTTCCCTTTGTCGAGAGAGCCGCCGGGTTCCTCGTCCGTTACGCACCAGTCACGCAGCAGGAGCGCTGGGAAGAATCCGCCGGCTACTCGCCCTCCACGCTGGCCGCCGTGATCTCCGCGCTGATCTGCGCAGCCGATATGGCCCAGGTCCACGACTCCCCGGAGCTGGCCCATTTTCTGGAACAGCATGCCGACTGGATCGAGAGCCATCTTGAAGACTGGACCGTCACCAACAACGGCGTACTGCACCCTGACATCAAGCGCCACTACATGCGCATCCGCCCGCCCGAATGCGGCGACCCTTACGCGCATGAGGAGTGCGGCCGGGAAATCCTTCACATCAACAACATCCCTCCCGGCGAAAAAGCCGAGTTCGAGGCGCGCGAAATCATCGACGCCGGTTTTCTTGAGCTGGTGCGCTATGGGGTTCGCGCGCCCCACGACCCGCTCATCGTCGACTCCCTCAAAGTCGTCGACCACGTGCTTAAAGTCGACACCCCCCAGGGCCCCTGCTGGAAGCGCTACAACCACGATGGCTATGGCCAGCGCGACGACGGCGGACCCTTCGTCGGATGGGGCAGAGGCCGCGCATGGCCGCTTCTCACCGGTGAGCGCGCACACTACGAGCTCGCCGCCGGCCGCGACGTCAGCGACTTGATCCGCACCATCGAGCAATTCGCCTCCAGCGGCGGCATGCTGCCCGAGCAGATCTGGGATGAGCCGGATCGCGACGGCCTCATCTTCGGCGGTCCGGCCGGCTCCGCCATGCCGCTGGTCTGGGCCCACTCGGAATATCTCAAGCTCCTGCGCTCCTCCCACGACAAGCAGGTCGTCGACCTCATCCCCGTCGTCGAAAATCGCTACGCCCAGGGCAACCATCCCCCCAGCCACATCGAAGTCTTCAAAGTTCTGCGCCGCCAGATTCGCCAGATTCCCGCCGGCAAAATGCCTGCGCATCACCTCGGCCTCGCGTTTCCAGGTCACCTGGACCGCCGACAACTGGAAGACCAGCAGCGTCCTCGACAGCACGCAGGTTGGTTATGCCGGCTCCTATGCCGACCTGCCTACCAGTGCCGGGCAGTCCGGCGCGCTTTCCTTTACCCTCTTCTGGCCGGACGAAAATCGCTGGGAAGGCCGCAATTTCGAGGTTGCAATCGAGTCTTGAGACCCGCGACTGGTTTGCGTCATCTCAACCTTGAGAGAGAGAATCAAGGTTGACCGTCCGTGAGTCCTGCGACAATCCCACGCTGCAATTCCCTGAGGAGAGGCGAGGAGTATGAACGAGCTCGATCAGTTGTCGATTAATGCCCTGCGGTTTCTTGCTGTTGACGCCGTCGAAAAGGCCAACAGCGGCCATCCCGGCGCTCCGCTGGGCGATGCACCCATCGCCTACCTCCTCTTCCACAAGTACATGCGGCACAATCCGAAGCACTCGAAGTGGTCCAACCGCGATCGCTTCGTGCTCTCCAACGGACACGCCTCCGCCCTGCTCTATGGAGTCCTGCACCTCACCGGCTACGACCTCTCCATCGACGACCTGAAGCAGTTTCGGCAGTGGGGATCCAAAACTCCCGGGCATCCTGAATACGGCGACACCGACGGCGTCGAAGTCACCACCGGTCCTCTCGGCCAGGGATTTGCGATGGGCGTGGGCATGGCGATGGCGGAAAAACATCTCGCCGCCGTTTACAATCGTCCCGGCTTCGACGTCGTCGATCACTACACCTACGGGCTTTGTGGCGACGGCGATCTGATGGAAGGTGTCTCGCATGAGGCAGCATCGCTGGCAGGCACGCTGGGACTTGGCAAGCTGATTTTTCTCTACGACGACAACCTCATCTCCCTCGACGGCCCCACCGAGCTTTCCTTCACTGAAGACGTCCTCAAGCGCTTTGAGGCCTATCACTGGCACGTGCAGATCGTCGAAGACGGCAACGACCTCGAGGGAATCTCCAAAGCCATCGAAGCCGCGCAAGGCCGTCAAGGACAAGCCCTCGCTCATCGCCGTCCGCACCGTCATCGGCTACGGCAGTCCCAAAGCCGGAACCAACAAGGCTCACGGCGAGGCGCTCGGCGCCGAGGCCGTGAAGCAGACGAAGAAGAACCTCCACTGGCCCGAGGACAAAACCTTCTGGGTTCCTGAGGACGCCGCGAAGAACTGGCTGCAGGCCGTCGACAAAGGCGCGAAAGAAGAATCCGACTGGAACGCCCTCTTCGCGAGCTATAAAAAGCAATTTCCCGATCTCGCCGCGGAATTCGAGCGCGTCCAGGAAGGCCGCCTGAAAGACGGCTGGGAGCAGAGCCTGCCGCAGTTCCCCGCAGACAGTAAGCCCGTCGCCACGCGTACCGCCGGCAACACCGTGATGAACGCCTTCGCGAAATACGTGCCCGAGTTCATCGGCGGCGCCGCCGACCTTTCCACCTCGACCAAGACCGTGATCAAGGACAGCAAGAACTTCCACGTCGATCCCACCGGAGAAAACATCTACTTCGGCGTTCGGGAATTCGGCATGTGCGCAGCTGTCAACGGAATGGCTGCCCACGGCGGTGTCATCCCCTACGGCTCGACCTTCTTCACCTTCTCTGACTACGCCAAGCCGGCCATTCGCCTCGCCGCGCTCATGCAGATCCACTCCACCTTCGTCTTCACGCATGACTCCATCGGACTCGGCGAAGATGGCCCCACGCATCAGCCCGTCGAGCAACTCACCATGCTGCGTGCCGTTCCGCACCTCACCGATTTTCGCCCCGCCGACGCCAACGAAACCTCCGCCGTATGGGGTCTGGCTCTCGAGCGCAAGGGGCCATCCTTTATGGCGTTCTCGCGCCAGGATCTTCCCATCCTCGACCCCGTGAAACACCGCGTCTTTGAAGGTGTCCGCCGCGGAGCTTACATCGTGGAGCAGGGAAGTGATTCGCCCGATTTGCTCATCGTCGGCACTGGCGCCGAACTGTGGCCGGCCCTGCGCGCCGCCGAGCAGCTCAGGAAAGACGGCATCGTTGCCCGCGTCGTTTCCATGCCCAGCTTCCGCATCTTCGAAGAGCAGTCTGACAGCTACAAAGCCTCCATCTTCCCCGATCACCTGCCGAAATTAGCCATCGAGGCGGGCGCCACTCTTTGCTGGTGGAAATATGTTGGCCGCGACGGCGACGTCATCGGCCTCGATCGCTTCGGCGCTTCGGCGCCCGGAGTCACAGCCCTCGAAAAGCTCGGCTTCGGAACCGACAACGTCGTCGCCCGCGCCAGGGCTCTGGTCGAGCGTGCACGCAAAGCCGAACCGGCACTGGCGGGGAAATAACATGAAGCTCGTCATTGCAGCAGATCACGCGGGCTACGCGCTCAAGGAAGAGGTCCGCGGCTATCTCGAGCGTCTCGGTCAGGAGGTCATCGACCTGGGCGCCTTCAACGCCGAGCCCTCCGACTATCCCGACTTTGCCGAAGCTGTTGGCGCGCGCGCTGGAGGCGGGCCGCGCCGAGCGCGGCATCCTCATTTGCGGCAGCGGCGTCGGCGTCTGCGTTGCCGCCAATAAAATGCCCGGCATCCGCGCCTGCATGTGCCACGACCACTACTCCGCACACCAGGGCGTCGAGCACGACGACATGAACGTCCTCGTCCTCGGCGCGCGCATCATCGGCCAGGAACTCGCCTTCGATCTGGTCGCTGCTTTTCTCCAGGCGAAATTCCAGTCCCAGGTCGAGCGCTATCTTCGCCGGCTGAATAAAGTGAAGGCGATCGAAGCGCGTAACATGCCGGAAACAGCAAGATCGTAGAATTGCCCCGCAATGGGCCCCAGGCTTCTGAACCTCCGCAAGACCGAACTTCAACGGGAGATGCCATGGACGGCGTCAGCACGATTTTGTGGGATGTAGGCGGCGTGCTGCTCACCAACGGCTTCGATCGCCAGCAGCGCGATGCTGTCGTCGCCCGCTTTGCGCTCGACTCCGCCGACTTCGAGCGCCGTCACGCCGAGCTCGATCAGGCCTGGGAGAAGGATGAGATCGGCGTCGACGAATATCTGCGCCACACCGTCTTCTTTCAGCCCCGCAGCTTCACCCCCGCCGACTTCGTCGATGCCATGCGCGCCCAGTCCGCGCTGCTGCCCGACAGCGGCATCGGAATCCTTCGCCAGCTTGCCGCATCCGAACAGTATGTGCTGGCCACCGTCAACAATGAGTGCCGCGTCCTGAACGAATTCCGCCTGAAGAAATTCGATCTGCTCGACGATTTCGACGCCTTTTTCAGTTCCTGCTATCTCGGCGTCCGCAAACCGGATCGAAAAATCTTCCAGATCGCTCTGGATGTCCTCGAGCGCGATCCCGAGCATGCCATCTTCATTGACGATCGGCCCGAGAATGTCGCTGCCGCGGCTTCGCTCGGCATTCACGGGATTCGTTATCAAGGCTCACAGCAACTAACCGCCGAACTCGAGCAGCTGGGAATTTCACTTTCCCAGGATCGATTTCGCACACTGACCGCACAGGCTTGAAGAGTTAACGCAAAACAAAATTCGCCGGGAATCGCAGGAGGAAGCATATGGAACTCGGAATCATCGGGCTGGGAAAAATGGGCGGCAACATGGCGGAGCGCCTCCGCCTCAGCGGCCACAAAGTCGTCGGCTTCGATTTCAGCGCCGAAGCCGTCAAGCGCCTCAACGATGCCGGATCAAAGGGCGTCTCCTCGCTCGAAGATCTGGTCAAGAACCTCTCCGCCCCGCGTGCCATCTGGATCATGGTTCCCCAGGGCAAGCCGGTCGACGACACCATCGCGAAGCTAAAGCCGCTCATGCAGAAGGGCGACACCTTCATCGACGGCGGCAACTCCAATTATCAGGACAGCCAGCGCCGCTATCGCGAGCTCAAGCCCGAAGGCTTCAACTTCGTCGATGTCGGCACCTCCGGCGGTGTGTGGGGCCTGAAGGAGGGCTACAGCATGATGATCGGCGGCGACGATGCCGTCGTCGAGCGCCTCTATCCCATCTTCGAAACCCTCGCGCCCGCCAAAGACAAAGGCTGGGGCCACGTCGGTCCTGCCGGCTCCGGTCATTTCGTCAAGATGGTCCACAACGGCATCGAGTACGGCATGATGCAGGCCTTTGCAGAGGGGTTCGCGATCATGGAAAAGAAGGAAGAGATGAACCTCAACCTGCCTCAGATCGCGCAGATCTGGCGCTACGGCAGCGTGATTCGCTCCTGGCTGCTCGATCTCACCGCCGACGCTCTCTCGCGGAATCCCGAGCTCAAGGGCCTCGAGCCCTACGTCGAAGATTCCGGCGAGGGCCGCTGGACCGTTTTCGAAGCCATCAATCTCAACGTCGCCGCGCCCGTCATCACCGAATCGCTGCTGCGCCGCATCCGCAGCCGCGAAGAATACAACTTTACCGATCGCATGCTCGCCATCATGCGCAATGAATTTGGCGGCCATGCCGTGAAATCTGAAAAGGAAGCAGCCGCCTAGCAGCGCCTGCGCTCATCGCCGAAAGGGGCACATCGATGGCAACCACCGAAGTCAGAGTCTCGCCCGAGGATGTCAGGCAGGCCGCGTCCCAGGTCCAGGAGCACATCCCCGAACCCAGCGTCGCTGTCATCTTCGGCGCCTCCGGCGATCTGACCAAGCGCAAGCTGCTCCCCGCGCTCTTTCATCTGGAGCAGGCCGGCCTGCTCCCCGAACAGTTTCGCATCGTCGGCGTCGCCCGCCGCGATCTCGCCAACAGCTTCGCCGAAGATATGCGTCAGGGCATCGTCGAGTTCGGCGGTGTCGACAAAAACGACGGCAAGCTCGATGAATTTGTAAAGAAGATCGCCTACCACGCGATGGACTTCGACAACGATCAGGGCTACGACTCGCTGAAGGAATTGCTGAGCCAGTTCGATCGCGACTACGGCACCCGCGGCAATCGGCTCTTTTATCTCGCCACCGCGCCCGACTACTTCGCCGACATCGTTCATCGTCTCGGCTCGCACCACATGGCGAAGCCGGAAGTCGGCACCGTTCGCATCATCATTGAAAAGCCCTTCGGCCACGACCTTGAAAGCGCCAAAGAACTGAACGACGACGTCAACACCGTCTTCGGCGAGAACCAGATCTTCCGCATCGATCACTACCTCGGCAAGGAAACCGTGCAGAACGTGCTGGTCTTTCGCTTTGCCAACGGCATCTTCGAGCCCATCTGGAACCGCAACTTCATCGACCACGTCCAGATCACCGCGGCGGAAAGCATCGGCATCGAAGGCCGCGGCCCCTTCTACGAAAAAGCCGGCGCCCTGCGCGACGTCATGCAGAACCACATCATGGAGCTGCTCTCCTTCGTTGCTATGGAACCACCCGCCAGCTTTGCAGCCGAGGCCGTGCGTCTGCGAGAAAATCAAGCTCTGGACCTCCATCAAACCCTTCAACATCTTCGACTGCGTCCGCGGCCAGTACGGCCCCGGCATCGTCGACAACCAGATGGTGAAGGGCTATCGCGAAGAGGACCGCGTCGATCCGCACTCGCAGACCGAAACTTACGCCGCCGTGCGCCTCGAAATCGACAACTGGCGCTGGGCCGGTGTGCCCTTCTACATGCGCGCCGGCAAACGTCTCGCCAAACGCGTCACCGAGATCACCATCCAGTTCAAGCAACCGCCGATGTTACTTTTTGGCACCCATATGCACGGCCCCTGTACCGACATTCAGCCCAACATGATCACCATGCGCATCCAGCCCGACGAAGGCATCTCCCTCCGCTTCGGCGCCAAAGTCCCGGGTCCGCAGATGGCGGTCTGTCCCGTTGTCATGGACTTCAATTACGCGCAGGCCTTTGGCTCCTCCTCCGCCAACGGCTACGAGCGCCTGCTGCTCGATGCCATGCTCGGCGACGCAACACTCTTCGCGCATCGCGATGGCGTCGAAACCACCTGGGCACTCTACACGCCGGTCATCGACGCATGGGCGAAGAAGTACCCGCAAACCTTCCCCAACTACGCGGCCGGTACCTGGGGTCCGGAATGTGGCGACGAGCTCATCGGCCGCGACGGCCACGTTTGGCAGGGAGTGCAGCTCCCCTCAAAGGCCTAGCGTTTCGCTTTCGCGACCGTCCTGGCGGCGATAGAATGCCGCTTTGCCTTCGGCACCATTCCACCGCGCGTCAGGAATCATGGCCAGGAAGATTCACGTCGACTACCGCGTCTTTGAGCAGCAGGACGCGCTTTCCCGCGCTACCGCGGAGCATTTCGTTCAGGGCATCCAGTCCGCCGTTGCCGCGCGCGGCGTCGCGCGCATCGCCATCTCCGGCGGAGGCAGCCCGAAACCGGTCTTCTCTCTGCTCGCCGATCCGAAACAGCCTTACCGCGCGGCTATCCCGTGGGATCGCCTCTGGATTTTCTGGGTCGACGAGCGCTGTGTCCCCCCGACCATCCCGACAGCAACTATGGTGCGGCGCGAGAGCTGCTCCTGAACAAAGTCCCGCTCCCGCCCGACCACGTCATCCGCATCGAGGGCGAGCTCGATCCCGAACAAGCTGCAGCTCGCTACGAATCCGCCATCCGCGGCCACTACCGTCTCGAAGGCGCTCAGGGCCCTGTCTTCGACCTGATCCAGCTCGGCATGGGCGACGACGGCCACTGCGCCTCCCTCTTTCCGCACACCGCCGCGTTGCACGAAATGATCCGTCTCGCGGTCGCCAATCATGTCCCGCAGCAAAAGCAAAGCTGGCGCGTCACGCTCACATGGCCGGTTATCAACGCAGCCCGCGATGTCTTCTTCCTCATCGACGGTCCTGCCAAAGCCGATCCGCTCGGCCGCGTTCTCCAGGGTCCTTACGATCCTGAAACCCTCCCTTCGCAACTCATCCAGCCGCAAAATGGGCGGCTGCTTTTCCTGCTCGACTCCGCGGCCGCGGCCCATCTGCCCACGCCCGCCGCGGATGGCGCCGGAAGTTTGGAGATTGCCAGATGATTCTCGCCGGTGACGTCGGCGGCACCAAGGTTCACCTCGCGTTGTATTCGTTCGAGCACCGCCAGCTGGTTCACGTTCGCGACGAGCGCTTCCCCGCGCATGAATACAGCGGCCTTCAGGAAATCGTCCAGCATTTCCTCGCCGAAAGCTCCAACCCCGAGATCACCGCGGCCTGCTTCGGCGTTCCCGGCCCCGTGCGCGGCGGACGTCTGCGTCTCACCAACCTTCCCTGGGTGCTCGATGCGCGTGAGCTCTCTGCCGGCCTCAACATCACGCATCTCTTCCTCATCAATGACCTCGAAGCCAACGGCTACGGCATCCAGGAGCTCACACCCGAACAGATTCTCACCCTCAATCATGGCGATCCTGCAGCAGTAGGGAACCGTGCCCTGATTTCAGCCGGCACCGGACTCGGCGAAGGCATCCTCGTCTGGAACGGCAAGAACCACGTGCCCATGGCTTCCGAAGGCGGCCACTCCGACTTTGCCGCGCGCAATCCGCTGGAGATGGAGCTGCTCACCTGGCTCATGCGCAAATTCAACGGCCGTGTCAGCTACGAGCGCGTCATTTCAGGACCCGGCTTGACGAATGTTTACACCTTCCTGCGCGATGAAAAGGGAATGGAAGAGCCGCCCTGGCTGAAGCAGCGCATGCTGACCGAAGATCCCAACGCTGTCATCGGAGAAGCTGGAGAAGCCGGCACGAGCGAACTCTGTTCGAAGGCCCTCGAGATGTTTACCGCATCGTACGGATCGGAGGCCGGCAACATGGTGCTCACGGTTCTGGCCACCGGAGGCATGTACGTCGGCGGAGGCATCGCGCCCAAAATTTCCAAAACCATGCAGAGCGGCGTCTTCATGCAGGCCTTCATCGACAAGGGCCGCCTCAGTGAGCTGCTGGTGGATACGCCGGTGCACATCATCCTCGAAAGCCGCGCCGCGCTCATGGGCGCCGCTGCCTACGCCGAAGCCCGCGCCGCTGAAATCAGCGGCAAATCGGTGCGCGCCGCCTCGCGTTAGAATCCGCACTTCGGGTTATCCGCCTGGAAACACCTCAGTCGGATCGTGTACAACCCTAGACAACAGCGCAAGGTGCTGCCCTCGCCTCGCAAGGATCCCCAGGAACCATGAAGACAAAACATTTCGCTCTTGTTGCCCTGATTGCCTGCACATTGCTCCTCCTGCCGCGTCCTGCGCTGGCGCATGCGCATCTCGTCTCCAGCTCGCCCGCGGCCAACGCCACAGTCCACGGTCCCGACGTTGCCATCGACCTCAAATTCAACTCCCGCGTCACGCTGAAGGGTTCCATGATCGCACTGGTACCCGCAGGCGGCCAGCCGCAACGCCTCTCCCTCGACAGCCAGAGCAACGAGACGAATCTCGACGCCCGCGCTCACCTCAAGCCGGGCAGCTACACCTTGCGCTGGCAGGCGCTTTCCACCGACGGCCACATCACCCGCGGCGAAATTCCATTCACCGTCCGTTAGCGCCTTGATCTGGTTTGTTCGCGACTTCGACCTGCTCGCCCTCCTCCTGCGAGCAGTGTCCTTCTCCTTCGAGGCTCTTGCCTTCGGTGGAGTCTTCTTCCTCCTCTTTGCCGCACGCCCCTCACAGCTATCTGTTGATACTCAGCGCCACCTGCGCCGCGTGGCCGCTCGCTTTGCGCTGGCTCTGGTCCTCGCGCAGATCGCCCTTCTCGCGACTACCTCGTCGGAATTGATGGCCAGCGCGGGCGTCGGCATGCACGACATTGCCTCGGAGCCCTTCTTCCTCGCCGGATCGATCTTTGCCTGCGGCTCCCTGGCGTTGTTCTTCCTGTTGCGATTCACGGCGCGTCTGGCGCCGTCTTTCCTTGCTGTTGTGATCGCGCTGGCCGCATCGGTCGCCCTCAGCCACGCCGCCTCGCGCATGGATCACCGGCCTCTCCTGCTCGTCCTTACCGCGATGCACCATCTCGGCATGGCCGCATGGATCGGCGCCCTGCCGTTTCTCGTCATCGCCCTCAAGCTGTCCTCCGACCCCGCAGTTGCGCGCAGCATGGGCCGTCGCTTTTCCATCATGGCCCTCATCGGCGTCGCCGCGCTCATCCTCGCCGGCGCCGGTCTCTCCTGGTTCTACGCCGGATCGTGGCCGGGCATGGTTGGAACCTCGTACGGCTTGTTGCTGTCTGCCAAAATTGTCCTCACCGCGCTGATTCTCACCCTTGGCGCCGGCAACTTCTTCGCGCTGCGCCGCGCAAACGCCGACCCCGCGCCGCTGCTCTTCCGCCTGCGCCGCTTCAGCGAAACCGAGATCGGCCTCGGCTTCACCGTCATTCTCGCTGCCGCCTCGCTCACCGCGCAATCTCCCTCCGTCGACGAAACCCCCAGGACACCCTCACCGCCCATCAGATCGTCGAGCGCATGGCTTGGCGCTGGCCCAGCTTCCATACGCCCGCCTTCTCGCAACTCGCACCGCCCACCCCGCTCAGCGTCGCCGTGCGCGAAGCAACGTACACCGGCGGCAGCGCCAGCGACGCCAACGATCGCGCCTGGTCGGAGTACAACCATCACTGGGCCGGACTCATCGTCCTCGTCGCCGGCCTCCTCGCCCTTATCTCGCGTCTGCCGCGCCAGCGATGGGCGCGCTACTGGCCGCTGCTCTTCCTCGGCCTCTCCATTTTCATCTTCATGCGCGCAGACCCCGAATGCTGGCCCCTCGGCCCGCGTCCTTTCTGGGCTAGCTTCACCGCCCCCGACGTCCTCGAACATCGCCTCTATGCGCTGATCGTCGCCGTCTTTGCAATTTTCGAAACTGCGGTCCAGACCGGACGCCTTCGCTCTTCCCCCGCCCGTTACGTCTTCCCCTTGCTATGTGCCCTTGGAGGTGCGCTCCTCCTCACCCACACCCACGCGCTCGGCGAAGGCAACGACGAAGTCTTCGCGGAACTCAGCCACACCCCCATGGCCGTGCTCGGCGCTGTCGCCGGATGGGGCCGCTGGCTCGAACTCCGCCTCGACAATCCCGCCCTCGCCTTGCCCCCTTCCCGCGAGCGCCGCATTGCCGCATGGATCTGGCCCATCTGCCTCATGCTCGTCGGAATCCTTTTGCTGAACTACCGCGAATCCTGATGCGCGAAGCGCCGCCCAGGCCCGAACCTGATTCGACACTCATGCGGACCCCGCGCCTCTTCGATAATGGAGTCGTGAGCGTCCCCTCCAAAGCGGACAAGACGAAAAAAGCGGGACTGACCAACGCCACGCTCATCACGGAGTACCTCGCCTACCTGCGCGTCGAAAAAGGCCTCCGCCCGCTCTCCTGCGAAGCTTACGAGAGCGACCTGCTGCAGTTCGCCGAATTCCTCGAAAGCGAATCCGCCACTCTCCTCGCCGCCACCCAACAACACATCTCCGGATTCCTCGCGCACCTCGCCCAACACAGCGTCGAATCGCGCTCCGCCGGGCGCAAGCTCTCCTGCCTGCGCGGATTCTTCCGCTGGCTCCTCCTCGACAAGCGCATCCACCGCGATCCCACCCTCAACCTCGAATCGCCCTCGACCTGGAAGGTCCTTCCCAAATCGCTTGCGGTCGCTGAAGTCGACTCCATGATGGAACGCGCCGCCCTCCCCGCCGATCATCCCCAGGCCGACGCCATCGCCGTGCGCGACCGCGCCATCCTCGAGCTGCTCTACGCCGCCGGCCTGCGCGTCTCCGAACTCACCGGCCTCAGCGTTGCCGACCTTTCCCTCGATGCCGGCCGCGCCCTGGTCCGCGGCAAAGGCGACAAGGAGCGCATCGTCCCTCTCGGCCGCGCCTCCATCGAAGCGCTCGAACAATATCTGAAGTGCGCCCGCCCGGCGCTTGAGAAAAAATCCTCCGGCCGCCTCTTCCTTTCCTCCCGCGGACAGCCTCTCAGCCGCGCCTGGGTCTGGCGCCTCGTCAAAAGCAACGAGCAAACCGCCAGCCCGCACATGCTCCGCCACAGCTGCGCCACCCACATGGTCGAGCGCGGCGCCGACCTCCGCACCGTCCAGACCCTCCTCGGCCACGCCGACATCGCCACCACGCAGGTCTACACCCACCTCGCCCTCGGCCGCCTCAAGGCTGTCCACCGCGAACACCACCCGCGCGCCAAGCGAGTCGCGCCATGACCGCCGCGAAGAACAAGCCCGCAATCGTCCGCCACGTCAACAACTTCCTTGCTATGCTCGCCCACGAGCGCAACGCGAGCCCCCACACCGCCCGCGCCTACGACCGCGAACTCCACAACTTCGCCAGCTTCATCGTCGAAAAACTCGGCCCCAGCTTCACCCCGAAACGCATCGAGCACCTGCACATCCGCGCCTACCTCGCCGATCTTTACGGCCGCGGCCTCTCCAAAGCCTCTGTCGCCCGCGCCCTCGCCGCCATCCGCTCCTGGTTCAAATGGCTCGCCCGCCAGGGCCTCGTCGAGCAGAGCCCCGCCGCCCTGGTCGCCACACCGAAGCTCCCGAAGCACCTGCCCCGCGTTCCCACTATCGAAGAGATGAATCGCGTCGTCGAAAACTCCGCCGATGACGCCGCCGCCTGGCCCGAGCGCGACCGCATGATTTTCGAATTGCTGTATGGCTGCGGCATCCGCAACGCCGAACTCGTCGGCATCGACCTCGCCGACATCCACTGGGCCAACGAAGCCATTCTCGTCCGCGGCAAGGGCCGCAAGGAGCGCTACGTCCCCCTGGGCGACGCGGCTGCCCAGGCCCTGCGCGCCTACCTGCCCCTGCGCGAACAAAAACTCGCCGCCGCACAAAAATCGTCACCGTCACTGTTACTCAATCTTCGCCTCCGCGGCGACGCCCGCCTAACCACCCGCAGCGTCGGCCGCATCGTTAAGCACATCGCCCTCGCCCACGGCCTGCCCGCCGACGTCCACCCGCACACGCTGCGCCACGCCTTCGGCACCCACATGCTGGAAGAGGGCGCCGACCTGCGCGCCATTCAGGAACTGCTCGGCCACGAGCGCCTCTCCACGACCCAGCGCTACACCCAGCTTACCGTCGGCCAGGTCGCCGAGGTCTACGACCGCACGCACCCAAGAGCAAAGTAAGCGAGCAAGAAGCAAAGCGGAGCAAGACAACGTCCAACCGAAATTAAGCCTGCGTCCGCGCGCACCAACGTGCAGGCGAAGACAAAGCGAAATGGGCAGTAATTGCCCCGATTCCTCCGTCACTTTTCATTTTTCTCCCCATTTTCGCCTGCGATATCCTTGGGTTCCCTATGGCTTCAACCGTCTGGAAGGGCTACATCTCGTTCGGCCTCATCTCGGTGCCGATCCGTCTTTTCGTCGCGGCGCGCGAAAACCACATCAGCTTCAATCAGATTCACCAGGTGTGCGGCTCGCGCATCAAGCAGCAGACGTTCTGCCCCACCTGCGAACGCGTGGTCGAGCGCAGCGAACTCGTCAAAGGCTATCCCACCGACAAAGAAAATTACGTCATCGTTTCCAGCGAAGAGATGAAGTCCCTCGAGGCGCAGTCCTCCGAGACCATGGAGATCCTGCAGTTCGTCAAGCTGCCCGACGTCGACCCGCTCTACTACCAGACCTCCTACTTCACCGTCGCCGAAGACCCCGGCCGCAAAGCCTATTCGCTCATCCACAAAGGCATGCAGGATCTCAAGCTCGGCGCCATCGCCAAAATCACCCTCCACCAGCGCGAGCAGATCGTTATGATCCGCCCCTTCGAGAAGGGCCTCGTCCTCCACACGCTCTACTACCCCGAAGAGATTCGCGCCGTCGCCGAATACGACAACCAGCCCGAAGTCGAAACGCAGAAGGCCGAAGTCGAGCTCGCGGAGCAGTTCATGAAGCAGCTCACCGGCGAATTCAATCCTGAGAAGTTAAAGGACGAGTACACCAGCCGCGTCGAGCAGCTCATCGAGAGCAAGCAGGGTCAGGCGGAAGCGCCGGGCAAGCTGCCGAAGAAGAAGCTCGCCCCGGTCATCGACCTCATGGAAGCGCTGCGCAAGAGCATGGGCCAGTCGTCTCCCGCCTCTCCCGCCCCCAAACCGGAAAAAGACGAGAAGAAGCCGTCGCAGCGCGTCATAGCAAAGAAGAAAAGAGCCGCCAGTTCTAGGGCTCGACGTGTTCGCCGCTAGCGTCCCGCTCACTGCGTCAGCGCAATGGCGATCGCCGTCGCCACCTGCATCGCATCCCGTCCCCGCACCACGATCCGCTTCGTGCGCGCATTTTCCCCGCTCGCAATCTCGATCGCCGATCGCGCCACCCCCAGCAACTCCGCCAGAAACTCGATCAGCGCCGCGTTCGCGCGCCCCTCCACCGGCGGAGCCTGCAGCGCAATCTTCACCGCCGCATCGTTGCCGTAGCCCATCACGCCCACCATCGCGGTCCGGCTCGCACGCGGCGCCACCCGCACCAGAAAACTCGCTCCCTGCGCTGTCTCCCGCACCGGCACGCGCATCGTCATCGCGTCGGCCGCGCCCCGAACACCGCCGTCCCGATCCGCACCAGTGTCGAGCCTTCCTCAATCGCAATCTCGAAATCCCCCGACATCCCCATCGACAGCTCCCGAAAATCCAGCCGCGAATATCTCCCCCCCAACTCCTCACGCAGCGCCCGCAATTTTCTAAAGCAAGCCCGCGCCGTCTCCGGATCCTCATCCAGCGGCGCGATCGTCATCAGCCCCCGCATCGCCAGATGCGGCAGCTCCGGCAATCGCTCCAGCAACAAGCGCAGCTCGGAATCCTCCGGCGCAAGTCCGGTCTTCGTCGGCTCATCGCTCAGCTTGATCTCTACCAGCACCGGCAGCCTCTTTCCCAGCTTCCCCGCCGCATCGTTCAGCCGCTCCGCCAGCCGCAGCGAATCGACGCTGTCCACGCCGTCGAAAATCTCTGCCGCCTTCGCTGCCTTGTTCGACTGCAAATGCCCGATCAGGTGAGCCTCGGCGTGCGCAACTCCCAGCTCCGCCAGGCGCTCGCGCTTGGCTTCAAATTCCTGCACCCGGTTCTCGCCGAACAGCGTCAGCCCCGCAGCCACCGCCTCGGCCACCGCTTCCGCCGAATGCATTTTCGAAACCCCCATCAGTCGTACCTCCTCGCGCACCCGGCCCGCGCGACGGCACGCCGCCGCAATCTTCTCCTCCACCCTCTCCAGCCGTTCCCTGAAGCCGCCCACCTTTCCATGGTAGGCGACCCACACCTCCGGCACCTGTGAATGCCCGCAGTAACCGGCCTGAATTAAAAATCCCTTCAACTCCCGGCAACTCTGCACCTGTCCCGGGGCATCCTGGCTCACAGCGATTTACCCCAGCAGGCCAGGAAATTAAGAATGCGCTCGGTCGTTCTGATCCACGGTTGGCTCCAGGGCAATGGGCGGCAGGAGCCCTGCGAGATGCTCGCCCTTCGGGATTCCCCCGTCGTCCCCGGTCCCCCTGTTTATTCCCGCTGCAGCGTGATCGACGCTCCCCTCGACCTGCCCGACGGCGAATACACCGTCACCTTCGACAGCTACATCGTCCCCGCCAGAAGAGAAGCGGGTCTGTGGATTCCTGACGGCACCACCGCCGCCCAGGCTCCCCATGGAAAGAATTCCGATCCCTCCCAGCCTTCCTTCAGCAATGCGGAAGCCGCCGAGATTCTCTCCGTTCTCAGGAATCGCGTCGCCTGACCGGGCGCTAGCCCACCCCGCCCAACAACCTACCGAGCCGCAGCATCCTGCAGCAGCAGATTCATTTGCTCGATCAGCGCATCGCGCAGCCTGCGCAGTTGCTCCACCTGAACCGTAACGTCGGCTCCTGTCGCCGCCGGCTCCCACGCCGACGCCACATCCGCCAGCGCATGCGTTTCCTGGTGCAGCTGTTCGATCCGCTGAAACGCGGCGCTGCTTCCCATGGGATTTCTGCGTTCGCTCTCCAGCCAGCGCCCCAGGCGGCTTCGCGTTGGATCCAGCGTCGGAGGCAGCCGCCGTGTCCCCAGCAGAAAGCCTTCCAGCGCCGCAACCCACGCCCGATGCGCCACTGCCGCGTGCATCACACTCCGTTTGCGCGGCGCCACCGACGCCACGTTCACCCATGTTGGATCCGGGTTCCACACCTTCGACCACGCCGGTAAATCCTCCCCGGGCATCGGAAACGCGATTCCGTTCCCCTGTCCGTAGACGCAGCCCAGCTGCAGCAACAGCCGCCCGTGATCCGCCGTCTCCACCCCCTCGGCAATCGCCATCCGGTCGAAGGCCGTCGCCAGCCCCAGCACCCCTTCCAGAATGCTCAGGTCCTCCGGATCGTCCAGCACATCGCGCACAAAGCTGCGGTCGATCTTCAGCGTGTTCACCGGCAGCCGCTTAAAGTACGTCAGCGACGAATATCCCGTGCCGAAGTCGTCCAGCGCAATCGATACCCCCAGGTCGCGGCACGCCGCCAGTACGCCTGAAACCTGCGCAACATCCCGCAGCGCGCTGGTCTCCAGCACCTCCAGCTCCAGCCGAGCCGGGGAAATCTCCGGATGCATGGCCAGCAGCGCGCGCAGCCGTTCGGTGAAATCCGCCTGCTGCAGATGATGCGCGGCGATGTTCACGCTCACCGGAATCTTCAGCCCGGCCGCATTCCACCGCTCCAGCTGCGTCAGCGCGTGGTCGATCACCCACTCTCCAATGCGATCGATGAGCGTGTGATTTTCGATTACCGGCAAAAACGCACCCGGCAGCAACGGCCCGCGCGTGGGATGATTCCAGCGAATCAATGCCTCCGCGCTGGTCAGCGCGCCCGTGCCCATGTGCACGCGAGGCTGATAGTGCAGAACGAATTCGTTGGCCCGCAAACCCCGCCGGATCTGCTCCAGATCCTCATGAAACGTCCGCACGCTGATGTCGTGCGTCGGATCGAACACCTGATACCGGTTCTTTCCCGCCAGCTTCGACTGATACATCGCCTGCCCGGCCTGCCGCAGCAGCTGCTCGGCGTCGATCTCCTCCGCCTGCGGATAAAACACCACCCCCAGGCTTGCCGAAACCTGCACGCTGTTTTCGCCGCACATCTCCGGCTCTGAAGCGCAGGCCAGCAGACTCTCCAGAATCGGACTGGCCGCGCTGCCTTCCGCCAGGTCCTGCAGGACCGCGACAAATTCGTCCCCTCCGATGCGCGCCAGCGTGTCCGTCTCCGGCAGCGCCTGCTTCATGCGCCGCGCCACTCCCATCAGCAGCTGATCCCCGGCGTCCTGCCCGTAGCTTTCGTTGATCGTGCGAAAGCCGTCCAGATCGATGCACGCCACCGCCAGCATTTGCCCGCGCTGCCGCGCCTGGGCCATCGCCTGCTGCAGCCGATCCGTCAGCAGCACGCGATTCGGCAGATTCGTCAGCGCATCGAAATGCGCCATCCGCTCCAGCTGCCGCTCCTGTTCCTTGTTGATCGATATGTCGGAAAACAGCGCGACGTAATGCTGCACCTTCGACGTGCGATCGTACACCGCGTTGATCGTCAGCGACTCCGGATAGATCCTCCCGTCCTTCGCCTTGTTCCACATCTCGCCCGACCACTGGCCCTTCTCCGTCAGCGACCGCCACATGTCCGCGTAATACTCATCGCTCTGCCGCCCCGACTTCAGCAGCCGCGGATTCCGCCCCAGCACGTCCGCCCGGCTGTAGCCGGTAATTTGCGTGAACATCTCGTTCACGTCCAGAATCGCCCCCTGCGGATCGCAGATCATGATCGCTTCCCGCGCGTTGGTGAACACGCTGGCCGCAAGCTGCAGCTGCTCTTTATCCTTCTTCTGCTGCGTGATGTCCTCGGTGAAGATCAGAATTCCGCCGATGGTCCCCTCGGCGGTTCGCCACGGATGCATCTCCCAGCGCAGCCATTGCACCGAGAAGTTTTCGCGCACCCAGCGATCCTCGTCGCAGTACAGATCTTCGCCCGCCATGACCCGCAAATGAAGCGCCTTCCACCGTTCGGGAACCTCCGGGAAGACCTCATACTGGCAGCTCGCCGATGACCTGGACTCCAGCGATCCCCCGGTCCTCCAGCCATCGCCGGCTGACCGCGAGATACCGCATCTCGTGGTCGAACATGGCAATTGCCGCCGGCGCGTATTCGATGAACAGCCGGAGCAACTCGCTGGTTTCCCCCAACTTGCGCCACGCGTCGATCGGCTCCGTGATGTCGGGGCATACTCCGAACAACCCGATCACCCGCCCATCCTCGCTCTTCAGCGGATACTTCCGGTTGTCGATCCACCGATGCGATCCCCCCGCCACCTCTACGCGCTGCACCTCATGCGTGCTTCGCCCCTCGGCCAGAACCTCCTCGTCTCTCCGGAAAAGCGTGTCCGCCAGCGGCTCCGGATAAACGTCGTAGGGCGTCTTTCCCGCGAAATCGATGTTCGCTTCAGGATCCTCCGCCAGGGCTGCCATCTTCTTCGTCGCGCTCACGTACACCTGATCTTCGTTCTTCAGGTACATGGCATCGTCCGTGTGATCCATCAGCGCGCGAAAACTGTTCGCGATCGTTTCCAGCGCCGGGCTTACGGCCGCGCATCGATTCGTCAAACGCAGCTCGAGGATCGCCTGCCCACCCGCCTCCCGCTTCTTCGTGAAATCCGCCCGGACCGGCCGAATTTTCCCGTCCGCGTGCCGGATGCGCAGGCTCACGCACCCACACCCGCACGGCTCAGATACATCGCGCGAGAAGATTCCCGCCAGCTGTTCCTTGTCTTCGCTGTGAATCCGATCCTCGAGCCGAACCCGCGAACTGAGCCAGTCCTCGGCGGCGAACCCCGTCAGATCTTCCAGGGAGGCGTCCGCCCTCAGAAGCACGGGCGGATCGGTCAGCGTAAATCGCATCGTCCCCATGCCTCTCGCCGCTCTTCTTCAGCCCACTTGCCCGAAGAGTACCTTTCAAAGATAGCCCCCCGTCAACAGATATCTAACGGTTAAGTCCAAATACAAAGCTGCCGGTAACTTCCCGTTTGTTCCTCAGTTATCGACCAGCGGTTTCGCTATGCGGGACGTAAAGGCGCTCTCTCTTCCGATGCTCTGCCCACCAAACTGCTCTGTTGCCTGCCTCGCCACATTGCTGCGCCCAAACCATCGTTTTTCAATCAATTGCAATCCTCGATCGGCGATACTGGTAGTGGTCCCGCCGTCGCGATGACAACATCCGCAACCAGTCACGGTTACAAAAGTCGCCAGGGTACCGAGAGGAGCGCAGTACCGTTGATGTCGCTCGAAACCAGGCCCCTGGTCCGCTGGACCTTTCCCGAATTGCAACACGCCGCCCTCTCCCCGCCCCCCAAAATCGCTGTCTTCGACTGCGATGGAACCCTCTGGGACGGCGACGCCGGCCTCGGCTTCATGAACTGGTCCATCGAGGCCGGCGTCCTCTCCCGCGAAGCCAGCGGCTGGATCGACGCCCGCCATCGCCTCTACCGTCATGGCGAAGTCTCCGAGCTGCAGATTTGCGGCGAGATGGTCCAGATCTACGCCGGCCTCCGCGAAGACGAGCTCCGCCGCGCCGCTGCCCGCTACTTCACCACTCACATCGAGGCGCAAATCTTTCCCGAGATGCAAACCCTCGTCGCCGATCTCCGCGCCGCCGGCGCCGACATCTGGGCTGTCAGTTCCACCAACAACTGGGTTATCGAAGAAGGCGTCCGCCGCTTCGGCATCGGCCCCGAGCACGTCCTTGCCGCCTCCGTCCAGGTTCGTGACGGCCTCATCACCTCCGTCGTCATCGACGTCCCCACCGACGAAGCCAAAGCCACCGCACTCCAGCGCGCCGGCATCCCCCACCCCGATCAGGTCTACGGCAATTCCATCCACGACGCCGCGATGCTCCAGATCGCGGCGCGCGCCTTCCCCATCAATCCCACCCCCGCGCTCGCCGAAATCGCCGCGCAGCGCGCCTGGAGCGTCTACTACCCCGACGCCGTCCTCGCCGACCACACCAAATAGAGCCGCCATGCGACGCCCCGCCCCCTCCCTCCACCCTGCACTTTTCGGTACCTCCGGGGCCCTTCGCGCCCTGAAACCGCATCCAACCGTCCCTGCCGGCGTCTAAACTCAGGGGCAAGATGGCAGATACCGCTGCACAAATCGGCAGGGAACCGAAGGCCCTCCGCTTCGTCGCCGCCGCCCTCATTCTCCGCGGTGACGAGGTCCTCGTCTGCCAGCGCAAAGCCGGCTCCCCCATGGGCCTCAAGTGGGAGTTCCCCGGTGGCAAAATCGAGCCCGGCGAATCCGCCGAGCAAGCCCTCCGCCGCGAACTCGACGAAGAGTTGGGCATCCACGCCACCGTCGGCACCCGCATCGCCCACCTCCGCCACACCTACCGCACCGGCGGCGCCGTCGACCTGCAGTTCTTCGCCGTCCACACCTTCACCGGCGACATTACGAACCACATCTTCGAAGACGTCCGCTGGACCTCCCTCCGTACCCTCCCCGACTACGACTTCCTCGCCGCCGACCGCGACCTCATCCGCGACCTCGCCGCCGGCAAGCTGCTCTAACCGCCAGCGCCTGACCGTCAAACCAATCGCCGGCTTTTGTATCAGGGCACGAGTTTACTCGTGCCGAAAAGGCCTCAAAGAAAATCGGCTTCAGCCACTGCGGCTTCTCCGCTTCAGTCCGCGTGCCGTCCGCCCCACAGAAGATTTCCCCCACTCTCCCCCGTCAGTCCGCCCCCGATTCCCCATCGGTGCCATTGAGACTTCTTCCATCTGGCCTCACGATTCCCGCATGCGAGTCAACCTCAGTACCCGGCCCTCCCGCTCCAACGCTCTCCCCATGGGCACCATCCCGCTCATGCTCACCATCCGCCCCTCCTGCGGACTTCCCGGAGACTACGAGTGCGCCACCGACAGCGCGACCCTGCTCCGCCTCCTGCGCCGGCAGACCGATCTGCCCGGTTACGTTCTCGAGGGATTCGAAACCAGCCTCCGCCTCCCCGTCGGCGCGCGCCTCACCGGTGTCGAACTCAGCGAGAGCGTCCTCACCGACATCGGCTACTTCATCGACTAGCTGCCCCTGGCCCGCCTCCGAGGGCGTCCAGCGCCAGCCCGTGCCCGAGAGCCAGCCCGGGAACGCACGCCGGCAAGCACATCGTCGCGACCGTCCCAAAATAAGTCACAATTACTTTCGTGTTAATACCGGCGGCTGCCCGTCGCGCCGTATTTTGCCTTGACTTTCCTCCTCCACCTCAATAATGATGTGGCACCCGGACCTTATCTTCCATCGATCGCCTCTTCCTCATTCTGCCCCAGGCTTGAGTGCCCTGATCGCTTGAAGACTGGCCCGTAACCCCCAACGCCCGGCTGTTGCTGCCCCTGTTCCTGTCCGGTGGCTGATGTCGATGGTTTGCAGTGAACGCCACTGCTTCCCCAGAAGCAGTGACTCTGCCCGAAGGAGATCTCCGAATGCGTTGTCCCTCTGCTTTCCGTTTCCTGGCGACCGGCTTGATTCCCTCTGCTCTGCTGTTAGTGGCAGCTGCGCCGGTCTCTTCCCAGGCTCAGATCAAGCCAGTCCCGCGCCTCAGCGTCATGCAGCCTTCCACTGCCCCGCCTGACACAAGCCGGCCTCTCCCGTCGTGGCGCACCATGGCGCAGACCAATCTCACCCCGGTGAACACCGGCCCCGGAGTCGTATTTACATGCGCCTCCAATGTCGCGGCTGCCACCTGCACCTACCTGAACACGACCGTGGCCGGCTATTACAACGCCACCTTCACCAATGCGAACGCTAACATCTACATTCAATATGGCAACACGGGTCTCGGCGGCAGTGAGTACTACTACAACTTCATCACCTACAGCCAGTACGCGACTGCCTACGCCAGCATCCCCAGTAAAAGCGCCATCCAGACTTCGGCCCAGTCCGCGCTTTCCACCTACGATGCCACCCCCTATGGCAGCGACTACATGTGGATCCAGCCCGGCATCGCCAGGGCTCTCGGCATTACGGCCCAGGTTCAGGGCGGCGCGGTCGGCGCCAGCCTTCCTATGCTCGGCATTAATCCGAGTGAAGGTTACTGCACCGCAGGCAGCACCGGATGCTACGACGGTCTGGTCACCGTTACCAACAATCCGGGTATAACGCTCTACTACGACAATCTCGGCGGATCCGAGCCGGCCGGCGCCTACGACTTCTACGCCGTGGTCATGCACGAGGCCGACGAAGTGCTCGGCACCTCATCCTGCATCAGCACCCAGGGCACTCCCCTGGCCGACGGTTGCGATCAGGGTGACGGCAACTCCGGCAGCCCCTCCGCAGTCGACCTTTACCGCTATTCCAGTGCCGGACACCTTGTCCTCGACAGCTCCCTCAGCACCACTCCCGGCGCTTACTTCTCCTACAACGGTGGCTCTACGAACGGCGCCAACGGCGTTGCCGGAACTCCCAAGGCCTATAACACCCTCGACGATGGCGAGGACTACGCCGACTACGTTCCCCTTTCTCCGTGTTCGACCAACCAGGCCATCCAGGATGCGGAGGGCTGTCCGGGCGCGGATAAAGGGCTGACCATCCTGAATGACGGCGGCTCAATCGTCAACATTCTCAACGCAGTCGCATATTCCGTGCCTTCCGGCGCATCGCCCTGCACCACTGCCAACCCCAACCCCAATCCCAATCCCGCGGCGTTCGCCTCCCAGGGCGACTTCAACGGCGACTGCAAGAGCGACATTCTCTGGCGCAACACCAGCACCGGCGAAGTCGATATGTGGCTCATGAACGGCACCTCGGTCACCACCGGAGCCAATCTCGGCACCCTCGCCACCACATGGAGCATTGCCGGCTCAGGCGATTTCAACGGCGACGGCAAGAGTGACATGCTGTGGCGCAACACCTCCACCGGGGAGGTCGATATCTGGCTCATGAACGGCACCTCGATCACTACCGGCGCCAGCCTCGGCACCATCGCCACCAACTGGACCATTGCGGCTATTGCCGATTTCAACGGCGATGGCAAAAGCGACATCCTGTGGCGCAACACCAGTACCGGCGAGGTCGACATCTGGCTCATGAACGGTACCTCGATCACGACCGGTGCGAATCTCGGCACCATCGCCACTGCCTGGAGCGTTGTCGGCGCGGGCGATTTCAACGGCGACGGCAAGAGTGACGTCCTGTGGCGCAATACCAGCACCGGAGAGGTCGACATCTGGCTCATGAACGGCGCCTCCATCTCCAGCGCCGCCAGCGTCGCCACCATCGCCACCAACTGGACCATCTCCGGCTTTGGCGATTTCAACGGCAACGGCAAGAGCGACATCCTGTGGCGCAACACCTCCACCGGCGAAGTCGACATGTGGCTGATGAACGGCACCGGGATCGCCGGCGCCTCCAACCTCGGCACCATCGCCACCACCTGGACCGTGGCCGGCTTTGGCGATCTCAACGGGGACGGCAAAGCCGACATCCTGTGGCGCAACACCTCAACCGGCGAAGTCGATATCTGGCTGATGAACGGGACCGCGATCACCAGCGCAGCCAGCCTCGGCAACGTCGCCACCACCTGGCAGATCGCGACCCTGTCTCCGTAGGTCGCGCGAACCCGGTTGTTCGCAACATTCATCCCGCATGGAACAACGTACGAGCCGGCTCCCGGCTCGTACGCTGTTTTGGGGACGGTGTGCCGACCCGCGGTTTTGCAAAATCGGTGGACCTAACTTAGCGTCCGTAATTCATCCAGTGAATCGTTCCCGTTGCAGCGATGAAACGCCATGAGAACGCACGAAATGCCGGGCCCTGCTCTGTCACCTTTCTTATCCCCAATTAAACGGAGTCCCAATAAGGGAGCGCCTGGGACATGGGTTTCGGATTGGCGATACGAAGGGCAGCCTCGCGGCTTTCGCGTAGCCTGATTCTGTTCTTGACAACCATTTTTGTTTCATGCCATCCTCCCGATACTCTCTCCTTCCCCCCGGCCAGGGGCGGCACCTGAGCCGGACGGTTGCACGGTTTCGACGCCGCAAATTTCCCCCAATAGAAGGTCTTCGGAGACGAAATGCGTCGCCTTGGGGGAATCCTGCTTTTGCTCTCCGCCGAAGGGGCTGGTGGCAACGGCAGACCGATACCGCATATCTGAAGCTGGATGCCAGGGCGACGCCTCTGCGTATTGCAATTCTCCTGATCGGGGAAATTGTAGATGTGTGACTTTGGGCCTGGGAATCTCATCCAGCAATTCACTCTCTGCAAGTTAGGAGTGCGGGCATGAAACGAATCTTCTCAAGCAGCTCAAAACAAATGACGTCGGATTTTGGGATCGCGGGCCGGAGTGCCGGACCCCGCGTTAGTCAGTGCGCGGGTACGAAGCCGGCATTTAGGGAAAAGCCCCGTTTTTCGATCCCTTACTTGCGTCTTTTGCTCGGTCTTATGCTCCTGGTTTTCCTGGCGGCTGGAGGCGGCGCGGGTTCCAGCTCGGTTGCTCACGCCCAGGGCGTTCCTGCGTGCGGTGCAGCAGGTACGACTCCGTGTATGCTCGGTCCCAATCTTGAGGTCATCAGCCTGACAGGTACTTTATTCAGCGGTACCGGTCCATGCGTGGGTGGAACCAGTTCGTTCGTGGCGAGCCCCACCAGCCCAGGTTTTTCGGCTACTGGCATCCCGACACCATGCGCGGCGTTCAGCAGCACCCAAAGTGAAACGTTTAGCCTGGTCGCTATGAACGGCTACGAAATTGATGGGATAAGCGTATCCGGCACCTGCGGTGTCACAGGCAACAACTCATTAACTCTATCAGCCAGCTCGAGCCCCGTTAACTCGGTCACCGTGACGTGCCCGGAGGAGAGTAGCGTTGGCGCGACCGCGACGGTTAGCAACCAGTTAGCATTCACGCCTGCGACGAACCTGACGGCAACGATCACAGCCTCGAACACGTTGACTGTTGGCGGAAGTTCTTCACTTTCTGCGCTTTCATGGTATTTCTTACTTTCTCAGGCCATCGGATCCTGCACCACTGCGAACCCGAACCCCAATCCCAATCCGGCGGCCTTTGCCTCCCAGGGCGACTTCAACGGCGACTGCAAGAGCGACATTCTCTGGCGCAACACCAGCACCGGCGAAGTCGATATGTGGCTCATGAACGGCACCTCGGTCACCACTGGAGCCAATCTCGGCACCCTCGCCACCACATGGAGCATTGCCGGCTCAGGCGATTTCAACGGCGACGGCAAGAGTGACATGCTGTGGCGCAACACCTCCACCGGGGAGGTCGATATCTGGCTCATGAACGGCACCTCGATCACTACCGGCGCCAGCCTCGGCACCATCGCCACCAACTGGACCATTGCGGCTATTGCCGATTTCAACGGCGATGGCAAAAGCGACATCCTGTGGCGCAACACCAGTACCGGCGAGGTCGACATCTGGCTCATGAACGGTACCTCGATCACGACCGGTGCGAATCTCGGCACCATCGCCACTGCCTGGAGCGTTGTCGGCGCAGGCGATTTCAACGGCGACGGCAAGAGTGACGTCCTGTGGCGCAATACCAGCACCGGGGAGGTCGACATCTGGCTCATGAACGGCGCCTCCATCTCCAGCGCCGCCAGCGTCGCCACCATCGCCACCAACTGGACCATTTCCGGCTTTGGCGATTTCAACGGCAACGGCAAGAGCGACATCCTGTGGCGCAACACCTCCACCGGCGAAGTCGACATGTGGCTGATGAACGGCACCGGGATCGCCGGCGCCTCCAACCTCGGCACCATCGCCACCACCTGGACCGTGGCCGGCTTTGGCGATCTCAATGGGGACGGCAAAGCCGACATCCTGTGGCGCAACACCTCAACCGGCGAAGTCGATATCTGGCTGATGAACGGGACCGCGATCACCAGCGCAGCCAGCCTCGGCAACGTCGCCACCACCTGGCAGATCGCGACCCTGTCTTCGTAGGTCGCGCGAACCAGGTTGTTCGCAACATTCATCCCGCATGGAACAACGTACGAGCCGGCTCCCGGCTCGTACGCTGTTTTTGGGGACGGTGTGCCGACCGGCAACTGGGAAGTCCCGGTAGTGACAAGGCTTCGATGTTTGCGAGGATCGCAGGCAACGTGAGCCCTTCACGCCTGAAAAAGGCCATGGTGTAACCGAGTCGCGGCAACCCGTCCTACCCTGTCACAGCGTAGACTTGGAGGGCATGAAGAATCCGCACGTGGGCCAGCGAGTTTGGGCTGAAAAGCTGACGGGAACATTCGTCATCATGGCCATCGACGAAGACAGTATCACCGCGGACATTCAATCGACGAACGGCCTGGACACGATCGAGAGAAACGTACCGCTGGGCCTGCTCCATGCGTTAGGCGGGGATGCCAGCCCCACTTCCAGAGACTGATTCGGCCGCCTTACCGCCCCGCCAGCCGGGCTCCCAGCCGACCGTTTGCCAGCTACAGGCTACCGCCTACCGCCTACGGGCTGTTTTTCATTACCCTGCAACGTACCATCGTTCACAATCACCATCACCTTCGTGACAGGCTCGCGGTTACTGTTCGACCCCCCGCTTTGCCCCCTTCTTGGGATAGTGAACCGAGCCCTCGCGAGCCTAGCCTTGCATCATGAACTTCAAACCTGGACAAAAGGTCCGCATCAAGGGCAAACCCATTGTCGGGACGGTTGAGAAGAAGCTCACCTCCCTCGACGACGTCTACGTTGTCGTCATCCACCACGCCTCCTCGCCTGAGGAAAAGCTCGTCCGCGGTGCCGACCTCGAAGTCGTCGCCGAATCCGACAAGCAGAAGACCGCCTGAGAGCCGCCGGTAGCCCGTGGCCCGTAGCCAGTGCTCATGGACGCACGGTCTGCCGCCCTTCCTGATCGCAGCCGAGCGCAAAGCTGCGCAGTGATCCCGCTCCAGGACAAATAAAAATGGGCGCCAAAGCGCCCATCTCGCTACCAGCCTATCGCCTACAGCCTGCCGTCCGCCTCTCCCTACTTCAGCCCCTGCAGCTTCTGCGTCGCAATCTGCGCCGCGTCGGACTCCTTGTTCTGATCCTTGATCTCCGCGTACAGCCGCCGCGCCTCCTGAGGCTGCGTGGTCTCGTACACCTGAGCCAGCTGCAGCTGCGCCTCAGCCTTCGGCACCGTCGAGGTCGGATGCGCAATCACATCCTGGAACAGCGCCACTGCCTGCGAGTTGCGGCCCGTCTGCTCGTACAGGTTTGCCAGCGCGATCTTCGCCAGCGCGGCCAGGTTGCCGTCGCCGGCATGAGTCGCCTTTTCCAGATCAGTTTCCGCCTGTGACTTCTGCCCCAGATCCAGCTCGGTGACGCCGGCGAAGTAGCGAGCCATCTGCCCGGCTGTCAGCCAGCCATACTGGTCCGCGGTTTGCCGAAACAGCGGATACGCCGCCTTCGCCCGCTCCGCCGCGGTCGCATACGTCTTCTGCCCCGGCTCGGCCGGCTGATCCGGCTGGGTCAGCGGTGTCTCGTAGATGTCCATCGCCTGCCCCAGCAGCTGATTCGCCGCCGCGTCCCGCTTCTGGTACATGAGAAAGCTGATGACCACAATTGCCACCGCCACCACCACGCCGGAGGCCCACGCAATCACATTGCTGCGGTGCTCCCCGATCCATTCCAGGCCGGAGGTGGTTACGTTGACGAATTTGTCCTGTTTAAGAGCGTGACGGGTCTGTGTGTCCACCGAGTTTCCCGAGTTTCCTTTGGGCGGGAGTCGCGAACGCGCGCCACCGCACGCATTCACGCAAGATACTCCTCAGTCTACCACGCAGCCATCGGACCCTGAACCGGCGGCAGCGAACTCCCGCTGCTTTCCAACCGGTCCCGAAACCCGTTCTACTGAGCCCTGAGATCTGTGCTCTGAGCCCTGTTATGCGGCGCGCACCACGTCCTCGATCTGCCCCGTCTCCACCTTCTCCTGGCACCCGATGCAGTACGGCGTCCAGGGCAGAGCATCGAGCCGCTTCTCGCCAATCGGTTTCCCGCAGTGCAGACACTCCCCGAAGGTCCCCTCGCGGAGCCGCTCCAGCGCCACCCGAACCAGCGACAGCTGGCTGTGGCCCTCGGTCCCCTGCGTGAAGAGCAGTTCCTTCTGATACGACAGCACCGCCTGATCGGCGACATCCAGTGTGTCCTCGGCGACTGTCCTGCGCCCTTCTTTCGCCGCGCTGATCATGGTGTGCTCCAGGTGCCGTTGTTGATGGCGAAGCCGATCCTCGAATCGCCGCTGTTGGGGGGTTTGCGTTGGTCGGGTCACGAAGATACTCCTCAGATAAAGGCTGGTCCCGGGTCCGCGTTTCTTCAGTACCCTCGTTCAGGACATACATTGGACGCACAAACCTCCTGAAGATTTGTTTTTCTTTTTGCACTTTCCCATGGTTATTTTCTGGTCAACCCCTCCCCGGCGCCAGCGCTCTGCCACCCCGCTACATGACGCCGGTTTCTATTCCTGCGCTCCCCCGCATGCGCGCCGCCCCAAAATGCTCTACGCTGAAAGAGTCATGTACGAAGATTTCCACGCTACAGATCGCTGGACCGCAGAAGAGCTGCACTGCTGCTGGAAAGCCAACATTGTCGCGATCGCCACGCGCCACGCCGACGCCGTCGACATCCGCTTCGACGTCAACGGCCGAACCGTCTGGATCGCCATGCCCTGCGTCGCCTGGGTGGAGAAGAAGAAGCGCACCGGCCACGTCATCACCGACTCCCTCGCTGCTCAGGCCGCTGGCCGCTATCTAAAGAGAGCGATCGAATCCGGCTACGACAACGGCCGCGAGATGTACACCATGACCATCGAGGAGGTCCTGCAGAACGTCGACGCCGTCCTCCATGAAGCCGGACACACGCGCAATCTCCCCTGGCTGGTTCCGCTGGACGACGCCCAGCCGCAGGTGTAAGCCCGGTCCGCCCGCCTTCGCAGGCCACCCTTTGCGAACCAGGGTCCGTCGCGCCCGCCCCCTGTGTTTTTCCCTTTGCAAGCCTCCCGGCCAATGGGACAATAATTCGTTCTTTCTGACCCAGGGAGGCTTCCCGTCTATGGGAGCGACCGCGACCCTGCAGGATCTCAAGCGTCTCACTGAAGGCCTGCACGCCCACCGCAATCTCTCCACCCCCCAGCTGGTGGAAACCGCCATCGCCCGCGGTGAAGGCCGCCTCGCCTCCAACGGCGCTCTGGTTGCCATGACCGGCGCCCGCACCGGGCGCTCTCCGCGGGACAAGTTCACCGTGGAGGATGACGAAACACGCTCGCGCGTTCACTGGGGCAAGGTCAACCAGCCCTTCCCGCCCGAGAAGTTCGAGGCCCTGCTGCAGCGCGTCGTTCGCCACATGGCCGAGCGCGACCTGTTCATCATGGATCTGGCCGCCGGCGCCGACCCCACCTACCGGCTGCCCATCCAGGTCATCTGCGAGTACGCCTGGCACGCGCTTTTTGTGAAGCAGCTCTTCGTCCGCCCCGAACTCCACGAACTGGCCTCCCACAAGCCGGAATTCGTCGTCATCGCCGCGCCCGAATTTGAAGCCATCCCCGAGCGCGACGGAGTCCGCTCCTCCACCTTCATCCTGGCCGACTTTACCCGCGGGATCATCCTCATCGGCGGCACGAAATATGCCGGCGAGATGAAGAAGTCCATCTTCGGCGTCATGAACTACCTCCTCCCGCCGCGCAACGTCTTCCCCATGCACTGCTCCGCCAATACAGGAGCCGACGGCGCCTCAGCGCTCTTCTTCGGCCTCTCCGGCACCGGCAAAACCACCCTCTCCGCCGACCCCGACCGCCGCCTCATCGGAGACGACGAGCATGGCTGGAGTCCCGACGGCGTCTTCAACTTCGAAGGCGGCTGCTATGCCAAATGCGTCGACCTGACCCAGGAAAAAGAGCCGCAGATCTACAACGCCATCCGCTTTGGCTCGGTGCTTGAAAACGTCGTTCTCGACCCGCGCACCGGCGAGCCCGACTACTCCGACATCCGCTATACCGAAAATACCCGCGCCGCTTATCCCGTCGACTTCATCGCGAATGCGGTGATCCCGGGTGTTGGCGGCCACCCTCGCAACGTGCTCTTTCTTGCGGCGGACGCGTTCGGCGTCCTGCCCCCCATCGCGAAGCTCACGCCCGATCAGGCCATGTACCACTTCCTCTCCGGCTACACCGCGAAACTCGCCGGTACGGAAGCCGGCCTCGGCAGCGAGCCGGTGCCTGAATTCTCCACCTGCTTCGGCTCTCCGTTCCTGCCCCTCGCGCCCAGTGTGTACGCCGAGATGCTCGGCCGCCGGCTCCGCGAGCACCACGCCCAGTGCTGGCTCGTGAACACCGGCTGGACCGGCGGCGCCTTCGGGGTAGGGAAGCGGATGAGCCTGCCCCACACGCGCGCCATCGTCCACGCGGCACTCAACGGCGGCCTGGCCCATGCTGAATTCATCACGGAACCGGCCTTCGGCCTCAGCATTCCCACGGCCTGCCCCGGTGTTCCGTCGGAGCTGCTCAACCCCCGCAATGCCTGGGCCGACCAGCACGCCTACGACGCTCAGGCGCGCCTCCTCGCCTCAAAATTCGTGGAAAACTTCCGCAAATTCCATGTGCCCGATTCCGTCCGTCAGGCCGGACCAAAAACATAGAAGTTCCAGCGTTCAGCGGATTGTGTGAATGAGGGCGGCGCCGCCACGGGCAGGATCCTCGTTCAAGAGTCGCTGCCCGAGTTGCCGAAGATGCGCTTCTCGCTCCCAGCTCCCAGCTCCCGGCTGCGTCGCGCTCGCCGCCGCGAGCGCGACCCTCGTAACTTGACTCTTGACAACCGCAGACTTAGTCTCGAAATGGAGGCAGCGGCAGTTCCCACCCCTCCGCTCGGTTGTCGTTGTCCAGGAGAACGGCCTTGCAAAACCACCCCTACATCTGGAATTACATTCCCCTGCTGATGCAGATCGTGGTGGTCGGCGCCCTTTCCGGCGGGATGGTCGGCATGTCCTGGTTCATCGGCCGCCACCGCAACATTAAAGAAAAACTCGAAGCCTACGAATGCGGCATCCCCGCCGAAGGCGATGCGCGCGGCCGTTTTTCCGTGCGCTTCTATATGGTGGCGATGCTCTTCATCCTCTTCGACGTGGAAGCCGTCTTCATGCTTCCCTGGGCCGTCATTTACCGCCAGCTGCCGAAGATCACGCATTCGCAAATGTTCGGATTCTGGGAGATGCTCGTTTACCTCGGCTTCGTCGTCATCGGCATCTTCTACGTGTGGAAGAAGGGCATCCTCGACTGGGCCTCCGACAAGGCTGACCTCTAACACCCAACCTGCAAGCCCGGCAGAAGGAGTCATGGGAGAAGCGCTGCTCAATCGACAGGCTGTGTTTGAAGCCCACGCGCAGAATGTGGCCATCCAGGCCCTCCGCGCCGCGCACCCTGACGCCATTACGAACGCCAAATTCGATCGCGGCGAGCTGACCCTGGTGATCGCCGCCGACCAGATTCGCGCCGCCTGCCGCACCCTGCAGACCGCCGGCTACAACTTCCTTGAAGACGTCACCTGCGTCGACTGGTACCCGGCCGAGCCGCGCTTCCAGGTCACCTATCACATCCTGTCGCACCAGCTGAAGGAGCGCGTGCGGCTCCACGCCATGGTCGGATCCCTCGACCCCTCCATCGACAGCATCACGCCCGTCTGGCCCTCCGCCAATTACTACGAGCGCGAAGTCTGGGACCTGTTCGGCGTCCGCTTCCACGGCCATCCCAGCCTCCGCCGCATCATGATGCCTGAGGAATGGGAAGGCCATCCGCTGCGCAAGGATTATCCGGTGGAGGGCTATCGCTGATGGCTGACCAGCTCGAGAACCCGCACGCGCCCGAGATTCCGGCTTCGTTGAAACGCCACCCTGTCCAGCCGCGTCCGAAGAAGGCTCCAAAGACCAGCACCATGGTCCTCAACATGGGGCCGCAGCATCCTTCCACGCACGGTGTGCTCCGCGTGGTGCTCGAAATCGACGGCGAAACCGTCGTCGAAGCTCGTTCCCGACATCGGCTACCTGCATACCGGCATCGAGAAAACCTGCGAGGCGAAGTTCTACAGCAGGTCGTCCCGCTCACCGACCGCATCGACTACCTCTGCCCGATGACCAACAATCTCTGCTACTGCCTGGCCGTCGAGAAGCTGCTGCAGCTCGAAATTCCCGGAGCGCGCGCAGTGGATGCGCGTCCTGCTGAACGAGCTGACGCCGCCTCAACTCGCACCTGGTCTGGCTCGGCACGCATGCCATGGACATCGGCGCGCTCACCGTCTTCCTCTACACCTTCCGCGAGCGCGAAGAGATCCTGCGCATCTTCGAGCACGTCTCCGGCCAGCGCATGATGACCTCCTACTTCCGCATCGGAGGCCTCGCGCTGGATCCGCCGCTCGACTTCTTCGACTCGGTCCAGGCGCTCATCAAAATCCTTCCCGAGAAAATCGACGAGTACGAAAACCTGCTCACCGGCAATCCCATCTTCATCAACCGCCTCAAAAACGTCGGCTATCTCAGCCCGCAGGATGCGATCGCGCTCGGCGTTACCGGACCACCGCTGCGGGCCATCGGCGTCGACTGGGACCTGCGCCGCGACATGCCGTACTCCAGCTACGAGAAGTTCCAGTTCAAAGTCCCCGTCTCGACCGACGGCGACGTCTGGGCGCGCTACATCGTGCGCCTCCGCGAAATGCGCGAGTCGGTCAAGATCTGCCAGCAGGCCCTCGACGGCATGCCCGAAGGCCCCATCAAAGCCGACGCGCCGCAAGTGGTCCTGCCCGACCGCGAAAAGATGAAGACGCAGATGGAAGCGCTCATCTACCACTTCAAAATCGTCACCGAAGGCTTCCAGGTCCCGGCCGGCGAGGTCTACCAGGCGGTCGAATCGCCGCGCGGCGAGATGGGCTACTACGCCGTCTCCGACGGCACCGCGAAGCCCTACCGCGTCCACATGCGCAACCCATCGTTCGCGACCCTGCAGGCTCTGGAAACCATGTGCGTCGGCCGTCTGATCGCCGATGTCGTCGCTGTCATCGGTTCCATCGACATCGTTCTGGGAGAAATCGACCGGTGACCGAAACCGCGACGGAGCCGATGCTCAAACCTGAACTGTGGCTGTCGTTTGTCTCGCTGCTGCGCTCCTACGCTGCCGCGGCCAGCCTGCATGCGGCGAAGAGGTCGCATGTCGAAGACACCGGAAACTCGCAGTCGAGTATCGACAGTCGGCAGTGCGCACAGTCTTGAAGCTGCGTTTTGACCCGGACCGGAGCCAGGCGAATGGCACAAGCGGCCCGTCACCCAGGGCTGCGACACTCGACACGGCAGCTTTCGAACTGCAGCCCGAAGGGACCATTCGCACTGTCAGACGGAGGATCTCGATCACGGAGCATCGATCATCGCCGCCATCAGATCTTCAGTCGTGCCGAACTGTCTGAAAGAGGACAGCCCGTGAGGGAGCTAGAAGACGCGATGAGCAACACGACACCCTCTTCTCCCCCGCGCTCGCCGCCCGCTTCGACAAGCTCGTCACCCTCTACCCCGTGAAGCGCTCCGCCCTCGTCCCCATGCTGCTCTACGCGCAGGACGAAGTCGGCTATCTCTCCGACGAGGTCATCGCCGAGATCGCCGAGCGCATCGGCATCACCGAGCTCGAAGTCCGCAACGTCATCAGCTACTACTCGCTGCTGCGCACCAAACCCGCCGGCAAATTCCACGTCCAGGTCTGCACCAATATCAGCTGCATGCTGCGCGGCGGCAACGAAATTCTCGACCACTGCAGGAAGAAACTCGGCGTCGCCAACAAAGGCGTCACTGCCGACGGCCTTTTCTCTCTGGAAGAAGTCGAGTGCATCGGCGCCTGCTCCTGGGCTCCGGCTGCGCAGGTGAATTACGACTTCCACGAGAACCTGACCACCGACTCCATCGACAAGGTCCTCGACGACTACCGCACTAAATCCAGGAGCGGGGCGGCGAAATAATGGCAACGCTCTCTACCCATCCCGACTGCGTCCCCATCGTCTCGTACCGCTTCGGCCAGGGCGCGACGGACATCGACCGCTACATCGAGCTGGGCGGCTACGAGTCCGCGCGCAAAGCCCTCGCGCTCGGTCCTGAAGGCATCATCAACGAGATGAAAGCCTCGAACCTCCGCGGACGCGGCGGCGCAGGCTTCCCGACAGGCCTCAAGTGGTCCTTCGTCCCAAAGCAATCCGCAAAGCCGAAGTACGTCCTCGTCAACGGCGACGAGTCCGAGCCCGGCACCTGCAAAGACCGCCTCATCTTCGAGCACGACCCGCACTCCGTCATCGAAGGCACGATCATCGCTGGCCTCTCCGTCCAGGCCAAAATGGGCTTCATCTACCTGCGAGGCGAGTATCGCTACCTGCTCAAGATCATGGAGCGCGCCGTCGCCCAGGCCTACACCAAGGGCTTTCTCGGCAAAAACATCTTCGGCTCCGGCATCGACTTTGACATCGTCACCCAAACCGGCGCGGGCGCCTACGAAGTCGGCGAAGAATCCGCGCTCATGGAATCCCTGGAAGGGAAGCGTGGCATCCCGCGCATCCGCCCGCCCTTCCCCGCGGTCGTCGGACTCTACGGCGGGCCCACCATCATTAACAACGCCGAGACCATCGCCACCGTTCCGCACATCTTCCGCATCGGCGCCGCTGAATACGCCAAAATCGGCACCGAGCGCAACGGCGGCACGCGCCTCTTCTGCCTCAGCGGCCACGTCGAACGCCCCGGCGTCTACGAGCTGCCCATGGGCTACAACCTCAGGAAGATGATCTACGAGGTCGGCGGCGGCATTCCCAACGGCAAGAAGCTCAAGGCCGTCGTCCCCGGCGGATCCTCCACGCCCGCTCTCACCGCGGACGAAATCGACATTGGCATGGATTTCGATCAGGTCGGAAAAGCCGGCTCCATGCTCGGCTCCGGCGGCGTAGTCGTCCTCGACGAGACCGTCTGCATGGTCGAGTTCGCTCTCCGCACCATGAAGTTCTACGCGCACGAAAGCTGCGGCTGGTGCATCCCCTGCCGCGAAGGCACGGACTGGCTGAAAAAATCGCTGACCCGCCTCCATGAAGGCGGCGCCGTCGACAAAGACATCGACAACATCCGCTACCTCGCCGAAAACATGCTGGGCCGCACCTTCTGCCCGCTCGGTGACGCGGCAGCGATGCCCACGATTGCCTTCGTTAAAAAGTTTCGCAAAGAGTTTGAAGATCACCTGGACGGCAAGGGCTGTCCGCACCACCACGCGGCAGAATCCGAGCCCGCGCTGGTCTGAAGGATCTGAATGGCTGACGTAACATTCACCGTCGACGGCAAGAAGCTAACCGCACCCGCGGGCACGCTGCTCATTGAAGCCTGCCGCGCGCACGGCATCGAGATTCCCGCCTTCTGCTACTACCCCGGTCTCTCGCTCCAGGCCGCCTGCCGCATGTGCGTCGTCCGCCTCGAAAAAGTCCCCAAGCTGCAGACCGCCTGCACCACGCCCGTCGCCGAAGGCATGGTCGTCACCACCGAAAGTCCGGAGATCGCCCAGGCCCGCAAAGCCACGCTTGAACTGCTGCTCGGCAACCATCCTCTCGACTGCCCCGTCTGCGATGCCGGCGGCGAGTGCGAACTGCAGGACATGACCTTCAAGTACGGCGCCGGCGAATCGAAATTCGTCGAGATCAAGCAGCACCGCGAAGAACAGCAATGGTCACCCGTCGTCTTCTTCGATCGCCCGCGCTGCATCCTCTGCTACCGCTGCGTCCGCGTCTGCGGCGAGGGCATGGACGTCTGGGCCCTCGGCATTCAGAACCGCGGCGCCGGCTCCGTCATCGCGCCCAACAAACAGGATCACCTCGAGTGCGAAGAGTGCGGCATGTGCATCGACATCTGCCCCGTCGGCGCGCTCACCTCCGGCGCTTATCGTTATAAGACCCGCCCCTGGGAGATGTCCCACGTCGGCACCGTCTGCACTCACTGCGGCGACGGCTGCAAGACCACCCTGGGCGTTCGCCGCTCCGACGACGGCATGGAAATCGTGCGCGGCGACAACCGCGACAAGTCCGGCATCAACGGCGACTTCTTATGTATCAAAGGCCGTTACGCATTCGACTTTGCCAATCGCGAGAACCGCCTCACCAAACCGATGATCCGCAAATCCAGCGGCCGTCTCGAAGAAGTCAGCTGGGAAGAGGCCCTCGAGTTCGCCGGCAACAAGCTGCGCGAGATTCGCGAAAGCAAAGGCGGCTCGGCCATCGGCGTCATCGGCTCCAACCGCACCACGAACGAAGAGTCCTACCTGCTGCAGAAGTTCGCGCGCACCGTTCTCAGCACCAACAATATCGACCATCACCGCACCGCCGACTTCCCCGCCTTCGCAGCCGCGCTCAACGGCAAAGCGGAAGCCTCGCTGCGCGACATCGCCAGCGCGAAAGCCATTCTCCTCCTCGGCAACGATCCCACCGAGCAGCACCCCGGCCTCGCCTGGCAGATTCGCACCAACGTTCGCCTCAACCAGGCGCGCCTCTACGTTGCGAATCACAACAACATTAAGCTGCGCCGCCAGGCCACCGCCTTCCTCGAAATTCCTGAAGATGGCTACGCCGGCCTCGTCGCGTGGCTCGGCGGCACTGCGGCTCCGCTCGACGACGACAAATCCGCCGTCGCCTTCCGCGACGCGCTCCGCAAAGAGGAATCCCTCGTCATCGTCTTCGGCTCCGAGTTCCGCAGCCGCGACCTCGAGGCTCTCGTCGCCTGGGGCGCAACCCTGCCCAACGTCAAATTCGCCTGCCTCGGCGATTACGTCAACTCCCGCGGCGCGGCCGACATGGGCCTCTACCCCGACCTGCTCCCCGGCTATGTTCCAGTCTCCGCTGCCGCCCCCTTCTCCGCCGACTATCCGAACCTCCCCAGCGCGCCCGGTCTCAACCTGCTGCAGATGTTCGACGCCGCCGAAGCTGGCAGCCTGAGCGCTCTATATATAGTTGGCGCAAATCCGGTCGCCCGCTATGCCCGCCACAGCGACGCTCTCCACAACACCTTCATCGTCGTGCAGGATATGTTCCTCACCGAGACGGCGCAGTTCGCCGACGTGATTCTGCCGGCCGCCAATCTCTATGAGAAACAGGCACCGCGACCAACACCTTCGGCGACGTGCAGCTTGTGAAAAAAGCCGCTGACCGCGCCGGCGTGCGCACCGATTTCGAGCTCATCGTTCGCATCGCCGCAGCCATGGGTGCCGACGTCAAAAAGCTTGTCCCCTTCGGCACCGGCAGCGTTCGCGCCGATATGGGCCAGGCTCGCGGCGCGCAATCCGGCGAAGCCGACCGTCACGGTGTGTGGCTGGCGGCGCATCACCTCGAGCCAAAGCTGAGCCCCTTTGACCCGTTCGCCATCTTCGACGAGATCCAGCGTCTCGTGCCTTCCTACGACGTTCCGCGCCTCGACCTGCTCGCCGGCAACGATCAGCACGTCAAACCGGCGCTCGTTCAGATCGAAGGCATCCACAGCGAAGGCGATGGGGCGCGCCCCGACCTCGTCCTGCCCTCCAACGACACGCTCTTCACCTCCGGCTCGCTCGGCTTCTACAGCAAGACCCTGCACTCCGTTCTCGAATCCCACAAACCTGTCGAAACAGCAGCGGATTAAGAAAAGACCCAATGGACACAAGCCTCATTCCGTTTCTGCTGTTCAACCTCGCCAAGGTCATCGTGGTGGTGGTGATTTTCCTTATGGGCGTGGCCTATACCGTGCTGCTGGAGCGCAAACTGGTCGGCCGCATTCAGAATCGCTGGGGACCGAGCCGCGTCGGGCCCTTTGGCCTGCTCCAGCCGCTGGTCGATGGCGCCAAGCTCTTCCTGAAAGAAGATCTGATTCCCGAGGCGGTCTACCGTCCGCTGTACATCCTCGCGCCCATGATTGCGCTCGGTTGCTCGCTTCTGTCCATCTCTGTCATTCCCTTCGGCGCCGAAAATGTCACCTGGCACGGCATGCAGTTTTTCCAAATCTCCGACAACAACATCGGCCTGCTGATCCTGCTCGGCATCACCTCGGTCGGCGTCTACGGCATTGCTCTGTCCGGCTGGTCGTCGAACAACAAATACTCGTTGCTCGGCGCGCTGCGCGCTTCGGCCCAGGTCATCAGCTACGAGCTCGCCCTCGGCCTTTCCCTGGTCGGCGTTGTGATTCGCTCCGGATCGCTCCGCCTGCGCGACATCGTCGGCGTCCAGGCTCCGCACGGACTGCTCTCCTGGAACTTCTTCGGCGGATTCCAGTTCGTCGCATTCTTCATCTATCTGATGGCGGCGTACGCGGAGACCAACCGTTCCCCCTTCGATCTTCCCGAAGCCGAGTCCGAGCTGACCGCGGGCTACCATACCGAGTACAGCTCGATGAAGTTCGCCATGTTCTTCATGGCCGAGTACGGCAACATGATCACGGTCGGCTGCGTCGCCACCCTGCTCTTCTTCGGCGGATGGACCAGCCCCTTCGGCACCTTCTTCCACTTCGGCAACGGACCCGTCGCCACTGCATTCTTCTCCGTCTTCTGGTTCGTCGCCAAGGTTTTCGGTTTTCTCTTTCTCTATATCTGGGTGCGTGGCACGCTGCCGCGCTTCCGCTATGACCAGCTCATGGGCTTTGGATGGAAATTCCTCGTGCCCGTGGCGGTCGCCAACATCGTCGTCACCAGCTTCTGCATCGGCCTCCGGCTGCCGATGCAGTAATACAATTTTGCTTCTGGACAACCGGAGGTCGTCACACAATTCGGTTTGAAAGCGCACGACTTCGGTCGTGCTCAACAAGGTCTGAGATTTTCCTGAGCAGTGCTCTTGTATCAGGGCACGACTTCAGTCGTGCCATACGAGCAAACAAAAACCGGGCTTTAGCCCCTGAGTTTGTCGGTTCGGAAGGCCCAGTTTCTCAATAGTTTTTGCTGTACCCGCGGATTGCGGCAAGTTAAAAGACCATGCATCTGGCTCTCTTCATTATTTTCGCGGCGATGTGCGTAGCGGGGGCGCTGAACCTCCTGCTCCAGCGCCACCCCATCAACAGCGCGCTCTCGCTCATCGTTGTCATGAGCTCGCTCGCCGTGCTGTACCTGCTGCTGGGCGCCGAATTCCTCGCCGCCGCCCAGGTCATCGTCTACTCCGGCGCGATCATGGTGCTGTTCACCTTCGTGATCATGCTGCTCAACGCCGGCAAAGAAGAGCGCACTCACGGCAGCAAGCTCGCCTACATCGCAGGATTCCCCGGCGCGGCGGCGCTGCTCGGCCTGCTGACCTTCATCTTCATCTCGCGCCGCAGCGACTTCGGCCAGGCTCGCATCGGCGAATATCTGGCCACCACCAGCGACCTCAGCCGCGTGCTCTTCAAAGACCTGCTCCTGCCCTTTGAAGTCACCTCTGTCCTCATCCTCGTCGCCATCCTCGGCGCCGTCGCGCTTGCCAGAAAGGAGCACTGAGCCGTGGTTCCGATCGCGTACTATCTCGTCCTCAGTGCCGTCCTCTTCTCCATTGGCGTCGCTGCGTTTCTCATCAAGCGCAACATCATTACCGTCTTCATGTCGATTGAGCTGATGCTCAATGCTGTCAACCTGGCCTTCATCGCTTTTTCGCGCCAGTGGAGCCAAACCACCGGCCATCTCCAGGTCAACGGCCAGATCTTCGTCTTCTTCGTCATGGTGGTCGCCGCTGCTGAGGCCGCCGTTGGCCTCGCCATCATCATCGCGGTCTTCCGCGCCCGCAATACTCTGAACGTCGATTCCATCGACCTGATGAAACTATGAACCCCGACCTTCACCTCTGGCTCATCCCGCTCGTCCCCCTCGCCGGATTTCTGGTGAACGGTCTGCTCGGCCGCAAATTGCCGAAGGCGCTGGTCACCACCATTGCCCTCATCGCCTCGCTGGTCCCGGCGATTCAGGTCGCAGCCATTGTTACAAAATTCCGCTCCCTCACCCTCCCCTGTCTCGAAAGCCACGGCACCTGGATCGCCGCCGGCTCCTTCCACGCCGACTTCACCTTCCAGCTCGACCAGCTCACGCTCGTCATGCTCTGCGTCGTCACCGGTGTCGGATTCCTGATTCACCTCTACTCCGTGGGCTATATGGCCGAAGAGGAAGGCTACTGGCGATTCTTCGCCTACATGAACCTTTTCCTCTTCTTCATGCTCACCCTCGTGCTCGCCGAAAACTTCCTGCTCATGTTCGTCGGCTGGGAAGGCGTGGGCCTGGCTTCCTACCTGCTCATCGGCTTCTACTTCACGCGCGACTCCGCCGCCAACGCCGGCAAAAAGGCTTTCATCGTCAACCGCATCGGCGACTTCGGTTTCCTGCTCGCGATGTTCCTCCTGATTGCGCACTTCGGCTCGCTCAGCTTCAGCGACGTCTTCAGCCAAATTGGCGCGCACCCCGAATGGCAAAGCGGATTCCTCACCGCCATCGCCCTTTTCCTTGTCCTCGGCGCCACCGGCAAGTCCGCGCAGATTCCGCTCTACGTCTGGCTGCCGGACGCGATGGAAGGCCCGACGCCGGTCTCCGCGCTCATTCACGCCGCCACCATGGTCACCGCCGGCGTTTACATGGTCGCGCGTACCCACGTCATCTTCGACCGCTCGCCGCTCGCGCTCGCCATCGTCGCCACCATCGGCGTCGCCACCGCGTTCTTCGCGGCCACCATCGGCATTCTCCAAACCGACATCAAGCGCGTCCTCGCCTACTCCACCATCTCGCAGCTCGGCTACATGTTCCTCGGCTGCGGTGTCGCGGCGTATTCGGCCGGCATCTTCCACCTCGTCACGCACGCCTTCTTCAAGGCGCTGCTCTTTCTCGCCGCCGGCTCCGTGATCCACGCGCTCTCCGGCGAGCAGGACATGCGCGCCATGGGCGGCCTCCGCACCAAAATCCCGATCACCTTCTGGACCATGACCGCCGCGGTCCTCGCCATCTCCGGCGTGCCCCCCTTCGCCGGCTTCGTCAGCAAAGACGAGATCCTCTACCAGGCCTTCCTCTCGCCCAACGGCGGCAAAATCTTCTGGGCCGTCGGACTCCTCACCGCCGGGCTGACCTCCTTCTATATGTTCCGGCTCTGGTACATGACCTTCTTCGGCGAGCGCCGCACGTCCGAAGCCGCGCACGAAGAAGATCTGGCCCCGGTCCACGCGCGCTCCGACACGAAGCTCGTCCTCGAAGCAGAGCCGCACGCCCACCCGCATCCACGAAAGCCCCTGGGTCATGCTCTTGCCCCTCGTCATCCTCGCCATCCTGTCCGTCATCGGCGGCTTTATGGGATGGCCCGAAGGCCTCGGCGGCAGCAACTGGTTCTCGCACTTCCTCGAGCCTGCCGTCAAAACCGTCCACCCCGCCACCGGCGGCGATTCACATCTTGAATTGCTTCTTGCTCTCACTTCGACCGTCGTCGCCTTCCTCGGCTGGCTCTTCGCCCACATCCTTTACTACGCGAAGCCCGGCCTCCCGGCGCGCATGGCCGAGAATCTCCGCGCCGTCTACTCGCTGGTGAAAAACAAATACTGGGTCGACGAAATCTACTCGGCCCTCATCGTCACCCCTGTCCTGTTCATCGCCCGCTGGCTCCTGGGCGTTCTCATCGACCGCGTCGTGATCGATGGCGGCACACTCACCGCCGGCGCCAGCGCGCAGGGCCTCGGCGCCCTGGTCGCCCGCATTCAGTCCGGCAATATCCGTTCCTACGCGGGGTGGCTCGCCCTCTTCGCTGCCGCTTTGCTCGCCATCTCGTACTTCGGATGGACCACCCACTTTTTCCTGCGATGAACGACGAAAGACTCGACCGTGCTGACTGACCACATCCTGACGCTGATCACCTTCGTCCCCATCGCGGGCGCGATCGTCGTCGCGTTTCTGCCCCGCAAAGGCCGCATCCTGCCGGCCTTCACTCTGCTCGTCACGCTCGTCACCTTTGTTCTCTCCCTTCATCTGCCGGCGCATTTTGACTACTCAAACCACGGCTTCCAGTTTGTAGAAAACCAGCCCTGGATCGCCGCGCCCGCCATCCGCTATCACCTCGGCGTCGACGGCCTCTCCCTCTGGCTCGTTCTGCTCGCTACCTTCCTCTCTCCCATCGGTGTCCTCGTTTCGTGGCGCGCGATTCAAAACCGTACCAAAGAGTTCTACTTCCTCTTCCTCATCCAGCAGACCGCGATGATCGGCGTCTTCACCGCGCTCGACCTCTTCCTCTACTACGGATTCTGGGAGCTCTCGCTCGTCCCCATGGCCATCCTCATCGCTCTCTTCGGTCCGAACCGCGGACGCCAGGCCGCCATCAAATTCTTCCTCTATACCTTCATCCCCTCGGCGCTCTTCCTTGTCGCGATCCTTTACCTCTACGCCAAAGCCGGCACGTTTGACTTCGTCCAACTCCAGGGCCTCCTCGCCTCCGGCTCCCTCGGCCTCACTCCCCATGCCCTCTTCTGGATCTCCCTGGCCTTCCTCGTCGCCTTCGCCGTCAAGGTGCCCGTCTTCCCGCTCCACGGATGGCTCGCCGACGCCATTCAGGAAGCGCCCACCGCGATGGCCATGGTCATCGCCGGCAAGCTCGGCCTCTATTCCATCTTCCGCTTCAATCTCGGCCTCTTCCCTGAACAGGCCCGCGCCATCGCGCCCCTCATGATCGTCCTGGCCGTCGTTGGTCTCCTCTACGGCGCCCTCGTTGCGCTTGCGCAGACCGACATGAAGCGCCTCGTCGCCTACTCCATCCTCGGCAACCTCAGCTTCTGCACCCTCGGCATCTTCTGCTTCGCCCTCGCCGGTCTCAACGGCGCCGTCTATCAGACCCTGAACGAAGGACTCACCGGTGGCGCGCTGCTCGTCCTGGTCAGCATTCTCTACGAACGCTACGGCACCTACGACATGACCCTCTATGGCGGACTCGCCAGCCGCCTGCCCTGGCTTGCGACCCTCTTCGTGATCACCTCGCTCGCCCTCATCGGCCTGCCGCTCTTCAACGGCTTCGTTGGGGAGTTCCTTGTGCTCAGCGGCTCCTTCACTTCCCATCCGCGCTGGGTCGCCGTCGCTGCGGTCGGCGTCATTCTCAGCGCCTCCTACATGCTCTGGATGATCCAGCGCATCTTCTACGGCAGGGAGTCCTCGCTCGTCGTCAACCGCCCCGCTCCCGACCTCGATTTCCGCGAGCACGTCACACTCTGGCCCATGGCGATCCTGATGCTCGCCATGGGCGTCCTCTCGCCGTACTGGATCAAAGCCATTGAGCCGGCCATGACGCCCCTCTCCGGCGCGACGAATACCCTTGCGACTCCCGTCAGCCCGATCGCCAGTGCGGCCCAGCCTTCCGTCTCAGGAGGCGCGCAGTGAACGACTTTACGCGCATCGCCCCTGAAGTCCTCTTCACCCTCGGCGGAATCATTGTCATGCTCGCCGACGCGATGATGCCGAAAGCTGCAAGCCGCAAATCTCTCGGCTGGCTCGCCGTCCTCGCTACCCTCGCCGCTCTCGCCACCAGCTTCTGGCAGGCGCAACTACCCGCCGGTACCGCCTATTACGGCGTCGTCCGGACCGACGCCTTCAGCGCTTCTTCCACGTCCTCATCGCCGGCATCGTGCTCGCCACGCTGCTCATCATCCTCGACGCGGTCACCCCGGAGACCGAAGGCCTCGGCGAACTCTTCGCCCTCATCCAGTTCGGCGCCGTCGGCATGATGCTCATGTCCTCCGCCGTCGAGCTGCTGCTGGTCTTCATCGCGCTCGAAATCTCTTCCATCTCCACCTACATCATGGCGGGCTACCGCCGCAAACACCGGCAAGAGCCCCGAGTCAGCCCTCAAGTATTTCCTCCTCGGCTCCTTTGCCACTTCATTCTTCCTTTACGGCATCGCGCTCATTTTCGGAGCTACCGGCAGCACGCGCATCGACGATATCGCCGCCGCGGTTGGCAAAGCCGTCGCGGGCGGGCCCATCAGCCCGCTCCTCACCATCGGCCTCGCCATGATCATCGTTGGCCTCGGCTTCAAGGTCTCCGCCGCGCCCTTCCATGTCTGGACCCCCGACGTCTACGAAGGCGCGCCCTCGCCCGTCGTCGCGCTCATGTCCACCGGCCCCAAAGCCGCTGCCTTCGCTGTGCTCCTCCGCATCGCTTACGGAGCGCTCCCCGCTCTCCACGCGCACTGGGTGCCATCCTCTGGTGGCTCGCGGTCCTCTCCATGACCATCGGGAACCTTGGCGCCCTTCGTCAGCGCAACGTCAAGCGGATGCTCGCCTACTCCTCGATCGCGCACGCCGGCTACATCCTCGTCGCTTTCACCGCGCTCTCACCCGAAGGAATCGCCGCCGCCAGCTTCTACGCCGTCTCCTACGCGGCCATGAATGTCGGCATCTTCGCCATCATCAGTCACACCGGCGGCTACGACGACCACCTCACCCTCATTGACGACTACCGCGGCCTCGCCTACGCCTCGCCCCTTCTCGCCGGAGCGATGGCCTTCTTCCTCATCTCGCTCATCGGCATCCCGTTCACCGGCGGATTCTTCGGCAAGTTTTACGTCTTCTCCGCCGCACTCCACTCCGGGATGATCTGGCTCACGATCATCGGCCTCATCAACAGCGGCATCGCGGCGTACTACTACCTGCGTGTCGTCGCCTCCATTTACTCGGAGCCTTCCGGCGCCTCGCCCGTGATGGCCGTGTCGCGTCCCTCGTTCGCGCTGTTGTTGGCTGTCTTCATCACCGCAGCAACGACGCTGATCCTCGGTATCGTGCCCGGCAATGTGCTTTCGGCTGCACGTGCCGCAGCCCAGACCTACACTGTTGCTCCCGCAAATTCCGGACTGCCACCCACCACCGCCTCTCGCTAGCCCGGACGCGGACGATCGCGCGTCATTGCGGCGGCCTTGCTAACATCCGCCTTCCGCAACCCCAATTTCAGCTCTCTTCGTTTTATCGGAATCCAATTCTGCGCCGGGTTACAGGCGGAAGCGCCTTCATCTCCTTCATCTCAACGGCAAGACGCCCAAGGTCTTCCGCGAGAATCTCAATCACCGAAATCGAACGTTCCTGGCCCCGTTCCAGCTTCTCGATGCGGGCTGCGATGTTCTTATTGCGCGCCACGATTTCGCGAAGCCGCACAAAAGCGCGCATGATCAGAATGTTCATTTGCACGGCGCGTTCGCTGTTCAGCACAGAAGCCAGCATGGCCACACCGAGTTCGGTGAAAGCAAAGGGCGGCGTCCGTCGGCCACCACGACCTCCCCCAGCTCGACCTCCCCCAGCTCGACCTCCCTTTGATATTGCATTTTGCAAGACCAAACAATCCGCCTCATCCCCGGAAAGCGCGAACATGAAATCCAAAGGGAAACGGCTCCGATTACGCCGAACCGCGAGGTTCAAATTCCCTGTCGTTACCTGATACAGAGCGGCCAGATCGCTGTCGAGCATCACCTTCTGCTCTCGAACCACATAGATCAGGCTCTCCAGCGGACGAGTCCTGGCGAGATAGGCTGGTTTTTTGCCTGCTTTGGTCATTCTGACAAATGTGATGGATTGTAGGCCGTGGGTCAACAACGAGCGCCCGAGTTTCTTCACGTAAGTAACCCAATCAGGCTAAGCGTAGTTTGATCGGCATCGTTGCTGGCAAGATTGTCCGCTCACCTCTTCGACAGCCGCACCGATTCCCAGCTTCCATCCGAGCTCCATCCGCCATCCACCGTCAGCGTCGCGCCGTTCACAAACCCGCTCTCGCGCTCATCGGCCAGAAACGCAATCGCCCGCGCTACATCCTGCGGCGTTGCAAACCGTCCCATCGGCACACGCTGCGTGATGTCCGCATCCTTGTAGCTCCCACCCTTCTGATCCGCCACGTCCATCTCCGTCTTCACCCATCCTGGACACACCGCATTCACCCGCACGCCGCGCCCACCCCACTCCGCGGCCAGCGTCCGCGTCAGCCCAATCAGCCCGTGTTTCGACGCGTTGTACGCCGCGCGATCCGCTACCGCCACCAACCCCGCAATCGATGCGACGTTCACAATCGACCCGCTCCGCGCCTCCAGCATCTTCCGCCCGAATACCCGCGACAGCAGAAACGGCGCCACCAGATTCACCTCCATCATCTGCCGATACTCCGCCGCCGTCGTCTCTTCCGCCGCGCGGATCAAGCTGATCCCGGCGTTGTTCACCAGCACATCCACGCGCCCAAACCGCTCCAGCACCCGCCGCGCAAACTCCTCCACAACCTTTTCGTCCGTGATGTCTCCCGCAAATCCAAACGCATCCGCATCGCGCGCTTCGATCGCCGCCACCGTCGCCTCGGGTTTTCGCAGATCGATGATTGCAATCCGATATCCGCGCTCGGCCAGCAACTCCGCCGTCTGCCGCCCGATCCCCTGCGCCCCACCCGTCACCACCGCCACTCGCTCAGCCTTCGCCATCCTCTGTGCGCCTCCCACGCACCCAGCTTACAATCGGTTCCGCCCCCATTATTCTGAAAGGGATCAAACCCAGGCATCGATCACACAACAAGGAGCGTCCATCCATGGAAATCATTCGCAGCGGTTCCCAGGCCTCGCGCCCCGGTCCCGCCGATTACTTCACCGGATCGGTGCGCGTCGATCCTCTCTTTGACGCGCCCAATCCCGCGCGCGTGGTCGGCGCTTACGTCACCTTCGAGCCCGGAGCGCGCACGGCGTGGCACACGCATCCGCTCGGCCAGACTCTCATCGTCACCGCCGGTTGCGGCCGCGCACAACGCTGGGGAGGTCCCATCGAGGAGATCCATCCCGGCGACATTGTCTGGTTCGCCCCCGGGGAGAAGCATTGGCACGGAGCAGCGTCAACCAATGCGATGACGCACATCGCCATCCAGGAGAAACTTGACGGCAAAACTGTGGAATGGCTGGAGCATGTCACCGAGGAACAATACCGCGCATAGCTGGCGATGGCGACGCCTCGACCGGCGCACCTACTTCTTCTGCTTCACGAGTCCCGATTCCGACTGCGTGCCGAAGTCATAGTGCAGGGGCATCCCCGTCGGTTTGTACTCGTACGTATCGTGCGTTTCGGCGCGCAGCTCCGCGATGCGTTTCTTCAGATGCTCGGTCAGTTCCTCGTATGCCCGGCCTGCCATATAGGTTATTCGTCTCGTCCGGATCATTTTCAAATCGTAAAACTCGAACTCCTTCGGTGCGCAGGAAGAAGTGAATCAGCTTGTAGCGCTCGGTGCGCACGCCCCGGCACGGCCGCACATTTTCAAATCCAGGATATTCGTAATACTCGTAGAGCCAGTCCTTGCGCCACGGCGATTCCCGGCTTTCCTTCCGCCAGCGGCAGGATGCTCTTGCCCTGCATCTCGCCGGGTACCGGCACGCCCGCCAGATCGCAGCAACGTCGGCGCCATGTCCAGGTTCAACACCATCTCGTCGGATGTCGTTTCCGGCTTGATGTTGCCCGGATAGCGCAGCATCATCGGCACACGAATCGAGGGCTCGTACATCAGCCGCTTGTCGTAGAGGTGATGCTCGCCGAGAAAAAACCCGTGGTCGGAGCTAAGCAGGATCGCTGTTTTACCGAGCGACATTCTGGCGCTCCAGCTCGGCTCAAGAACCGCGCCGACGTTGCGATCATTGTCCTCCACGCCCGACATAATGATCCTTCACCAGCTCCTCCAGCGAGCGCGGATCGTCGCTGAAGACCTCCGAGTAGCCGATCTTGTCGTCGGCGTCGGCGACCGCGCGGGGCTTGCCCGGATAGCCCTTCCGTCCTCGTCGAAAGTCGGCCGGTACCGGGATGGGTACGCCGTTCAGATCGTTCACCATGTCCCTGGGCCGATAGAACGGCGCGTGCGGCGCAGTAAAACCACAGGAAGATGCAGAACGGCTTGTCGCGCTTCTGCTGCAGCCACTCCACTGCTTTGCGCGTCAGCAGCGTGTCGACGTACTCGCCTGCATAAAGCTTCGCCGGCCCGTACTTACCTCGAATGCCTTCGGTGATTCGGGGCCGGTAATAGTCCGCCTGGCCGACGAAGCCGAAGTAGTAATCCCAGTAGTGATCCATCAGCGCGCCCTCGACGTGCGACTTGCCGAGGAACGCTGTTTCGTAGCCGGCCTTCTGCAGCAGGTCCGAGACCAGTGGCAGTTCCGGATCGATCTTGCCCTGCACGTTCGATACGGCGCCGGTGGAGTGCGAATACATCCCGGTCAGCATCGTGGCGCGCGACGGCAGGCAGAGCGCGTTCACCACGAACGCGTTGTGAAACGTGCATCCCTCGCGGCCCATGCGGTCCATGTTCGGCGTCCGGATGATCTTGTTGCCCGTTAGGACAGCTCGTCCCAGCGCAGCCCCTCTCCGACAAAGCAAACGATATTCGGCCTCTTGCTGTCCGCGCTGAGCCCGCGCGCAAAGGCTTCCAGCGAGTCCAGACCGCATGCCGCAGCGCCCACTGCGCCGGCAATCCCTTTCAATACGGTTCGACGAGTCTCCATGTCTCTGCCCGACGACCACGCTAGTGGATTACCCCTGTCGGGTCAACTCACGCCTTGCGTGGCGAGAGCGCGACTATGATGATGAAATCCAGCAGAGGCGCTCATGGCGAATTCCGGCTTCCACATCATGACCAAGCCCATGGGGCCCATCTGCAATCTCGATTGCAAATACTGCTTCTATCTGGAAAAAGAGAACCTCTATCCCCAAACCAAACACTGGTCGATGTCCCGCGATCTACTCGAGCGCTACGTTCAGCAGTACATCGCCGCGCAGCCGGGCGACGAGGTCCACTTTGCCTGGCAGGGCGGCGAGCCGACCCTGCTTGGGTGTCGAGTTCTTTCGCACCGTCATCGATCTGCAAAAGCAACACGCCGGCGGCAAGTCGATCCACAACGCGCTGCAAACCAACGGAACCCTGATCGACGACGAGTGGGCGGAGTTTCTCGCCCACAACAACTTCCTCGTCGGCGTCTCCATCGACGGTCCCCGCGAACTCCACGACTTCTACCGCGTCGACAAAGGCAACGCCCCCACCTTCGATCGCGTGATGCGCGGGATCGAAACACTAAAGGCGTTCGACGTCGAATTCAACACCCTCACCGTCGTCCATCGCCATAACTCGCACTACCCGCTGGAGGTCTACCGGTTTCTGAAAGAGATCGGCAGCACCTTCATGCAGTTCATTCCGATTGTCGAGAGAGCTGCGGCGGGACCGGTTCGCGATGGCCTCGTCCTCATCCAGCCCTCATTCCCCCAGGCCGCCGAGGTGACGGAGTGGTCTGTCGAGCCGGAGGCGTATGGCAGCTTTCTGGCCCGCATCTTCGACGAATGGGTCCGGCGAGACGTAGGGCGTTCCTACGTGCAGCTCTTCGACGTCGCGCTCGAAAGCTGGCTGGGGTTGGACCCCAGCCTGTCGTGTTCCGCCGAACCTGCGGCTCAGCCCTCGCCATGGAACACAACGGTGACCTCTACTCCTGCGACCACTTCGTCTACCCCGAGCATCGCCTCGGCAACATCACGGAAACTGCCCTCGAAGCCCTGGTGGCATCGCCGCAGCAAACCGCGTTCGGCACGCACAAGCTCGATTCGCTGCCGCGCATGTGCCGCGAATGCGAAGTTCGCTTCGCCTGCAACGGCGAATGCCCGAAGCATCGCTTCCTGAACACGCCCGACGGAGAACCGGGCCTGAACTATCTCTGCGCCGGTTACAAATACTTCTTCAACTACATCGATCCGTATATGAAGTTCATGGCTGCCGAACTGCGCGCCGGCCGCCCGCCCGCCAATATCATGCATCTGCTGGGCGAGGGAACCCGAACGAAGGAACCGCGGCGGCCGGTGCTCTAAGCGCCTCGCGTTCTGCCTTCGGTGGTATTGCGTTCCGGCCCCTGCGGCCATACGCTGGTGCGTCACCAGGAGCAACACATGAATTCACGGTCTCTTGCCGTCCCGTAACCATTGCCATTCTTGGATTAACGGGGTGCACCGTAGCCGCGCCCGATGCCGGCCATCAGGTCGTCTGGGTCGAAAAGCCACTCCTCTTCGGTCACGGCGGCATCGATCCCCAGCCCGTCACCACCGGCCGTTCCTATGGAGCCATCACCAGCCAGGCCGTCGACGTCAACATGCTGCCCGAGCGCATCGATATGGAATTCGACGACATGATGACCAAATCCGGCGTTCCCGTCAGCTTCCATGTCGTCGCTACCTTCCGCATCATCGACTCGGTCAAACTCGTCAGCCAGTTCGGCGCCGACATCGACGATAAAGGCACCTGGGGCTTCTGGACCCGCAACCTCGACCAGCCCATTCGCACTGCGGTCCGCGACTCCGTCAAGCAGCGCGACATGAATGAAATCGCCATCTCCCAAACCGCCGCCGACGCCGTCGGCCTGGAGGTTGCAGCGGCCGCAATCAAAATTGTCCAGCAGAGCGGCGTCCCCATTCTCGTCACCGAGCTCAACGTGGGCCGCGTCAATCCGCCGGACGCAGTCAAAGATCAGCGCATCGCCACCGCCCAGCAGGAACAGCGCGCCATTACCGAGCAACAGACCAAGCTCGCCGAGGACCAGCGCAAAGCAGCCGAGACCAGCCGCGCTCAGGCCGACAACGCCTACCGCCAGGCCATGGACCTCTCCCCGCAACAGTTCATCGAACTGCAGAGAATCAACATGCAGCGCGATGTCTGCAATCATCAGGGCGCCAACTGCACCTTCTTCATCGGCGGAAATGTCACGCCTGTGCTCGACGCCGGCAAGAAGCAGTAGCGAACAAAAAAGAATCGGCGCGGGTGGAATAACCCGCGCCGTTCCGTACTGCTGTCCAGGTCTACGAAAGCCGCATGGCCGGCGGCAGGTCTCCTGATCCCAGCGCCAGGGAAGGCGATCCGCGCCGGGTTGGCTCGGATGCCGAAGCCGGTGCGTTCATCACTGCTTTCCACGCCTCCTGGAACTTCGCCATCTCGCTCCGCGTCCCCACCGTGATCCGTACATAGTCCGGCCAGATGGGCCAGGTGCGCCCGATGAACACATTCTTCGCCGCCATCGCGTCGATGACACCCCGGCCCGGCCGCCCCGCGTCGACCATAAAGCAGTTCGTCTGCGACGGAATGAACTTGTAGTTGTTCGCCGTCAGCCACGAGAACGTCTCGTTGCGGATGTCGGTGTTGATCTTCTTTCGCTCCGGCACCAGCTCCGGGACCTGCAGGCTGCTGGTTGCCGCCGCGACGCCGAGGATCGGTAAAAAGTTCGTGCCGTAAGTCTGCAGTTTCGACAGAAGATCCGGCCGCGCAATCGCCGCCCCGCAGCGCAGCCCCGCCATGCCGTAGATCTTCGAGAAGGTCCGCAGCACAATCAGATCCTTGTCCGCCTTCACCAGATCCAGCGTCGGCGTCGCTTCGCTGAAGTGGATGTAAGCCTCGTCCACCAGCAGAATCGACCCCTGCGGTTTGTGCTCCAGCGCATACTCGATGTCGGCGCGGCTCGTGATCGTTCCCGTCGGGTTATTCGGATTGCAGATGTAGAACACGCCCGCATTCGGGTCGGCCGCAATCATGGCCTTCACATCGTGCGAGTAATCCTGAGCCAGCGGTACCTTCACGATCTTCGCGCCATTGGCCTGCGCCGCATACATCGGAGCTTCGTAGCTGGGGTCGGCAACCACCAGACTGCGCTCTTTCGAGGTGAGCGCCATCACCGTGTAGTGCAGAGGCTCGCTCGATCCGGCATAGATACGGACGTACTCCGGCTTCAGGCCCTCGAGTTCGCTGAACGTCTTCACCAGCTTCACCGTGAGTTCGTCGTCGTAGCGCCCGCCTTCCGGCAGAAGACTGCTCATCGTCGCGCACGCCCCACTGCACGGCCCCAGCGGGTTCTCGTTGGAGTCGATGCGCACAGCTCCGGCCGGGAACTCGCGAACAACGCGCGTACGCTGGGCGCGCGCCAGCTCCGGTTCGGTCAGAATCGGTACAGCCGCGGCAGCTGTTGCGGCAGCGGCCAATCCAAAGAAGCTACGGCGAGAGAGATTCGTGTTCACCTGCGCCCTCCTGATCTGGAGATGAGGCCCGACTACGTTCCCGAATGAGCGTGTACCAGCCCGCGCCGGTCCACGGGCTGAACCGCCATAGCGAAGTACTGTGAGTATGCCTTGACAAGCCCGGAAAAGTCCATCTTTCCTTCCCGGCGAGGGGACAAGATTTGAAATTTCCCAGTGAGCGCTAGGGCGCAGGAACTTCAGTGGGCAACAGCCAGCACGAATGAGCGGCCTCCGCTGCGTTTACCTCTTCTTCGTCTTTTGATTTCTTTACCACTCCGAGACAGAGCATACAGTTCGAGACTATCGTTCCGTCCGGTTCAACAGTGCGCCGGAATCGCTCGTCATCCGCCTCATTTTTTTGGGCAGCGCCTGAGAGCGCTTCGTCAAACTCCTCACGCGTGATCCCCAATTTCCGAATGTATTCGCTGAGCGTGCCTTTTCTGAGTGTGTCGCCACCGTGTGGCTCGTGAAAGGTGACGATTTCGCCATCGGCAAGACGTTCGAAGCTTCTGGCCGCTCCACGCTTTGATTTCAGCGGCCTGTAGTTCAGATATTTCAGCGCCGCCACGAATTCCGACCATCTCAACTGCGTTGGCAGCTTATCCACTTGCCCCTGCTATGCGTGCACGAGACACGGCTCCTGAGGATTAACGAGATATTTCTCAAACGCCTGTCGCGGCGGAATCCGCTCGTAGAACTTACGGTCCTCTTCTGCGCTCTTCAGATGCTTGATCGTTTTTTCTATTCGGCCCAGTTCGCACAGGGTCTCAAAATGGGAGACGATCGCGTCTTCGAAATGCGCGCGTGCTTCTTCAAAAGTAACCCCAAAAACTGCGACGGGGAGATCGAGTGCGCTCGCATTCCACACGCCATCCTCTTGCCAGAATCCCACTAGAACCGTCACACCGATTTCCGCAGGTTTGCGAGACTTCCGGGATTTACGAGACTTGAAAATCGCCACGGCATTCCTCGCTGCTCGATGCAAGGATGACAGGGCACCGGGGGTGATGCCCCAACGTTTCGCCACCTTTTTGCCTGCTGCACCGAAGTTAATGCAAGCGCCAAATGCGCCCGCTGCAAGCATTATGACTCAAGGGGGCCCCTTTGGGTTAGCCCGATCCCGCAGGCGCTTGCAACTTTTCGGGCATCAGTTACTGGGCGCAATTTCGCTTGCGATTTGCCTCGACAATGCTTGAGCGATCGCGCCATCCGAATTGCCCACCGCGGTTGCGGGGAGAATCCGAATCCACCGGCATTTTGTGTTAGCCGTCACAGGCCTGGAGCCTCTTCGCTATCGACACAATTGCATCCTCCAACAGCAACTTTTGGGGTACTCCTCGCCGTCTTCCTGTGCCCACCGTCACATACAGTCGTGCATGCGGAAGCAGGAGCATTAAATCCCGGAAAGGAGGGTTATTATGCCGAATCGAATCCACGTCGCATTCGTGGCGGGGCTGCTGGCCACCGCCGCTTTCGGAATAGCCCAGACAGGACCCGTCATCAAACAGGTGCCGGTGCAACGTACCTCACCCGCATCCGGGAAACAGATGTTCAACACGTATTGCGCCGTTTGCCACGGGGCAGATGGCAAGGGCGGCGGACCAGCCGCAGCGGCTCTGAAGGACCAGCCACCGAACCTCGCGCAGCTTGCGAAGGACAACGGCGGCAAATTCCCAGAGGCTCACATCTATTCCGTCCTGCAGTTCGGAATGGAAGAGCCGGCCCATGGCTCCCAGGACATGCCAGTTTGGGGTTCGGCGCTTCGGTCGCTCGATAAAAGCAGTCCGTCTCCGGACATGCTGGAGCATCAGAGGCTCGCGAATCTCACGGACTATCTCAAGACTCTCCAGCAGTAGCGGGGTGTCGCTCCAAACAGAAACTCCCTGCCGAGGCAGGGAGTTTTTGTTTGACCTTCTTCGGCCTGAGCTGAACCTACTTCACGACCGCGAACACAATCAGCAGCGTGAACAGCGCCAGCGATTCCATGAAGGCCAAACCGAGCAGCAGCATGGTCAGAATGCCGGCGCGAGCGCCGGGATTGCGAGCCAGAGCTTCGGTCGCCGACGCGGTGGCACGTCCCTGTCCGAGTCCGCAGAGACCCGAAGCGATGGCCATGCCGATGCCGGCGCCGATCGGTACCCAGCTGGGTGCCGTGCTGCCGCCCCCGCTTGCTTGTGCGAACGCCGGGGACGCCATGAACAGCGCGGCCAGCGTCATGAAGACATATTGCAGTTTCCGCATCGTGTTTCTCCTGGCTTCCATAAGATTGCCGCCAGTGGGTGGTTGAGGCTCACCGTGCTGGCCCCCTCACGCTGAACGGCGTTCCCCTTGCCGGAGTGGAAGCGGTCCTCCGGCCGGAAGATTTCTAGTGCTCCGGATGCGTTGTCGCCTCCGCCAGGTAAATCGTGGTCAGCAGCATAAAGATGTAGCTCTGGATGATGGCCACGCCGAAGTGCAGTCCCAAAAAGATGATGGGAACCGCCGGCGGGATCAGCGAGAAGAAGACCACCGTCAGAAGATCGCTGGCAAACATATTGGCGTAGAGACGAACCGTCAGCGACATGATGCGAGCGAGGTGCGAAATGATCTCGATCGGGAACATCAGCGGCGCGATCCACCACACCGGGCCCATGAAGTGCTTGACATACCCAATCAGACCCTGGGCGCGCAGGCCATTCCAGTTGTAATAGGCGAACGTGAACAGCGCCAGGCCCAGCGGAACCGACGGGTTCGCGGTCGGCGTATCGACGCCCGGAAATAGCCCGAAGCAGTTACACAGCAGGATGAAGACCAGCAGGCAGGTCAGCACCGGAAGGAAGCGCTCGTATCCGTGCCCCATCACCTGCTCCGCCTGGCTGCTGACGAATTCATGGACCATCTCCGCCAGATGCTGCGCGTTTCCAGGCTTCTCCACGCTGAGCCGCGCCCGGACCAGGAGGAAGAACAGGGTCATCCCGGTGAAGACGATCAGCTCCAGCGTCAGCGTGTTGTTGATCGGGTGGCCGGGGTGGATGGCATGAATGCCGAGCTTGTTCAGCAGCGCATCGATCGGCGCGCCAAACCACTCGTTCAGCAGACGGGTAATGAAGTTGATCCAGGCGAGCATGCAGTCTCTATTGGCGAAGGAGGCGAAGAGCCTCGATGGAAAGGGCAACGACGGCTAATCCGATGCCCGCGACTAAGGCGTAAACGCTACCGTTCAAACACCTTAGACTAACATACAGAATCCCTCCAACCATCGCCAGACGAAGAAAAAACATGACCAAAGTGCGCCCCACCGGCCGGGACGGCAACTGATTGTCCAGCTTCGAGAAAATGGTCAGCGCAAGGTTGCGCCATTCCCGGATGCCGGTATACGAGATGACCGCTCCGGCCAGCTCCAGCAAACCCGACTGCCAGCCCAGCGTCAGAGTGAAAACCACCCACAGCAACAGGGCGAGAATGACCACCGTGCGCAGCGCGCGGCGGAGCATCTCGCGCAGATCGTCGTCGGTCATCGAGCCGGCGAGGTTCGAGAGCGGGCCGTCCTCCTGGCTCACCGGTCGTCCTTCTCCATGGCTTTTTCCTGGCCGAGCACCAGGCGAAAGACTTCGACGAACCCGGCGGCCGCCCCCAGGATGATGCCCGCCAGGTAGATCCATTTCTGATGGAGCCACTTGTCGAGGCCGACGCCGATCAGCCATCCGGCCGCGACCGCGGCGGGCAGGATGAACGCCACCTGCAGCATCTTCTCGGCGCGGATGAGGCCATCGGCCAGGCTGGAGCGTTTGGGTTCGCGGCTCGATGAATCCTGCGGCATGCGGGCCTCACTTCCCGCCTTGTTATACACCAGCAGCGCGGCGATTCGCGGGGCGCGGCAAGGGGCGGACGGGTGAAAGTTATACTCGAACGGAGAACATGAGCTACGACCAGTTCGAGTCCGAGTTTGAGCGAAACCTCTACGCGCTTCGTCAGGAGAAGCTGAAGCAGATTGCCGGGCTGGGGCAGCAGGCGTATCCCAACACCTTCGCGCCGCCGGCCGATCATCCGCTGGCGGCGATTGCGAAGATCCGCGCGCAGTACGACACCTGGATCGGCGAGCAGTTTGAGGCGACCCGCGTGCCTATTGCTGTGGCCGGACGGATCATGGCGATCCGGCAGCAGGGCAAGGCAGGCTTTGCGACGCTGCAGCAGGAGGGCGCGCGACTGCAGATCTACGTCCGCAAAGATGCGGTGGGCGATCCGGCCTTTGAGCTGTACAAGCTGCTCGACCTCGGCGATCACATCGGCGTGACGGGCTACTTGTTTCGCACGCGGACCAACGAGCTGACCATTCACGTCGAGACGATCACGTTCCTGGCCAAGGCTCTGCTGGCGCTGCCGGAGAAGTTCCACGGCCTGGCCGACATCGAGCTGCGCTACCGGCAGCGGTATGTGGACCTGTTCATGAACGGCGTTCTGAACGAGGCTGGGAGCGGGGAGCCGGGAGCCGAGAGCCAGGATCCGGGAGCTGGGAGCCAGGCGCCGGAGATTCATGTTCGCGACGTGTTCGTGAAGCGCGCGGCCGTGCTGCGGGCGATGCGGCGCTTCTTCGATGCGCGCGGGTACATCGAGGTGGAGACGCCGATGATGCAGCCGATTGCGGGCGGGGCGATGGCGCGGCCGTTCACGACGCATCACAACGCGCTCGACATTGAATTGTTTCTGCGCATCGCGCCGGAGCTGTATCTGAAGCGGCTGGTGGTGGGCGGGTTCGATCGTGTCTACGAGATCAACCGCAACTTCCGCAACGAGGGCATCTCGACGCAGCACAATCCCGAGTTCACGATGCTGGAGTTTTACCAGGCGTACGCGAACTACAAGGATCTGATCGCGCTGACGCAGGAGCTGATCGCGTATGTGGCGAAGGAAGTGAACGGGACTGACGGTCACGCACTTCAACGGGGTCGAGATTGATCTCGCGAAGTGGGAAACGCTGACCATGCGCGAGGCCATCATCAAGTGGTGGCCGGACTATCTATGGAGCCTGACGTCCCAGATCGTCGATTTTTGCAAGCCGGGAGATTTCGCCATTTCTGTCCGATGCGCGGTCATTCGAACTGATCTTAGGGAGCAGAGCTCAGCGTTACAGCACGGCGAGTCAAATGTCCTGATCAGAATTTCGATTCGCTCTTCGAGAGATTGAAGCCAAACTAGAGTCGGGTGGCAGGACCGTTACGGAAAGGCCATCGCTGATCTCTTCGAATGATCGCGGAGCGGCATCTCATCCAGCCGACCATCATCTACGAATTTCCGTTGGCGGTTTCTCCTTTGTCCAAGCAAAAGCCCGACGAGCCCGACTGGGTCGAGCGCTTCGAGTTCTACATTGGCGGGTTCGAGCTGGGGAATGCCTTCTCCGAGCTGAACGATCCCGAGGAGCAGTTCCGGCGCTTCAAGGAACAGCTCGAGCAGCACGAGCGCGGCGACGAGGAAGCCCACCAGATGGATGTCGACTACGTGCGGGCGCTGGCCTACGGGCTGCCTCCGACGGCGGGCGAGGGCATCGGCATCGACCGGCTGACCATGATCCTGACCGGCGCGCGGTCGATTCGGGATGTGATCCTGTTCCCGCTCCTGCGGCCTGCGGCCGCAAGCCAGTAGTCTGTTGCCTGTAGGCGGTAGGCTGTAGCCAATAGCCGGGAGCTGGGAGCCCGTAGCCCGTAGCCTGTAGCCGTTAGCCCGTAGCCAGCAGCCGGTAGCCGGGAACTAAAGCTGTTGCATGCTGCCAGTAGAAACCGACCCCCCAAAACACGCTGACGGCCAGGTTCACCCCATAGCAAGCAGCGGATACCCTCACGAGTCAGAGGTCAAGACACACCGATCCTGCACTTCATTCTTAAGTACTGTATCCGCCCTTCCGCAGACCATTTTGGGAAAGTCCGTCGAAGTCCGTCAGCGAAAAACCGAGAAGCAGACGCCGAAACCGCAAACTACAGCCGGAAGCCAGTAGCCAGTAGCCGGGGACCAAAGTTGTCCTGGCGCCAGTAGAAACCGACCCCCCGAAACACGCTGACGGCCAGGTTCACCCCATAGCAAGCAGCGGATACCTTCGCAGGCCAAAGATCAAGACACACCGGCCCTGCACTTCATTCTTAAGTACTGTATCCGCCGTTCCGCGGACCATTTTGGGAATGTTCCGTCGAAGTCCGTCAGCGAATAACCAGAATACAAAGCCGGCCGAAACAAAAACCGCCTGAAGGCCAGGTTCACCCCATAGCAAGCAGCGGATACCCTCGTAGTCCAAAGATCAAGACACACCGGCCCTGCGCTTCATTCTTAAGTACTGTATCCGCCGTTCCGCGCGGACCATTTTGGGAATGTCAGTCGAAGTCCGTCAGCAAAAATCGAGAAGCAGACGCCGAAACCGCAAACTACAGCCGGTGGCCAGTAGCCTGTAGCCGGGAACCAAAGCTGTCCCGGGCGCCACGAGAAAACCGAAACCCCGCAAGACCCTGACGGCCAGGTTCACCCCATAGCAAGCAGCGGATACCCTCACGAGTCAAAGGTCAAGACACACCGGCCCTGCGCTTCATTCTTAAGTACCGTATCTGGCCGTTGCGGGACGGTTTTGGGAATCCCTTAGCAGGGAGCCGGGAGCTTGGAGCTGGGAGCCGGAATGGGTGGTGAGGTCCTTCTTCGTTTTGTTCCTTTCGAAAAGCGATTTGAGGGGATCTATCCCTCGGGAAGTGATTGATTCCGTGACGAGGGCAGGCCGGCGGATCCCCCTGGAGTTAGCAGGTTGGTGAACAGGTCTCGGCTTGCGCTTTGGCCAGAGCGCGGGCGCGCTCGACTTCGCGGTCCGCCTCGGCGAGGTGCTCGAAGGGAGTGGCGCGGGAGGCCTTGAAGTCTTCCTGGCTTTCGCCGACACGCTTGAAGTACATGTCGCCCACCGCATTTTCGGTGCGCTGCAGGCTCTTTTCCCAGTCCTTCTTGAGGTCGCGGAAGCAGACGTTTTTGGGCGGGACCTTGACGGGGTTGGCGGAAGGCTCGGGCACCGGGCACCGGGGACCGGGCTCCGCGCTCAGGACAGGCTCTGACGCGCCTGGCTCGTCGAAAATTTCGTGTTCGGGGATGCCGAGGCGGCGCACTTTGAACCGGAGTTTGGCGGTTTCGAGACGGGTGGTGAGGTTGTTCTGGACCAGGCGGCAGGCGGCGAGAATGGTGTGGCCGTTGGCGGTGGGCAGCGTGCCCCAGGCCAGCGCCTGGACGGTTTGGGAGAGGACGTAGGTGAGAGAGCCCTCGTCCTCGAGGAGGGGGACGTCGATGGGGCGCTCGGGGCGGGCGTTGAGGTAGCGGTGGTGGGAGTGGCAATGCTCGTGGCCGAGGACGGCCCATCGGCGGCAGGTTGCGCCGTTGCCGAGCAGGTAGTGGCACTGGCGATGTTCGGGGGCGAGGCCGCCGGGGTTCGCTTGTTGCTGTTCTGATTCCTGCATGATGTTTGCTCCTTGCTGGGTTGGTAGCTGTCAGCGGTCAGCTGTTAGCTGTTAGCGAAAACAGCAAAGGGCCTGCACCCCTGCAGACCCATCGCATGCGACCGGGCCGCCAAACCCGGTCTCCCCGATAACTCATGGAGAAGAAAAAGGAAAGCCCGCGCGTGGCGGGCATAGAAAAGCCCCGCCGGAAGGGCGAGGCTTTTTCCTTTTTCTATCTTAAGTTCAGAATATCAGTTTGGGGGAGTAAGTCGGCCAATTATGTTAGTGG
>CAVPCB010000141.1:0-254610 GCA_963702285.1 uncultured Acidobacteriaceae bacterium | reverse complement strand
CTTTATATGCATCTACTGATTCAGCGTATTGCTAGGTAGTGACGCGGCCTTGTACGTCCCCCGGTGAGCGCATAAAGACGAATCCGCTTGCTGCGCATCGGAGATAGCCCTCTCCACCGTTCCCCTCCTCGGTGGTCAGTCGGCTCGCCGCGCGGTAATCACGCGTCACCAATCGGCTCGGACCTTCGGCGTCAACGCATCCCCAGCCCGGTCCCACGAACTGGGTGATCTCGTACCCCCGAACGGTTTCATATCGCAACCGGCAGCCGTCAGCACAGCCAGCCCCGCATGGTCACCGATGATCCCCATCAAAGAGAAATATCCGCGGGAAAGCCGAATCATGATCGCTCGCAGCCGCCCTTACCGAACAGCGCCGCGCCGCTGCGAGCCAGACCCAGCAGACCGCTCGCGATGGCGGCTGCGACAGAGATTAAGGAGCCGACGCCGCTGTTATGGGCGGCCGTTAAAGGACACGGGACAGTCGTTAAGCTGCTGCTCGATAGTGGCAAAGTCGATGCCGACGCCAAAGACGCCAGATATGGTCGGACGCCGCTGTGGTATGCGGCCACGAATGGGCACGGGGCCGTCGTTAAGCTACTGCTCGATAGCGGCAAAGTTGATGCCGACGCCGAGGATAGACGAGGTTGGACGCCGCTGTTATGGGCGGCCGTTAAAGGACACGGGACCGTCGTTAAGCTGCTGCTCGATAGTGGCAAAGTCGATGCCGACGCCAAAGACGCCAGATATGGTCGGACGCCGCTGTGGTATGCGGCCATGAATGGGCACGGGCCCGTCGTTAAGCTGCTACTCGATAGCGGCAAAGTCGATGCCAACGTTAAGGACAAAGAGGGTCTGACGCCGCTGCGCTATGCGGCCACGAATGGGCATGAGATCGTCGTTAAGCTGCTGCTCGATAGCGATGCCGACGTCAAGGATAATTATGGTCTGACGCCGCTGTGGTATGCGGTCATGGAGGGACACGAGACCGTCGTTAAGCTGCTGCTCGATAGCGGCAAGGTCGATGCCGACGTCAAGTGTAATTATGGTCGGACACTGCTATGGTGGGCGGTCAGGAATGGACACGAGGCCGTCGTTAAGCTGTTGCTCGATAGCGGTAAAGTCAGTGCCGATGTCAAGGATAAAGATGGTCAAACGCCCTTGTTGTATGCGGCTGAGAGGGGGCACTACGCCGTCGTTAGGCTGTTGCTCGATAGCGGCAAAGTCGATGCCGACGCTAAAGATATTTATAGTCAGACGCCACTGTGGTATGCGGCCACGGAGGTACACGAGGCCGTCGTCAAGCTGTTGCTCGATAGCGGTAAGGTCGATGCCGACGTCAAGAATAATTATGGTTTGACGTTGCTGCAGAGCGCGGCCATGGATAAGCACGATGCCGTCGTTAAACTGCTGCTCGATAGCCAAAGTCGATACCGACGCTAAAGACACCAGATATGGTCGGACGCCGCTATGATAGGCGACCACGAATGGGCACGATACTGTCGTCATGGGACTGACTCGGGACCACCCCTTTGCCAATACCCCTAAGGCCAACACCCTCTACCCCGCCGTAACTTAGCTGCGGTAGCGAGGGCACACAAATGTAGCCGCAATCCTGTATTCAATATCGATCTGTCCCAACACCTCGTCATCGCCGATTTGTATAGAGCCTGTGGTTGAACTTTACAATGGATCTCGAGAAATCCCCGCCTATGTTGCCCTGCCTGACCACGCAAAGCCCGCCTGGCTTATAGCTCCTGCGATCGGGGAGGACAACTGCCACCAGCGTCTAAACGGTTGGGGATTCAGGATATGATTGCAGAGTGTGAACAATGAGGATTAGAGGAGCAGGCACGCGTCGATTTTCAGTACCCAAGGGCTAAAGTGGCTATCAAAGAGCTTGCTAAATGTCACAAAGAGCTTTCCTTAGTTCTTGTTAGCCAACTTGACGCCATACCTAAGAAAATGTCAGCCGGAATAGGAATAATACAGCACTTCACCCTTCTGGAGCTTGCTGTACCATCTTGGCGATACGGTAAAGTCTGTCTCGGCCCTTCCTTTCTGCTCTAAATAGGCCGCGTTTTGGTTGCGATTTGCCGGTTCGTAGAGGTTCAGCTATACAAAGGTAGCTGAAGGGCTCAGCTGGGTAGGACCCAGGTGGCAGGGAAGTACGAATGTGATATAAAGATGTCCTCTTCTCAGATAGAAGGACAACTAATTCAGCATCTTCTTTCCACCTGGCAGGTTCTAATCGCAAGCTCGACTTGCGGTTGATGAACACCCGACAGTCTGACAGAAAACCTGGCGCAAGAAGACTCCTCACGACAAGGCTAATGCCCCTGGACTGACCGCAGCTCAAAGCAGTGACAGAGATCGTCTGGAGGCCGAAAGGATTACTAACAAGGGCAAAGCAAGAGCTGCTACATCAGGAAAAGAGATAGAACGAGTGCCTAACTCCCCGAACGTCCTTCTACATCTCTCGGCCGAAATAGAACGAATACTCTAGTAAGGAGGACTCCTGGCAAGCTTACTCCTGCCCACGCACCACCAGCACTACAATCTGCGCCAGAACCGTCCCAACCAGCTCCCCGACCTCCATCTACAGCACCAGCAGTACTATACAAAGGAGGAGGGGGAAGGAGCGAAAGAGGACAATCAAGTCGGCAGAATTTTAGGCCCAGGGGGTTTTAGCGGAGCCGCCAGTAAGGGTTGATGGGATTAGGGCTTAGTCCTATCTCGAGGCTCAGCATTTGGCGACGGTAAGGTCAGTATATACATAGCAGGTGTGCCTGTGGCGTAAGCCAAATTGATGCCCGGCAGTACCTAAAGCGTGAGGAGGTGTTGGCAAAAGGGTGGTCCCGAGTCAGTCTCGTCGTCAAGCTGCTGCTCGATAGCGGCAAAGTCGGTGTCGACGTCAAGGCTAAGGAGGATCGGATGCCGCTGCCGTATACGGCCGCAGAGGGCCACGAGACCGTCGTTAAACTGCTTCTCAATAGCGGCAAAGTCGATGCCGACGCCAAGGATAAAAAGAGTCAGACGCCGCTGTGGTGGCCACGAATGGGCACGAGGCCGTCGTCAAGCTGCTGCTCGACAGCGACAAAGCCGATGCCGACGCCAAAGACACCAGATACGGTCGGACGCCGCTGTGGTGTACGACCGCGAAGGGGCACGAGGCCATCGTCAAGCTGCTGCTCGATAGCGATGCCGATGTCAAGGATAATCGAGGATGGATGCCGCTGAGGCGTGCGGCCATGATGGAGCACAAGGTCGTGGTTGGACTGCTTCGTGGCAAACAATGAAGCGACGAGAGCTTATCTCCTAGAATGTTCTACATATACTCTTGAAGAACTCGAACCCAAGGAGGATCTGGGATGAATGGTAAATTTAGATGAAGAAGAACATGCCCGTGAGATGTACGCCTGTGAGATGCACGCCCGTATGACACGGGACACACGCCCATCAGTTGCACGCCCATGAGGTGCATGCCTAATGAGGTGCACGCCTACGAGATGCCCACCTATAAGGTACACGCCTACGAGACATACGCCCGTCAGATGCACGCCTATAAGACATAAGCCCGCATGATTAGCAGAATAGCTATAGGGAGTGTGCGATGATTAGCAAAGGGGGTGTGACGTGTAGCCGCACCCAGCGCAGGCTTGGCGGTCACTCTTTAGAATGCTGTGGCAGAAGATAGGGGTTCTTCCTCCAGCGTTCAGTCTAAGGATCAGGGCCTGCACCTAGTTGTCATTTTTAGACTGTGAATAGTCATGTGCTTCGTAGGCGAGTAGCCTGCTCACCCACTGTTACAATCTGAGTGCCCGTCTACCCACGTGTGCGCTGACACAACGTCCGTCATTGCTTCAACTTGAAACACTTTGGTACAACAATCAAAGTCGCTTAGTCGAGTTCAAGCTCATGCAAAGGCTATGGAGCAAAAACCCTACCAATGAGAACATGGCCTCATAACACGGAGAAGCTGTCGCAATGCTTTCGAGGCATGTAACAAGGTCCCTGTCCTTTCACTTGCGGTTGAAAATTGGAAGAGGCCGTCTAAGTATCAAGAATTAAAGTCCTCCAATTCGTGGATAAGATTCCCAAGCTGTTCTCCTTCCATACCTCTGGCTCGCATTCCATCTCGCCTATCGTTATCATCTTTTCAGCGACCCAGTTAAGAGGTGGCGCCCGAACGAACAAGACTTTAGCGAAAAGCTACTCTATTCTCCGCTTCCGGGAAAGGACTTCCGGCTAAGTCTTCGATGTTTTGACTCTCTAACCTGAAGATTTCGGTCTCTTAACCCTCATCTTAGAGCTTGAGACATTTGCGCAACTTTTGGGTTCCCTGTGGTAACTGAGACCTGCTTTAGTATAGGAATCGGAAAAGTGCGAATCGTTAACAAGCCAAGGTTAGCTGTCAGACGGTGTTCTGTAATCGCAGGCCGGGCCTGCGATTAGAAACGGCCTGGTTGACATGAAAGAAGATGCTGAATTGCTTGCTTCTTCTATCTTGACTGTGGGATGTATATATCCTTATACCTTCCACACGCTAGGCACCCAGTTAGGCACCTGTAGGCATCTCTGAGATGGCCATCGTCGGTGTAGGCGGCAGCCACACTAAGGCGAAAGGCTGTTTTAGCTTCGTCCCGGCTGACAGTAGCTTTGCTCCGTTGATGGGTCTCTTGATTTCAGAGCCAAGATTTTCGACCTGCCGGAAGTGTCGCTGGTTGCGATCCTCGATGCGGACAAGGAAGGATTCCTGCGTTCGTCAGGATCGCTCATTCAGACCATGGGCCGCGCAGCGCGCCACCTCAGCGGCCGTGCCATTCTCTACGCCGACAGGATGACGGATTCCATGAAGCAGGCCATTGGGGAAACGGATCGCCGGCGCGCCGTCCAGCGCGCGTACAACGAGGAGCACGGCATCACACCGACGTCGATCATGAGCCACATCGACATGTCGCTGGCGAAGATTCTGCAGGCCGAGTACGCGGACCTCGCCGAAGAAGCGGAGGAGATGCCGGAGTTCCAGACGCAGCAGGATCTGGACAACTACATCGGGAAACTGGAAGCGGACATGCGCGAGGCGGCGAAGAAGTTCGAGTTCGAGAAGGCCGCGAAGCTGCGGGACTCGATTAAGGAACTGCGGACGAAGGAATTCCTGTTCAAGTAGCCTGGGTATCGCTTATTGCCTGGCTGGCGACGGCCGCGGCTTCCTGAATGCGAGGAACAGAGGCACGCCGGCCAGGATGATGGCGGTGCCGATGAGGGAGTTCTTCAGGTTCTCGGCGTAGGAATAGACGAGCAGGACTGCGGCTGCCAGGATGAACAGCGCTGGAATTACGGGGTATCCCCACACGTGATAGGTCGTCGCGCTGGTCTCGCGGCGGCGATAAACGAAGATGGTCGTGGCGGTGATCATGTAGAAGAGCCACTCCGCGAAGATGGCGAGCTCGAAGAGTTGCTGGAAGCGCCCCACAGCAAGGAGCAATCCCGTGGTCAGCAGCGCCTGCACGATGAGCGACGTTGAGGGGCTCTGGAATCGCGGATGCACGTCGGCCATGCGGCGGAAGAACAGCCCATCGCGGGCCGCGGCATACGGCACTCGCGCGCCGGACATGATGGTTCCGTTGAGGGTGACGAAGATGCTGACCGCCATCGCGACCGATACGAATCCCGCGCCCCATGGCCCGGTGATGGCCGCCAGCGCGGTCACCGCCGGCCGCGGAGATGCGGCAATCTGCGCTGCGGGCAGGATGTACTGGATCGCCGCATTCGTTGCCATGTACAGCACGCCGACGATCCCGAGTCCGGCAATGAGGGCGATGGGCAGACTGCGACCAGGATTGCGCACTTCGCCCGCAACCATGGTGAGATCGTTCCAGCCGTCGTAGGCCCACAAGGCCGCGATGAGCGCGATCATGAATCCGCCAAAGCCGCCGTGGGCTCCGATGAATTTTGTCGCGAAGTTGCCCCAGTGGCCGGCCATTGAACCGAAGCAGATGGCCGCGATCGCGACGATCAGGACGCCCTTGAGCCAGGTGAAGACGAGCTGAAAGTCGCCGGCCTTGCGAATGCCCAGGTAGTTCAACCCGGTGATGAGCCACGTCGCCACGATGGCGAATACCTGCGACCACATCACCGCGAACCCGGCATGAAATGCGACGCCATCCAGCCAGTGCAGCGAAGGAAAGATCGCGAGCGTGCGCGCCAGGCCGGTGGTGACGCTGGCAATGGACGCCGGTTTGGCAACGGCGAACCACGTCCACATATAGAGAAACGCGGGGAGGTCGCCATAGACGCCGCGGATGTAGACGTACTCACCGCCAGCGTAAGGCAGCAGCGTGCTGAGTTCGGCGTAGGTCATCGCGCCGAAGAGCGAAAGCAGGCCGCCGGCGATCCACGCGATGTACACCACGCCCGATGAGCCTGTGGCGCGCATCATTTCCTGGGGAACAAGAAAGATTCCGCTGCCGATGATGGTGCCGACGACGATGGCGGTGGCGTGCGAGGTGTTCAGCACCCGCGGTAAATCGGGGGCCGTGCTCGAAACTCTGGGATCAGGCGCGATTGCCAGGGGTGAAGGACCTCAGTAGTAGAACTTGAAGTCCTTCCAGTCTGCCGTATACGTGGATTTTCTGCCACGGCAAAGATAGATGGGCTTGATCTCCCAGGGCATCGAGAGCGGATTGTCCATACGGTCGGCGATCTCGCACGAGGCGTAGGACTGCTGCATGTCGCCGAGTTTGGCGCCGTTGATGATGATCATTTCCTGGCCGGTGTAGCCGTGCGGACCCCACAGCCAGTAGCTCTGGTGACCACTCACAGCAACGGGCAAACCATAGCGGGGGCCGAAGAGGTTGATGGCGCTGGCCTCGCCGTAGTTGCCGGTGTAGATGCCGGTGATCGCGCGCTCCTGCGGGGGCAGGGAATTGTAGATGCGCGCTACTTTCTCGACCATCTCGTGCCAGCCGAAGCGGTCGGCGTAGAACTGGGGCAGGATCGTCGCGTCGTGATTCTCGGAATCCTTGGGGGTGAAACCAATCTTTTTCTCGTAGGCGACGAACTGCTGCGGTGGAAGGACCGGGATTGAGAGCGGAACGCTGCGGATGAAGCCGAAGACCAGCAGAAGTACGTAGGCAACCCTCAGGACATTGCGCCACACGGGCACCCGAACCCCCTGCAACATGCAAATGCCTCCGGCCGCGTAGAAGATGCCATAGATGGGTGCGAGGTAGTAGTCCTTGGCGTGGAGCGCCATCATCAGCAACAGGAAGACGAGGTAGGTCACGCCGAGGAAGCGGAACGGGCGTGCTGCTCGGGCGATCCAAAGCCAGAGCACGCCGCTGATCCAGATGGGAAAGGTGAAGGGGTTGAGCGTCATGATCTGCCCGAGCAGGAACTGCAGCGGGGGCAGTTTCACATCCTTATCGCTCTTCGCCACGCCGGCGAGCCATTCCAGGGTCGGCCAGTGGTTGTGGATCTGCCAGAGCAGATTCGGCAAGGCCAACGCGACCATGAGCCCGACGGCGACGGCAAACCAGCGGGTCGCGAGGATTCGCCTTTGCGGCGTGAGGATCAGTGCGATCAGCACGGCGATGAGGAAGAAGACTTCGTTCCATTTGTTCTCGAGGCCGAGTCCGGCGCTGACGCCGAGCACGATCCACCAGAATCGGACGACGTGCTCGCGGCCCGGCAGGCCGTGTTCCTGCACGATCCGCACCAGAGCCAGCGCGCAGGGCAGCCAGAAGACCGGCTCGAAGGAGTTCATGGAGAGAAAGCTGTCGATCCCGAGATAGACGCCGGCGACGATGACGCCCAGCATGCCCAGGGCTGCGGCCCGGCGATTGCCGCCGAAGGCCCACACCAGGGCGCCGGTGAGAAAGACCTTGAAGGCTCCTGCCAGCGCCGAGAACAACCGCAGGGACCACATGTGGTCGTAGCCGAAGAGGATGTCGGTGATTCGCGCCTGCAACGCGACCATCGGCGGCTGATCGACGTAGCCGAAGGCCAGGTGTCGGCCGCAGATGAGGTAGTACATCTCATCGCGGAAGATGCCGTAGCCTGCGCGCTGCGCGAGGATGTTGCCGACGATCTGGATCGCCAGCTTCAGCGCAGCCATGGCGAGGCAGACTCCGACAAAACTGCGAAAGCTCTGGCGCTCTCCGGTGGCCGGTGCTGTGTTGACGGTGACGGTGCTCATAAGGAATTGAACCGGGACTGATGGGGACCGCTGTTTCAAGAATACGCAGGGAACGCGCAAAGGTTCCACTCGCCCCTTTGCAGTTCCGCCTGGCAAGGCGAACAATGCAAGCGAAGGATAGTCCTTGATCGTCATCTTTCAGGATCGCCGGCACGCCGGTCGTGCGCTGGCGCAGATTGTTCGCGAGGAATGCGCCGTAGAACTCGTCGCGGGAGATGCGATGGTGCTGGGATTGCCGCGCGGCGGAGTGCCGGTTGCTTTCGAGGTCGCGCGCGAACTCCGTCTCCCGCTCGATGCTTTCGTGGTGCGCAAGCTCGGCGTTCCCGGCGAGGAAGAACTGGCGATGGGCGCTGTGGCCAGTGGAGGGGGGATCGTGCTGCAGGACGACGTTATCCGCGCACACCGAATCTCCCAGGAAACCATTGACGCGATTGTCGGGCGCGAGCGTAGGGAGATCGAACGCCGCGAGAGCGCTTATCGAGGCGGGCGTTCGCCGGTTCCCCTCGAAGGACGTACCGTTATTCTGGTCGACGATGGGCTGGCGACTGGCGCCACGATGAAAGCTGCGGCTCGCGCGCTGCGTCCCATCGCCCGCCGCGTGATCGTCGCGGTGCCGGTGGCGGCGCCTGGCAGTTGTGAGGGGCTGCGCCGCGAGGTGGATCGCCTGGTTTCGATTGAGGCGCCGGAGTCGTTTCATGCGGTCGGCGAGTTTTATCACGATTTCAGGCAGACCACCGATGAAGAGGTGTGCGCCTTGCTGTCTCAGAACCCTGAGGCCAACCTGGGTCCGCGCTTCGGCTAGCGCACTGTCGTAACCGAAGGCGGCATGCGGGCAATGGCCGCTGCCCCCGCCGTTCTTCCCCGTTGCACCGTTGTTGTATGGGTTGCCCTGCCGTCCCCTCGTAGACTGCCGTTAAGCGCAGGCGAAAGCCCGCAAGATTGGAACTGCGTGATGGACCATTTACGAATTGGACTTGGGACCTTCTGGATCTTGTTTACCGTGGTTGCCGCTACGCTATTGGGAACCGACTTCATCCTGCACGAAATCCGCGTGGCCCTTCGCAACCACCGCGAGTCGGAGACGAAATAGGCTGAGCGAGACGGGTCGCTGGACCCGACATTGCTAAAATTGTTTCAACAGCGTCCCGGTGCGCTTTGCATCCTGAAGCGAGAATCCGGACGCGGCCGGTTTCGGGCGGTTAGCTCAGCTGGTTAGAGCGCCTGCCTTACAAGCAGGAAGTCGGGGGTTCGAGTCCCTCACTGCCCACCATGCCTCTCCGAGTGAAGTTGGCTCGACGTTCGCAAAGCGGCTCACGTTCGTACCCTGCACTGCCATTCAAAGGTTGGAATCGTTGGCGCACGAGGTCCTTCGACTCTCTGCGTTTGCTCAGGACTTCGGCTGCGGGCTCGACGCCGGCAAGACGGCTCAAGTTCGTACCCTGCACTGCCATTCAAAGGTTGGAATCGTTGGCGCACGAGGTCCTTCGACTCTCTGCGTTCGCTCAGGATTTCGCCTGCGGGCTCAGACGCCCGCAAGACGGCTCAAGTTCGAGTCCCTCATTGCCCACTAATCAAAGTCAGGAACACCGGGGTCCGGATCGAGGTTGCGCGGCTCGTCACCCAAGGACCATGACGATTGCGCCGGCTGTGATCAGGAGGCCGCCGATGAGCGATCCGGTTCCCAGCTTTTCTCCCAGCAGCAACCATGCGAAGAGCATGACGAGGGGCACGCTGAGTTTGTCGAGAGGGGCGACGCGGGACGCCGGGCCCAGTTGCAGGGCGCGGAAATAGCAGAGCCAGGAGAGTCCGGTGGCCAGGCCGGAGAGGGCCAGGAACATCAGGGTGCGGCGGTCGAGAGAGCGAATCTCGCCATGTTTGCCGAGCGCCAGGGCGATTCCCCAGGCAAAGACGACGACGACGGTGGTGCGCAGCGCGGTGGCCAGGTTGGAATCGACGTGGGCCACGCCGACCTTGGCGAGCAGCGCGGTTGCGGCGGCGAAGACTGCGGAGAGAATGGCCCATCCAATCCAGCTCATGGAAAATATGGTACGTGCGGGGCGGGAGGCGGCGCCCCTTGAGGACGAGGGCGAATACCCAGTTCGCGGCACTGACGCATTCCGGCCGCAATGCGATAATCACAGCAGAACCCCCTGGTGACCCTGACTCAGTACCCGTTGCGGGGATTCCGTAGCTTATGCGCCGCTTTCTCTCCCTCCGCGATTTCGACTGGACGCTGCTTGCTTTTGTTCTGCTCCTGTCCGTCATCAGCGTTTTCGAAATCTACAGCGCCACGCTGCACACCAAATTTCACGGCTTCCAGCGGATGCAGATTCTCTGGATCGCCGGCGGGCTGCTGGCGATGTTCGTGATGTCGGTGCTCGACTACCACAAACTGCTCAGCATCATTTACTGGATCTACGGTTTCTGCCTGCTCGGGCTGGTGGCGGTCCTTGCTGTGGGCACGCGCGTCAACGGCGGCAAACGGTGGATCAAACTTCCCGGGGGCGCGCACTTCCAGCCGTCGGAGTGGGTCAAGCTGGTCCTGATCCTGCTGGTCGCGCGCTACTTCAGCAATCTGGTGGGCAGGGAACTGACCTGGAAAGACATCTTCAAAGCGATTGGGTTTGTTGCTTTGCCCATGCTGCTGGTTCTGAAGCAGCCCGACATGGGCACGGCGCTGACGTACTCCCCGGTCCTGTTGGTGGGCCTTTTCCTGGGGGGCATCGACTGGCGCAAGGGCGGCATTCTGGTTCTGGTGATCCTGCTGGCGGTAGGCGGGGTGTGGAAGAGCGGCAAGGTTCTGAAGCCGTACCAGAAGGCCCGGCTGACCAGCTTCATGAACCCGGACGCGGACCCGCGGGGAACGGGGTATCAGATTCTGCAATCCAAGATTGCGGTGGGCGATGGCGGGGTTTTCGGGCGGGGCGCCAACCAGGGCACGCAGACCCAGGGGGACTTCCTTCCCATCCCTTACACGGACTTCATCTTTGCGGCATTCAGCGAGGAGCACGGCTTCGTGGGCGCGATTCTTGTGCTCCTGATATACTTTTTGATACTGATGCGTTTGATTCAAAACGCTCAGACAGCCGCAGACCTGCCAGGTTCGTTCCTGGTGATGGGCGTGGCGGCGGTACTGATTTTCCAGATCGCCGTCAACGTCGGAATGGTTCTGGGACTGATGCCGGTAACCGGCATTCCCCTTCCTCTCATGAGCTATGGGGGATCTTCGGTACTGTTCACTTTTCTGGCTCTCGGTATGGTGATGAACGTCCGCATGAGCCGTTTTGTGAACTAACGGCGAACAGGTTTTAGCAGCGAATTTTAAAACCGGCAAGGCCCGCAGGGCGGGCGCAGTTTGAACGAAGTTTATTTAACCGGCCAGGTGGATCGAAAACGGGCCGGGCAGGATCAGGAATGAACGCGAATCGATGGCTAACGACCCCGCCATGTATGGCTGAAGCGGTCACATCGTCGCGCAGGAACGACTCTCCGGAAAGAATGCAAATTCCCAGCGAACTCTCCCCAACCATCTCCCCTCAGCGAGGGCGAGGCGGCACGGGCCGGTGCGCGCAATCTCCCGGACTCTCCTCCTTCAGCTCCGATCTTCCCCGGTAGCCGCTCGTTCCGCCCTGGCATTTTGAGGCGGAATGGCAAAGGAAATTTGCATCTCCAGCACGCCGCATGAAACGCGGCTTGCGATTCTTGAAGACGATCAGCTCGCAGAGATCTACTACGAGCGTGAAAATGAATACACACTAGCCGGCTCTGTTTATAAGGGTCGTGTGACGCGCGTGCTGCCGGGCATGCAGTCGGCGTTTGTCGACATTGGCCTGGAGCGCGACGCGTTTCTTTACGTGACCGATTTCCTCGAGGAGCAGGAAGAGGACTCGGCCGAATTTGACCGTGGCGACGCGGGGGCCGGCAACGGACGCCGCGGCCGCGAAACCCGTGAGCCGCGCGAGGCGCGACCGGTGAGCCGCGACGCAGAACCCGAGCTTTCGGCGGCGGAAGCTCCAGCTCGCCGCAATGACCGAGGCGAGCGAGCTGAGCGGGGCGAACGGCCCGACCGCGGAGCTGGTCGCGGCCAGGAACGCGCGGGATCCGACCGTAGTGGACCCGACCGTGGCGGATCGGATCGTGGTGGGCAGGAGCGTGGCGGATCGGACCGTGGCGGGCAGGATCAGGGTGGAGACGGTAGTCGCCGCTGGCATGGCCGTCGCGGCCGTCGTTTCCGGGGACGGGGTCCTCGCAGCGACCAGGGCACCCTCGACTCTCCGGAGATTGTCGCGGAGGCGACTTCGGCGGAACCGGTAGCTCTGCCTGAGCGTGGGGCGCCCGGCGGAATGCCGGCGCAGAATCTGCCGATTGTTCTCCCCGGAGAATCGCTCTCCCGCTACGGCGGCGGCGGGCGCAACGAATCGAAGCCCGCGTCCAGCGCTCCATCGAGTCGCGGCCCGGCTCCCACGCCGTCCAGCTTCAAGCCTTCCACGATGGTGGAAGTGCCGGTCGGCTGGGATGGGGGTTCCATGCTTCCCGGAGAATCGCTCTCCCGGCATCGCCGCTCCGAGCGTCCTGTCGAAAGCGCTCCCTCACCTGAAGCGCAGGCCACGGGTGCTGAGCCCGCGGTTGTAACCGAGGCTCCCGAGGAGTCGGCGGTTGCGGTGATGCCGGTTCCTGAAAACGTGCCGGTTGAGAATCTGGAGACGATCGCGCCTCCGATGGCGGAACCGGTTCCGGCGCCGCCTGCGATTGCGGAGGCTGAGGAAGCAGAAGTCGCTACACAGGAACTGGGCATCGAGACGGTGGAGGAAATCCACGAGTACGAGCCGGAAGAAGCAGCGGCTTCGCATCGCATCGAGACGCCGCGCAGCGAGTTCCGCTTCGCTCCTGTGGAGGAAGAGGAGATCGTCGAAGAAGAAGTCGAGCTTCCGGCGCCCTTCACGGCGCGCGAGTCCGAGCACGAACACGTACACGCATCTGCTGTTGAAGCGGCGGCGGTTTCCGAGGCTGTGCCCGCTCCGTCCGGCGAGATTTCTCCGGAAAGCGAAGTGGTGCGGCAGCTCTTCGGCTACGCGCCAGGCATGGGCGTTCTCGAAGAAGAGACCATCGATGAGGACGAATACGATTTCGAGCCCATTCCCGGTCAGGCGGAAGAACACCCGAACGACGAACTGGAAGAAGAGACGCTGGATCAGGCTTCCACGCTCGGCGATGCGGTGCGCGACGTTCACATCGAGAAGCGCCTCGGCTACGGCACTCCTGCGGAAGCGGAGGAAGACGAAGCGACCGAAGACACCGAGGAGGGCGACGAGACCGAAACCGGATTCGCCGAAGTCGAGGAAGAAGACGAGGAAGACGATTTCTCCGAGTCTGAATCGGACGAGGATCAGACCGAGGAATCTGCAGGCGAAGAGACGGTTGGCGAGCCCAAGGGACCTGCAACGAATGCCGGCTCTCCGGCGCGCCGTGAAGATCGTCGCTTGGGACGACGTGGGGATGGCCGCCGTGGTGGTGGTCGCCAGCCCGGACGCCGTCATGGTGGCGGCCGGCGACCCAGCATGCAGACCTCGAATCTGCCCATCATCAGCGAGCTGCTGAAGCAGGGGCAGGAAATTCTGGTGCAGATTGCCAAGGAGCCTATCGCTCGCAAGGGCGCGCGCATCACCAGCCACATCGCGCTCCCCGGGCGCTTTCTGGTCTTCATGCCGACGGTGAACCACGTCGGCGTATCCAGAAAGATCGCTTCGGATGAAGAGCGCCAGCGCCTGAAGCGGGTGCTGATCAGCGAAAAGGGCGATGCCCCGGGCGGGTTCATTGTGCGCACGGCCGCGGAAACCGCCAGCGACGACGATCTGCGCGCCGACATCCGTTTTCTGATCAACCTGTGGGCCGAAATCAAGCAGCGTTCTGACGGCGGCAAAGCACCGGCGCTGATCTACCACGACCTCAACCTCATCGAGCGCATTCTGCGCGATCAGGTGAGCGAGAGCTTCTCGACGATCTGGGTCGATTCGGAATCGGAATACGAACGGATCGTTCGCTTCCTGAATCGCTTTTCGCCTTCGCTGGTCCGACGCGTGAAGCTCTACACGAAGGAGACGCCGCTCTTCGAGCAGTTCGGTATCCAGGAGGAGATCAGCAAGGCGCTCAAGTCGAAGGTCTGGCTCAAGTCGGGCGGTTCGATCGTCATCAATCAAACAGAAGCGCTGGTGGCGATCGACATCAACACCGGCAAATATGTTGGCAAGACGGCGCGTCTCGAAGACACCATCCTGAAGACCAACCTCGACGCCATCCCGGAAATCGTGCGCCAGATTCGGCTGCGCGATCTGGGCGGCATCATCGTGATCGACTTCATCGACATGGACGAACGCCGCAACCGGCAGAAGGTGACGCAGGCTCTGGAAGACGCTCTGATGGCCGATCGGGCGCCCTCGAAGGTGCTCCAGTTTAACGATTTTGGACTGGTGGCGATCACCCGGAAACGCGTCAAGCAGTCGCTGGAGCGGACGCTCAGTGTTCCTTGCCCCGTTTGCACCGGGACCGGGATGGTCAAGAGCCCGATCACGGTGGCGAACGAGCTGTGGGTGGAAATGCGCAAGATGATGGTTCACTTCGAGCGCGGCGATGTGATGCTGCGGGTTCACCCGGAAGTGGTCAAGGTGCTCAAGGCCGGCAATGCAAAATGGCTGAACGAGCTGGAAGAGTTGATCGGCAAGACCATCCTGGTCAAAAGCGACCCGGCCCTTCCGCCGGAGCAGTTTGATATTCAGGGCTAACGGTCACACTTCGGGCCTGCTGCGGCGGGCCCGTTGCGTTTCGGGCTCGCTATTCCCAGGTTCGTTCGTCACTCCCCAGGGTTGTACGGCCCGAATTTCGCGAAAATGCATCCTAAAGTGAAACTCGGAGCCATTTTCCGTGTCCAAGTAGTTGGTAGGCTTCGGCCTGTTTTTAGCTTCGTACTCTCAAACAATCTGAGGTGTTCTCAATGGTCGCGAACTGTGATCGTCACTGCCCGCTGCTGCGGCGCATGTTGATTGCTGCTTCTGCTTTTGCCATCGGATTCTCGCTCAACGCAGCCGCCCAAACGGCGTCCACTGCGGACAACACGAGCGGACAAAGTTTCTCCAGCTCCTCCAGTTCCATTGCCTGGCTCAGCACCGATTCGTTGCTGGGTGGCTCGTCGTTTGCGGAGCCCTCGAGTGGCGACGGCGCTTCGCCGCAGTATGGCGGCGGCCGGCGTTCCTCGAATTACCCCAGCTATGAAGGCCGCATGAGCCATATCGCCTTCGAGGGTGGCGCTGGATTCAGCGTTCCTATCGGCAATGACACGCATTTCTCGACGGCGGCTCTTACCAATGGCGACCTCAGCCCGAGTGTTGGATGGGGTTACGGAGTGACGGTGGGCGGCGGCTGGAACTTCACGAAGCGCTATGGCGCGCTGCTGGAGTATCAGTTCCTTCGCCAGGGGATGCCCAACGACTATCTGAATGCCCTGCAGGCCGGCAGCGGAGGCACAGCTTCCGGTTTGGGTGGAAACGTCAATACCTGGTCGCTGACGGTCGATCCGATTATTTACCTTCCCTTCAGCCACAAGAGCGGCGCCTATTTTACCGGCGGTGGCGGCTTCTACCGGAAAGTGACCAACTTCACAGAACCGGTGCAGCAATGCAGCTTTTACTACGGATGCTTCAACACCCCGGTGACGGTTGCTCACTTCTCCAGCAACCAGGGTGGCCTGAATATCGGCGTCGGCATCTACCGCAAGATCTTCGGCCAGGACAGCAACGCGAAGTTCTACGCCGAAGCGCGCTACGTCTGGGTCAATTCTCCAGTCGCCGACGCGTCGAACAGCTTTCAGGGGTCGGGCACCGAAGGCCTGATTCCGGTGAGCTTCGGTGTTCGCTTCTGAACATCGGCACCGCGCCAGTCCTCGCTGCGGGGACTGGCGTCGTGTCTGGTCCCCGTTCTAAGTCTCCCAGCGGTCCCGTACCGCCCCAGAAAATGAAATCCCATCCAAGGCCCGCCGTCTGACGCCGTGAAGCCGCCGCGCATCGTCGTTGTCCTTGCCAATGCTGGGTTGCTGCTGGCCCTGCTGGCTACGGGGTGCGGCGTTTCGTTTGGACCCACACCTACACCGCCACAAAATCCGGTCACTCCTCCGCCCGGTGGTCCACCACCTACGGGGGGAAGCAGCGGCGCGATCACTCTCAGCCCGCAGTACGTTGCGCTTTCACCGGGGCAGATCACGCATTTCGCCGCGACGGGCGGCAGTCCGCTGACCTGGTTGGTAAACGGCATTGCCGGCGGCAACGCCTCGGTCGGCACCGTGGACACTTCGGGAAACTACACTGCCCCAGCGACGCTTCCGCAGAGCGCGAACTTTACTGTGACGGCGGAACTCACCGCCGCGCCCCAGCAGGACAACGCGACGTCGGTCGTGTCCGTGATCAATCCTGGCGTTGTTTATCCCACCGCGAACCCGCAGGTGGTGCAGTACTCCATCTATCTGCCCGCACCCGGCAGCGTGTCGATTCAGTTTGGGACCACGACCGCCTATGGTCGCAATACCTGGCAGCTTCCGACGCCTTCGCCCAACGGCGGGCAGGTCAACATCTACGTTGCGGGCATGCTGGGGAGGACGCTCTACCATATGCGCGCGCAGGTCGCGCTCAACAATGGCGCCACGCTCGCTGACACGGACCACACAAAATTTGCCGACGGCTCGGCTCTCAAGACCGGAACGCCTCCGGCGACGAGTCCTGTGACGGTCTCCACTTCAGGAACGCCGCAGTCGGGGATCGAGATGTGGAATACGGTTCTGCCTGCCAATGTTGCCCAGGCGTTTGCCACCGATCTCAGCGGCAACGTTCTGTGGACCTACACTTACCCCGGCGCGACCGGCGACATCATTCAGGGTGTCCAGCTCCTGCCCAACGGCAATCTGCTGATGGTGATTTCGTACCTCTCGTCGCTCAGTCCGCCGGGGACCTCGCAGCCGAACCTCATCAACTCCATTCGTGAGGTGGATCTCGCCGGCAATACGGTGCGCGAACTCACGATGGACGCGCTGAATCAGAAGCTCTCCGCTTCCACGCTCCGGGATTCCGACGGAAAAGCGTACCAGCTGAAAAGCTTTCATCACGACGTGCTGGCGTTGCCCAACGGCCACTGGGTTCTTCTCACGACGGATTCGAAGACCTACACCAATCTTCCGGGTTCGTCGGGACCCACGTCTGTTCTTGGCGATGTACTCGTCGACGTCGATTCGAACTTCAATCCCGACTGGGTGTGGAGCGCCTTCGATCACCTCGACGTCAATCGCCATCCTATGAATTTTCCCGACTGGACGCATTCGAACGGCCTGCTGTATTCGGCCGACGATCACAATCTTTTGCTTTCCATCCGGCACCAGAACTGGGTTATCAAGATTGACTTCAACGATGGGAGTGGATCGGGCAATGTGCTGTGGCGTCTCGGCGAAGGCGGGGATTTTAAGCTGATTGGCGGCACCGATCCCACCGACTGGTTCTACGCGCAGCACGGCATGAGCTACTTCACGCCGAATACTACCGGCGTCTTCCGTCTGGGACTTCTCGATAATGGCAACGACCGCCTCTATCCGAGCGGGCAGGTGATTTGCAAACCGGGAGCGCCCACCAGCGCGCAGTGTTATTCAACGGTGCCGGTTTTGGCGATCAACGAGACGAACATGACGGCGACGCTGGTGACGCACGACACTCCGCCGCCCAGCTTCTACAGCTTCTTTGGAGGGAATGTACAGCTGCTGGCGAACGGCGATCCGCACATCAACTTCAGTTCAGCCGCCAGCGGTGCCATCGTGCAGGAACTCGATCCGACTGCGTCGCAGGTGATCTGGCAGGCGACGACTCCGGGAGCGGATCAGTTCCACGTGGACCGGCTGCCCAGCTTTTATCCGGGGGTGCAGTGGTAGGGCAGGGAAGTCCCTCGATCTTCGCTCCATGATTTGTTGTTTGGGTTTGAAACTGACTCGGCGCTACAGATTGCTTTTCTATTTCCAGCTCACGGCCAGTTGCCAGCGAAGATTCCGCACCGCAGTCTTGCGCAGCACGCGCTCGTACTCTTCGAGCTCTGAAACCACCGGGGTCGTATCGCCGCCGAGCGCCATGGGAGCTTCCCTTAGAAAATCATGCAGGGTGCAGATGGTGATGAGGCCATCCTCAGGCGAGAACCACTGCGGCGGCGGCAAAGTGCGCGCCCAGTCCGGATCGCCCGCGCCTTCTTCCAGGAGCAGAGCCATCGAATTTTCATCAGCGGAGAAAAACTCCAGCAGCGGCTTCACGCCGAGGCGAAGGGCCAACTTTTCAAGTGCGTCTTCGTTACGAGCCAGCGCGTGACCGTTGACGAAGATGTCGTAGCCGGGGTCCTCTCCCTCCACGACGATGTACATGGATGCGCTCATGGGCGACAGTCTACCTGATGTGAGGATGCCAGCGAAGAGCGGAGGGATGGTTCGTTGCCAGATGAGTAACTAACTGGAACGATCCCTCTGCCTGCGAGGCAATCAGTTGATGACGTTCGGGTTAGAGAAAAAGACGCAGCCATATTTTTTGGTTTCTTCACAGCGTTTTTCCGGCCACTTGCGCTTCAAAATTAAAGGGCCGGATCACCGGATCCGGCCCTCGTTGCTCCTTGCTATTGGGGTCCGCGGCTTCCGCCTCCGCTTCCGCCACCGGGACCGCCCGGACGGCGTCCACGACGGCGACGGCGGCGCTGACCGGCTGCACCGGCACCTCCAGCACCACCTCCAGGTCCGCCCGGACGGCGCTCACCTGCCGGTCCGGTCACGACCGGGACACCATCGGCGCGGTTGTAGTTGATCTCCTCGCCCTCTTCCAGCGGCGGGCCATCGTCGTCGTCGAAGTCTTCACCACCCTCGATCATGATGGTGCTGGCGTTCGACGTGGGCTGCTTCTCCTCTGGAGGGGCAACCGGCGCGGCTGCCGGCCGTGGCGCGCGGGGTGGACGATCACCACGCTCGCTGCGCTCGCCACGATCGTGGCGTTCGCCGCGATCGCGATCCTGCCGTTCCGGGCGCGGAGGGCGTTCCGGCGTGTCAGCGGAAGCCGCCATGTCGCCGCCCTGATTGGGATCGGGCAGGCCCAGCTTCTGGCGCTGCTCACGCAGTACAGCCTTGCGCGACAACTTGATGCGATTGCCTTCGACGCCGAGGACCTTGACCATCACCTGATCGCCTTCGCGCAGTTCGTCCTTCACTTCACGGACGCGATGCTCGGCGATTTCACTGATGTGCAGCAGACCGTCGGTGCCGGGGAAGATCTCGATGAACGCGCCAAACTCCGCGAGCCGAACCACTTTGCCGAGGTAGACTTTTCCCACCTCGGGCACCGCGGTCAGATCGTTGATCATCTGGAGCGCCCTCTTCAAACCTTCCTCGTCAGAAGAAGCCACGTTGACCTTGCCGGTATCGTCGACATCGATCTTGACCTGAGTCGCTTCGATGATGCCGCGGATGGTTTTTCCGCCCGGCCCGATCAGATCGCGAATCTTGTCGGTAGGAATCTGCAGGGTGCGGATCTGCGGTGCGAACTTCGACTTCTCCGTCCGCGGCCCGTTCAGAACCGCTTCCATCGTGTCGAGCAGGAAGAGCCGGCCACGACGCGCCTGCTCCATGGCCTCACGCATGATCTGCCCGGTGATGCCGCCGATCTTGATGTCCATCTGCAGGGCGGTGATGCCGTTGCGCGTGCCGGCGACTTTGAAGTCCATGTCGCCGTAGTGATCCTCGGCGCCCGCGATGTCGGTGAGAATAGCGTAGTCGTCGCCTTCTTTCACCAAGCCCATCGCGATGCCGGCCACCGAGGACTTGAGCGGGATGCCCGCGTCCATCAGCGCCAGGCTGGCTCCGCAAACGGAAGCCATCGACGAAGAGCCGTTCGACTCGAGGATGTCGGAAACCACGCGCAGCGAATAGGGCGATTCGGCTTCGGTCGGCAGCACCGCGGTGATCGCGCGTTCTGCCAACGCACCGTGACCCACTTCGCGCCGGCCCACGCCGGTCATGCGCCCTGTCTCGCCCACCGAGAATGGCGGGAAATTGTAGTGGAGCATGAACCGCTTTCTCTGCTCCCCTTCAAAGGTCTCCAGCCGCTGCGAATCGTCGGTGGTGCCGAGGGTGGCCGTCACCAACGCCTGGGTCTCGCCACGGGTGAACAGCGCCGACCCGTGTGTACGGGGGAGCACGCCCACTTCAATGGTGATGGGACGAATCTCGTCGAAGGCGCGCCGATCCGGGCGAACCTTCTCTTTGGTGACCTGCTCGCGGAACAGCCGCTCGCGCAGTGTTTCGAAGTAGTGGCCGAGCTTCTTCTTCGCTTCGCCGGCCTTTTCATCCGCCGGAATCTCAGCCTTCAGCTCATCCTGAATCGCCTTGACCAGGACCTGGCTGTCGAGCTTGGGATGCGCCTTGGTATCGAGCGCGTCGGCCAGCCGGGTGCCAACCTTCGCTTTCAGCGCTTCGTAATAGGAGCTGTCGAATTCGGGCGCCGTGACCGCGCGCTTCTGCTTGCCGGCGCGCGCAACCAGATCTTCGATGGCGGCGACGATCTTCTTAATCTCGGTGTGGCCGAACTCGATGGCGTCGATCACCGTCTCTTCGGTGGCTTCGGCGGCTCCGCTCTCGATCATCACGATGCCGTCTTTGGTTGCCACCACTGTGATGTTGACCTTGCTTTCCTTGCGCTCGGCATAGGAGGGGTTGACGACGAACTCGCCGTTAATCTGGCCGACCCGCACCGCGCCAATAATTGCGCCGAACGGAATGTCGGACAGCGCCAGCGCCGCTCCTGCCGCATTGATCCCAATGATGTCCGGATCGTTTTCCCGGTCGGCGGAAAAGACCAGCGCGATGATCTGCGTCTCGTTGCGGAATCCTTCGGGGAACAGCGGACGGATGGGGCGATCGATCTGACGGCTGGTGAGAATCTCGCGCTCGCTGGGACGACCTTCGCGCTTGATAAATCCACCGGGGATGCGTCCACCGGCATACGCGTACTCGCGATAGTCGACGGTGAGGGGGAAGAAGTCGATGCCTTCTCGTGGATCGGGGGAGGCGACCGCGGTGGCCAATACAGCGGTGTCCCCTGATGTGACCAGGGCTGCGCCTGACGCCTGTTTAGCCATGCGGCCCGTCTCAAAATGCAGTCGCTTGCCTCCGGCAAGTTCGACGGATACTTCCTGTTTCATATTTTCCTCGTTTCTTCAGGAACAATAGGCGGGGTATCCGCGGCGGGGCGGGCGATGGGGAGCCGGGAAAGAGCGGGGATTACGGAATCGCTTTGTTGCTCTGAACCCCGTTTGGTGATTGGGGGCCGCGCCGCCACAGGGGGTGCCGCCCTTTGAGGGTTCAGGCTCTCTCGGTTCTCGTCGCTCGCGCGCCGAAAGACCAGGCCTGTGCGTTATTTCCGAATGCCCAGCTTGGTGATCACGGTCCGGTAACGTTCCGAATCGTGGGTCTTCAGATAGTCCAGCAGGCGGCGGCGCTTGCTGACCAGCATCAGGAGACCACGGCGCGAAGCATGATCCTTCGCGTGAGTCTTGAAATGCTCGGTCAGGTCGCCAATACGCTCGCTCAGAACCGCAATCTGCACCTCAGGACTCCCGGTATCGGAATCGTGAGTGCGATAGCGTGCGATAACTTCGGATTTCTTTTCCGGTGCCAGCACCTTTGTGCTACTCCTCTGATTTTTCTACGGATACACTTCCTAAGTGTCTGGTCCAAGAATAACATGGCTCGTCTGTGGACGCCACCTGACGAGGCAGGGCCGAACTTCTTTCGATGGGGGGGCTCAGGCTGACTGCCGGTCGCGCGAGATGGCCGCGATCACTCGCCGCACCGCCATGCCTGCATAAGCACCGACCATCGGGAACGCCAGAATCACGCATCCGCCCAGCGCGCTGCCGAGGGTTGGCTTATCCACGAACAAATAGAGCGGAACCCACAGGCCGATCCCCAGCGCCCACAACCACGGCCGCCGCGGTCCAATCAGTCCCAGCAGGCCTGCGCTGAGAAGCAGGCACCCCGCTGTAATTCCGTCATCGTCCCAATGCGGACGCGAATCCATCCAGGCGATTGCCATCCCCAGCGCGATCGCCACTCCCAGAAGGATCCAATGCAGGGTCCGATTTTTTTGTGAGGCGAACTTCGCCGCCACCATGGGCGCATCGCCATATCGCGCCACGGCCTCACGCTCGGCTTCCTCGTGCGACAGCCCTCGCGCTCGCGCCGCCTCGACTGCATCGGCGAGGTGGCCGCGCGTTTCTTCCATGAATCGGCCCGAGGGCACACCCTGCCGCCGGAGTTCCTTGTCCAGTGCCGCCAGATAATTCGCCACGCTCATGCCATACCCTCCACAACGCCATTGACTGCCTGGGCAAAAGCCCGCCAATCCGTCTGCCTCTGGGCCAGGTTCCTGCGGCCCCTGGCTGTGAGGTGATACACGCGCCGCCGACGGCCATGTTCTTCGCTCCACTGGCTCGCAACCAGGCCCGATTCCTCGAGCCGGTGCAGTGCCGGATACAGGGTTCCCTCGGGCAGATCGAAGGCCCCGGCACTACGGCTGCGCAGCGTTTCCACCAGGGCATAGCCGTGCGCCGGACGCTCGGCCAGGCCGGCGAGCAGCAGCAGATCGAGATGCCCTTTGAGCGCTTCACCCTTCATGCATCGCAATACTATGCCTAGTATTGCGAGGTGTCAAGCGTCCTGGTCGGAGCCGCCCGATTTCGCTTTGTCAAACAGCGAGGGCGGCTCCTCAAACAGTTCCGAAAGGATCCCTTCTCGATGGTTCACGAATCCCTTCACGATCTGATACGGCGCCGTCTCCTCGTACTTCATCTCCGTCAACTGTTCGTCGTCAAACGAGACGATCTGCGCCGCTGGATACCCCAACAGCAGCGGGGAGTGGGTCGAAATGATGAACTGCGCGTCCTTGTGGCGCTTCACGGTCTCCCGCAGGAGGACCAGAAAGGACAGCTGCCGTTGGGGCGACAGCGCGGCTTCCGGCTCGTCCAGCAGGAACAGGCCATTGCGCTGCATCTTCAGGTCCATCAAAGTGAAAAACGTTTCGCCATGGGAGCGCGTATGCAGGCTGCGGGCACCGTAGTAGGTGCTGATCGGCTCACCCTTCATCCCGGCAGTTTGCTCATCGGTGTCGTCGATCCAGTTTGCGAGGTTGAACAGGCTCTCCGCCCTTAAAAAGAAGCCGGCTCCCGTCCTGACATCGAATGAAAGCCGCAGCACCTTCACCAGAGGCTCGATCGACCGATTGCTGGCGGTGGAATCATTCAGGAAGCTTCGCGTTCCGCCTTCGCGACCAAATCCGTAGTGCGCCGCAATCGCCTCGAGCAGCGTCGACTTGCCCGATCCATTCTCCCCGACAAAGAAACAAACCTTTGCGCGGAGGACGAGGTGATCCAGCGCCCGAATCGCCGGAACGGAGAAGGGATACACGTTCCAGTCCGCGACTTTCTCCCGCATCAGCTGGATCTTTTTCAGCATTGTTCTGGGGCTGCTCCCGGCTGGAGTCGGCTACACCCTCAACCCTATCGCCTCAACGCCGGATTTTCTTCTTGACAGTGTACTGTGTGACGCATAGTGTATGTCGCATACGATGTAAGGCATCGTAGACCGGAATGAATCCAGAATCCCCATCGTCGACGCTGGAGAACCTGAAGCTCGAACTTCGCCGCGGCTGCCTGGTTGTCGCTGTCCTCGCCGCCCTGCGCAGTGAGCGCTACGGTTACACCCTGCGCAAAGAGCTCGCCGATCTGGGTATGGAGATCGACGAAGGCACGCTTTACCCGCTGCTGCGCCGCCTCGAGAGCCAGGGCCTGCTCACGAGCGAATGGCGCGAGCACGAAAAACGGAACAAGCGCTTCTACCGCCTCTCTCCCGAAGGCAAACAAATCCTCAAACAACTGCTCGCGGAATGGGACTCGCTCGATGCGTCCCTCCGCGCGGTCACCACGGAGCCAGCTCATGGACCTCATCGCACGGTACCTGCAGGCCGTTAAATTCTGGCTGCCTAAAAAGCAGCAGGACGACATCATCGCCGAGCTCTCGGAAGACCTTCGCGCGCAGATTGAAGAGCGCGAAACGCAGTTGGGCCGCAAGCTGAACGACCTGGAAGTCGAGACGCTCCTCCGCCAGCGCGGCTCGCCGGTCCTCGTCGCCAATCGCTATCTGCCGCAGCAGTCCCTTATCGGTCCGGTGCTGTTCCCGATCTACGTCTTTGTGCTGAAGCTCGTGACTCTGGTGAGTCTGATCCCGGCGCTGGTGGGATTCGTCGCCGGCATCGTGAGCCGCGTTCTGGGCAATGTTGTTGGAACAGGATGGACACCGCCCTTCAGCGCCATCGCGAGCCACTTCTGGAGCGCCTGGTTCTCCTCGCTCACCGTCGTCACCATCGTGTTCGCCGTGCTCGAGCGCACGCCGGTCAAGACTGAGATCCTCGAGAAATGGAATCCGCGCAAGCTGCCGGCTTTGCGGCCCACGAACTCGATACCGCGCTCCGGCTCCATCATTGAAGTCTCGGTCAATCTTTGCGCCCTGGCCTGGTGGGCGACGAAAATGGCTCCGCCCACCGCCTTCCGATTCGGCAACCTGCACGTGGCCGTTGCGCCGGTCTGGTCGGCCTTCTACTGGGCGATGCTGTTCATTGTTCTGGCCAGCACGGTTCTCTCTGTCGCCAACCTCATTCGTCCCTGGTGGACGACGCAGCGCGCTCTCGCTCGCCTGCTGATCGACACGGCGGGAGGCGTCTTCCTCTGCTGGATATTCGAGGCGCATCTCGTCGCCAGCCTGTCGTGGCCCAGCGCGACGCCGGACAGAGTGGCTTATGCCACCGCCCAGCTGAATCTCTGGATCGCGCGCATCTTCCCGTGGTCTGTTGCGGCCGTTGTTTTCTTCACCGCGGTGGGGGTCTGGCGTCTGCTGCAGGTGATGCGCAGAACGGGCGCCGCGCAGGCGATGCGCACCGCGCTGGTTTAGGGCGAGGTCAACGCGGGGAAGGGAACTACTTCGCCGCGACCGCCGCGCCTCCATAGCTGGCCAACATTTTCCCTTGCCGGTCCACCAGCAGCGCTGCGCCTCGCTGGGCCTGCATCGTGAAACGGATGTGGGCGCCGGTGAGTGTGTCGACGATGTCCACGTTTTCCGAGTTCATGGATTCGTTGCTGAAGCAGTAGATCTCGGCGTTGTCGAGGATCGTCGGAAACGCCAGCACTGCATTCGACAGCGGCGCGACTTCTTTGAAGACGGTTTTGATCCCAGCTTGTTCAAGAGCCCAGCGATAGAGCGCCGCCGTGGAGTCGTAACCGTCTGCGAACTCCACCGGATCGGCTGCCCACAGAATTTTGCCGGTTCCGTGGGGGATCAACTCGAGCGTGTTTTTGTTGCTGAACCGCATCGTCTCCGCCGACGACTGCTGCACATCGGCCGGGAATCCCATCGTCCACGTCTTCCCGCCCAGATCTATCTCCGATCCACGGACCGCCAGCGGCATCACCTCCGCCTTCACCCCCAGTGGCGACGAACGATCCACTTCCATCCAGTGCTCATCCCGATTCACCGGGCCCGTCACGAGGAGCGTTCCGCCCTTCTCCACATAGGCGAGCAGTTGCTGCCACGCTTTTTCGGTTAGGCCCTGCGGCGACGGTAAGAACACCAGCTTTGGCGAACCCAACTCATCGAGCCGATTCTCCGGCAGCATTCGTAACGGTGTGTGATCGTAATAGGCCATCGCCCGCAGTGCCTTCTTCTGCGTATCCCATGCGAGGCCGCCGAGCGTGGAATACAGCTCCACCTGCGACGTCACCATCGTGACGTCGGGTGGGAGAATCTTCGTGAAGCTTTGCGGACTCTTTGCCACGAACGCTGCGTAGCCGGCCAGGACCTGCGCCTCCGGCTTCTCCGTCCCATCGGGCCGCACCGCGCCAATGGGGATTTCATTGTCGTTGGCCATGGTCGCATTCACGTTCCACACCCATTCGAGCGCACCTGCTCCCTGCGCGAAAGAAATCGACAGCTTGCGCTCCAACTGATCCGCTTCCACTTCAGCGCTGAAGCGCAAATGATCATCGAGCGTCAGTCTGCGCTGCTCGCCCGTCTCCTGGATCAGCAGCGGCTTGCCGGGAAACTTGGGAGCCAGGCTCGCCCACAGGATCGCGTCGTAGTCCCACCACGTGTGATTGGCGGTGAAGTCGAGCAGCGGGCTGTAGAACGCGGGCGTCACGCGGCCGGCAATGCCGCCCTCATCCTGGCCGACTGTGATGAGCTGCGTTGACCCGGTCGCGCGGATCAGTTCGCGCATCTGCTTCACCCAACCGGCGAAGATGGTTTGCGTCAGCAGCGAGTAGTCGTAGACCTTCAGCGGATTGAACCCGCTCCGCACCGCATCCGGTCGAAACGCTCCCGCCTTCGGCATCCCCATCGGATCCTGCCCGGCCACTTCCGGCGCCGTTGCCGTCGGATCCGCCTGCAGATCGCGGCCGATTCCCAATGACGGCTCGGCCCAGTCATGTAGTAGCTTCGCTTTGTCTGGATATCGCTCCGCAATCCACTTCCGCCACGCCGCCTGTTCGAACGGATCGTAATCCGGCAGCGTGACCCAAAGATTCTTGTTGGCGCTCGGCTCGTTGATCAGGTCCCAGGCAAGGAACGGCACATCGCTGAACCGCGCTACGACGGACTCCGCGTAGCGCGATTCCGCCTGCAAGGCTGCCGGATCGAGATAGCCATTCTGTCCGCCAAACTCCTGAGGATAAAACGCGAACAGATTGAACTGGACCGGCAGCCCGTTATGGCGCGCGCACATCAGGAACGCTTCGACGGTCCGTAGCCCGTCCTCCGTCATCTGCCCGTTCGGCGCGAGGAGTTGCTTCCACGTGGTCCACAACCCGCTTCGGATCATGTTCAGTCCGGCGCCATGAATCTGCGCCATGTCTGTGTTCCACACATAGGCATTCGGCTGGATCAGATACATGCGCGACACATCGCTCGACATGTACGTCGTTCCCACCACCGGCAGCGGCTTGCCGTCGACCTGGAAATAATCGGGCCCCACCGTCAGCTTCGGCCCCGAGAGCAGATAATTCCAGTCCCGCATCCAGTAGCCCGAGCGATAGATTCGCAGCGGCTTGCTATCGCGTATCAGCGTCGCCTCGACGGTATGAAAACCGCGGCCGCCTTCCGCACTTGTCGGCAGCGTCAACCGATGCACATCGGGAAACGCCGCGGTTTGGTCGTAGAGAACCTTACCGTCTTCGTCGGTCACTTTCACATGCAGCGAATCATCGTGGGGCTGCTCCGCCATCGGATCGGGAGACTTAAAGCGGAACTCCATCGCATCGCCCGGCACAAAGAGCGGCAATCGGGGGCGAAAGGTGAAGCGATCGTTCTTCCGCAGCGCGATGTCACCGAGCATCGAGAGCAATTTCGCGTTCGAAAAGAAATTCGCATCCGGCTCGCATGCGACCAGGATCCAGCGGCCACCCACGAATCGGTTCGTGTTGTGGTCGAGTTGCATCACCGGCGCCGCAAACTTGTGTCCATCGCGCTCGCCCCACACCAGGGTTGTCAGGTCCATGTCTTCGTAGCCGGTGTGGCCGCCGGTTGTATCGCTGTCCACCACACTCAGCCGAATCACCGGACTGAACGCGCGCTTCCACCCAAACGCCGGCAGTTGAGGAAATACATCCGGGTTCGGAGTGAACTTAGCTTCCGCAGACCCCGGCGTCTCCTGGTAATCATGGATGAACAGCTCCAGCGACTGCGCCACGCTCGCTGTCCGCAGATGCCACGCGCCGCCCTCTTCATACGCTGCGCGCGTAAAGGGCTTGCCGCCGAGGACAATGAGATTCCCGCCGCGATCGAGATACCGCAGGATCGCGTCCCAATCCGCCTCCGGCCAGGCCGAACCGTACGGCAGCACGAGGAGGTCCACGTCTTTCTGTTCGAGTGCGTTGGTCAATGCCGCTGCATCGGTGAACGTCGCACCGCTGAATGCTGCACGCAGGCCCGCTTCGTCCGGCGCCGGCGAATCCGCTGCGGGAAATCCTGCCTGCCAGAAGACCACCGTCTTCGCGAAACCGCTTGTCGAGATCAGACCAACCAAAGCAACAAGAAAAATGCGAAATGTGCGACCCATCTTCGTCCCTCGTCCCAATTCCTGGATCACTCTACACCCTGTTCCGCCACGGACCGGACTCGATTGTGACCGCCAGAATTACGACGGTGTCGCTGAAAGGCACGCGCACCTGTGTGCCATACTGGTCCTGATTTCTCCCTGCAGAATGCATCCTTCGCCGAATCCAGAATTCATGCGCCGAGCCATCGCGCTCGCCAGCGAAAACGTCCGCACAGGGCGAGGCGGACCCTTTGGTGCGGTGATCGTGCAAGAAGGCGCGATCATCGGCGAAGGCTACAACACGGTCACGCGCGACAACGATCCAACGGCGCACGGCGAAGTTCAGGCCATCCGCGCTGCGTGCAAAGTGCTGGACGCCTTCACGCTTAAAGGCTGTGAGATTTACACCAGCTGCGAGCCCTGCCCCATGTGTCTCGCGGCTATTTACTGGGCCCGCATCGATCGCATCTGGTTCGGCAACACCAGCGCCGATGCGGCTCGCGTCGCCTTCGACGATGCCTTTCTCTATCGCGAACTGGCGCTGCCTTTGCGGGATCGCACTATTCCCGCGGCGATGTTTCTGCGCGAGCAGGCCTGGGAATCCTTCCAGCTTTGGCTGGACAGTGCCAACAAAACGCCTTATTGAGTCATGTTCGATATCGGCAGGTGCGGCGCGAAGCGCGTCCGCCTGGACGGTGAGTCCCTTGCACCCTCGTGCTGGCTTCCCTCATCCTTAATGCATATGGAATACCGTCTGCTGGGCCGCTCCGGCCTCAACGTCTCCGTTCTGAGTTTTGGCGCCGCAACCTTCGGGGGCGGCAACGAGTTTTTCAAAGCCTGGGGCTCGACGCAGGTCGATGAAGCTCGCCGCATGGTCGACCTTTGCCTCGATGCCGGCGTGAACCTTTTCGATGTCGCTGATGGCTACTCCAACGGCATCGCTGAGGAAATCCTTGGCAAGGCCATCCAGGGCAAGCGCAACAAGCTCCTCATCTCCACAAAAACTTACTTCCCGATGGGTGACGGGCCCAACGATCTGGGCTGCTCGCGTTCTCGCATGATCGAGGCGTGCGACGCGAGCCTGAAGCGGCTCGGCACCGACCACATCGACATCTACCATATGCACGGCTTCGACGCGCTCACGCCGATCGAAGAAGTGATGGACACGCTCAACACCCTCGTGCACGCCGGCAAGGTGCGTTACATCGCCTGCTCCAATTTCTCCGGCTGGCATCTGATGCAATCCCTTGCTGTGGCGGATCGCTATGGCTGGACGCGCTACGTCGCGCACCAGGTCTACTACTCGCTGATCGGTCGCGAATACGAGTGGGAGTTGATGCCGCTGGGCGAGGATCAGGGTGTGGGCGCGCTGGTCTGGAGCCCGCTTGGATGGGGGCGACTCACGGGCAAGATCCGCCGCGGCGCAACCGCTTCCCGAAGTCAGCCGCCTGCATAAAACCGCGGACGATGGGCCGCCGGTCGCTGATGAGTTCGTCTACCGGGTCGTCGACGCGATCGACGCGGTTGCGAAAGAGACGGGCAAGTCTGTTCCGCAGATCGCGCTCAACTGGCTGCTGCAGCGTCCGACGGTCTCGAGCGTCATTCTCGGTGCACGCACCGAAGAGCAGCTCAAACAGAATCTCGGCGCTGTTGGCTGGAACCTCACGTCCGAGCAAGTCGCTCGTCTCGATGCAGCCAGCGACGTCACCCCTGTTTACCCTTACTGGCACCAGCGCATCGTCGGGCAGCGCAATCCCGCTGCCGTTCGTTTCGTCCCAAAGCAAAGCGCAAAGTAAAACCGTCCGCGACGGAGCCGGCCCTCGGGTTCGGCTCCGCGTCGCGACAACATATACTGCACGGCAATGACACTTCGCCGCTGTGCAGTCCTCCTGTTCGCTCTCACCGCTGCTGTCGCTCCCGCGTTCGCCCGCGTTACGCGCATCGAAATCCTCTCGCGCACGCCGGTCCTTGATGGCCAGCCCTTCGGCGCGGCAGGTCCTTACGAGAGAATCTCGGCGCGCGTCTATTTTGCCGTTCGTCCTGACGATGCACACAACAAGGGCATCGTCGATCTGGACAAGGCGCCGCGCAACGCCCAGGGTGAGGTCGAATTCTCCGCCGACTTGTTTTTGTTGCGGCCGACGCAGCATGGTAACGGTGCTCTGCTTCTTGAGATTCCGAATCGCGGTGGCGCGGGTATTCCTCGCATCGTCGACGGTGGCGGCTCGTTCGCCGAGGCAAAGAAGCTCTCCGATCTCGGCGACGCGTGGCTGTTCCGCCAGGGCTACACTTATGCCGCGCTTGGCTGGCAATGGGATGTCGCCGATCAACCTGGCCTGCTGCGCCTGTACGCACCGGTCGCTCACGATGGCACGCAGTCCATCACGGGCCTTCTCCGCAGCGACTTTACGCCGGTTGCGAAGACCATGGACTGGCCGCTCGGCCACTTGATTCAGGGCCACATCGGCGGGAGCGAATATCCTGTCGCCAATCCCGACGATCCGCGGAATGTTCTCACCGTACGTGACACTCCCTACGGTACTCGCCAGCCCATCCCGCGCTCCGCGTGGAGCTTCACCGCTCCGGCTGCGGGCGCGATGAACGGCGGCATCCATCTCGGTTCTGGTTTTGAGCCCGGCCGCGTCTACGAGCTTGTCTATGTCGTCAAGGATCCGGTCGTCGCCGGACTGGGATTTGCTGCCGTACGCGACTTCGCCTCCTGGCTCAAATTTGATCCCGCCGCTGTTACACATGTGAATCGCGCCTATGCCGCAGGCATCTCGCAGTGCGGCCGGTTCCTGCGCGACTATGTCTACGAAGGCTTCAATCAGGACGAATCTGGCCGCATGTCCCTTGACGGCATCCTCGCCCACGTTGGTGGCGCCGGCCGAGGCGACTTCAACTACCGCTTCGCGCAGCCCTCACGCGATGGGCAACCGATGTCGTCGATTTACTGGCCTACCGACATTTTTCCTTTCACCGACGAAGACGAAAGCGACCCGGCGAATCCTTCAGTGCAGCCGCAGGGTCTCCTCGATCGCGCGAAAGCCGAGCACGATGTTCCGAAGATTTTTCTCTCGCACACTTCCTACGAATACTGGGGACGGGCCGCATCACTGATGACCACCACCGCCGATGGCAAGCAGGACATGCCGATCGACCCCAGCGTCCGGGTTTACTTCTTCGCCGGGCTCCAGCATTTTTCGGGACCGTGGCCGCCCGCGCGCGGCACGGGTGAAGTCGCCAGCCAGAACCTTGAGAGTCCACTGGCCATCCGCTGGTTCTGGCGGGCCATGATCACCAACATGAACGCCTGGGTCCACGACGACATCGCACCGCCACCCAGCAGCTATCCGCATGTCCGCGACGGGACGCTTGTGCCGCGCGACCAGCTTGCCTTTCCCTCGATTCCGGGCATCCATCCGCCGGACGACTCCACGATGGCCTTCCACCTCGACTTCGGCGCTGGATGGGAGAAGACGCGTATCCTCACTCTTCAGCCGCCCACCGTTGGCGCAGCGTTCGCGGTCCTCGTGCCACAAGTGGACGCCGACGGCAGCGACCGCGCCGGTGTTCATCTCCCCGAGATCACCGTCCCCCTCGCGACTGTGACCGGCTGGAACCTGCGCGACCCCGCGACCGGCGCACCGGAGGAGAGGGTTTCCTTTCTCGGCTCGTATATTCCCTTTGCGAAAACCGCTGCTGGTCGCAAAACTACCGGCGACCCGCGGCTTTCGATCGAAGAACGCTATTCGAGCCGCCAGGACTACCTCACGCGCTATAACCAGGCGGTTGACGACCTGGTGCGTCAGCACTGGATTCTGCCTGACGATGCCGCGAACCTGAAAGAGAAAGGCGCGAAGGAGTGGGACTACACGATGCAGTGAACGCCGGGACTTGTGACGATTCACCTAATAGCTGTCACCTGTCGCTCTAGCTCTCGCCGAACGGATCCTCCAGCGACGGGCTGGCCGGCGTCAGCAATTCCGCCCCATTTTCCGTGATGTGCATGTCATCCTCGAGCCGTATTCCAAATTCGCCGGGAATATAAACGCCTGGCTCATCGCTGAAGACCATTCCCGCGCGCATGTGCGGATGAAGATCCCATCCGAACATATCGTTCGTTACCAGATAGGGCCACTCGTGCCCGTCCATGCCGAGCCCGTGTCCGACACGGTGTGAGAAGTACTTGAAGCCTGGACCGTAGCCGGCGTCGACGATCACCTTGCGGGCCGCTGCATCGACGCTCGCGAGTTCCACGCCCGGCTTTGCCGCAGCCAGACCCGCCTGTTGCGCGTGATGAACGATATCGAATACCTGCTTCATCTTCTCCGTCGGCTTGCCCAGCACAAAGGTGCGCGTGATGTCCGAGGCATAGCCCTCCACGAGGCATCCGTCGTCCACCATCAGGACGGTGCCTTCGCGGATCGTCTGCACCTGGCGCGATCCGTGCGGCGACGCGGTGAAGGTTCCAATGTTGAGGCTCGCTTCGCCGGGCAATCCGACCTTCTTGTACGCCGCTTCGATCAGGCCGCGGACATCGACGGTTGTCATCCCTTCGCGCAGCGAGTGATACACCGCTTTGTAGACCGCCAGCGTCGCCGCACTCGCCGTGCGGAGGCACTCCATCTCGTGCGCATCTTTGATCATGCGGCAACCCGCGGTCACCGGTGTCGCAATCACCCACGTGATCTGCGGCCCGGCCTGCGCGAGGCTGTTCGAGAAGACGAACTTCATGTTCTCGTCCAGACCCACGCGGCCGGTCGCGATGCCGCGATCCGCCAGGCCTTTCACCACCAGCGCGAACGGACTCTCGTCCTCCTGCCAGGTCAGCACATCGGCGTCGGTGCCGAACGGACCCGCACTCAGCAACTCATGCGCGCGCGCATTCTCAAACGCGGGACACACGACGAAGGGTTTTGCCTTCGCCGGAATCACCAGCGCCCAGAGCCGCTCTCCGCCGTTCAGGCTGATGCCCGCGAAGTACTGCGAGCTGGTCGCATTGTTGGCCAGCACGATGGCATCCATCTTGTTCTCCGCCATCAGCTGCTTCGCTTTTTCGATGCGCGCGCGTCGCTCGTCATTGCTGATCGGCGCGACCTTGCCAGCAAACGACGGCAGCGCCGCAATCGGAGCGGGAAGGGAACTGGCGTCCTCCGCCGCGCCGATCGGTTCACTCCAGCCTGAAATTGAACCGGCGGCTCCAACCGTCGCCGCCGCACCTGCAACCCGCAAGAACCCCCGCCTCGAAACCATGCACGCTCCTCAGACGAATCGTAGAATTCGCAAATTGTAGCCTCTCGCGCGCATTTTGCTCCTCTTTTGGACCGCCATGCGTTGGCGACGTTCTCGCTACGAGCCACGGGCTACCGGCTACGGGCTGCCTCCTGCTATACTCAACCGTTGCGGGCAAACCCCGGAAGTGGCTCAATTTCCGGCCTTTCGCCCTAAAACTCCAACTCAAAATCGATTCTGAGGTTGCCATGTCCGGCCATTCCAAATGGGCGACAATCAAGCACAAAAAGGGTGCGCTCGACGCGAAGCGCGGGAAGATTTTCACGCAGCTGATTAAGGAAATCACGATCGCCGCCAAGTCCGGCGGAGACCCCGACGGCAACCCTCGCCTGCGCAGCGCGATCGCCGCGGCCAAGGCCGAGAATATGCCCAACGACAACATCAAGCGGGCGATCCAGCGCGGCACCGGCGAGCTCCCCGGCGCAGTTTACGAAGAAATTTCGTTCGAGGGCTACGGTCCGGGCGGCGTCGCCATCATCGTCGACTGCACGACGGACAATCGCAATCGCGCGGTCAGCGAAATCCGCCACACCTTCGCGAAACACGGCGGCAACCTCGGTGAGCCCAACTCCGTTCGTTTTATGTTTTCGAAGAAGGGCATCATCGCTGTTCCCAAAGCCGCGGCCGACGAAGAGAGGCTGATGAACATCGTCCTCGAACAGGGCGGTGAAGACCTGAACGACGAAGGCGACACCTGGGAAATCATCACCGAGCCCAGTGCCTTCCCCGCCGTAGCCCAGGCGGTGAAGGAAGCGAAGATCGAGACCGCAATGTCTGAGATCACCATGATCGCCAGCACCTACACCAAACTCGAAGGCCCGCAAGCCGCATCGATGGTGCGTCTGCTCGAAGCCCTCGAAGACCACGACGACGTGAACAACGTCTATTCGAATTTCGACATGGACGCGAAGCAGCTGGAAGAAGTCACCAGTTAATCCGCGGCGCCTGCCTTCACCGAGGGGCCGCCTTCCGGCGGCCTTTCCTTTGAGATGAAGTCTGATCGGGAGTTGATCGCGCAGTGAAAGTACGCACCCTCCTTCTTGTTCTCGCAGCTTTTGCTTTCGCTGCTGTTCCCAACTTCGCGCAATCCGATTCCTCCGATGCCGACGCACCCGCTCGCGCGGCCTTTGCCCACCGGCCATGGGAATACGGCCCGTTCTTCCAGGGTGGAATGGGTGTCGGCGATCGCAGCGACTTCACCTTCACGGCCGCCGGCTTTCGCGTCGGTCGCGTTCTCACTCCGCCGATACTGCATGGTTTCTTCCGCGGCCAGTTTGAGTTGGCGGGCGAAGTCATGCCCTATTGGCAGGCCTTCACGCCGGCCCCGCACAATCAGGTCGAGACCGTCCGCGACCCTACCACCGGGCTCAGCTACACCTTCACCGTGCCCATGGGCGGCGGTACATTCACCGGCGCCAGCCTCACTCCCGTCATCCTTCGCTGGGACTTCAAGCCTGGCCGCCGCTTCGCTCCCTGGTTTCAGGGCGCGGGCGGACTCATCTACACCACCCACAAATTTCCGCCGGATGTGCTGGTTCCGCACGGCCTGCCTGGTGGTACCAGCGTCTGGAATTTCTCACCCCAGGGCGGCATCGGCGTCCACTACTTCATCCGCCCCGGCCGCGCCATCACGCTGTCCGCCAACGGTGTGCACATCTCCAGCGCGTCCCTGGGCGACCACAACCCTGGCGTGAATGCCAGCGTCATGTTCCAGATTGGTTATAGCTTTTTCGGCAAATAGTTTTAGAAAGAGAGAAGAGGACCGCCACTGAGTCTCCCCTCTCAACCGGTTCCTCGGTTTCGGCCATGCCCGACCCGCTCATCGAATGCGTTCCCAATTTCTCCGAAGGCCGTAGCGCGCAGACGGTTGAGGCGATCGTCGCCGCCATGCAGGTGGAAGGCGTGCGCCTGCTCGATTACTCTCTGGACGCCGATCATAACCGCTCCGTCGTGACCATTGCGGGTCTTCCCACGGCGGTGGTCGAGTCCGCCATTCGCGGAGCCGGCCGCGCCGCCGAGCTGATCGACCTCACCTCCCAGAAGGGCGTGCATCCGCGCATTGGCGCTGCCGACGTCATTCCCTTTGTGCCGATTCGCGACGTGTCTCTGGAGCAGTGCGTGATGCTGGCGCGCCAGGCCGGCAACGAAATCTGGAAGCGCCATCAGGTCCCCATCTATTTCTACGAAGCCGCTGCTGCTCGTCCCGATAGGGCCCTGCTCGAAGAAGTCCGCCGTGGCCAGTTTGAGGGCCTTCGCGACGCCGTGGTGCGCGAACCAGCGCGCCGCCCCGATGTCGGCGGCCCGTCGCTGCATCCCACTGCCGGTGCCTCTGCCGTTGGCGCTCGCCGCTTCCTCATCGCGTTCAACCTCTATCTGGATACAGCCGAAGTCGCGGTCGCCCGCGCCATCGCCAAAGAGATTCGCCAGTCTGGCGGCGGCCTCGCCGGCGTCAAAGCCCTCGGCGTCTCCGCTCACGGCCAGGCCCAGGTCTCCATGAACATCACGGACTTCACCCGCACGCCCGTCGGGGAGGTTTTTTTCTGCGGTGAAGGAAAAGGCCCGCAAGCACGGGGCCGCCCCCGTGAGCGCTGAGCTGATCGGGCTCATTCCCGAGGCCGCTCTTGAGCGAAACAGCGAATGGATGCGTCTGCTGGTTGACGGAGGGTTCGATCCCGACGAAAAGGTCCTGGAACGGCGCCTCGATCGCCCGCTCCCATGGCCTGCAGCCGGCTAAGTAACCTCAGGTGACAATAGTTGTAGATCGTTGACGGACTTATCCGTAAGCGTAAAATTGAAGTAGCGTGTGGCCCGGGCGCGTCCTTTCGCCGCTCATGGGGTCAAACACATCGGGATCACCCCAATTTGTCACTCGGCCGGCATCCGGCCCAGGAGCAGGTTCACCAGTGAAATTCAGCAAGCATCTTTTCTTCGGTTTCGCTTTGGCAGCAGCCGGCAGCAATTGCGCTTCCCGCGCGCGCCGCGCAGATTGACTCCGACGCCCGGTCGGCCATTCCTCACGACGTGCAGCAGCTCATCGTCGTCGACTACCGCATTATGGAGAATTCTCCTGCGGCCATGGACCTGAAGGCGCGCATCCTGCCGCCGGAGCTCGAAGCAGCTGGAGGCGGCGCTCAAGGCTTCCGGGCTCAATGAGAATTCTGACGTAGAGCAGCTGGCTTTCGCCGCCTATCGCGTTGGCAACGGCGACGATGTCCGTATCGTTGGCCTTGCCCAGGGCCAGTTCCAGCTCAGCGACATCATGGCGAATAATGACGAAGAAGAAGGTCAAGCCCACGATGATCCGTAACAACAAGCTTTATCCGATGGGCGCCAGCGGCATGCTGCGGCACTTTCCTCAACCCCACCACCATGCTGTTTGGCACCAGCGACGCGCATCAAGCCTGCGCTCGACAGCCGCGATGGCCTGCAGCCCAGCTTCCTGACCAATCAGGACATGCTGGCCGCCATGCAGAAGGTGGACACTTCTCCGATCTGGAGCATCCTGGACCAGAAGGGCACGCAGTACATGATGAAGTCCCTGCTCGGTCAGGCTTCGCAGCTGGCAGACTACGAGACGGTGCGTAAGCGGCTGCTCGACTCCAGCTACACGATGGACTTCAATAACGGCGTCAAGTTCAATCTGTTCGTTGCCACGTCGGACACCTTCACTGCTGCGACCATGTCTTCGCTGCTCAACGCGGCCGCGATGTACGAGAAGGTCAGCGGCAATCCCACGGAGAAGCAGGCTATCGACGCCACTACGATCGACTCGTCGGCCGGAATGCTGAGCGTGAAGTTCGCGGCCTCGGACAGCCAGTTCTCTGCGCTGCTCCAGTCGCCGCTGTTCCAGAACGTCGTGCGCTAGGGGCGCACTGAACTGCAAAACCAGGGAGCGGCCTCTGCGCCGCTCCCTTTTATTTCGCCGTTGATTCCATCCAGCAGCCTCTCAAACTGCTCCACGGGTACGGGTGGACTGAAGAGGTATCCCTGATACGCATGACACCCGAGTTCCTGGAGGCAGGCCAGCTGTTCTTTGGTTTCCACGCCTTCGGCGACCAGCGACAGGTGCATCGCGCGGCTCAGCCAGATGATCGCCCGTGCGATCGCTCGGCTGGTGGCATCCGCCAGCATATCCCGTACAAAGGTGCCGTCGATTTTCAGGCGGTCCAGGGGAAGACGCTTCAGATAGGCCAGCGACGAGTAGCCGGTGCCGAAATCGTCCAGAGAAAACCGGACCCCGCGCGATCGCAACTCGGTCATGACGGCAATGGTTTCTCCCAGATCGTCGAGCAGCATGCTCTCGGTAATTTCAAGTTCCAGATTCTCGGGTTGGGCGCCCGTGCTCTGGAGCACGTCGAGCACCTGCAGCACAAAATCCGCCTGGCGAATTTGCCGCGCACTCACGTTCACCGCAATCCTCAGCCCGGCCGTCCCCGGACACCGCGCCCACAACGCCAGTTGCCGGCAGGCGCCCTGCAGCACCTGTTTTCCCAGGGGAACAATCAGCCCCGTTTCTTCAGCCAGAGAAATGAACTCGGAGGGCGCCAGAACACCGCGGCCGGGGTGGTTCCAGCGCAGCAATGCTTCTGCGCCGATCACGCAGTCGCGATCCACCTGGGGCTGATACCACAACTCAAACTCACCATCGCGGATGCCGCGGCGTAGCTCGCTCTCCAGCGATGCCCGCGCGTTCACGGCGGACTGGAGTTCAGGAGCGAAGAAGCGGATGGCCTCTCTGCCTGCAGCCTTGGCCTGATACATGGCGATGTCGGCTTGCTGGAGAATCGAACTGGAGCTTTCGCAACCACTGCCAAACACGGTGATCCCGATGCTCGACGTGCTCCGGCATTCCAGTCCTGCCAGCATGTAGGGTTCGGTGATGCTGGCCAGGATCTTTTCCGCGACGCTTCTCGCCTGGGCAGCTGCGTCTTCGGAGTTGCGGCCCAGATCTTCCAGAATCACCACAAACTCGTCGCCGCCTACTCGTGCTGCCGTGTCCACTGCGCGAATGCACCCGGTCAGGCGCACGCCCACTTCTTTCAGCAGCAGGTCCCCCACTGAGTGTCCCAGCGTGTCATTCAGGTTCTTGAAGTTGTCCAGATCGATGAAGAGCAGGGCCCGGTGTCGGCTACCGCGCTGGCTCGCGATCACCGCCTGATGCAGGCGATCGAGCAGCAGCCTGCGATTCGGCAGCTCCGTCAACGGATCGTAGAAAGCCAGGTGCCGGATTTCGTCCTGAGCCGTCTTCGCGTCCGAAATGTCCCGCGTGATGGAAAGGATGCAGGGCACGCCCTCCAGTTCGATCACCGACGCGGACATCAGGCCCCAAACCACGTCGCCGTTCTTCTTCCTGAATCGCGCTTCGAAGTTGCGGCATACCCCCTGCCGATCCAGCATCTCTATCACGCAGTCCCGATCGGCTGGGATTTCCCAGATGCCCAGCTCCACCGAGTTGCGTCCGATGACATCGTCCCGTGTAAAACCCGTGATGTCGAGGAAGGCCTTATTGCAATCGACGTAGGTCCCATCGCTCAGGCGATTGAGGTTCATCGAATCGAGCGACATCTGGAACGCGGTGCGGTAACGCTCTTCGCTCACGCGCAGCGCTTCCTGCGCCGCCGCCAGCAGCGCCTCCGCCTGCTTGCGCGCGTTGATGTCCTGCACCAGGGTGAGAAAGAAAAGCGGCCGTCCCTCGGTGTCGCGCTGGATGGAGATGGTCAGCAGAACCCAGGTCAGGGAGCCGTCTTTGCGTACGTAGCGCTTTTCGAAGCTCGCGTTAGCGACCTCGCCGCTGACCAGACGCATGGCGGCGCTCTTGCCCGAGTCCCGATCTTCCGGTGGCGTGATCTCCTGGAAACCGGAACCGACCAGCTCTGCGGGCGAGTACCCGACGATTCTGGCGAAGCACTCGTTGCACTCCAGGATCTTGCCCTCGAGCGACGTGTGCAGGATGCCGACCGCCGCCTGATCGAACGAGGCGCGATAACATTCCTCGTTGTCCTGCAGCCACGACCTGGTCTGCGTCCGGCGGATCCTGTCGCCGTCGCCGCTGCCGGCGCTGGAATTTTCCTGCGCGGCGAGACTCTTCGCTTTTTCCCCGGCGGCTGGAATTGCTTCCCTCCTGAGCGTGCGCATGTGGTCTTCACCGGGGCGATGGGCTTGCGCCACCGCCTCACCGTCGCTGCCTGAAGGTCGTGGAGATCCCACGCTTCCAGGCAGACGGGTCTCCCGAAATTGCCTCATCTCTTCTATCGGCCTGTTTTTGCGGATCCTTCATTCCCCCAAAGCTCCCGCCTATGAGAGAGGCTTCCGGGAAGAAGCGTTAGCGACGGCCACCCCCACTTGGGTACCCCAAATGTTGCATTCCGCTTTTCTTCGCTGGGGCGGCGCAATGCCGCTCCCAGCCGGTCAAACCGCTATAATGAATCCTGCAGAAAGAGCTTTAGAATCTTTCCATTTTCGATTCGAAGGGAACTCCGCCCCCATGGCGACCACCAACGCCGGCGCCGCGTCTGCGCAAGGCGAAACCAGCTCAGAGCCAGCGGCTCCACCTAAGCCCATCGTCAACGACTTCAGTATCCAGATCGCGACCGTCAACGGTTCCGGCTCCCAATCGGCCAACAGCGTCCTGCTGCGCAGCATTTTCGCCATGGGTGTCCCGGTCAGCGGCAAAAACCTCTTCCCCTCCAACATCGCGGGCCTGCCCACCTGGTACACCATTCGCGCCAGCAAGAACGGCTATGTCGCGCGCAAGAAGGACATCGACATCCTCATTGCGATGAATGCCGAGACCTCTCGCGAGGACATGCTCTCGCTGCGTCCCGGCGCGGCTGCCATCTATGAAGACAGCGCGAACCTAAAACAGTTTCGCGACGATGTGACCTGCTATCCAGTGCCCTTCGACAAGATCACCGCCGCAGTCTGTCCCGAGGCCAAGCTGCGCAAGCTGGTCAAGAACATGATCTACGTCGGCGTTGCTGCGCAGCTGCTCTCGATGGACATGAAGGCTGTCGAGTCCTCGCTGCGCAGGCAGTTCGCGAAGAAACAAAAGGCCGCCGATCTGAACTGGGCTGCCGTGGAAGCCGGTTTCAACTATGCCGCGCAGAACTTCACCAAGCAGGACCCCTTCGTGGTCGAGGCGATGCACGCCACCGAAGGCAAGATTATCATCGATGGCAATGCTGCTTGTGCGCTGGGCGCAATGTTTGCCGGGGTCACCGTCGTTACCTGGTATCCCATCACGCCGTCGTCGTCGGTCGTCGAGCAACTCATCGACTACCTCAAGAAGTACCGCATCGAGGAGGATGGCAAAGCGAGCTTCGCTGTTGTTCAGGCTGAAGACGAACTCGCCGCCATCGGCATGGTGCTCGGCGCCGGCTGGGCGGGCGCTCGCTCGATGACCGCCACTTCCGGTCCGGGCATCTCGCTCATGGCGGAATTCGCCGGGCTCGGCTACTTCGCCGAACTGCCTGGCGTCATCTTCGACATCCAGCGCGTCGGCCCCTCTACCGGTTTGCCCACGCGCACCGCGCAGGCCGATCTGCTCTCGATCGCGTTCCTCTCCCACGGCGACACCAAGCACGTGATGCTGTTCCCGGCGAGCGTGAAGGAGTGCTTTGAATTTTCCGGCGCTGCCTTCGATCTCGCCGAGCAGCTGCAGACTCCGATCTTCGTGCTCTCCGATCTTGACCTCGGCATGAATAACTGGATGTCCGATCCGTTCGACTATCCCGAGAAGCCGCTCAATCGCGGCAAAATCCTCACTGCTGAAGACCTGAAGAAGGCCGGCGAGTTTGCCCGCTACAAGGATGTCGACGGCGACGCGATCCCGTATCGCACGCTGCCTGGTACCGACCATCCGAAGGCCTCTTTCTTTACGCGCGGCAGCGGCCACAACGAGAAGGCTCTCTACTCCGAGCGCCCCGAGGACTACCAGAACCTGATGGAGCGCCTCGGCCGCAAGTTTGAAACCGCGCGCACTCTGGTGCCCGCGCCTGTCGTGGTGCAGACCGGCAAGTCGAAGATCGGCATCATCGCCTTCGGCACCTCCGACTTCGCGGTCACGGAAAGCCGCGATCAGATGAAGAAGGAATACGGTGTGGAGGCCGATTATCTGCGGCTTCGCGCGTACCCCTTCAGCAAAGAGGTCCGCGACTTCGTCGCCTCGCACGAACGTATCTATGTCGTCGAGCAGAACCGCGACGCGCAGATGCTGAGCCTGCTGAAGCTCGATCTGCCTGCCGGCGAAACGATCAAACTGCGCAGCGTCCGCCACTTTAACGGCCTGCCCATCGACGCGCGCTCCGTCACCGACGAAATTGTGCTGCAGGAGGGAATCTAATGGCGGCAACAGCCACCCCAACGCCGGCTCCGAAGACCAACCGCATCGGCCTGCCTGTGATCGAGTATCGCGGCAGCAAGACCACGTTGTGCGCGGGCTGCGGCCATAACGCCATCTCCGAGCGCATCATCGACGCCATGTACGAGATGGGGGTCCAGCCCGAGCGCGTGATGAAGCTGTCCGGGATCGGGTGCTCCTCGAAGAGCCCGGCCTACTTCATGTCGCGCTCGCACAGCTTTAACAGCGTGCACGGCCGTATGCCGTCGGTTGCGACGGGGGCACTGCTCGCCAATAAAACAATGATGGGCATCGGTGTCTCCGGCGACGGTGACTCGGCCTCCATCGGCATCGGTCAGTTCGTGCACCTGATGCGTCGCAATCTGCCGATGATCTACATCATTGAGGACAACGGCGTGTACGGCCTCACCAAAGGCCAGTTCTCGGCGACCGCCGACATTGGCTCCAAACTCAAGACCGGCGTCGTGAATGATTTGCCCGCCATTGACACGTGCTCGCTGGCTATTCAGTTGGGCGCCACTTTCGTCGGCCGTTCCTTCTCCGGCGATAAAAAACAGCTGCTCACCATGCTGAAGGCGGCCATCTCCCACAAAGGCACGGTGATGCTCGACGTGATTTCGCCCTGCGTCACCTTTAACGACCATGAAGGTTCCACGCGCAGTTACAAATACATGCAGGATCACGAAGAGCCGGTGAGCGAAGTCGGCTTCGTTCCCGTCTTCGAGGAGATCGATGTCGAGTACGATGCCGGCACCACCCTCGACGTCAAAATGCACGACGGCTCGAGCCTGCGCCTGCGCAAGCTGCACGAAGACTACAACCCCACCGATCGCGCCTCCGCCGTCAGGACGCTGATGGAAGCGCACGAGAAGGGCGAAGTCCTGACCGGCGTCTTCTACATTGATACGCAGAAGCCCAGCTTCACCGACCTGCTCAACCTGGTGGATGAACCGCTGGCCACGCTGCCGCAGGAGCGCACACGCCCGAGCAAACAGGTGCTCGACGACGTTATGGCGCGTCTGAAGTAGGCAGGGAACTCAACGAACACAAAAGGTGCGCCATGATGAGCGCACCTTTTTGTTGCTGCATGATGGGGACGCTGGGCGATGAAGATCGTTATCGCTGGAGGAACCGGGCAAGTTGGAACCATGCTCGCGAGGCATTTTCATCAGCATGGGCATGGCGTGGTTGTTCTCAGCCGTAGCTTGCACAAGACGCCCTGGCGCGTGGTTCACTGGGATGGCTCCACGCTGGGTCCCTGGCGCGAAGAGGTCGATTCCAGCGATGTCCTGATCAACCTCGCAGGCAGGAGCGTCAACTGCCGCTACACCCGAAAGAATCGCCAGGCAATCCTGGACTCGCGTGTGCTGTCGACGCAGGTCCTGCATCAGGCGATTGCCGAATCAAGACATCCACCAGCGGTTTGGTTCAATGCCAGTACCGCAACGATTTATCGCCACGCTCTTGACCGGCCGGTGAATGAAGCAAACGGGGAGTTAGGCGGTAACGAGCCGGGAGCCCCCGACACCTGGAACTTTTCGATTGAGATTGCGAAAGTCTGGGAGAGGGCCTTCTTTTCCGCGCCGACTCCCGGAATCAGGAAGGTCGCCCTGCGCAGCGCCATGACCTTCAGCGCCGATCGCGGCGGCGTGTTCGATGTATTTCTGAGCCTTGTTCGCCACGGTATCGGCGGAACCAATTTGCCCGGCACTCAATTTGTCTCATGGATTCATGCAGTCGATTTCATTCGTTCGATTTGAGTTCCTCATCGACAGGAAAGAGCTTACCGGAGCAGTCAACCTGGCCTCTCCCCAGCCTCTCCCGAACAGCGAATTCCTTCGCATTCTTCGAAAAGCTTGGGGAACGCGCATCGCTCTGCCCACTACAAGGTGGATGCTGGAACTCGGCACGTTTGTGCTGCGAACTGAATCCGAACTGGTCCTCAAGAGCCGCCAGGTTGTTCCTGGCCGTTTGCTCGAAGCCGGGTTTCAGTTCAAATATCCAACGTGGTCTCAGGCCGCACACGACCTGGTCAGCCAATGGCGGAAGGCTCATTCATGAGAATCTCTTCCCGCATCTCGGTAGACATCGAGAGCGACCTGGGTCATGCGGGATTCCGGTGTACCTGCAGGGACGGAACACATCTCCACCTTCAAGTCAGCGTCTTTTCTTCTTTGCGCTCGACTGGCCGGGCGTCGTCTTTCGCCCCTTCTTTGCAGGAACAGCGGTCGCATTTTTCCGGTTTCTGCGTCTCCTCGCCTGCCACAGAGCCAGCCATCCCCCAGTGCAGAAATCGACGAGGGGTTGCGTCGCAGCTTTCGTGTCGCCCGCCTGAGCCGCGCCTGCCGAAATCCTGGTGATGCGGGTGCGGTCGGCGATATACAGGATCGAAATGCCAAGCATGGCTTGATACCCCCATGCGATCTCTGCGCGGGAGAGTTCCGGCATGGCTTTGCCAAAGTATTCGAGAAAGCGTTTCGCGGGAACGTCCAGAAATTCCTGCAGGATCCCGCGTTCGGCTTCCCTGGGGTCGGTGCACTCGCGCGCGCCGATAGCCACAAACGCCTGTAACTCTTCGACCTCGGTCATCTTCAGCAGCGGCAGAAGAAAAATCTCTACCAGAGTCCTGAGAACCCTGGGCACCGGAGAATGGAAGTCGATGGACGCGAGACCCTGTTCTCTGCGGTTCGCAACCTCCTTCGTGTAGCGAGCAGCCCAGATGGCTCGATACAGATCCAGTTTTGTGCCGAAGTGATAATGAATCAGAGCCAGCTGCGCATCGGCGCCGGCTGCGATATCGCGCATCGAGATTCCATCGTATCCATTGGCGGCGAACAGACGTTCGGCGGATCTGAGGATACGGTCCTTGGTGGGTTGAGGATCTCTGGCCATTGTTTTCTCCGCATCGTGGAGCGACTCGCGGGTGAGGGGGGCCTCGGTCGTGAAGTGGCAGGTTAGTTTTTCCTCATTTTACTCGATCGACCAATGACCACTTGACATTTATTAGTCGTCTGATCAACATTAGCAAATATCCGAACTTTTAGTCCGGAATTTCCCTAAACCCGGAGCATCCCCCAATGCGAATCATTGCTTTCGACCGCTTTCGAGATGGAGTAACGCTGGATACCATTCAGCCTTTCCTGCAGGACGAAGTATCGAACGTCTGGCGGCTATGGAAGGCGGGCATCGTTCGCGAGAACTATGCCCGCGCCGACGAACCGGGCGTCGTGATCGTCTTTGAAGTTCCCGACGTGGCGACGGCCAGGGCGTATACGGATGATTTTCCTCTGAGCAAAGCGGGCTTCCTCGAGTGGAGTTTTATTGCTGTGCAGGCTCCTCTCCCCATCGAGACTCTCTTCCGTAAAAATCTCGATCTGCAGCCTCCCTTCGACCGGACGCTCACGCAGTCCCATGCCGAGGTGTCCCATGGTTGATGCGTTTGGCCTTTCGATTCCACAAACCATCGAGGAACTCTGCCGGCCGTCCCGTTGCGCGGTCATCGTCTACGACATGCAGGTGGGTATTGTCCCGCAGGTTCCCGAGGGGCGCGATGTGCTTCTTCGCTGCCAGGAACTTCTGTCTGCCGCGCGAGAAAAGGGCTTTCGAATCTTTTTCTGCCGCCATCAGTTTTTGCCCCATCGGTACGCGGGGACTGGGCAGGTGCACCGCTCCATGATCTGGCAGCGCCAGCAGGATCCCGCACAGCTGAAGCCGATGACGGCGCGGGATACGGATGCCTGGCAGATTGTGCCGGAACTGGCCCCGCGTGCGGACGAGGTGATCGTGGACAAGATCACCATGTCGGCTTTTGAAGGCACGTTCCTGAACAACGCGATGCGAGACGCCAAGATCGAGGGGTTCATCATCGCGGGTATTGCGCTCGAAGTTGGCATTGAGCCCACCGTCCGGCACGGCCTCGACCTCAACTACATGCCGATCGTCGTAACGGACGCCTGTGGTTCCAGAACGGCTGAGCTAAAAAGCCGGTCGATCGCGACCCTCACCGACACAGGCGAGGTGCGTGCTGTAAACACCCGCGACGTTCTCGCGGCCATGGCATCATAACTTCGACTGAGGCACGATCGCCGATTCAGGAGCAACGACTCTACTGTGACGGATCGACAAGTATGTTCTTCCCCCAGGAAAATACGCTACCGGCGCTCGCCGCCGACCCGGATGACGCGAAGCACAGGTTGGCGGAGAGGGAGGAGGAAGTTCGCAGACTCCGGCAGATTGTCTGCGAACTCCTGCACTCGAATCAGAGGCTGCGGCTGGCGATGATCGGTGGGGCATCAGCGGCAGAGGAGAGTCCGTAAGCATCACGGGCTTCCTCCGACCACCGCAACGGCTGCTTACGCCGCTTTGTCCTTTGCCCCGCTTAGCGCCTCGATCAGAGTCTTGTTGAACACCGGAATATCATCCGGTTTCCGGCTGGAGATGAACTGCCCATCCATCACCACGGCCTTATCCACCCAGTTCGCACCGGCATTTTTCAGATCGGTCTTCAGTGAAGGCCACGATGTAAAGATCTTCCCTCGCACTACGCCCGCCTCGATCAGCGTCCACGGCCCATGGCAGATCGCCGCTACCGGCCGTCCCGTCGCCACGAACTCCTTCACGAAGCTGACCGCCTTCGGATCCATGCGCAGATGGTCAGGATTCATTACGCCGCCGGGCAACACCAGGGCGTCATACTCCTGCGCGTTCACCTGATCCAGCGTCTTGTCCACGTCGACCGGGTCACCCCACTCCTTCTTATTCCATCCCTTGATCTGGCCGCTCTTCGGCGCGATCACGTGCGTTGTCGCGCCGGCCTCGTCCAGAGCTCGGCGCGGTTCGGTTAGTTCCACCTGCTCAAATCCGTCGGTCGCCAGAATTGCGATTCTCTTGCCCGCCAGGTTGCGTGCCATCTCGATTCCTCCATCTCATCCGTTTGCGTTCTGTTTGGTAAGAGGGAGCGGCGCGCCTCGGCGTTGCCAATTCTCGCGGTTGTAACATTGGGGGTCGCCGGTTGGTTTAGAGTTCCGAGGGGAAACTCGCAGACACCACACCCTCATACGGAGGAAATTCATGTCGAATCGAAGAATGGCCGCGCTGGTTGCGGTCCTGGCCCTGGGCAGCCTGAGTGCTTGCAATTCGTCAAGCAATAACGTCGCACTCTCCGGCGCTGGAAGCACTTTTGTCTATCCCGTCATGACCCGCTGGATCCAGGATTTCTCGCAGGCGCACCAGAACGTCCGCATCAATTACCAATCCATTGGTTCCGGCGGCGGCATTCAGCAAGTCAAGGCGAAGACCGTCGACTTCGGCGCTACGGACGCCGCTCTGACCGATCAGCAGATCGCCGCGATGTTCCCCGTCATCCAGATTCCCGAGAGTGCCGGCCCGGTGTGCGTCACGTACAATCTTCCCGGCCTCACGCAGCCATTGCACCTCTCACCGGAATCTCTCGCTGGGCTGTTCCTCGGCACCATCAAAACCTGGCAAGACCCTCAGCTCGCCAAAGACAATCCCGGAGTCAAGCTGCCCGCGGTCAGCGTGATCGTCTCGCATCGGTCCGAAGGCAGTGGCACGACGAACATCTTTACGACGTACCTCTCCGCGGTGAGTTCGGACTGGAAGTCGAAGGTGGGCGCCGGCCCGGCTGTTAGCTGGCCGGTGGGAATCGGCGGTAAGGGCAGTGAAGGCGTTACGGGCAACATCCGGAACTCGCCCGGCGCGATCGGCTACGTCGAACTGACTTACGCCGAGCAGAACCACCTGCCAACGGCCGCCATCAAAAATGCCGCCGGTCAGTATGTGCAGCCAACTGCCGCGGGGACAACGTCTGCCATCGCGGCGTTCAGCGCACAGCTCGCGCAGGATCCGCGCGTTCCCATCGTCAATCCGCCGGCGACCGCGGCGGATGCTTACCCGATCTCCGGCCTGACTTTTCTCATCATCCCGAAAGATGGTCCGGACAAGGGAAAGCGCACCGCGCTGAAGCAGTTCATCCAATATGTGATTGCGGATGGGCAGGCGACGGCGGGGACCCTGAACTACGCTCCGCTGCCCGATGGAGTGAAGCAGTACGACCAGCAGCAGTTGCAGCAACTCACCGCCGACGGCCAGCCGATTAGCCAGCCGTGAGGTGATTCAGGGGCGCCAGGAGTCTCCGGTTATGGATCTCTCTGCCGCGCCCCTGCGCGTCCCTTAGAATCGGACCGCGAACCCCTGTGAAAGGATGGGGAAGAACCGCGCCGGAGCGGCATCGTTGTTGATCTTCTTGATTTCAGTGGCCAGGTTGCTCTGAATGTTGGTATCGGTGGCTACGTTGTCGCAGTACGGCGTTCCCTGGTACGTGTAGCACGCCGTTCCCTGCAGATTCAGCACGAACTTCGGATCGCCGACATACGCGAACCCGACCTCGAACGGGAAGCTGAAGTGCCGCTCGCTGCGTGGAACCAGGTTGCCCCATCCCACGGTCAGCTTCGGAGCTGCCTTGTAAGGGAAGGTCAGGCTCCCTGTCCCGCTGACCGGATCGGTCGCGCTGCTGGTATAGGTCTGGTCATTCAGCGTGAAGGTCTCGCCTGCCGGCACATGCGCACCACCGGCCACCTGGTTGCCGTTGTAGAGCAGCGCTCCCGGGCTGACGTGGAACCCGCCCCGGAATGGAAACCAGTCCAGGCTGGCCTCTGCGGAACGGAAATGCAGGTCGGCGTTGTAGGTGATCCCGCTGCTGGTCAACGTGTCGTTGTAGCTGAAGAAGTTGCCCCCGCCGCGCACGTTGAAGTGACGCGCGAGCGGCACGGCGCCTTCAACACCCACGCCGAACAGGCCGATTTTGACGCCAACGCCAACACCGGGAAATCCGACGGCGCGTGTTTGCGACGCCGGGGTCGTCACGGAAGACGAGGCACCGAATGCGGCCAATCCGACCGAGCTACCACCCGGCAGAAGTTCCGGGGAGATGAGAGATGAACTGCTCTGAGCGAGGACGACGGGAACAGCCAGAGATAGAGAAACCAGGGTCAGACAAAGGCGATGCATGGGGGGAGGGCTCCTGAATAGTGGGATGCAACTTTCAACGCCGTTTTAATCCCACGGTCGAACTGTGTGATTCCGCACCCCGTCTATCCAAGGGGGGAGGAAGCCAGGCCCGAACGCTGATCGCATTCGTACCCGGTTCGTACCTGGCTTCCTGGGCGAATTGGTAACAAGCCTAGGTCACTTCTGGGGAGCCAGCAATGACACGCTGGTGGTACCCCCAGGCACCATTGTTGGGACTAACCGCTGCCGCAGCTGGTCTGCCATGGCCGCCAGGTTGCGCAGACGGCTCTCCACGCGCGGTGGGATATTCTCCTCCGCCAGTGCCAGTTGCGATTCCAGCAGAAATCCGGTGATCGCGTTCTTCAGTTCCGCGTCGACCGCTGCCGACGCCGCAGCCGTTGCCAGCAGAGTCTCGCGCTCCCGGCGAGCGAGCGCACCTCGCACCTCCCGCTCCAGACGCGAGCTTCCTGCCAAAGCGAAATTGATTTGCAAGGGAATCGCCACTCCAGCATTTTTCCAGATCAGTTCCGAGCCCTCGGGATCGGTATCGGCGAGGACCTGATCGAGGATCACGACCGCGTACCGTCGCCGGCCCAAAAGGCGCAGCGCGGCGGCCCTGGTCGCGGCGACCTCGACGCTCAAGTTCAAATGGCCGGCCATTGCCGCAGCCGTCGGATCGATTTCGTCCATGGCAGAAACAATCAGCGCGGCCTGCCGCGGGGCAGACGCGATATTGCCAGCAGTTTCGCGAGCCAGGTTGTTTGCATCCTCTCTCACAATGTCGCCTCGTATTCCTTCAGCTTGCGATAGAGAGTTGTTTTGCCGATGCCCAGCAACCGAGCCGCGAGCAATTTGTCACCGTTCACCTGTTCGATGGTGTTCAGGATGGCTTCCTTCTCTCGTTCGGCCAGGGTCATGACGGCGCTGGCCGCCTCGATTGTCTCGGTCCGTTTCTGGCGCTGGGTCACTTTGGTATGCATCCACGCGTCCTGGACAGCAGTGCTCATCTCACCCAGTTCGATTACATCGCTGGCAGTCAGACTGCAGGCGCGATCGACAGCGTTGGCCAGTTCGCGCACGTTGCCGGGCCACGAGTACTCGGTCAGGCTCTGCAGCGCGTCGGCACTGAGCCGAAAACTCCTCCGCATTTCGAGACTGTTCCGTTCGAGGAAGTGGGCCGCCAGCAGCGGAATATCTTCCTGGCGTTCACGCAGAGGGGGGAGGGTGAGCTTGACCACGTTGAGCCGGTAGTAGAGGTCGCGCCGGAACTTGCCTTCTTCCACCATCCCCGCGAGATCCTGATGCGTTGCGGCCAGGATTCGGGCGCGGATCGGAACCGCGTGATTCCCGCCCACGGGACGCACTTCTTTTTCCTGTAGCGCGCGCAGCAGTTTTGCCTGCAGGTCGAGCGGCAATTCGGCAATCTCATCCAGAAAAACGGTTCCGCTTCCGGCCGTCACCATCAATCCATCGTTGGGACGGTGGGCGCCGGTAAAGGCTCCCTTCACGTGCCCGAACAGCTCGCTTTCGATCAGTGTTGGAGCCAGCGAGCCGCAGTCCACGGGTACGAAGGGCTTGCCCGCTCCCGGACCGTTGGCATGGATCGCCCGCGCCACCAGTTCTTTGCCGGTTCCGCTCTCGCCGAGGATCAGCACCGGATGGATGGTTTGCGACACGCGCGCCAGGATGCGGTACAGCTTCTCCATCTGCGGGCTTCCACCGAGCAGACTGCCCATGCCTCGGCCGGAGCGAAGACGGTCCCGCAATCCCCGGCTGGCGACGTCCAGGGCGCGACGATCCGCCAGTCGCTGCAGCACCGAGTGCAGTTCTTCACGGGAGAACGGTTTGATCAGATAGTCGCTGGCCCCGTAGCGCAGGGCCTCAAGAGTCAGCTCCACGGTCGAAGCGGAGGTCATCCAGACGACATCGACCTCAGGGCGCATCTCGCGAACCTTCTCCAGCAACTCGCTCCCTGACCCCGACGCGATCGCCCCATCCACCAAAAGGATGTCGACGCCGTTCGACAACAGGAGATCCGAGCTGCGAACTGAAAGTTTTGTTCCTTGCGCCACCATGCCGGCCCCTGTTGCGACATCACAGCATGCATCGCGAAGAGTCTTGTCGTCATCGGCGACGAGGACATACAGAGGTGCGGGTTCAGGATAAACAGAAGACATCATAGGAGTGACCGGACCGTTGCGGTGTGACTTACCATCCTCGCATCATTGCTCGTCAATCTGAGCATCCTGACGCCGTTCCAAAAGTAAGGTAGGGGTTACGTTTGTAAGGGGCAGCTCTATCTCAACTCGTGCTCCATGGAGTGGCGAATTGGCAGCGACCACTGTTCCTCCGGCTGCCTTCACCAATTCCCGCACAATGCTCAGGCCCAGCCCGCGGTGTTGCGAGTCCGGCCATGACTGGCCTGGATGCCGCGTGGTAAACCCCGCATCGAAAACCCGCTCCAGAAACTCAGTGGGGATACCCGGCCCGTTATCTTCGACCGTAAGTAGCACCGTCCCCGAACCCTTTCCTGCCGCGTGCGGCAGATCATCCCAGAGATAGTCGGCAGCTTGCCCGGCGTTGTTATCTCCATCGAGAGTCCAGAGAAAGCTCGCGCCGTTACCGCGCTGCGTTGTGATCCGGATCCGTCCTCCGGTGGGCATCGCATCGGCGGCGTTGCGGACCAGATTCACAAGGATCCGCGACAGACTCTCTTCGCTCAGCCTCAGGTGTCCTCCGCAGGGAAGAGCCGCCAGTTGCACCTCTGCAACGGGCCCGGCGATCGCAGTCAGCAAAGCGCGCATCTTCTGCACAGACTCCGCCAGGTTACGCACGTTCATCTCCGGAGCGGTCTTCGCCGTCTGGATCTCCGCCGTCTTCCGCGCCAGCTCCGTCAGACGCCGCACCAACTGTGCCGAGGACTCCGCGATCGAACGAATCTCCACGGCAAAGTGGCCGTGCTTCGGCGTCAATATGCCAGGCTCGCTCACCATTTCCGCGCATAGTCCCAGCGCCGTTACCAGATTGCGCGCGTCATGGGCAATCCCGGCCAGCGAAAGCGCTGCGCCGCCCTCTTCCCGCAATGTGGGTGCAGTCCCCACTCCCTGCAGCGGGTGCAGCATTGCAGCCGACGTCGAGAGGATGTTTTCAACTTTGTCGGGCAGCGTCCTGGGTGTGGGTGGGTACATGGCGTCTTCCATCGGGTGACTCCTTCTCCGGGAAGGATGCCGAGGCGCTCTGGATCGTCTCGGCATCGGATTCCGGTTCACGACTGACCCGATATAGAACACGTCAGGGGCCAAACCCTGCTCATGGACCCAACTCCATCGATCGCAATCACTTCAACCTCAACGATCCTTTCAATCCAGACCGGAACATCTTCCGCAACCGTTCCATTTCGGGACGGCCTCACCCTTGTTCTTCGTTCCAACTCCACGGGACTCACCCACTTAACCCCATCCTTCCCGTTTCAGAACCCCGTCCCGTTTCGAAACCGTACAATGAGCCGATGCCTCCAACCTCCTTCTTCCGCACCGGCGACCGCACGCCCAGCCAGATGCGCGCGACCCGCCTGACCCCGGGTTACGTTCAGGTCCCCGAAGGCTCCGTCCTGATCGAAGTCGGGCATACGCGTGTGCTCTGCAACGCCTCCGTCGAGCAGGGCGTTCCCACCTGGCTCCGCAACAGCGGCCGCGGTTGGGTCACCGCCGAATACGGGATGCTGCCGCGCGCGACGCTCACCCGCACGCCGCGGGAATCCGAACGCGGCAAAGTCGGCGGGCGCACGCATGAGATTCAGCGTCTCATCGGCCGATCCCTGCGCGCCGTTGTCGACATGAAAGCTCTTGGCGAGCGCACCGTCATCCTCGACTGCGACGTCCTGCAGGCTGACGGAGGCACGCGCACCGCCGCGATCACCGGAGCCTGCGCCGCTCTCGCGATTGCCTTCAATCGCATGGTGAAGACCGAGGCCCTCAAGGCATCACCGCTCCGTAAACTGGTTGCTGCTACCAGCGTCGGCATCGTCGAGAACACCGTGCTGCTCGACCTTGCCTACGAGGAAGATTCCCAGGCCGAAGTCGACATGAATCTCGTCATGACTGAGGACGGAAACTTCGTCGAAGTCCAGGCCACGGCGGAGCGCCATGCTTTTCCGCGGGCGCGACTGCTGGAAATGATGGACTACGCCGAAGCGGGCATCCGCGAGCTGCACGAACTCCAGCGCGCCGCCATCGCCTCCGCTGCCTGATCCGCAAAGGCTGACATTCAGGGTCTCGAAGCCCTCGCCTTCGTCGCAGACTGAAACGAACCATGGAAAGAAGAAGCGCGCTCAAACTGGGGCTGGGAGCCGTGGCGGGACTGGTCACCGGCGCACGGTCCGCGACCGAGCCTTCCCACGTCATCGACACGCACATCCATCTCTTCGACCCGCGCCGTGCCGGCGGAATTCCCTGGCCCGAGAAGACGGACCCCATTTATCGCCCGGCGCTCCCCGATCGCTACGCGAGCCTCGCCCAACCCTTCGGCATCGTCGGAGCCATTGCGGTGGAGGCTTCTCCACTGCCTGCGGATAACGACTGGGTTCTGCAATCGATTGCGAACCAACCCATCATCGTCGGCTTCATTGGCGATCTCGTTCCCGGAGCTTCTTCGTTTGCTGCGGATCTCGACCGGCTGCGTGCCAACCCATTATTCCTCGGCATTCGTTGCGGCAATCTCTGGAATCGCGATCTCCTCGCAGACTCTGGCCATCCCGGTTTCATCGCCGGTCTTCGCCGCCTCGCATCCGCCGGCCTCGCCATGGACAGCGCCAACCCCGACGCGCATCTCATCGAGGCGATCCTTCGTATCTCCGAAAAAGTTCCCGACCTGCGCATCGTCATCGACCATTTGCCGCATGCTACGCTGCCGGCCGAGCACGATGCCTTGCAGCAGTATTGGGCCAATCTCAGGACCCTTGGCGCCAATCCCCACGTCCACGTCAAGCTCTCGGAGATCCCAGTCCGTCAGCTGGGCCGGCTGGTCAGTGACGTCGCTCATTACCGTCACGGCCTCGACGTCCTGTGGGACCTCTTCGGTGAGGACCGCGTTCTCTTCGGTAGCGACTGGCCTAACAGCGATCACATTGCGACCTATGCTGAGACCTTCAGCATCGTCCGGCACTACATTGCGGAGAAAGGCCCAACCGCAAGCGAGAAGTTCTTCCATCGGAACTCCATCGCCGCTTATCGGTGGCTGCCCCGCACCAAAGAGCAGCGTTAGTCGCGGCGCGGCGCGTCCAGCATCTTTCAACTCCATCCATGGCAGCGGTCCGCCACTTTCTCCGCGGCAGATCGTGATCTCAGCAGAGAGAGCGCACACAAAGAAAGCGGCATCGGTTGAAAGGGCTGGTAGCATAAAGCCAATTTTCCCGTCCCCATCATGCTCGCATCTCTGCGCTCCGACTTGATCTTCGCGCTACGCCAGCTGCGCCAATCACCCGGCTTCGCCCTGACCGCCGTCCTGACGCTGGCCCTCGGCATCGGCGCCACCACCGCGATTTACACGCTGATCGATGGCATCCTGCTCAAGCCGCTGCCTCTCCCGCACCCCGAGCAACTCGTCGCGGTCTACTCCCAGTATGCACAGCCCGGACAATCACCCTGGAATGGCGGGACCTCCTATCCCAATTACCTCGACTGGCGCGCGCGAACCCGCAGCTTCACCCAGCTGGCCGCGTGGTATGGCGACAACCGCCTCGTCAGCCGCGCCAACGGCCTCGATGGCGATGTCCTGCCCATTGGCCGCGTAACCGGCAATTACTTCCGGACCCTGGGTGTGCAGCCAATCCTCGGCCGCAACTTCACCTTGGACGACGACCAGCCAGGCCATCACGTCGCCATTCTGCGTTACAGCTTTTGGCAGCATCTGTACGCCGGCAATCGGAATGTCCTCGGTGCGACCATCCTCGTCAGCGACGTCCCTTACACCATCATCGGAGTCATGCCCAAAGACTTCATCGAGCCGCGTGGTGGCGATCCGGCAGAGCTCTGGACCAGCTTCGCAACGCTGCTCGACGGCTCAGCGCCGCCCGGCCGACAGCGGGACAATGGCGTCGCGAACATCATGGGCTGCCTCAAACCTGGCATCACCCTTCAACAGGCGCATGCTGACCTGAGCACCATCCAGGCCAGCCTTGCAAAAGCCTACGTAGAAGATCACTTCAGTTCCTCCGTCTTCATTCAGTCTCAGCAGGACGATCTGACCGGCGACTCGCGCCCAACACTCCTCCTGCTGCTGGCGGCCGTGCTGTCGCTGCTGCTCATTGTCTGCACGAATGCGAGCGGGCTGCTGCTCACGCGCACCCTGAACCGTCGCGGGGAAATCGCACTCCGTGTCGCACTCGGATCTTCGGCCCGGCGTATCGGCCAGCAGCTCTTCATCGAAGCGATGATTCTTGGCCTCGCCGGTGGAGTTGTCGGCGTGGCTCTGGCTTATCTCTCGCTGCATGCAACGCTGCCGCTCATTCCGGACGACGTTCCGCGCCTCGGTGAAGTCGCCCTCGATGGCCGCGTCGTCGCCTTCACCGCTCTGCTCTCGATCGTCTGCGCGGTCGTCACCAGCGTTGCGCCCGCGTGGAAGCTGACCCACGTTTCTCCGCTCGAAGCTCTGCGCGAGCAAAGCCAGAGCACCACCGGCCGTCGCTCGCACTACTCACACAACGTTCTGGTAATCGCGCAGACCGCGCTTAGCTTTGCCCTGCTGCTTGCCTCCGGACTCCTCATCCAGGGCTTCATCAATGTGCGCAACGCCCAAACAGGCTTTCAGCCCGACCATCTTTTTCGCTCCCAACTGCCTCTCACCAATGCCCGCTACCCCGACGCGAAGAAGGTTTTCTTCTATAAGGAATTTCTCGAGAAACTCGCAGCCATTCCCGGCGTTCGCAGCGCGTCGGGAGGATCACCCATTCCGTTGAGCGGTTCCTACCATAGTGCTTCCGTCGAAATCGATGGTCGTCCGAACCCACCCGACGTTGATCTCACCGCTCGCGTTGGCGAAGCCGAGCCAGGATGTTTCGAAACGCTCGGCGTTCCTCTCTTTGCCGGCCGCACGATTACTCGAGCTGACAACGATCTCAAAGCCCCCTTCGTCGCGCTCGTGAATCAGGCCTTCGTCCGCAGATATTTCCCCGGCGTGAACCCGATCGGCCATCACATTCGCCTCGACCTTAGCCAACTTCGCAATCAATCCAATGAACTCGATCCCACCAGTGCGAACAGCCGCGAAATCATCGGCGTGCTCGCCGACTTTCAGCAGAACTCCGTCATGGAGCCGCCCCTGCCCATGGCGGTCCTCCCCTACGCGCAGGCCTCCATGCTCATGCGTCCCCTGATTGTGCTCCGTGTTGCTGGCGACCCATTGGAATACATAAAGCCGGTCCAGGCGGCGCTCTCCAGCATCGACAGCACTCTGTTCCTGCTCAATCCAGGCTCTCTGGACTATGGTCTGAAACAACAGTCGGCCGGCCAGCGTTTCGAGATCCTTATCGTGACCGTCTTCGCCTCCATCGCGCTCTTTCTCTGCGGCCTCGGCCTCTACGCCACGCTCGCCGGCATGGTCGCCACGCGCACCCGCGAAATCGGCCTCCGCATTGCCATCGGCGCCACGCGTCGCGATGTCGCCTCGCTGATCCTCCTGCGCGCCGCCGCTCTCGTCCTCGCCGGACTCACCCTCGGCTCCGCACTCGCCATTGCTGCCGCGCGAAGCCTGGCCGCTGCATGGTGGGCGCGTCCGCTCCTCTTCGGCGTCACCTGGTTCGACCCGCGAACCTGGTCGATGATCCTGCTCGTTCTTGTTGGAGCCTGCCTTCTCGCCTGCCTCATCCCCGTCCGCCGCGCACTCGGAGTCGACCCCATCCGGGTGCTCCGCGATCAGTAGCGCTGCGGCCCTTAGTCGCAGCGCAAAGCGTCCACCGGATTTACCGCCGGCCGCCCGCCGTGCCGGCAGCCATGCCGACAGGATGACCACCGCCGCCACCGTCATCAGAGCCGCACCGTAGGTGACCGGATCGCTCGCCGGGAGGCCAAACAACTGCCCGCGGATCAACCGCACCGCCAGCAGGCTTAGCGGTAGCCCGAGAACGGCGCCTACACCCAGAAGCAGCAGCGCCTCGCGAAGAACAATCCACAGAACGCTGCGTTGTTGTGCGCCCAGGGCGAGACGGATGCCGATTTCGTTCGTTCGCTGCACTACGTTGTAGCTCATGACTCCGTAAAGCCCGATCGCCGCCAGCACCAGCGCCAGCAGCGCAAAAATTGTGGTGAGCGATGAGCTGAGCTCGTCGTTGCTCATCATGCGCGAGACTTCCTGGCTGATCGTGCTCACGTGGAGCAGCGGCAGATTCGGATCCACCGACGCCACGGCAGCACGCAGATCGGCGATGCGTGCCGAAGGATCGCCATGCGTACGCAACAAAAGAAGAGGCGCGAAGCAGTCATTGTTTTCGGCCCGCGGTACAGACGCACGTCCGTCCTCAGGCGGCCCCAGAGGCTCGATCTGCGCCAGAGGAATGTAGGTCATCATGTCGATGTTCGCGGCACGAGGCTCTCCGGACCGGGTGTCGCGCGCGATGCCGACGATCTGCCAGGGACCCGCGACGCTGTCGATGCCAATAGTGAGCGCATGCCCGACCGCATTCCCTTTGGGGAAGAAATGGCGGGCCAGCGTCTCATTCACCACCGCGACCTTCGTGCTCTTCAGCGCGTCCGAGGGTGCGATGGGACGCCCCGCAACGATGCGAATTCCCACCGTCTCAAAGTATCGTCCCGAAACGCGATTCAAGACCGAATTCAGGTTTTCTTTGGGCGCGGGCGCGTATCCGGCGATGGAAATATTCGACCGCCACGTTCCGGAACTGATCGGAGGACTTCCGGCGAGGGCGGCCGACTCGACGCCCGGAATGGCTTCCAGCCGCTGCAGGAGCCGCTGGTGCAGATCGGCGGTGCGCAAGGGCGTGTAGCCGGCGAGTCTGGGGTCAATTTCCGCAACCAGAAGAGACGTGCGCTCGAAGCCGTAATCCTGGTGCTGCAAATTGTGCAGCGTCCTCAGAAACAATCCGGCAGCGACGAGCAACAGCAAGGAGAGCATCACCTGCCCGACGACCAGGGATTGAGCCCACCACCGCGACGACTTGCCGCGTGCTGCTGCGGAAGTCCGGCTGCTGGAACTCAACGCCCCCTGCGCCTCGGTGCGTGCTCCGGCAATGGCGGGCGCCAGTCCGAACAGGGCAGCTGTGACCATGCAAATGCCGAGGGTAAACAGCAGCACGGTCAGGTCCGGCGCAGCGCTCATGGCGATCCACGGACTGTCCTCACTGACAAACGCAATGAGGGCGCGGGTTCCGGCGAATGCAACGCCCAGGCCGAACAGTCCGCCGCCGATCGACAGCAGCAGCGTCTCGATCAGGCTTTGCCGGGCGATGCGGCTCCGGCTCGATCCCAGTGCAAGGCGGGTGGCGATCTCTCGTTGCCGTGCGGCCGCGCGAGCCAGCAGGAAATTCGCGAGATTCGCGCAGGCGATCAACAGGACGAGCACGACCACCGCCATCAGAATCTTCAACGACTGTCCGTAGATGCTCTGCAACAGAAAGACGCCGTGCTCGGCGGAGATCAGCGGGACGTCTTCGCGATCGATTTCCTTCTGCCGCTCCGCAGACAGATTGCCGCCATCGCGCGCGCGAATTCCGGCATGAACCTGCTGATCGAGCCAGTTCTGCGACTGCTGCCAAGCCGCTTTCGAAGCGGCTGCCTGCGGGCTAAGCCGCGCGAAGACGTTCATGAAATAGAGCCCCGATGCCGGCGTCAGCATCGATGGTTGCTGCAGGATTACCGTCTCCATCGTCGAGGGCGTCCACAGGTCGGCGGGCGCGAGACCATGCTTGATCCCTTCAAACGCGCGCGGCATCACTCCGATCAGCTCAAAGGGCGTGCCGTTGATGAGGAGGGTTTTGCCCACGACTCCCGGATCGGACGCCAGCGAGGTCTGCCAGAAATGGAAACTGGCCACGGCCACCGCGCCGCTTCCCGGCGTTGCGTCATCGGCGGCCGTAATCGTGCGCCCCATCAACGCGGGTGCGTCGAGAACGCTGAAGTAATTGCCGGAGACCAGTTCCGCCGACGCCAGCAGCGATCCAGACTCGCTGCCGGAGCCGGATGGCTGAGCGACGCGAACCGTGACCGTCGGCGCAAAGCTGCCGTGTGCGGCAATCCCTTGAAAGGGCCCTGGACTCTGCGCGAGCTGGCGCGCGAAATCCCAGGGAAACATCCCCCATTGCCCCAGATCGATTCCGCCGGCAATGCCGGAGTTCGTGGCATCGCCCAGCGTGACCAGCTGATTGGGATCACGCACCGGCATGCTGCGCAGCAGCGTCTGGTGGATCAGGGTAAAGATCGCGGTATTCGCGCCAATGCCCAGCGCGAGTGAAAGCAGTGCGACCACCGTGAAGGCCGGCTTCTTCGCCAATCCGCGCAGGCTCACGCGAATGTCCTGATGCAGGCTGTCGACTGCCGATTCCCACCACGTGGACCACACCCGATGCTGGATCACATTGCGGCTGCCCATTTCAGCCAGCGCCGCTCGGCGCGCCTGCTCCCGGGTCATTCCCGACCGCTGCTTGTGGGCGATCGATGCCTCGAGAAAACTGTCAATCTCCTCGTCGATCTCATGATTGGCGCGCCGCTTGTCGAGAAGCGATCGTACTCCGCGCAGCAGATTTCTGAGTCGTAGCATCGTATTCTTCCTCTTGACCGGCTAGAGGAGAGGCTAGGGGCGCGTCCTCCCGAGTGTCAAGAGGAGAGTGACGAAGCGGCCTGCGGCGGCATAAAGCCTGTCCCAAACAAAACCACACGCCGTCCCTTTTAGACTGGAGACATGCCGCCGATCCTGATCGCGCAGAACATCTCTAAACGCTTCGGCGCCAATCCGCTTTTTGAGGGCATCTCGATCGCCGTGCACGACGGCGATCGCATCGGCCTCATCGGCCCCAACGGAGCAGGGAAGTCCACGCTGCTCGCCATTCTCGGCGGGGATCTGGAGGCGGACTCCGGCGAAGTCTCGTTCCGCAAGCGCGCCCGCATCGGCTACGTCCATCAGATCTCCGACTTCGCCCCCGGCGTCACGGTTCGCCAGGTCGCCGAAGCGGCTCTCGCCCGCGCTGCCGTTCCCGCGACCGACCGCGAACAGCGTCTGCGCGAGACCCTGGGTCGCACCGGCTTCGTCGATAACGACACCCCCGCCAATCCAGGCATGAATCGCGAGGCGGCCAGCCTCAGCGGCGGCTGGCGTAAACGCCTCGCCATCGCCGAAGCTCTCGTCACCGATCCTGAAGTCCTCCTCCTCGACGAGCCCACGAATCATCTCGACCTCGAAGGTATCGAGTGGCTCGAAGACCTGCTCCGCAGTTCCTCCTTCGCCTGGGTCGTTGTCACGCACGACCGCTACTTCCTCGAAAACACCGCCACCGAAGTGGTGGAGCTGAACCGCATCTACTCCGACGGCCTGCTCCGCGTCGAGGGCAGCTACTCGAAATTCCTCGAAGGACGCGAAGCTTATGTTGAGTGGCAGCAGCGTGCCCAGGAGAGCCTGCGCAATCGCGTTCGGATCGAAATGGACTGGCTCCGCCGCGGCCCGAAGGCTCGCACGACCAAGTCCAAAGCGCGCATCGACAATGCCAACGCCCTCATCGCCGAGCTGCAGGACTCCGAATCGCGCTCGCGCACCGCGACCGCCGGCATCGCCTTCGACGCCACCGGCCGCCAGACCAAACGGCTGATCGAAGTCGAGAACGCCGCTGTTACCCTGGGAGATCGCGAGATCCTGCGCAACGTCGGCGTCACGTTGATGAACGGGCTCAAGCTTGGCCTCGCCGGCGCCAACGGCTCAGGTAAGACGACGCTGCTCCGCGCCATCACCGGCGAGCTGCCTCTGAGCTCTGGCACAATCCGCCGCGCTCCTGGCCTGCGCATCGTCTACTTCTCGCAGATGCGCGAACTGGATAACTCCGTCACCCTGCGCCGCGCCCTCGCGCCCGACTCCGACTCGGTCGTTTATCAGGATCGAGTCGTTCACGTCGCCAGCTATGCGTCGCGCTTCCTCTTCACCGGCGAACAGCTCAACCAGCCGGTGGAGCGCCTGAGCGGCGGCGAGCGGGCCCGCGTCCTCATCGCGCGACTGATGCTGCAGCCTGCCGACGTGCTCATCCTCGACGAGCCCACGAACGATCTGGATATTCCCACGCTCGAAATCCTCGAAGAATCGCTGCTCGAATTTCCTGGCGCGCTCGTCCTCGTCACTCACGATCGCTATTTGCTGGATCGCGTCACCAATGCGGTGCTCGGTCTCGATGGGCTCGGCAACGCCGCTCTGTTCGCCGACTATTTGCAATGGGAAACCTGGCGCGATCAGCAAACCCGCACCGCGTCAGAGCGGACTGCAGCCAAAATCGCGCCAGACGCTCCTGCCGCATCTCAGACCTCGCGAAAAAAGCTCTCTTACCTGGAGCAGCGCGAGTACGACACCATCGAAGTGCGCATTGAAGAAGCCGATGCCCGCCTCCGCGCCGCGCAGGAGCGCACGGAAGCTCCCGAGGTCGTCACCGATTCCGCAGCTCTCACCGCGGCTCTCGCCGACCTCGAACAAGCGACCGCCGATCATCATACGGTCTACGAGCGCTGGGTCGAGCTAACGGAAAAAATCGGCGGCCAGGCAGGTCCCACCCGTAACTTCGGGGCTTAAACTGTCTCCCATGATTCGCCGGATTGCGCCGCAGTTCTTCACCATCGACATTCCTCGTACCCTCGCCTGGTACCAGGACAAGCTCGGCTTTGCGTGCCAGGGAACGTGGCCAGAAACGCCAGAGGACCCGCCGTCTTATGCCATCGTCGCGCGCGACGGGCATGCGATCCACTTCCGCTGCGCCGAGCCGCCCTCCGCAAATCCAGACAAATATGACGATGAACTACTCGACTGCTACTTGAATGTCGAAAACGCAGACGCGCTCTACGCCGAGTACGCCGCCAAAGGTGTCGAATTCACCCGCGAACTCGGCGACACTCCATGGAACGCGCGCGAGTTTGTCGTGAAGGATTGCGACGGCCGTCTGCTGGCCTTCGGTTCGAACCTGTAGCCCGGCCTCATGCGGCCCGTCTGAACAGCCATCACTTTTCTGCAACCGTTCTCGCCTGCGGTCATCGTACCCACCAACGGATACCGAAGCAGTTCTCGGCCACGTCATCAAGTGCCTGGAATCCCGCCCTCGTGGCCTACAAGCCGCGGAGAACGGCTCACCTTATAGGAGGAACAGGATGGCGACCCTTACAACCGCAGTCCGCAACAGCAGTCCCGCCCTCGAGGCGCGTGTTACCGGTCTCGATCAGAAGCTTGAGGTCATGATCCTCCCCGTCGCCGACGTGGAACGCGCGAAGCAGTTCTACGTCAGGCTCGGATGGCGTGTGGATGCCACGCCGCCGTGGGTTGTCCAGATCACGCCCCCCGGTTCTCCAGCCTCCATTCAGTTCGGGACGAACCTCACCCCGGCCGCTCCAGGCTCCGCCAGCGGATATCTGGTCGTCTCTGACATCGTCGCCGCCCGTGAAAAATTGCTGGCCGCCGGAATCGACGTGAGCGACTTTATCCATCTGGGTGCGAATGGAATTCTTCCCGGGCTCGATCCCGATCGCCGCAGCTATTTCACTCGAGTCACGTTCACCGATCCGGATGGAAACACCTGGATCGTCCAGGAGATCACCAGTCGTCTGCCCGGGCGTGTCGACCCAATCACGACGACCTATGTGTCGGCACGCGACCTCGAAGGAGCCCTCAAGCGAGCCGAAGCCGCCCACGGTGAGCATGAGAAGCGTATCGGCAAGGCTGATCCCAACTGGCCCCAGTGGTACGCCGCATATATGGTTGCCGAACAAACCGGCGCAAAATTGCCGGAGTAGGCCGCTCATAATCGATGGTCGACAGCAGCTCCTCGCGTGGCCGAGATGGTGCGTCGAGGGTCGTTTGCCACCCAGGTCGGTGCGCCCATAGAAGTAACTCATGCCGCGGTGTCCATCCGGCATCGGCTGCATCTACAATCCAGCATCACGACACAGGAGAAGTCCCATGGACCGACTGAAAGGAAAGGGCGCTGATCACCGGCGGTACCACCGGCATCGGATTCGCCACGGCGCAGGAATTCTCAACGAAGGGGCGCGTGTGATCATCACAGGCGCCAACCCGCGGAATCTTGAAGAGGCCCGGCAGAAACTCGGCGATGGCGCCGTCGCCATCCTCGCCGACGCGGGCAGTGTTGCCGCTCAGGACGCGGTTGCCGCTCTAGTAAAAAAAGAATTGGGCGGCCTCGATGTTCTGTTCTGCAACGCCGGCATCGTTGACATGCGCCCGCTTGAAGCCTGGGACGAAGCCGGTTTCGATCGCTCCTTCAATACCAACTTCAAAGGTGCGTTCTTCCTGATTCAGAAACTGCTGCCGCTGTTTGGCAACCCCGCGTCCATCGTGCTCAACGGCTCGGTCAACGCCCACATTGGCATGCCCAATTCGAGCATCTATTCAGCCACCAAGGCCGCGATCATCTCCCTCGCCCGCACTCTCTCCGGTGAGTTGATCGGACGCGGGATCCGCCTGAATACCATCAGTGCCGGCCCGATCGAAACGCCGCTGTACGCCAGGTGGCGGTGAGCTGGACGGCGGCGGGGTCTTCGAGGAGGCGAATAATGATGTGGCCGGGCGTCCTGCAGGGAGCAAGACCGAAGACCTTCATCCGCGCACAGCCGTGACGGCTTACGGCTCGCTGGCGGATTGGACTGCAGAAACTCCGCTGGTCTGACGCTTTTCGGTTTGCCGAGAGCATCGTCGCGGACCAGGTTTCCCAAAACGGTTCTGCCCGGGGTGCGGCGCGGTACCTTTGGCTGCTTCCGGGTGCTAATTCGCTTGATCCGGGGCGGTGCATGGATCAGGCTGCTTGCTGTGGGGTGAACCTGGCGCCTCGCCACCCGGGGGTGGGGCGGTGGTTCCCTTTTTGGGACTTGACTTCGCCGGCGCGGTACCTTTGGCTGCGTTCGGGAGCTAATTCGCTTGATCCGGGGCGGTGCATGGATCAGGCTTCTTGCTGTGGGGTGAACCTGGCGCTTCGCCACCCCGAGGGGCGGTTCTGTTTTGGGACTGGCCTTCCGTGGGCGCGGTACCTTTGGGTGCGTTCGGGTGCTAATTCGCTTGATGCGGGGCGGTGCCGCGATCAGGCTTCTTGCTGTGGGGTGAACCTGGCGCCTCGCCACCGGGGGTGGCGGTTCTCTTTTGGGACTGGCCTTCCGTGGGCGCGGTACCTTTGGGTGCGTTCGGGTGCTAATTCGCTTGATGCGGGGCGGTGCCGCGATCAGGCTTCTTGCTGTGGGGTGAACCTGGCGCCTCGCCACCGGGGGTGGCGGTTCTCTTTTGGGACTGGACTTCGCCGGCGCGGTACCTTTGGGTGCGTTCGGGTGCTAATTCGCTTGATGCGGGGCGGTGCCGCGATCAGACTTCTTGCTGTGGGGTGAACCTGGCGCCTCGCCACCGGGATGGTGAGGCGGTTCTGTTTTGGGACTGGACTTCCGTGGGCGCGAGGTGCGGGAGACGAGTCGCCGGTTCGTGCAGTGCAATCTTCGGCGTCAGGGCACGCGAGGGGGAGTCGTGAAACTTGAGGCGGGTTGATCCGTCTCTGAGTTCGAATCGCACGCGATTCAGTTGTTGCCGGAGTTGGTTTCTGATGACTGCAGTGCATGATGTTTTTTCTGCTTCAGGTGCGAAGTTTGCGAAGTCGAGCCGGCGGTTGGGCGGCGGGTTGTGGAACCGAGGAGCGCCGGGAGCGGCGGCGCTGGCGTTGAGTGCGGCGGTGGGATGTGGCGGCGGGATACATTCGACGCCAGGAGGCGGCCCGGTGCCGGGCGAGAGCACCCTGACCACCGTGGTGGCTTCGAGCGCGGGGAACGATCAGCTGGTGCAGTTCTATCTGACGCTGAAGAGCCTGACGCTGACGACGCAGGATGGGAAGACCACAGCATCGCTGATTCCGCCGCCACAGCAGGTAGAGTTCATGCACCTGAATGGCGGAGCGGAGCCGCTGGTCACCCTGAGCGTTCCCCAGGCTGTGTACACGAAGGCCACGATGACGTTGGGCGGGGGAGTGTTTGTGTGCACCGCGCAGCAGTCGGGAGGCAATGAGGTCGCGCACTACTCGATTGCGCCGAATCAGGCGACGGTGCAGCTGCCGGAGCCGCTGACGATCGACGGCAGCACGATGGCAGTGTCTCTGGAGATGCTGGTGGGGCAGTCGGCGACGCTGCCCTCCGATTGCTACGAGCAGGGATTCGCCGGGGATTCGATGACGCCGACGTTCAGCCTGACGGCGATGGCGACGAGCGCTCAGCCGACGAATGCCACGAATGGGAAAATGACGGCGCTGGAAGGTTTGGTGACGAATGCGGCGGCGGGGCCGAGCAGCTTTGGAGTTTTCGCAGCGGACGGGACGATGTTCGGGACGACGCCAAGCACGACGTGGATGGTGAAGACGACGCCGAGCACGGTGTTTCAGGGGATCGGAAATGCGGCAGGGCTAACGGCGGGGATGCCGGTGGATATCGACGGCGCGCTCGAGGCGGATGGGTCGGTGACGGCGACGCGGGTAGCGGTGCTGGATCCGGATGCAACGAATCTGACGGTGAACAGCGGGCCGCTGACCGCGGTGGCGGCGTCGGTGCCGGTGCTGGACCAGGTGAATCAACTGGCGGAGGGGTCGGAGCAGTATGTAAGGGGAACGCCGGTGTTCAACTTCAGCAATGCGACGTTCACGACGTGGGGCGGGTTGACGAATCTGTCGAGCCTGCCGTTTGCGGCGAGCTTCAACCCGTCGAATATGGTGGCGGGTCAGGTGGCGGCGATCACGACGCACGCGACGACGAGTGCGGGCGGTCCGAACTATACGCGGGCGACGACGGTGACGCTGATGCCGCAGACCATCAACGGGATGGTGACGGCGACAGGGACAGCGGGCAGCTTCACGACCTACACGGTGGAACTGGCGGCGTATGACATTTTCCCGCAGTTTGCGGTGCAGGGCGGGCAGACGACGCTGCTGACCAATCCGCAGCAGGTGGTGGTGTATGCGGATGAGAACACACCAATGGTGGGAGGCGGCGTGTCGACCGGTTTGGGACGGTTCACGGGTGTGATCTTTAACGACGGAGGGACGCTGCGAATGGACTGCACGCAGATGGAGAGTGGTGTAGCGGAATGACGCAGTTCCCGGCTGGTTCGGAAGCGAAGACCCACCAATGGCGGTGGGTCTTGCTCTTTGCTGTAATTACGCGGGCAGTTTGGGGTGGAGTTTTTCGAAGCCGGTGGCTTGTTGATAGGCGCGGGCGAAGGCGCAGAGTTTCGCGTCCTGATAGTGGCCGGCGAGGAAGGTGAGCGAGACAGGGGTGCCGGGTCCGCCGATCTGGTCGTCGTCGCCGTTGTCGGTGGCGGGTGGTGCGGGAGCGTCGTTGCCACGCAGGCCGTTCGGAACGATGCAGGAGGGATGGCCGGTGAGGTTGGTGACGGCTAATTGCTGTGAGTTGGTGGCGGCAACGATGACGTCGACCTGTTCGAAGAGCTTCGAGACGTCGCGAATGGCGAGCGAGCGGGCGCGATTGGCCTGGATGTATTCCACCGCGGGATAGAAGCGGGAGACGCGGAAGATGTTGGGCCAGTCGTAGGGTTTCTGCGCGGTGAGGAGCTTGTCGCGGCCGGAGCGGGTGAGGGAATCGAAAGCGGCGGCGGCTTCGGCGCTGAGCAGGTCGGTCATGGCACCGTAGGGAAGCTTGGGCAGCTCAACGGGGATGAGGTTGACGCCCATGGCTTTGAGTTTGTCGAGTGCTGCGAGGTCATACTTGCGGTCGTACTCGCGACGGGCGCGGAAGTTAGCTGCTTGCTGTGCGCGGTGTTCGCGCTTCTTTTTGTCGTCAGCGGATTGGTCGGCGGGTGCGGGCTTGTCGGGCGAGGGCTGATCGGGATCGAAGCTTTCTTTGAGATAGCCGATGCGGAGGGATTTCCAGTCGAGGTCGGCGTTCCAGTTGAAAGCGGCGTCGCGGACGGAAAGGTCCTGGCCATCGGGACCATGGATGGCCTGGAGGACGGCGGCGCAGTCTTCGACAGCGCGGCAGATGGGGCCGAGCTTGTCCATGGTCCAGGAAAGCGCCATGGCGCCGGTGCGGGGAACGAAGCCGAAGGTGGGGCGGAGGCCGGTGACGCCGCAGCGCGTGCTGGGCGAGGAGATGGACCCCAGGGTTTCCGAACCTATGGAGAATACTACGCAGCCGGCCGATGTTGCGGACGCGGGTCCTGCAGACGAGCCGCTGGAGCCTTGTTTGGGATTCCAGGGATTGCGGGTGCGGCCGCCGAACCAGACGTCGCCCATGGCGAGCGCGCCGAGGGTGAGCTTGGCGATGAGGACGGCGCCGGCTGCGTCGAGACGCTGGACGACGGTCGCGTCTTCATTGATGGACTGATGTTCGAAACCGCCGGCTCCCCATGTGGTGGGGTAGCCCTTGACGGCGAGAAGATCTTTGGCGCCCCAGGGGAGTCCGTGGAGGGGACCGCGGTATTTGCCCCTTGCTATGTCGGCGTCGGCTTCGCGCGCGTGGGCGAGGGCGCGATCATCAGTGAGGGTGATATTGAAGTGGAGGATGGGATCGAAGCGCTTGAGGCGGGCGATGTACATCCGGGTGAGGTCGGTGGAGGAAATTTTTTTGCGGCGGATGAGGTCGCCGAGTGTCATCGCAGATTCGAAGGCGAGGTCATCGAGACTGGAGGGCGCGGTGAGAGTGGCGGGAGCCTTGGAGTAGATGGGTTTTTCGCGCTGAGTGTTGATTGTGGCGCCGGGGGGCAACGGATCGAAAACGATGGCGGGCGCGACGGAGTTGGGGATGTCGAGTTTGCGGATGGCGATGTAGCTGCCGCGCTGCTGCTCGAGGCTGTCGAGCATGGCGTCTTTGTCTTCGGCGGGGATGGAGATGGCGGCGAGAGCAGCGGCTTGGTCGATCATTTCGGGCGTGATTTTGGGGAAGTCGGGCTCGGTGGATTTCTGCTCCGTGCTTTGGGCTGCGGTTTCGGGGGATTGGGTGGCGAGGGTGTAGAGGATTCCGGGGAAGAGCGTGGAGGCGAGGCCGAAGCGGCCAGTGATGGCGAGGAAGTCGCGGCGGTCGAGCATGGGAAACAGGGTACAGGGTGGAGGGTGCAGGGTACAGGGAGCAGAGTGCGCTGATGCTCTGCTTTCTGCTTCGGGGGTTGATCGTTCAACGCGGTCACTTCTGCGACCTTGCTCGGGGGAGGCTATTTCGACTCCGCCTATTGATGGTCTGTGGGGCGCCGGGAAGTTGTGTGGCGGTGGCGGAGCTTTTTCGAAACGGCACAGGGGGAGTCCTTTTTGGCACGGGGTGAGGGTTAATTCCTGTTGATTCGAGTATGGCGAGGGGCGAAGCTTCTTGCTATGGGGTGAACCTGGCTCCTCATCGCTCGGGGGGTGGTTGGGGGTTCCCGTTTTGGGCAAGACTTCGCGGGCGCGGTACTTTTGGCTGATGCCGGGAGCTAATTTACTTGATCTGGGGGCGGCGGGGCATCAGGCTTCTTGCTGTGGGGTGAACCTGGCCGTGCGCTCAGTTTTTGGGGGGCGGAGTTTTCCCGAAACGGGACAGGGGGGTACCTTGGGTACGGGACGAAGGCTGATTCCTGTTGATTTGAGTATGGCGATGGGCGAGGCTTCTTGCTGTGGGGTGAACCTGACCTCCTCATACCTCGGGGGTGGTTGTGGGTTCCCGTTTTGGGCAGACCTTCACGGGCGCGGTACTTTTGGCTGATTTCGGGAGCCAATTTGCTTGATCTGGGGGCGGCGCGGCATCAAGCTTCTTGCTGTGGGATGAACCTGGCCGCGCGCTTAGTTTTTGGGGGGCGGAGTTTTCCCGAAACGGGACAGGGGGTACCTTGGGTACGGGACGAGGGCTCATTCCTGTTGATTTGAGTACGGCGAGGGGCGAGGCTGCTTGCTGTGGGGTGAACCTGGCTCCTCATACCTCGGGGGTGTTGTGGTTCCCGTTTTGGGCAGACCTTCACGGGCGCGGTACTTTTGGCTGATTCCGGGAGCCAATGTGCTTGATCTCGGTGCGGCACGGTATCAAGCTTCTTGCTGTGGGGTGAACCTGGTCGCGCGCTTAGTTTTTGGGGTGCGGTTTTTTTTCCAACAGAGGGCAGGTGGGAGGGGGCAGGGTGAGTTCGCCCGGGGTGAGTTCGCCCGGGGTGAGTTCGCCCGGGAGCAGTTCGCTCGGGGGCAGTCCGCTCAGGGGGCAGTCCACTCGGGGCCAGTACGGTCGCGGTGAGTACGCTGAGGGGGAGTCCGCGCTCAGAGTGACATTTTTGTGAGCCAGGATTCGGCGGCCTGGAGGACAGGGTCGGTGGATTCGTCGGGGAGAGTGGCGGGTTCGGGGAAGGCGACGTCGGGTTCGAGGCCGTTGTCGTAGCGGCGGTGGTTGCGGTCGGCGTCGACGGCGTTGTTGAGGAAGAGCGAGGCTCCGTCGGAGAGGGTGTACATCTGATTGGAGCTCGAGAGACCGTAGGTGTGGGTGCCGAAGAAGCGCGTCTGCGGGCGGCCTGCGAAGGAGACGGCGATGGCTTCGCCGGAGCTGGCGGTGCCGGAGTCGATGAGGACGGCGACGGCGGGGAGTTGCGGGAGCGAAAGGGGCGGCTGGTTGACGAAGGCGCTGACGTTATCGGGGCCGGAGCCGTCGTAGGCTTTGCCTTCCTTATAGGACCAGTCGGTGGTGGCGCCATCAGGAGTGACGAAGGATCCAGCAGTGCCATCGCCGAGGATGAAGCCGATGCCGGCGAGCATGGGCCACATATTGCCTCCGCCATTGCCGCGGAGGTCAACGATCCAGCCGGCTGGGTGCTGGGCGGCGAGGCCGGCGGCGATGGAGTGGAGCTTGTCGGCGTAGGCCTGGAAGTCGGCGAGGTTGTCGCTCCAGTTGGAGTGCTTGCCGCCGCAAACGGGAATGGAAACCCAGGCGAAGTCGTGATCGCCGGCGTGGATCATGTGGCCGTTGGGGTCGGCACGTTTGCTGAAGGGTGAGGCTGGCGGCGCGGGGAATCGCTTTGCGTATGGACCGACGATGGCGCCGTAGGCGGCCCAGGTGCGTTTCTTGTCTGCGTCGGGGAGGCTGTCGGGAATGCGGAGGAAGCTGTGGTGTTCCTTGAGCTGGGTGAAGACATAGAAGATGGCGGGATAGGTGTCGGTGGAGGTTTGGGCGCCAGCTGCATGCGCGATGGCGTCGCTGCGAAGGAGGGTCCAGTTGATTTCGTTTTTGTGGAGGGCGTTGCGCTGGATGACGTCGATGACGGCGTTGAGATAGTCGGCGGCGGTGTTGGAGATGGCGAGGGTTGGTGTTGCGGGTTCCGTTGATGCAGGCCGGACGGCGTTTTGCGGGGCGGTGGGCGGCGTGGTTTGAGCCGAGGCCATGGTGGAGAGGGCGAGGAGGGTGAGAAGCAGGCGAGGGGGTTCGTACATGGGGTTTCGGGGATCACGGAGATTGTAGCGAATAGGAAGAAGCTGGAAGCGTGGGTGAGTCGGCGGGTCAGCGAGGCCATGCGAGATGGCGGCGGGGGAGAGCCAGGGCCGACGCGATGGAGCCAAAGAGGGCGGCGGTGATGGGGCCGAAGAGGAGGTGGGTGAAGGCGGAGTCGAAGGAGTTGGCGATGGCGAAGGCGCGCGGGTCGGTCCAGTGGCTGCGGAGGAATTCGGGCCAGGTGGCGAGGGAGGCGGTGGAGGGTGGGCGGAGGAAGAGCTCGACGAGGAAGCCGGTGGCGACGGCGACCGTCATGCAAAGTGCGGCGCTGAGGACGGCGGTGAGGAGGCCGTTACGGATGGCGCCGGTTTGCTGTGTGGCGAGGACGGCGGCGATGGTCCAGAGGAGAAAGGGAAGAAGCATGAAGGCGATGGAGATGGTGGGGCCGGTCCAGCGAGCGGGGGCGAGATTTTCGAGGGTGACGTTGAGGATTGCAAGCCCGCCGGTGAGCAGGCCGGTGGCGGCGGCGATGCGCGCGACGACGGGAGGGGGTTGATGGCCGGTGAGGATCAGGAGGCACAGGCCGTAAGCGATGAGGAAGCTGAGGGGTTCAGCGACGAAGCGTGCGGCGGCGGGCTGGGTCCAGTAGGGCGGGTAGCGGATGACGGCGAGCGTGGCAAGGGCGAGGCAGGCCGCGATGAGGATGGCGGCCAGGGTTGCAGTGAATCGTGGGAAGGCCATGACGGTTTCCTCCAACCGGCGCGCAGCCACGGCGATTGTGTCCGGGCGGCGCGGCAGTTGGCAAGCGGAAGATCAGTGCTGGAACGAATGGGATGAGTCGCGACGGCCGGTCCGGCGGCTGACGATGAGCGCGGCGATGCTGAAACCGAACGACAGGCCGTAGAGCAATCCATGAAAAAAGTCTTTGAGATCGGGATGCGAGCCGTGCGCGAAGGAGGTGTTCTGCCACAGGACCGCGAGGGCGAGGCACGACATACTGATGGCGGTGAAAGCGCGGGATCGGCGCTGAGTGAAGGGGTTGGTTTCGCACCGGCACATGGTGGATCTCTCCTTCATAAGGATGGGCAGCATTACGTTGTTGAGGTCGAACCTGATGTTGAAACCGACTTTAGTCATTGAGGCGGAACCAGGCCATGGCGGAGAGCTTGACGACAACCATGGCGGCGAGGACGGAAAAAAGTCCCCAGTCGATGTGGTGATCGCGAAGGAGGTGGTACTCGAAGAGGCCACCAGAGAGGAGGGCTCCCGCCATCATGGCGAAGGTGGAGGAGCGGCGGCGGTGTTCGAGGAAGCGCTCGTCGATGACGCGGCTGGGGATGGAGCCGATGAGGGGCAGTTTCATGGTTGTTGCTCCGAAGCGGTTGCGCGGCTGGTTGCAGTGGTTGCGGGGCTGGTTTCCGGAAAGGTGTCGAGAGAGAAGAGCTGTTCGACGGGCAAGGCAAAGAGGCGGGCGAGGGTGAGGGCAAGGGGGAGTGAAGGGATGTAACGCTGGCGCTCGATGGCATTGATGGACTGGCGGGAGACGCTGGCGGCTTCGGCGAGGTACTCCTGGGTCCAGTTGTGGGCGAGGCGAAGTTCGCGGACGCGATTTTGGACGGCGGTGTCCATGGAAAGTATGCTTTCCATAAGGTAAGGCGGGGCGGCCGGAATGTCAAGTCGGCTTTACGCTCTTTTAGGGCGGTCGTGGGTTTTTGAAAGCTGGCGGGAGGGGCGGCGGAATGCAGCCCAGGGTCTTGGATGGGTCGGGGAAGCTTGTTTTCCCAAAATGGTCCAGTGGCCTGGGATCTGTTACTTCGGCGTGGGTGAAGAGGACTTTGCGGTTGATGCTTCGCTGGGCCGGGGAGCACGCTACTTGCTGTAGGGTGAACCTGGTGCCGCAGGTTTTGTTGGTCGCGGTGGCTTTTTCCCAAAATGGTCTGGTGGGGCGGGGACCCGTTAACTTCGGCGTGGGGGAACAGGATTTCCAGGTTGATGATTGGCTGGCCGGGGAGCAGGCTTCTTGCTGTGGGGTGAACCTTGTGCCGCAGGGTTTTTGCGGGGCTTTCCCAAAATGGTCTGGCGGGGCGGGGACCCGTTACTTCGGCGTGGGGGAACAGGATTTCCAGGTTGATGATTGGCTGGCCGGGGAGCAAGCTTCTTGCTGTGGGGTGAACCTGGGCGCCGCCGAGGTTGTCGGGAGGCGGCTCTTTCCCAATAGGGGTCTGGTGAGAGGGGGACTCATTACTTCGGGGTGGGGGAACAGGATTTCCAGGTTGATGATCGGCTGGCCGGGGAGCAGGCTTCTTGCTGTGGGGTGAACCTGGTGCCGCAGCTTTTGTTGGTCGCGGTGGCTTTTTCCCAAAATGGTCTGGCGGGGCGGGGACCCGTTACTTCGGGGTGGGGGAACAGGATTTCCAGGTTGATGATTGCCCGGCCGGGGAGCAGGCTTCTTGCTATGGGGTGAACCTGGGCGCCGCTGGGTTTTGTGGAACCTGGGAGTGGCTTCTTCTTTTCTTCCTCTTCTCTACTCTTTTTTTCTTTCTTCTTCTTCTTCGTCTGCCTTTTCTCTCTTGCTGAAGTTACGCATGCCTTAGTTGCGAGTCAGCACGGCGGAAAGCACGCCGAGACGGTTCTCGCGGAGGTTGCGGGCGAGGTTGGCGGTCGAGGCCTGGAAGTCCGAACCCATGACGACGCCGAGACTCAGGGGGCCCTGGGGGGAACCGGCGACAGCGCTGAACCAGTCGAGCACGAGTTGGGTGTCGTCGCGCCAAAACGTTGCGGTGAAAGCGGCTTGCTCCAGCGCGGTGCGCGTGTCGTCGGCGCTGAGCAGGAAGCTGGTCGAGGCGTCGCGGGCCCACGGTGCCGGATACTCGACATTGCCCTCGCGCAGGACAACGTCGTAGGTGACGAAGCGGCCGCCTGGCACCAGGTTGCGACGCACCTCGGCATACAGCGCGGTACGGTCCTCGATATTCATCGCGACGTGTTGCAGGAAGACGGCGTCGAAGGCGGCGTCGTCAAAGAGGAGGTGCAGGGCGTCGCCGGTCTGGAAGGAGACGCGATCGGAGAGGCCGCAGCGAGCGGTGAGATACGCGGCCGCATCGATGAAGGATGGACTGAGGTCGACGCCGGTCACGCTGCATTCGAAGGTGGCGGCGAGATAGCGCGCGGGGCCGCCAATGCCACAGCCGAGATCGAGGACGCGAGTGGATGGATCGAGGCCGGCGGCTGCGGCCAATTCCGCAGTCGCGAGAATGCCGCGAAGATGGAACTGGTCCAGCGGGGCGAGTTGGGCGACGGTGAGCCGTTCATCTTCGGGAACGATGGTGGCGAGGGCTGTCTGCAGGCGGCTGGTAAGGCCGGTGGCGTTGTAGTGCTGGCGGACATTCGCGCTGGTGTCGGTCATGGTGGTCTCCTGAGTGGGCGGCGGATGCGATCTACGATGCGACGGCAATGGCGTGCGGTACGGGTTCCGGGCGCAACAGCCAGTAGAGAGCGATGACGTGCGTGATCATCAGCAGGGGCACGTAAAGGATGGGGATGACATAGGTGGCGCCCAACTGGCCGGCCATGGCGGGAAGTCCCACACGGGTGGCGTGGTAGTAGTCGACGATGATGTCGACTGCGCCGACGAGGTTAAAGGCGACGACAAGGGACCAGAAGAGCGGCCGAATCCTCACGGTGAGAAGGGCAAGGATGGCGAGCAGCCCGGTCGCGAAGTCCACCCAGGCAGCGAAGCCGGCGAAGCTGGCGGGCATGTGCGGGCCGACGACGCCGGGAACGATGAAGACGAGTCCGAAGAAGCGGAAGCTGTGGAGGGTGGCGATGGCGCGTTGTGCCTGGACGGGGTCCATGGAGCGGAGCCAGGGCAGAGCCCAGGCGCGGAGCCAGAGCAGGGTCACAACGTAGCCGAGGACGAGCTGGATCTGGAAGATTCTTGCGACGGTCATGCGGATCTCCTTGTGGAATGGGATGATGGGCGTCATCCGATTAATCTAGATTGATTTTGAACTGGCGGACGGGCTTGCGAAAGAAGCGGAATTTGCCTGGAAAAACTCCTCCAGTGTTTGCGGGTTGCGGCCCGTGACGGCACGCACCGTATCGGTTGCGCTGAAGCGCCGTTCACCTTTTCGGAAGTACTGCCAAAGATGGGTCAGATGATCGAGGGCGTGGGGATTGATGCGGTCCTTCACTGCCTGCTGCCACTGGTCGTCGGTGATGGGCACGTAGCGAATCGTGCGACCGAGCGCTCGGCCCAGAGTTTCGACAATCTGTCGCACCGTGAGAGCTTCGGTGATGAGAGGGAACACGTTTTCAGATGGCGGATCAGTGTTGGCCAGTAGAGTCGCGGCAACGCGGGCCACGTCTTCGGCGCCGGCGAGCGGGATGACCGCGTTGCCATCGCCCCACGGCAGGAATGCGGTGTCGTGCTCGGCCACGCCGCGGCTGAGCAGAGCGCGCACGTTCTCGTAATAGGGCGGGGCCTGAAGGTGAACCGCGCCGATTTGAGCCCAGTCGAAGATGCGATCGGCGAGCCGATGCTGCAGGTTGCGGAAGGAGGGAGCGTAGCGGAGCTCGCGAAAGACCGGATCGTCGGGTGTGCCTTGCGCCTGCGAGTTGTTCACCAGCATGGCCAGTCCGGCGTCGCGAGCTGTCGCGGCAAAAATGGTGGCTGCTTCGAGCAGTCCATCGGCGACCGGATAAGTGAAGTACGCGCGTTCCACATTTTCCATCGCCTGTTGAACGGAAGCGGGATTGAGGAGGTCGCCGGCGAAGACTTCAGCCCCCAGGCGACGGAGCTCATCGGATCGAGCATCGAGGTTATGGACGAATGCGCGAACGGGAATGCCCTGCCGGAGCAGAAGCAGCGCGACCAGGCGTCCGGTCGATCCCTGATTTCCGCCGGCTGCACCGGTAACGAGGATCCTATGAGGCATGAAGGGTCCCTCCTATGCCTCATAGGATTACGTAGATCATCCTATAGATTCGTTTTTATTGTCAGCAGACCGGTTGCATCATGGGATGATCTCGCGCATCCTATGGGCACGATGCGATATGGGCCGGAACACAAAGCGGAAGTGCACGAGAAGATCGTGAAGGATGCGTCGCGGCGGGTGCGCGCCGAAGGTATCCAGGGCGCGGCGGTTTCGTCGGTGATGCAGGACGCCGGCCTCACGCACGGAGGCTTTTACAAACACTTTGGAAGCAAGGATGACCTGCTGGTGGAGTCGCTGCGGCAGGCGTTCCGGGAGATTGCCGACCGATTAGCCCTGGCTGCGGAGAAGTCGCCGCGCGGGACGGCGTGGAAGGCGATCGTGAAGGCGTATCTGAGCCCGGAGCACTGCGATCATCCCGACTTCGGATGTCCGCTGGCGGCGCTGGCCCCCGACCTGGCGCGGGCCGAGGCGGGAATGAAGGGGCGGATTGTCGAGGCCATGAGCGAATATCGGGATCGATTGCTGCCGTTCATGCCGGGGCGGCGGAAGGCGGACCGGGAGCGGGCCTTCTTGACGATGATCTCGACGATGCTGGGCGCGGTTGCGCTGGCACGGATTCTGCCGGACCGGGCGGGGCGAGCGAAGGTGCTCGGGACGGCGCGGGATTTTCTGTTGAAGAGTTTTTGAGGTGCGGGAACTCCTGAGGCCGCTCGGTTAAACGGATCGGGAATCTTTTCCGAGACGGGACAGGGGAGTACTTTCGGCACGGGATGCAGGCTGAATCCCGTTGATTTGCGTGGGGGTAGGGTCGAAGCTTCTTGCTCTGGGGTGAACCTGGCCATCACCTGATTTTGTAGGGGTCGGGACCGATGGGGGACGGATGGGGGACGGATGGCGGCCGGATGCGGCAAGGGTTGATGGTGCGAGACTGAAAGAGGGTGCAGTGTGGACGCTGGCCGATGCGGCCGGACCATCCAAGTTGGAATACAACACGCTCGATTGCGGGTTGACGATCGGTGCCAAAAACTGCCGAAGCCGACCGAGGGCACGGAGGCAGGTCGGTTTGAGGTTCCTAACGGAGCGCTGCGATGGGTGACGACCTGGCCGCGGTGAACCCAACAGCTCAATTTTGACGGTAAGCCTAATTGTGCTATTCTCAAAAAGCTGTCTGTCAATGGATTTTTCGTCTATGTGAAGTGGGACGGAGGAGCGGGACAGTGCGGACGTGAGAGCCGGAAACGGCGGAAGGGTTCACGGACGCTGGATCGCATTCGGAGCCTGCGACATCCGTCACCTTGGCGGACTATGCGGGCCGGAACTTCGAAACGGAATCGGCTGTTTCCTGTTGGCTTCGCAGAAGTGCGAAGACTCAAGGCACGCGCGGTCACCGTCGCAAGTTCTCGTCTGAAGCAGGGAAGTTGGAAGCGGACGCGAGGCAGATCGGCCTTTCGTGCGGGCTGAATCCGGAAAGCGGATTCGGGATCGCAGGGGATGCGGCTGAATTTGCGCGCGCATGAGTTTGAGCGGGGAACGGAAGGGCGAAGGAGACGGTTTTGCCGACATTCAGTCAGCTGGTGAGAAAAGGACGGACGGCGCCACGGTACAAGACAGCGTCGCCGGCGCTGCAGGGATCGCCGCAGCGGCGCGGAGTTTGCACGCGCGTGTACACGCAGACGCCGAAGAAGCCGAATTCCGCACTGCGGAAGGTGGCTCGCGTGCGCCTGACGAATGGGATTGAAGTGACGACCTATATTCCCGGCATCGGGCACAACCTGCAGGAGCACTCGATTGTGCTGATCCGCGGGGGCCGTGTAAAGGATCTGCCGGGCGTTCGGTATCACGTGGTGCGCGGCACGCTGGACAGCGTGGGTGTGGCGGGACGGAATCAGAGCCGCTCGAAGTATGGGACAAAGCGCGCCAAGGGCGGAGCAGCCAAGAAATAGCAGCCAGCTTCCAGCCGCCAGCGTGGCGGGTTGGGAATTGTGGCTGAAGGGGAACGAAGGATCAGGAAGCAGGGCCTAATTTTAAGGGCCTGGAAAAAGCTGGCAGCTGGCTGCTGGCGGCTGAGGACTAAGGAAGCATGCCGAGAAAAGGACATATCGCGAAGCGGGAAGTGGCGGCGGATCCGGTGTACAACTCGACGCTGGTGACGAAGTTCATCAGTTCGATGATGTATGAGGGCAAGAAGTCGACCGCGCAGGGGATCTTCTACACCTCCATGAAGAATCTTGAGGAGAAGGGCGGCGGCGACGGATGCGCTGACGCTCTTCAAGAAGGCGGTGGAGAACTGCAAGCCGCTGCTGGAAGTGAAGACGCGGCGTGTGGGCGGCGCGAACTACCAGGTTCCGGTGGAAGTGAATCCGGACCGGCGGACGTCGCTGGCGATTCGGTGGCTGGTGAGCTACGGCCGGGCGCGCGGCGAGAAGGGCATGATCGACAAGCTGACGAACGAGCTGCTGGATGCGGCGAACGGGCGCGGCGCGGCGATGAAGAAGAAGGAAGACGTGCACCGCATGGCGGAAGCCAACAAGGCCTTTGCTCATTACCGCTGGTAAGGAAACCAGAGTTCAGGGATTAGGGTTTAGGGATTAGAAATGCAAACCCGATCCTGGCAATCGTGTTCAACCGCGGGCTGATTTAGTCCGCAAGAAACAAAGAGAGAGTATTGTGCCGCGACAAGTACCACTGAATCGTTGCCGGAACATCGGAATCATGGCGCATATCGACGCCGGGAAGACGACGACGACCGAGCGCATCCTCTATTACACGGGGATCACGCATCGGATCGGTGAAGTGCACGAAGGCACGGCGACGATGGATTACATGGAGCAGGAGCAGGAGCGCGGGATCACGATTACGTCGGCGGCGACGACCTGCACCTGGAAAGATATCCGTATCAATATTATTGATACGCCTGGGCACGTGGATTTCACGGCCGAGGTGGAGCGTTCGCTGCGCGTGCTGGACGGCGCGGTGGCGCTGTTCGATTCTGTTTCGGGCGTGCAGCCGCAGACCGAGACGGTGTGGCGGCAGGGCGATAAGTACAAGGTTCCGCGCATTTGCTTCGTGAACAAGATGGACAAGGCGGGCGCGGATTTCGAGCACGTGATCGAGACGATCCGGAAGCGCCTGGGCGCGCGGCCGGTGGCCACGCAGATTCCGATTGGCGCTGAGGCGAAGTTCAAGGGCGTTGTCGACCTGATCGAGATGAAGGCGATCCTGTGGCACGACGAGACGATGGGCGCTGAGTACTCGACGGAAGAGGTTCCGGCCGAGCTGAAGAAGAAGGCCGAAGCGTTCCGCATGCAGTTGATCGAAACGGTGGCGGAGAACGACGACGCGATGCTGCACCAGTTCCTCGAAGGCGAGACGCCAACGCCGGCGGAACTGAAGGCTGCGCTGCGGCGGGCGACGATCGAGATGAAGGTGTTCCCGGTGCTGTGCGGGTCGGCCTTCAAGAACAAGGGCGTGCAAACGCTGCTCGATGCAGTGGTGGATTTTCTGCCCAGCCCGCTGGATGTTCCGCCGATCGAAGGCATCGATCCGTATCACGCGGGTGTGGTGCTGAAGCGCGAGGCGAAGGACGATGAGCCGTTTTCAGCGCTGGCGTTCAAGCTGATCAACGATCAGTACGGGAAGCTGGGATTTATCCGGCTGTACTCGGGTTCGCTGAAGACGGGCGACACGGTGCTGAATCCGCGGTCGGGGCGCACGGAGCGCGTGGGGCGTCTGGTGAAGATGCACGCCAACAAGCGCGAGGAGATTACCGAGATCTACGCCGGCGATATCTGCGCGTGTGTGGGTCTGAAGGAGATCAAGACGGGCGACACGCTGTGCGATCCGCATCACGCGATTGCGCTGAGCGCGATTGATTTTCCGGAGCCGGTGATTTCGGTGGCGGTGGAACCGAAGACGAAGACCGATCAGGAAAAGATGGGTGTGGCGCTGGCGCGGCTGGCCGAAGAAGATCCGACGTTCAAAGTGCGGACCGATATTGACTCGGGGCAGACGATCATCAGCGGCATGGGCGAGCTGCATCTGGAGATTCTTGTGGATCGCATGAAGCGCGAGCACAAGGTCGAGGCCAATGTCGGCGAGCCGAAGGTCGCGTTCCGCGAGACGATCCGCAAGCACTCCGAGGCCGAAGGCAAGTACATTCGGCAGACGGGCGGCTCGGGTAACTACGGGCACGCGAAGATTCGTCTGGAGCCGAACGAGACGGGCAAGGGCGTGGAGTTCATCAACGAGATTAAGGGCGGCTCGATTCCGAAGGAGTACATCAAGCCGATCGAGCACGGCATTCGCGAGGCGGCGCTGGGCGGGATTCTGGCCGGCTACGAACTGGTGGACTTCAAGGCGATTCTGTACGACGGCAGCTATCACGACGTCGACTCGAACGAAATGGCGTTCAAGATTGCCGGGTTCGCTGGCCTTTAAGGAAGCGGCGCGGAAGGCTTCGCCGGTATTGCTGGAGCCGGTGATGGCGGTGGAAGTGACGGTTCCGGAAGAGCACATGGGGACGATCATCGGCGATATCAACTCACGGCGCGGCCGGATTGAAGGCATGGAGCACGTGGGCGGATCGCAGGTGATCAAGGCGATGGTTCCGCTGAAGGAGATGTTCGGATACGTGAACGATATCCGGTCGTCGACGCAGGGGCGGGCCTCGTACAGCATGCAGTTTGCGCGGTATGAAGAGGCGCCGCGGATGATTTCGGAAGAGATTATCGGACGGAATCAGGGCAAGTAGGAAAAGGTTTTGGGGCTGGTGCCGGACAGCCGGCGCTCCGTTGAGAAACAGGGAAGTAAAAGCTACGAAAGGGAATCAGGACTTTTATGGCGAAGGAAAAATTTGACCGGTCCAAGCCGCACGTGAACGTGGGAACGATCGGGCACATCGATCACGGCAAGACGACGTTGACGGCGGCGATCACCAAGGTGCTGCAGAAGCACAACCCGAAGAACACGTTTCGCTCGTTCGACTCGATCGACAACGCGCCGGAAGAGCGGGAGCGCGGCATCACCATCGCGACCGCGCACGTGGAGTACGAGACGGCCAACCGGCACTACGCGCACGTCGACTGCCCCGGCCACGCCGACTACATCAAGAACATGATCACCGGCGCGGCGCAGATGGACGGCGCGATTCTGGTTGTCGCGGCCACCGACGGCCCGATGCCGCAGACCAAGGAGCACGTGCTGCTGGCCCGCCAGGTGGGCGTGCCCTATGTGCTGGTGTTCCTGAACAAGTGCGACGCGGTCGAGGACACGGAGCTGATCGACCTGGTCGAGATGGAAGTGCGCGAGCTGCTGAGCAAGTACAACTTCCCCGGCGACGATGTTGCGGTCATTCGCGGCTCGGCCCTGGGCGCGCTGAACGGCGAAGCGCAGTGGGAAGCGAAGATCGACGAGCTGATGGAGGCGGTGGACAAGCAGGTGCCGCTGCCGGCGCGTGCTTTGGATCAGCCTTTCCTGATGCCGATCGAAGACATCTTCTCGATCTCGGGACGCGGCACTGTGGTCACGGGCCGCATCGAGCGCGGCAAGGTGAAGGTGGGCGAGGAAGCGGAGATTGTCGGGTTCCGCGAGACACGGAAGACCGTGGTGACCGGCGTCGAGATGTTCAAGAAGCAGCTCGATGAGGGTCTGGCGGGCGACAACGCAGGCCTGCTGCTGCGCGGCATTGCGAAGGAAGACGTGGAGCGCGGGATGGTGCTGGCGAAGCCGGGCTCGATCACGCCGCACACGAAGTTCAAGTCGACCGTGTACGTGCTGAGCAAGGAAGAGGGCGGCCGTCACACGCCGTTCTTCAAGGGCTATCGTCCGCAGTTCTACTTCCGCACCACGGATGTGACGGGAGTGGCGACGCTGCCGGCGGGCACGGAAATGGTGATGCCGGGCGACAACGTGGAGCTCGAGGTCGAGCTGATCACGCCGGTGGCCATGGAGAAGGGCCTGAGGTTCGCAATTCGCGAAGGCGGCCGGACGGTGGGCGCGGGCACGATCTAGCGAAATTATTGCGTAGCCTGGAGCCGGGAGCTGGGAGCAAGAAGCGGCTAGCGGTTAGCGTTTAGCGAATACAGGGAGGCGGGCCATCCGAAACGATGGTCCGCTGACCGGGAAGAAACAAACAATGGTTGGACAGAGAATACGAATCCGGCTGAAGGCTTACGACTACCGAGTGCTGGACACGTCGACGGGCGAGATTGTCGACACGGCGAAGCGTACGGGCGCGACGGTGGCGGGGCCGATTCCGTTGCCGACAGTGAAAAACAAGTACTGCGTGCTGCGTTCGCCGCACGTGGACAAGAAGTCGCGCGAGGCGTTCGAGATTCGCACGCACAAGCGGCTGATCGACATCCTGGAGCCGACGCAGCAGACGGTGGACGCGCTGATGAAGCTGGATCTGCCGGCCGGTGTGGATGTGGAGATTAAGGCGTTCGAGAAATAAGCTGGGAGCCGGGAGCCTGGAGCTGGGAGCTGATGAAGAAAAAGCTGCAGGCTACGGGCTACAGGCTGCAGACCTACAGTGACCGCGGAAATTGCGCGGGCATGATGAGGAGAGGGAAAAGACAATGCCAGTTAACGGGATTTTGGGTAAGAAGATCGGGATGACGCAGGTGTTCGATGAGAAGGGCGAAGTGCACCCGATCACCGTGCTGCAGGCGGGGCCGTGCGTGGTGACGCAGCTGAAGACCGCAACGAAAGATGGGTACGATGCGGCGCAGATCGGGCTGGTCGAGTTTGTGAAGGCGCACAAGGTCACGAAGCCGCAGGCGGGCCACTTTGCGAAGACCAACGTAGCGCCGGTACGGCTGCAGAAGGAAGTTGCCATCGAAACGGCGAAGCCGGGCGCCGGCGAAGAAGCCGGGACCGATGGCGTGAAGGCCGGCGATCGCGTGCTGGTGGATATTTTCTCCGATGAGAAGTACGTCGATGTGACCGGCACCAGCAAGGGCCGCGGGTTTGCGGGCGTGGTGCGGCGGCACAATTTCGGTGGCGGTCCGAAGTCGCACGGGCACATGTTCCAGGTGCAGGGCTCGATTGGCGCTTCGTCGTTTCCGTCGCGCGTGTTTCCTGGGCAGAGAATGCCGGGACACATGGGCGTGGATCGGGTGACGGTGCGGAATCTGCGGATTCGCGGGATCGACGTGGAAGAGAACCTGATCATGGTCGAAGGTGCTGTGCCGGGACCGCGCGATGGGTATGTGCTGATCACGAAGGCGAAGGCTCCGCCGCGCGAGCGCCGTGGGTTTGCGGGTTCGGGCACGGTCGATCCGCTGAAGGCTTCGAAGAAGGCGGCAGGCAAGAAGAAATAACGCAGCCGCTAGCTATTAGCTCTTAGCTTCTAGCTAATGCGCAGGAAACTTTAAGTTAGCCGGGACTGGTCGAACGGCTGATAGCTGGCAGCTAAGAGCTGGGTTGAAAGAGAAGACGATGGCGAACATTGACGTAGTGGATCTCGGAGGCAAGAAGGTCGGCTCGCTGGAGCTGGCCGATGAGGTCTTCGGGCAGGTGAACGAGGCGTTGCTGTGGGAAGCGGTGAAGCACTACCGCGCTGCGCAGCGCCAGGGCACGGCTGCAACGAAGAACCGGAAGCTGGTCTCCGGGTCGGGCAAGAAGCTGTGGAAGCAGAAGGGCACGGGCCGGGCGCGTATCGGATCGATCCGGTCGCCGCTGTGGCGGCATGGCGGCACGGTGCACGGGCCGGTTCCTCACTCGCATGAGTATGCGTTCCCGAGGAAGAAGCTGCTGGGCGCGCTGCGGTCGGCGCTGGCGGTGAAGCTGGCCGATGGGAAGCTGATCGTGGTGAAATCGCTCGAAGCCAAGGAGCCGAAGACGAAGCTGTATCGCGCGGCGTTGGACAAGCTGGAAGCGAAGCGGACGGCGCTGCTGGTGGAGAGCGGAGCGAGCCTGGGGCCGAATCTGCAGAAGGGCGCGCGAAATCTGGCGGGCGTCGATCTGATGCTGAACAACGAAGTCCATCCTTACGACCTGCTGAAGTTCGAGCGCGTGATTTTCTCGCGGCCGGCGCTGGAGAAGCTGCAGGAATCGCTGATGAAGTCGGTACCGAAGGGCCGGAAGTCCGAGTCCGGAAAGGCGGTGGCCTGATGCCGTCGACTTATACCGTAATCAAGCGGCCGATGATCACCGAGAAGGCGCTTGGCGTGAAGGAAACCGAAGGCACGCTGGTGTTTGAAGTGGCGGCCGATGCGACCAAGACCGAAGTGAAGCAGGCGGTCGAAGCGCTGTTCAAAGTGAAGGTGCGCGCGGTGAGAACCGCGAACATGGTGGGCAAGGAACGCCGGCGGGGCAAGTTTGCCGGTTATCGTCCTGACTGGAAGAAGGCCTACGTAAGGCTGAAGGCAGGCGAGAAGATGCCGGATTACGTGAATAATCTATAAGACAGCTGGGAGCTCGGAGCCAGTAGCAGCTAGACAGCGAGTTTGTAAGTTAGCGAGATAGCAACGGGCAGAGAGAGTAATAAAGATGCCGATTAAGACATACAGACCGATCACACCGACGCTGCGGTTTCAGACGACGCTGGTGCGGGACGAGATCACGCAGGAAACGCCGTACAAGCCGCTGGTGGTGAACAAGCTGCGGACGGGCGGGCGGCGCAACTCGGGCGACCTGACGATTCGTCATCACGGCGGCGGGCACAAGCAGAAGCTGCGCCTGATCGACTTCAAGCGCGAGAAGTATGGCGTGCCGGGCACGGTGGCCACCATCGAGTACGATCCGAACCGCTCGTCGCGGATTGCGCTGATCAGCTACGCCGATGGCGAGAAGCGGTACATCCTGCAGCCGGTAGGGCTGAAGGTGGGCCAGAAGATCATGAGCGGGCCGGACGCGGACATCCTGGTGGGGAACGCGCTGCCGCTGAAAAATATTCCGGCCGGCACCAGGTGCATAACGTGGAGCTGCGGCCGGGCAAGGGCGCGCAGATGGTGCGGTCTGCCGGGCCTCGAGCGCTCAGCTGGTGGCGAAGGAAGGCGATTACGCGCTGCTGAAGCTGCCTTCCGGCGAAACGCGCAAGGTGCTGATCGACTGCATGGCCACGATTGGGCAGGTGGGGAACACGGATCACGAGAACGTCTCGATCGGCAAGGCGGGGCGGAATCGGTGGAAGGGCATTCGGCCGACCAACCGCGGCGTCACCATGAATCCGGTGGATCATCCGCACGGCGGCGGTGAAGGCAAGACGTCGGGCGGGCGGCATCCGGTAACGCCGTGGGGCCAGCCGACTCGGGGATATAAGACGAGGAATAACAAGCGGACCGATGCGTTTATCGTGTCGAGACGGAGCAAGTAGCTAGGAGCCGAGCTTGTAGCCGGAGCTGGTAGCTAGGTAGCAGCTAGCTGAGGAACTGAAGAGGATCTCAAGATGGCAAGGTCGACAAAAAAAGGCGCGTTTGTGGATACGCACCTGATGGTGAAGATCGAGACGATGAACCGTTCGAACGATAAGAAGGTGGTTCGCACGTGGTCGCGGCGCTCGACGGTCCATCCGGACATGATTGGTCACACCATCGCAGTGCACAACGGCAAGAAATTTGTGCCGGTGTATGTGACAGAGAACATGGTGGGGCACAAGCTGGGCGAATTTTCCGCCACGCGTCAGTTCAAGGGCCACTCGATGAAGGCTGCGTCGACGGAGACGGCGGCGAAACCGCGGTAAAGCAGCCGGGAGCTGGGAGCCAGGAGCCGGTAGCAAGCGAAAGGCGAGCCAAAGGCGAGCCGAAAGCGAGTTTGGAGTGACGATGGAAGCGCAGAAAGAATTTCGGGCGGAGGCGCGGTTTCAGCGGGTATCGCCGCAGAAGGCGCGGCTGGTGCTCGATCTGATTAAGGGACGCGGCGTGGAAGAGGCGCTGAACACGGTCGCGTTCACGAAGAAGGCGGTTGCTCCGCTGGTGGAGAAGGTGTTGCGCTCGGCATTGCAGAACGCGAACCACCTGAGCCAGGAGCAGGGGCTGGACGTGGACGTGGACAGCTTGTACGTGAAGTCGGCGGTGGCCAACGATGGGCCGAGAATGAAGCGGATCCGGCCGGCTCCCATGGGACGCGCGTACCGGTATCAGCGGCGGCTGTCGCATATTGCGATTGCGCTGGCCGAACGCGGGCACGCGGAGGGCCTGGTGCATCGGGTGGACGGGGAATCGGCGGCGCCGGTGAAGGGCGCTGCAAGGAAGACGGCCGGGAAGAAGGCTCCGGCAAAGAAGTCTGCGGCGAAGAAGGCCGTGCATAAACCAGCGAAGAAGTCCGCGGCGAAGAAGCCCGCGAAGAAGAAGTGATGGAGCCGGTAGTCGGTAGCCGGTAGCCAAGGCGAGCGAATATCGAGTAAGAGGCGAGCTTCAGAAAGCATGAAGTTCGCGAGTGAGTAGAGAGGATTCAGAAATTTATGGGACAGAAAGTCCATCCTTACGGATTCCGGGTTGGAATCAACAAGCCGTGGCACTCGCGTTGGTTTGCGACCAAAGACTACAGCCGGCTGCTGATCGAGGACGTTCACCTCAAACGGGAACTCAAAGAGAAGCTGAAGGCGGCCGGCGTGAGCTCGGTTGAGGTGGAGCGGCCGGGGAACAAGCTGCGGCTGATGATCCGCACGGCGCGTCCGGGCATCGTGATCGGGCGCAAGGGCGCGGAGATCGAGAAGTTGAAGGGGGAGCTGCAGAAGCGGACCAACCGCGACGTGTTCATCGACATTCTGGAGGTGAACAAGCCGGAACTGGACGCACAGCTGGTGGCGGAGAACATCGCGCTGCAGCTGGAAAAGCGCGTCGGTTTCCGGCGCGCGATGCGCAAGGCGGTGGATTCGGCTCTGCGCTTCGGCTGCAAGGGCATTAAGGTTCGCGTGAGCGGCCGGTTGAACGGGAACGAAATTGCGCGGTCGGAGTGGTATCTGCAGGGGCGGCTGCCGCTGCACACGCTGCGCGCGGACATCGACTACGGTTTTGCCGAGGCGCACACCACCTACGGCATCATCGGCGTCAAGACATGGATCTATCGCGGAGATATCTATCAGCAGAAGCGGCGTGAGCCGGCTGCTGTGGGGACCAGCGTTTTTTAGCTGGTAGCTCTTAGCTGTTAGCTTTTAGCTGGCAGGGTTGGTTGTTGTGGTTTGAGCTAGCGGCTGAAAGCCAGCAGCTAGTAGCTCGTTAGAGGTTTTTCTATGTTGATGCCAAAGAAAGTGAAGTACCGCAAGCAGCAGCGCGGGCGGATGCGCGGGAAGGCGTGGCGCGGGAGCGAGCTGTCGTTCGGCGACTTCGGTCTGAAGGTGATGGAGTGCGGTTACATCACCGATCGGCAAATCGAAGCCAGCCGTGTCGCCATGACTCGCTTTATCAAGCGCGGGGGCAAGATCTGGCTGCGGCTGTTTCCGGACAAACCGGTAACCAAGAAGCCGGCCGAAACCCGTATGGGCAAGGGCAAGGGCGCGCCGGATCACTGGGTAGCGGTGGTTCGCCCGGGGCGAATCCTGTTCGAGATGGAAGGCGTAACGCCGGAGATTGCAACGGAAGCGATGCGGCTGGCAGCGCACAAGCTGCCGCTGAAGACGAAATTTGTACAGCGGCACGATGCGAAGGTGGTTGCCGCGGTGAAGTAGCAGGAGATGTTAGTGGGAGCAGTCGTTGGCGGAACTGGAACGCTTAGCAGAGATTGAGATACGGGTGGGATCCTGGTACTGGGTCCAGCCGGAGAGAAGAGCAACGATGGAAGTAGAGAAGATTCGGAACCTGAGCGACGAGGAGCTGGCGCTCGAGGGGCGCAAGGCGGCCGAGCAGCTGTTCCGGCTGCGGTTTCAGATGAAGCTGGGCCAGACCGAGGGCGCGAAGAAGCTGCGCGAGCTGAAGAAGGATATTGCGCGGATCAACACGATCGGGCGCGAGCGCGAGTTAGGCATTCACACCCTGGTGGCGCCGAAGCATCATCATGCGCACGCCGAGGGCGAGGCTGAGGCGAGCGCACCGGCGACGCAGGGGAAGAAGAAGGCGGGCAAGACGGCGAAGAAGAAGGCCGCGAAGAAGAGCGCGACCACGCACAAGGCGAGCGGACGCTCGGCAGCGGCGCGGAAGTCTTCGGCCAAACCTTCGTCGATCAAGAAGAAGGCTGCGCGGTCCAGCAGCGTGAAGAAGGGTTAACGAGATGAGCGCAACGGAAAGCAAGACGGGAAACACGGCGGCTGGAACCAAACCGGCATCGCGTCGCAACGAGAAGGTCGGCCAGGTGGTGTCGACGAAGATGCAGAAGACCATCGTGGTCGAGGTGGAGATGCGCAAGGCGCACCCCAAGTACAAGCGCATCGTGAAGTCGAACCGCAAGTTCTACGCGCACGACGAGCAGAATACGGCGCGGGTGGGCGACGTGGTGCGGATTCGCGAGACGCGGCCGCTGAGCAAGCTGAAGCGGTGGAATCTGGAAGAGGTGATTCGCCGGTCGGCGCTGGCCCAGGTGCAGGAAACCGAGGCGGCGGTGGGGATCGCGGCAGAGCAGCAGTCGTAGTGGACTGAGATCGCGGCGGGGGTGAGTTCGACCGCGACAGCAAGAAGGAGAGATAGCCATGGCAGTGCAGATGAGAACGATGCTGGAGGTCGCCGATAACTCCGGCGCGCGCAAGCTGCAGATGATTCTGCCTCTGGGCGGATCGAGCGGTTCCAAGGCCGGGTTGGGCGACGTGATCACGGCGGCTGTGAAGGAAGCTTCGCCGGACGGACAGGTGAAGAAGGGCAAGGTGGTGAAGGCGGTGGTGGTTCGCACGCGCAAGGAAACGCGGCGGAGGGATGGGACGTACATCCGCTTCGACACCAACGCGGCGGTGCTGATCAACGATGTGGGCGAGCCGGTGGGCACGCGCGTGTTTGGCCCGGTGGCGCGCGAGCTGCGGGAGAAGAAGTTTTTGAAGATTGTGAGCCTTGCCCCTGAAGTTCTTTGAACTTCAGAGGTAAGGCAGCTGGGAGCCGGGAGCTGGGAGCCGGGAGCAAAGGTTAAGGACAGAGAATATGGCGAGTTTGGATATTCAGCGCAACGATACGGTGCAGGTGATTACGGGCAGCGATCGCGACAAGAAGGGCCGCGTGCTGCGCGTGTTTCCCGACAACGGCCGGCTACTGGTGGAGCATGTGCGGGTGGTGAAGAAGCATTTGAAGGAAAACCCGCAGCGGCGGATTAAGGGTGGGATTGCCGAGCAGGAGCTATCGATTCCGCGGTCGAACGTGATGCTGGTTTGCACGAGCTGCAACCAGCCGACACGGGTGGCGCACAAGTTCGAAGGCGATGTGAAGGTGCGGATCTGTAAGAAGTGCGGCGGAACGATTACCGCGAAAAAGAAGTGAAGAAGCCGGTAGCCGGTAGCCTGTAGCCGGTAGCGAAAAACAGGTGCTACTGGCTACGGGCTACAGCCTACAGGCTGAGAGAGACGGAAATGGCAGCGAGACTGAAAGAGAAGTATCACAAGGAAATCAAGGGCGTACTGCAGAAGGAGCTCGGCCTCGAGAACCCGATGGCAGTGCCGCGGCTGGAAAAGATCGTGCTGAACATGGGGCTGGGCGAGGCGACGCAGAACTCGAAGATGCTGGACCCGCTGGCCAACGATCTGGCGGCGATTGCGGGGCAGAAGCCGGTGACCACGCGGGCGAAGAAGTCGATCGCGGCGTTCAAGGTGCGCGAGAACATGCCCATCGGCGCGATGGTGACGCTGCGCGGGGACACGATGTACGAGTTCCTGGACCGGCTGATTTCCGTGGCGCTGCCGCGCGTGCGCGATTTTCGCGGCGTGTCGACGAAGAGTTTTGACGGGCGCGGCAACTACACGCTCGGCATTCGGGACCAGCTGATCTTTCCGGAGATCGACTATTCGAAAGTGGACAAGCTGAAGGGCATGAACATCACGATTGTGACGTCGGCCCTGGACGATAACTCGGCGCGCGCGCTGCTGCGGCAGTTCGGAATGCCGTTCAGGGCGCAGGGCGCGTAAGGATCGAAGGGACAGAGAGAAATGGCGACAACAGCAAAACGAGTGAAGGATGCACGCAAGCCGAAGTTCAAAAGCCGGCAGCATAACCGCTGCAAGCTGTGCGGACGGCCGCGGGCGTTTCTGCGGAAGTTCGGCGTGTGCCGGTTGTGCTTCCGCGGGCTGGCGCTGCAGGGGCGAAATTCCTGGCGTGGTCAAGTCCTCGCTGGTAAGGACTGCCCACCCTGGCGCGCGAAAAGCGGCCATGGCCGCACCAGAAGTTCGGTGACGACCGAGAAGCTGAAGTTCAAAAGACATTTCCGCTGGTTCTCGGCTCAGGCGGTGGACGTGATGGGCAGAGCGAACGGGGAATGAAGGAGAAACGATGAGTTTGACCGATCCGGTAGCGGATTTTCTGACGCGGATTCGCAATTCGATACGCGCGCGTCATCAAAAGCTGGATGTTCCGGCCTCGAAGCTGAAGGCGGAGATTGCCCGCATTCTGAAAGAAGAGGGCTACATCTCGAACTTCAAAACGACGGAAGAGAACGGGCGCGCGGTGCTGCGGGTGTATCTGAAGTACGGCGCGAACAACGAAGCGGCGATCCGCGACCTGGAGCGAGTTTCGCGACCGGGATGCCGCGTCTATATCAGCCGCGATGAAATCCGGCGGGTGCAGGGCGGGCTGGGCATCAGCATCATGACCACGCCGAAGGGCGTGATGACCGGTCGCCAGGCGCGCAGGGAAGGCGTGGGCGGCGAACTACTGTGCGAAGTCTGGTAGCCTTGCCGGCTCGGCGGGCGCACGCTTCGCGTGCCATCCGTGCTGGAACAGGCTGTGGTGGTCGGGCCGATGGCCCGAGGTGAGGTTTGACGGAAAGGCGGGCGTTGAAGTTATCGCCCGAGGGCTGCAGTGGAACGGCGGAGCAGAGGCCGGGACTCGCAAGCCATGAAGGATTGAACGATGTCGCGAATTGGAAATAAACCGATCGATCTGCCGCAGGGCGTGAAGTACTCGATGCAGGGCAACGTGGTCACGGTGGAAGGGCCGAAGGGCAAGATGGTGCAGTGGATTCCCGAGGGGATCAAACTGGAGACCAAAGACGGTCACGTCCACGCGGTGCGGGAGAACGACTCGCAGGCGGCGGTCCACGGGCTGGCGCGGGCGCTGGTGTCGAATGCGGTAGAAGGCGTGACGAAGGGCTGGTCGAAGGATCTGGACATTGTCGGGATCGGCTACCGTGCGGAGCTGAAGGGCAAGAACACGGTGGTGTTCACGCTGGGCTACTCGCACCCGATTGAGGTTCCGCTGCCGACGGGGATTACGGTAACGATCGATCCGAAGCAGACCAAGGTGACGGTAAGTGGCGTGAACCGCCAGCAGGTAGGTCAGGTGGCAGCGGATATGCGTTCGCTGCGCAAGCCCGATCCGTACAAGAACAAGGGTGTGCGCTACTCCGATGAGCGGCTGAAGAAGAAGGTTGGAAAGACGGGCGCGAAGTAAAGGCTAGCGTATAGCGTTTAGCGGATGGCCTATGGAAGTGAGTGAACCATTCAACAAGTTTTGTTAAACGCTACCGACGCTACACGCTGTAGTTAGAAACCGAACGAGGCTGCCAGGCAGCTTCGCTTTTAGGAAGGAAGAGACGAGATGATTCCGTTAAGGAAGAGAAACGAGATTCGGCAGCGCGTCCACACGCGCATCCGGCGCAGGCTGACCGGGACGGAGCAGCGGCCGCGGCTGAACATTTACCGTTCGCTGAACCATATTTACGCGCAGGTGATCGATGACTCGAAGGGCGTGACGGTGGTATCGGCATCGACGGTGGCGGCGAAGGCGAAGACGGGCGGCAACGTGGCGGCGGCGAAGGAGATCGGGAAGCAGATCGCCGAGCGCGCGAAGGAGAAGGGCATCACGAAGGTGGTGTTCGACCGCGGCGGCTATCTGTATCACGGGCGCGTGAAGGCGCTGGCGGATGCGGCGCGCGAGGCGGGACTGGAGTTTTAGAGGCAGGGTATAGCGGAACAGCGTATAGCGTGAGCGCAGACGACAGATGGCAGGAAACTTTATACGCTGAGGACGCTGAACCGCTAAACGCTGATATTGAAGGGAAGTGAATGGCGATCTCGAATGGCGATACTAAGAAGAAGTTGGATTCGGGCAATTCAACCTGAAGGATCAGGTAGTGGCGATCAACCGCGTGACCAAGGTGGTGAAGGGCGGCAAGAACATGTCCTTTGCGGCGCTGGTGGTGGTGGGCGATCCAGGCGCGGGCGTGGTGGGTTACGGTTCGGGCAAGGCGCGCGAGGTGCCGCAGGCGATCCGCAAAGGGATCGAGGCGGCGAAGAAGAACCTCGTTCGCGTGAACCTGACGCAGACTTCGATTCCGCATCAGGTGCTGGGGCGGTACGGGTCGGGACAGGTGCTGCTGAAGCCGGCTCCGGAAGGCACAGGCGTGATTGCGGGCGGGGCGGTGCGCGCGGTGATGACGTCGGCGGGCGTGCAGAACGTGCTGACGAAGAGCCTGGGCACGGCGAATCCGCACAACGTGATCAAGGCGACGTTCGATGCGCTGGTGCAGCTGCGCGACAAGGCCGAAGTGGCAGCCATGCGCGGCAAGACGGTGCAGGAGATCTAACCATGGCGGAGAAAAAGGCAGCAGCGACGAAAGCGGCGGCGAAGCCGATGATTCGGATCCAGTATTTCCGGTCGAAGATTCAGGCGCCGGTGAAGCACAAGCTGGTGATCAAGGGCCTGGGCTTCACGCGGCTGAACCAGATTGTGGTGCGGGAAGATACGCCATCGATTCGGGGAATGGTGAAGACGGTGCCGCACTTAGTCAGGATTGTGGAGTAGCGAGCGGATAGCGGATAGCGGATAGCGGATACAAAACCGATTGCGAAGTCGGTCTGAACGCTGAACGCTGTACGCTGAACGCTCAAAACAAATGCGAGTCGGGCGGTGAAATTCCTCCCGGCGTTGAGCGAGGACAGAATGAATCTTTCGAATCTGAGGGCGCCGAAGAAGGCGAACAGGAACAAGAAGCGCATTGGGCGCGGCATGGGGTCGGGGACCGGCAAGACGTCGGGCCGCGGACACAAGGGGCAGGGCTCGCGGTCGGGATCGAGCCTGATGCGCGGCTTTGAAGGCGGCCAGATGCCGCTGCATCGCCGGCTGCCGAAGCGCGGCTTCACGAACATTTTCCGGACCGAATATGCCGTCGTCAATCTCGATCGCGTGGCGGAGCTGGGCGAGAAGGAACTCACGCTGGAGAAGTTCACCGAGCTGGGCCTGGTGAAGAAGCGCGATGGTCTGATCAAGATTCTGGGCGATGGGGAACTGAAGGTTGCGGTGACGGTGCATGCGCACAAGTTCTCGAAGTCGGCGCAGGAAAAGATCGAGAAGGCGGGCGGCAAGGCGGTTGTGATCGGCGGAGAGGTCACGGCGAAGCCTGGAAAGTTGAAGAAAAAATAGCCTGTAGGCGGTAGGCTGTAGCCGGTAGCAGGTACGAATTTGTAGCGGCGTATGATGAGAGCATCCATCCATGATTGAGAAGTTTCTAAATATCTTCCGGATCCCCGATTTGCGCCGTCGTGTGCTCTTCACGATGGGCATTCTGGCGGTCTACCGGCTGGGCGCGCACATCACAACGCCGGGCGTCAACGTGGCGGCTCTGGAGAGCTTCTTCAACAACCAGGCGGGCTCCTCGCTGGGTCTGGTGGATCTGTTCAGCGGCGGCAACCTGCGCCGGCTGACGATTTTTGCGCTGGGCATCATGCCGTACATCACGGCCTCGATCATCTTCCAGCTGCTGACGGTGGTGTATGAGCCCCTGGCGAAGCTGCAGAAGGAAGGGGAGCTGGGGCGGCGGAAGATCACGCAGTGGACGCGCTACATGACGGTGGTGCTGGGCGTGATTCAATCGGCGGCCATCGCGATTGCGCTGCGCAGCTCGTCGGGCAACCTGGTGCTCAATCCGGGCTTTGGATTCATCGTGATGACGGTGATCACGCTGACCGCGGGCACCACGTTCATCATGTGGCTGGGCGAGCAGATCACGGAGCGCGGCATCGGCAACGGAATGAGTTTGCTGATCTTCGCGGGCATCGTGGTGGGACTGCCGCGCGGCATCGCCGATTTGGTGAACACGGCGAAGTCGCAGCGGTTTGGCGTGTTCACGGTGCCGCTGCTGATTGTGCTGGTGGTGCTGATGATCGCGATCGTGGCCTTCATCGTGTGGGTGGAGCGCAGCGAGCGGCGGATTCCGGTGCAGTACGCGAAGCGGATTGTGGGACGGCGGCTGATGGGCGGCCAGTCCACGCACCTGCCGCTCAAGGTCAACTCCGGCGGCGTGATGCCGATTATTTTCGCAGCGTCGGTTTTGTCGGCGCCCATGCTTTTCGGGCAGGCGGCGTTTGTAAAGAACAGCCCATGGCTGTCGAAGACGTTCGATGCGCTGCGCGCGGGCGAGCCGGCGTACGAGTTGCTGTACATGATCTCGATCGTGTTCTTCGCTTACTTCTATATCTCGATCGTGTTCCGGCCCGACGATATCGCCGATAACATGCGCAAGTACGGCGGGTTCATTCCTGGGATTCGACCGGGACGGCGCACGTCGGATTTTGTGAACGAGATCCTGACGCGGATCACGCTGGTTGGGGCGGTCTACCTGATTATTGTTGCGATCATTCCGCAGCTGCTGATCAGCGGTATTCACCTGAATCACCTGTGGCTGATCGGAAGCTGGTTCGAAAGTTTGCCGTCGTGGATGACGAACGGCATGGGCTTCAACTTTTATTTTGGAGGCACATCGCTGCTGATCGTTGTAGGCGTAGCGATGGACACCGTGAATCAGGTGGAGTCGCAGCTGATCATGCGGCACTATGAGGGATTCTCCCCCAAGAGCGGGAGGGTCCGGGGAAGGCGGGCCTGGTAATGAGTACGGCAGTGGCGGACGCGCACGTGGACAGCAAGGAGTCTCTGAAAGGGAAGCCGGGACCGATTCTGCTGCTGGGAGCACCGGGAGTCGGGAAGGGAACGCAGGCGAAGGAGCTGGTGGCGAAGTGGGGGATCCCGCAGATTTCGACCGGCGACCTGCTGCGCTATAACCGGGATCACGGGACGCCGCTGGGGCTGAAGGCGAAAGCGATTATGGCGGCGGGCAAGCTGGTGCCGGACGATCTGGTGAACGAGATGGTGGCGGAGCGGCTGAAGCAGCCGGACACGGCCAACGGGTACATTCTGGACGGGTTTCCGCGGACCCTGGGGCAGGCGAAGTGGCTGGACGAGCACATCGGGGCGGAGACGCTGCCGGTGATTGCCGTGAGTATCAGCGTCGGATACAATGAATTACTGCGCCGTATTACGGGAAGGCGCAGCTGTCCGAAGTGCGGGACGATTTACAACATCTACTTTCAGCCGCCGAAGGCAGATGAGAAGTGTGACCTGGACGGCACACCTCTGGTGCGGCGCTCAGACGATACTGAGGAAGTTTTCAGGGAGCGGATGCGGACCTATGAGTCGCAGACGGCTCCGGTCGTGGAGCACTACCGTGCTCTGGGACGGTTTGAAGAAGTGAACGGGAACCAGGCGGTAAGCGCTGTTGCAGCGGGCGTGGAAGCAGCGGTGGCGCGGCTGCGAAATTCCAATACGAAGAACCAGTAGAGACGAGAAGGATAACGATTGTCGAAGGAAGACGCGATTGAGGTCATGGCAACGGTTCTGGAGACGTTGCCGAATGCGATGTTCAAGGTGAAGCTCGAGAGCAGCGGCGGGCACGAAGTGCTGGCGCATGTCTCGGGGAGGATGAGGAAGAACTTCATCAGGATTCTTCCCGGGGACCGCGTGGCGGTCGAGCTGAGTCCGTACGATTTGAATCGCGGACGGATTGTTTATAGATACAAGTGATCAGTTGTCAGTTGTCAGTGCTCAGCGCAAACGAACGAAACGCGGGACTGGCAGCGAACTGAACGCTGATAACTGAGAACTGAGGACTGTTATGAAGGTTCGGGCGTCGGTAAAGAAGATTTGTGACAAGTGCAAGGTCATCCATCGCCGTGGTGTGGTGCGGGTGATCTGCGAGAACCAGAAGCATAAGCAGCGGCAGGGGTAAAGAAGCAGCGTTCAGCGTTCAGCGTTCAGCGTTCAGCGTTCGGCGTTCAGCGTTCAGGAACGGCAGCGCAGGAAGGCTGCTTCACTCTGAAGCAATCGAGGGCTGAGCTTCCTCTGGAAGCTGGGGCGAGTTAGCCGAAGTGAAGGCTTGCGATGAACCCCGAGAACAGGGCTCAGGGCGCAGAGCTCAGAAGGCAAGAGCTTGGAGCGCAGGGCTCAAAAGCATTCAGGCTCTCAAAACTCCGGTACGAAGTTCGTCCGGAAAACCCGCTTCGGGAAGTTGGCCGGAGCACGTTAAGGAAAACGTATGGCACGTATTGCAGGCGTCGATCTGCCGCGTAACAAGCAGGCAAGGATCGGGCTGACGTACATCTTCGGGATTGGCAACTCGCGGTCGCTGAAGATTCTGGGCGCGGCGCAGGTCGATCCGTTCAAGAAGGTCCAGGATCTGGGCGAAGACGAGGTCAATCGCATCCGCCAGGTGATCGAGGAGCAGGGCGATGTGGAAGGCGATCTCCGCAAGGACACCGCCATGCACATCAAGCGGCTGATCGACATCCAGTCGTACCGTGGGCACCGGCACCGCCGCGGCCTGCCGGTGCGCGGACAACGCACGCACACCAACGCCCGCACCCGCAAGGGACCGCGCAAGGGCACGGTGGCCAACAAGAAGAAAGCGAGTGCGAAGACCTAATGGCGGATCAGAAACCAGCGGCGAAGGGCGCGACCGGCAAAGCGGCGCGCAACAAGAAGTTCAAGAAGCGCGAGCGCAAGAATGTGCCGTTTGGGCTGGTGCACATTCAGGCCTCGTTCAACAACACCATCGTGACCATCACGGACACGCAGGGCAACACGCTCTCGTGGAAGAGCTCGGGATCGCTGGGGTTCCGCGGATCGCGCAAGGGCACTCCGTTTGCGGCACAGCAAGCAGCGATGAACGCGGCCAACATGGCGCGGGATCACGGGGTGCGCTCGGTGGATGTGCGGGTGAGCGGGCCGGGTTCGGGCCGCGAGTCCGCGGTGAGGGCACTGGCGGCGGCGGGGATCGACGTCCGGTCGATTCGCGACGTTACTCCGATTCCGCACAACGGGTGCAGGCCGCCGAAGCGGCGGAGAGTTTAAACGAGCGTTCAGCGTTCGGCGTTCAGCGTTCAGTTGGACCAGGCGCCAGCCTTGAATGTGCAACGGTATGGGGGATCGAGTCCGGGGTGTAAACGCCCGGATCCCCTGTTAAACTAGGGTTACGGCGCAACGAGCTTAGGTGCAGTGTTTTTCTGAACGCTGAACGCTGAGATCGGAACGTTGGCATGGACCGGGACGAAGGGCGACGCCTGTAAACCGGTCGGCCTCTGAATTAAGGAGAATGCATTGGCACGTTATACGGGAGCCGTCTGCCGGCTGTGCCGGCGAGAAGGCATGAAGCTGTTCCTGAAGGGCGCGAAGTGTTTTTCCGATAAGTGCCCGATCGAGAAGCGCAATTTTGCCCCCGGCCAGCACGGCCGCGATCGCAAGGCGAAGATCGTAGGCTACGGTCTGCAGCTGCGCGAGAAGCAGAAGGCGCGCCGCATCTACTTTGCCCTGGAAGGGCAGTTCCGCGCGTACTACGAGAAAGCATCGCGTACACCCGGCGTGACCGGCGAGCTGCTGTTGCAGCAACTGGAGCGGCGTCTGGACAACGTGACTTTCCGGCTGGGCTTTGCCAGCTCGCGGCGTCAGGCACGGCAGCTGGTTCGCCACGGACACGTTGAAGTGAATGGGCGCAAGGTGAACATTCCTTCGTTCCAGGTGGGCGTGGGCGACGAGATCAAGATTCGTCCCAACAGCATGAAGCTGACGGTGATCGAGGGCGCGAAGGAGTTTGCGAGCCATCAGCCGGCGCCGTCGTGGCTGTCGACCGAGCCGAACACGCTGAGCGGCAAGGTGCTGTCGCTGCCCAAGCGGGAAGACATCAACCTGCCGGTAAACGAGCAGCTGATTGTGGAGTTGTACAGCAAGTAAGAGAGTTTAGAGTTTAGGGATCAGGGTTTAGAAAACCTGGTCTCTGGAAGTGAAGTGCAGGACCGTCGCAAGGCGGACATCAATCACGGAGTGAAACGGCACAGCCGCTGCAAAATGCTTCGCGGCGCCCGCTGTGCGGAGATAACGACATGCTGTGGAGAGGATTTCAAAAACCGAAGCGTCTGGCCGTTGAAACCGAGACGCTGACCGAGAAGTATGGCAAGTTCAGCGCGCAGCCGTTTGAGCGCGGATTCGGAACGACCATCGGCAACGCTTTGCGCCGGACCCTGCTTTCTTCGATTGAGGGCGCGGCGGTGACGGCGGTTCGGATCGAGGGCGTGCTGCACGAGTTCCAGTCGATCACGGGCGTGGTGGAAGATGCGACCGACATCGTTCTGAACCTGAAGCAGATTCCGTTCAAGCTCAATGGAGACGGACCGAAGGCGCTCTACCTGAACGCGGAACAGCCTGGAGTGGTGACCGCCGGCATGATTGAGGCCGACGGCGACGTTGAAATTCTCGACAAGGATGTCTATATCGCGACCGTCAGCGAAGGCGGGCGGCTGAGCATGGAGATGCGGCTGAAGCGCGGCCGCGGGTATGTTTCCGCCGACAAAAACTTCGACTCCGACCTCGGCATCGGATTTATTCCGGTGGACTCGGTCCACTCGCCGGTGCGCAAGGTGAACTTCACGGTGGATGCGGCGCGTCTGGGACAGATCACCGACTACGACAAGCTGACGCTGGAAGTGTGGACGAACGGCTCGGTGCTGCCGGCGGACTCGATTGGCCTCGCGGCGAAGCTGCTCAAGGATCACATGAGCATCTTCATCAACTTCGAGGAAGAGATCGAAGCCGAAGGGCTGGCCGAAGAAGGCCGCGTTCAGCTGAAGAACGAGAACCTGAACCGCAGCGTCGAGGAGCTGGAGCTGAGCGTACGCAGCTACAACTGCCTGAAGAACGCGAACATTCAGACCATTGGCGAACTGGTGCAGAAGACCGAAGCCGAGATGCTGAAGACGAAGAATTTCGGCCGGAAATCGCTGAACGAGATCAAGGAAATCCTCGCGCAGATGGGCTTATCGCTGGGCATGCGGATCGACGAGCAGGGCAATGCGGTTCCTGGGCCGACCAGCGTTTTGCCGGCTGCGCAGCTGGCTGCCAGCTACAGCCGCTTCGACGACGACGACGACGGACTGGATTCGGATCTGCCGATTCAGCCCGAGACGGAGAACTTCTAAACAGGGCACAGGGCTCAGAGCGCAGGTCACAGGAATCCGGCTCTGAGCCCCAGCCCGCGGATGTACCGAAAGCCACTTTGAAACTACGGCGTGAGTTCACTGAGCCCTGAGCTCTGAGCCCTGATGAGAGAGATTGACCGATGCGTCATCGCAATGCAGGATACAAACTGGGACGGAACACGAGCCATCGCCGCGCGCTGTTGCGGAATCTGGTGACGTCCATTCTTTTGGAGGATCGGGTGGAGACCACGGTGACCAAGGCGAAAGCCGCGCGTCCGCACGTGGAGAAGCTGATCACGCTGGGCAAGAAGGGCGACCTTCATGCGCGGCGGCAGGCGCTGGCGTTTCTGCAAACCGGCGAGGCGGTGTCGCGGCTGTTCGACACGGTGGCGCCGCGGTATGGGGATCGTAACGGCGGGTATCTGCGCATCATCCGCTCCGGGTTTCGCCAGGGCGATGGTGGAGAGAAGGCCTTCATCGAGCTGGTGGACGCCGAGCAGGTGATCGACGAGAAGCGCCAGAAACGCGCCGAAGCCAGGACGAAGCGCCGCGAGGAGATGCAGAAAGCCATGGCCGAGAGCGGCAAGGGCGAAGGCGGAGAAGAGAAAGAGTAGCGGTCAGCGGTCGGCAGGTAGCTCAAAGCGTCCGCCTACAGGATTGGCAAAAGGCGTATCCCGACAAAGGGTGCGCCTTTCTTGTTTTGGGGCAATCTGCATGACGGCGGCATGACGGAAATTTTTCAACGCCTGGCGGCTGGGGCTGGTACGCTGTCTTGCACATGCCCAGCGATTCGAACGTGGTGCGGCGCGGACTGCGCAGCCTGAAGCAGCATACGCCTGCGGGCCGCGCGGCGAAAACTGCCGAAGAGGCGGAGGCGCGCGCGATCCAGATGCGGCTGCTGCCCACTGAGATTCCGCAGATCGCCGGGTTTGAAATTGCGACCGCCTGGCAGCCTTCCGAGGAAGTCAGCGGCGACTACTTCGATGTGTTTCCTCTCCCCCAGGACGGAACGGCGCTGTGCATCGCCGATGTTTCCGGCAAGGGGATCGCGGCGGCGTCGCTGGCCAGCGAAGTGCGCGATGCGGTGCGGAAGTTCGCGCCGGGCGCGGCGTCTCCTGCGGAGTTGTGTACGCAGGTGAACCAGACGCTGAGCCGGCCGGGACAAACACGTTACGTGACGATGTTCTACGGCATGCTCGATCCCGCCACGCGGATGCTGCGCTATGAGAGCGCGGGGCATTGTCTGCCGGTGCTGGTGCGCGGTGACGGCAGCGTGTGGTTTCCGGCCAGCTTCAGCGGCCTGATGGGGCTTTTCTCGCACTGGCTGTATCAGACCCAGGAGGTGCATCTGCGCGAAGGCGATTGCCTGTTGCTGATCACCGACGGCATTTTGCAGGCGGAGAATCGCAAGGGCGAGGAGTTTGGGTATCAGCGATTGATCGCGGCGGTGGGGAACGGACAGGCGCGGAGTGCCGAGGCGCTGGGGCAGGAAATTCTGGCGGAAGTGACGAAGTTCAGGGGCGGCAAGCTGGAGGACGATGCTTCGCTGATTGTGGTGCGGGTGGTGTGAAGGAGCTGTCAGCGGTCGGCAGTTAGCGGTCAGCAGGTAGCTGTTGGATCAGCGCGGCTGCACTTCAACCGCTGTCGGAAGCTCGAGGGTGCGCTGGCCCGTAACGCGCACGTGGACGCCGCGGGCCAGATAGGGAGCAATCACTTCGGGCCGGGCCCACTCCAGCGTCCAGCCGTTGTCGATAGCAACAAGCGTATAGGTTCCGGGAACGACGCGGTTGAGGGTGAAGCTGCCGTCGGTGTTGCTTTGATCGCGGCGATAGAGATCGTGCAGAGCCGCATTGCGGGGGACGAGGAGGATCATTGCGCCGCCGGTTCGCTTGCCGTTCTGCGCGGCAGAGCCGGTGACTGTGGTTACGCCGCGGGCGAGTGTGGCCGCGAGCAGCACCGGCTGTCCGGCGATGGTGACACGGTTGCCCTGGACGTCGGCGCCGGTGGCTACCATCTGCAGGATCGAGATGGGCGCATCCTGCGAGCCGACCTGAACGTCGTAGCGGCCGGGGTGAACCGAGTGCAGAGTGAAAGAGCCGTCGCCGGCGACGGCGTCGCCTTCGCTCGGCTGGCCGGAGTCGACGGGAGCGAGACCGATGCGCATGCGCCCGGGCAGCTTTTCGCCAGAGGCCAGGGCGAGCTTGCCGGAGACATCGACGCCGCTCGCCAGCCCGGGCGTGGTGAGATCGACGGTCTGGTTCGAGGTGAAATCGACGGTTGAAGTGCGGCTGCCTTCTCCGGGTTGCAGAAACTGACGCAGCAGGTAATGGCCGGGCGCGATGCCACTGAAGTCGGCGATGACGCCGTCGGAGGGCGAGCCGACCGTGGTTTCGCTCGTCGGCGTGTATGCCTCGGAGCCAAAGACCTGCTGCATGAGCTGGGGCATCGGCATGCCGTTGTTGTCTGCCGGAGGCAGGTGCACCTGGATGTGGATGGCGGGAACCGCGTGCAGGGAGAAGTCGGCCTCGACGCGATCGCCGGCTTTGACGGGAATTGGCGTGGCGGAATCCGAGTCGGCGCCGTTTTCGTAAAACATCGTCGGGTAAGCGACGTCGAGGGGCGAATGCGGCTGCTCATCTGGGGGGAGAAGATTGTCATCCGCGTCTGTTTTTGGGCTGGGATGAAAGGCGTACCAGGGTGAGGCGGAAACCGAAATGTAAAGTGTGCCGGCGCGGACGCGGGAGAATTCCCAGGCGCCGGTGTCGTCGGCGATTTCGGTTTGCGTCCCGATGATTCGCTCCTCGCCGTTGGCCTGCTCCTGGCGGAAGAGGCGAACCTGCGCGCCGGCGACGGGCTCGCCGGAATCGTCGGTGACGGTGCCGCCGACGACGGCGGTGGGCTCCAGAGCAAGGCGCAAACCGGAAGTGCCAAGGCCCGGGCCCGTGACGACGCCGGTGTAGAAGCCATCGTGCTCCTGATAACCGGCCGCGATGTAGCCGCGGCGAGCCGCTTCGAGCCCGTAGTTCGCAGCCTGGAGATGGTCGAAACGGAAGCCGCCGTTTTCATCGGTAACGACCTGAGCCACGGGCGATGCGGTCGGGCCTGTCGTCGAGAGCGTCACGTCAGCGCGATCGAGGGGAGTGCCGGTGGTAGCGCTGACGACGGTGCCGGTGATGGCGAAGGATGCGGGTTCGCCGGGGGACGGTCGGGGCGAAGCGGTGGTGGTCTGCGCCGTGAGCGCAGCGGAGTAGGTCAGCAGCAGAGCGACTGCGAGCGCGCGCATCATTGCGCTGCCTCGGGTGCAGCGTGAATCACCTCCAGCTGGGCGCTTGCTGTTCCGCCTGGATCGACGGTGACAGTTTGGCCTTTACCGGCCCAGGCGGCGAGGCCTTCCGCAGAGTGGAAGTCGATGTCCTGCTCTGCATCGCAGGCGACGACGCGATAGCTGCCTGGAGGCATGGCGTAGAACGAGAATTGTCCATCGGAATTTGGCATCACGTCGTGCAGCGCTGCGGTCGTGGAGAAGAGCGGGATGGCGTAGATCCAGACCTGGGGCGACTCGCCCGCGACATTCGGATTGGAAGTGCCGGGCGTTTGGCGGCTGACGATCCCGCTGATAGTGCCGCCGTCGTTGCGCAGCGTGACTTCAACGGCCGGGGCCGTGCTGCCAGGCACGATGACGAGAGGATTGCTTCCGAGGTCGACGCCGCCGCTGGTGACGGAGCTGACATAGGCGGGTGGAAAGGCCTGCGTCTGGATCCAGTAACTGCCGGGTTTGATGACGTTAAGTTCCCAACTGCCGGCGGAGGATTTGTCGTCGCTGTGTCCCATGCCACCGGCGACGGTGAGCATTTCGTCGGCACTGGTGAGCTCGACGTTCATGCCGGGGCCGTTGTTGATGGACAGTGCCGGCGCATGGTCCGCAGATTCACTGAAGTCGCGGCGAATGATGACGGGAATATGGGGAAGAGACTGGAGGTTGATGGCGATGCTGACGGGGACTCCGTTGACCTGAAAGGTGGTGCTGCCCCATTCCGGCGATCTTCCAAAGGCATGAGCTTCGATGGTCCAGGTGCCGTTGGGAACAGCGGCGTGGACGGTGCCGTCCTGGCGGTCAAAGCGCGCGAACGCCCCTGTTTCCCGGCCTCCGCTGTCGAGAACCTCGAAATTGGCGGGCGTGTTGGAGGACCTGTGCACCACGCCGACAACCGGGAAGAACTGCTGGCGGACGAGGGCGATGTCGGCTTCGGCTTGCTGGCCAGCGCCCACGGTGAGGATGCCGGCGCCGCTGACGTCGGTGGTGCCGGGATAGTAGAGGGAGGGATAGCCCCAGACGGGGCCCTGAGCGTTGAGGGCGGGGCCGGGCCGGTCGAGGGAGGCCATGGTGATGAGTCGGTAGCTGCCGGGGGCAAGATTGGCGATGCGAAAAGACCCATCGCTGCGGGTTCGGGCCTCGCCGGCGACCACCCAGTGTGGGCGGCCATCCTGTAGTTTGCGGGTGAAGGCCTGGATGCGGATGTCGTCGGCGGGGTCGGCGGAAGAGAGGGTGACGCGGCCAACGATGGTGGCCAGAGGCGTGATGGAGAGGGTCACACTGGGCATGTCCGGGCCGACCTGGATGCGCCCTGGCGGCGCGGGGCGTGAGATGAAGCCGACGCTGTGGAAGCCTCCGCCCATGAATCCGCCACGGCCCTGATAGCCGGGCTTGGAGACGGAGAGGGAATAGGAGCCAGGCGCGACGCTGTCGAAGGAGAATTGCCCGTTGCTGTCGGTGAGCATGGCCTGGTCCTGGGCGAGAGAAACCAGGGCGCGGGCGACGGGCTGGCTGGTGACGGAATTGACGACGGTGCCGCGCACGGTGTAACCGGACGGCGCGGCCGGAGCGGCCTGCGCGCAGGCCGGCGATGGGGCGGAGGCGAGAGCCAGCGGCAGCAGGGCGATCAGCAATGCGGGCGGGTGGAGCACGGACCTCAGCTGCGATTCTCCAGTTTGGAGGGAAAAAATCAATGCTGCGAGAATAGACGTTCGCAACATCGGAATTGTGCCCCTGGGAGGCTGGCGGCGGAGCAATTCATGGAATTGTAACCGCCACGGTTGGCTGCAACCTTTATATTTTCAGGCATGTCCGCCGCCGAAACTTTGACGCTTGAAAGCGTCGCCGGGCAGGCTCCGGGAAGCCGGATCCTGCGCCTGATGGGTCCCCTCGTGCTCAACAACCTGTTCGAGTTCCAGAGCGTTTTGCGCAACGATCCGCCGCAGGCTCTGATCCTGGACCTCAGCGCTGTGCCCTATATGGACTCGGCCGGGATGGGCGCGATCATCAACTACTTCGTCTCGAGCCAGCGCCACGGCCGCAAGCTGGTGGTGGCCGGCGTGAACGGGCGCGTGCTGGAGCTGTTCCGGATGACGAAGGTGGAAAGTCTGCTGACCATGAAAGCGACGGTCGCCGAGGCGGAGCAGGCGGTCTAACAACAGCTGGGAGCTGGGAGCTGGGAGCTGGGAGCCGGGAGCTGGAGCTGGAGCGCATCCAGTCCGGTGCGCCAGGGTCTAATCGAGAGATGCGATTGTGGATCGGATCTCTGCTGCTGGGCTGTGCGGCTTTTTGCCGGGGCGCTACCGGTGGACCCGCAGCGTGGGCGCAGGATGTCAAGGTTCCCTACGTTGCGCCGCGTCCGGCGAATACGCTGGTGATGCTGCCGGATGGATCGACCGTCCGCGTGGAGCTGGCGAAGACTTCGGCTGAACAGGATTATGGGCTGATGGGGCGCGCGAGCCTGCCCGATGGGCGCGGAATGCTGTTCGTAAACGACGACATGAGGCCGCGCAGTTTCTGGATGTATCACTGCAAAATTGGTTTGGACATTGTGTGGATGGACGCGCAGCACCGGATCGTGGAGATGAGCCCCGACACACCGCCGTGCCGGGGGAAGTCGGCTACTTGCCCGAGCTATGGCGGAAAAGAGCCTTCGGAATATGTGCTGGAAGTGCCGGTGGGAACGATCCGCAAGCACCACCTGGCGATGGGCGAGCGGGTGGAGTTCCAGCCGTGACAGGGAGTAGGGAGTAGGGAGTAGGTCCGCGCTAGCGTTTCTTCTTTGCGGGCGCCTTCTTCGTGGGTTTGCTGGGCTTCGCGGGTTTCTTAGGCGCGGCCTTGGCGGGCTTCGCCGGTTTGCGGGCGGGAGCCGCGGCGTGCTTCTTTGGAGCTGGCTTGACTGGTTTCTTCGCTGGCTTCGTTGCGGGCTTCGGCGCAGCTTTCACCGCAGCCTTCTTCTCGGGGGCCTTCGGCTTGACGGCGGGTTTTGGCTCGGGTTTCGCGGACTTCGCCGGTGCTTTTGCAGGAACCACTTTTGCAGGAGGTTTCTCCGGAGCCTTCGCTTTTTCGGGAGGCTTCGGCGCAGCCTTCTGGGCCACTGCGGACTTCGGCGCCTCTTTTGCAGACTTGACCGGTGCAACCGGAGCCGGCGCCGCTTTAGCGCCCTTTGCTCCTTTCACGGGAGCCGCCGGAGTTTTCGCCGGCGCCGCGCCCTTCCGTGGAGGCAAGGGGACATCGTCGCCCAGGGGCGAGGGCGCAGTCTCTTCTTCCTCTTCCTCTTCGCCCTCCTCATCGGCGTCGCGCGTGGGCCGCTCCACTTCTTCCTCTTCTTCGATTTTGGGCTCGGCACGGCGTCCGCGCGGACGTCGAATAACGACGGGCGGGGGCGGCGCGGGCGGCGAGTGCGGCTCGAGGAACTTGCGAATCTCTTCCTCGGTCAGGAGCTTGCCATCCATGAACTCAAAGAAGAGCATCTCCGCGATCTCGCCGTAGTTAGGCAGATCGGGCGTGATGCGCATTTCGGCCATGAGCGTGGTGGGAATTTTCTGACGCGCTTCCGGCCAAACGTTAAAGAAGTTATTGAACTTCTCCTTGACCTGCGCGTTCTTCGAACTGAAGGCGAGCCAGAGCACCGGCTCCGCCTGATAGCTCACCAGCAGTTTCCACGTCGCGGATGGTTTTGCCGCGGCTTTCCCGAGCAGGTCCTTCGAAAACTCCTTCGCGCTCTGCTCCAGATGGTTCCACTGCTCGACGAAGCCGCGCCGCGGCAACAGCCGCTTGAGCGAGGCCACATCCTTCGGCTGCATTTTCGCCGTCAGCAGCTCGATGTGCGCCGCGGAGGGGTCGGGGCTGACGCCAAGGACGAGCAGCTTAATGAGAATCCTGTCCAGTTCGTCCAGACCCTTCACGTCGGCTTTGGCCGCAGTCCAGGCTGGATCGAGCACTTTCATCCAGCCTTCGGCTTCAAGAGCGCGCAGAGCTTTGAGGGGGTCTTCCTCGTGGGCGATCTCCTCCAGCTCATAGCCACGCGCAAACGCGGAGATCTGCTCCATCATGCCTTCGGCTTTGGCGTTCTGATAGCGGGCTTTGGTGCGTTCATCCATCTCCCACCCGGTGCGGGCGGTGAAGCGGACGGCGCGGATCATGCGCGAGGGGTCCTCGATAAAACCGTAGTTGCTGGCGAGGCGCAGGTGGCGGGCCTCGATATCGGCAACGCCGTTGAGCGGGTCGAGCAGCAGTCCCCACGAGCCCTCGTTCAGCGAGAGGGCCATGGCGTTGACGGTGAAGTCGCGGCGGCGGAGATCGTCGAGAATCGGAGCCCAGTGGTAGACGGGCTTGCCGGGTTTGGGATACTCCTCGCGGCGAGCGCTGGAGACTTCGACGCGAACGCTGCCGGGGAACCAGAAGAAGAGGGTGTGGGAGGGCTCATGATCGCCCCAGAACACGCCTCCTGCTTTCTCCAGCGTTTTCTTGAGCTTAAGGGCATTTCCCTGAACCGAAAAATCAAGATCGCGGACAGGAAAGCCGCTGGTCAGGTCGCGCACCGCGCCGCCGGCGAGGAAGACGGTCATGCCCGCATCGCGGGCGGCGTCTCGAACGTGGCGAAGAGCGTTTTGCTGGGCGGGGGAAAGACGATTTTCAAGAAGGTAGATGTAATCGGGCATGCGTGATGTATTCTGCCTGGTGACGCCGGAAGCGTCCGTGTCCGTCCCCGGAAAACTGTCTCTAACCGTCACAGGAATAAAGGGTTATGAGACAGACGAAGAGCAATGCAAACTACCAATGTAACACAAAAGTGTGCACTTGCGGCGGTGCAGTCTGCACAATTTTTGATGCTTCGCGCCGGAATGTGCAACAATCCAGGTTTCTCTCCCGGAACGCCCCTGGAATTCACTGAAACGCATGTCTTCAAGCCGCAAAAAGGCGATCTTCCGCAAATTTTCACGGGACTGGGTGGCGGGCTACCTGCCCGCGAGCGGGTTCGTGCACGAGGGCCGGATCGAGATGCTCGATCTCGACGGCAAGGTCATCGCGATGGAGGCCTCGGACCTGAAGTGGATCTGCTATGTGCGGGATTTCAATTCCGGGGAACTGAATAACCCGGAGCGGCTGGTGCGCAAGACTTTCGCCGGACGTCCGCGCGGCGACGGATTGTTTGTTCGCGCTCGACTGAAAGACGGCGACCTGATCGAAGGCCTGGCGGCGAACGACGTGAGCCTGGTGGGCAGCGACGGCGTGTTTCTGACGCCGCCGGATCTGCGCTCGAACACGCAGCGGCTGTTTGTGCCGCGGAGCTCCATCGAGGAGCTGGAAGTCGTGGCGGTGATCGGGGCCGCGAAGCGCAGGCCGGTCGAGAAGGCGGAGAAGCCGAAGGACGAGCGGCAGGAAGAGCTGTTCGATAGCCGGTAGGCTGTAGGCGGTAGGCGGTGGCCAGTGGCCTGTAGCCTCTGATCTGCAGCGATCAGGCGGCGCGGGGGAGCATGGTTGATTCAGATGCAGACTGGTGTGGAGCGGTGATGCGCCGCGGCCGGGACCGAGCACATCTTAAACAGCGTGGAGGCGAGGTGAAGACAGCATTCCTGGGTCTGGGAAGAATGGGCAGCGCGATTGCGCGGCTGCTGGTGAAGAGCGGGGAAGACGTCACGGTGTGGAATCGCACGCGCGCGCGGGCAGAGGCGCTGGAGGCCGACGGCGCGAAGGTCGCCTCGACCGCAGCGGATGCGGTTGGCGGCGCGGATGTGTTCTTCACGATGCTGATGGACGATGCCTCCCTTGAAGAAGTGCTCTACGGCGGCAAGGTCCTGGAAAGGATGCGCGGGGGTGCGATTCACGTCTCGATGAGCACGCTGAGCGTGGCGTTCTCGAAGAAGCTGACGGAGGAACATGCGAAGCGCGGGCAGCAGTTCGTAGCGGCGCCGGTCTTTGGGCGGCCGCACATTGCCGAGGCGGGCAAGTTGTGGATTGCCGCGGGCGGCGCGCAGGAACCGGTTGAGAAGGTGCGTCCCCTCCTGGAGAAATGCGGACGTGGGATCACGGTGGTCGGGGAGCATCCATGGAGCGCGCATGCGCTCAAGCTGGGCGGCAATTTTCTGATCACGGCGATGATTGCGGCGCTGAGCGAGGGATTTGTTTATGCCGAGGCGCAGGACGTGGAGCCGGCGACTTTTCTCGACACGGTCAACAAGGCGCTCTTCCAGTCGCCGTTCTACGAGATGTACGGCAAGCTCATGCTGACGCCGCCGAAGACCGTCGGCGCGACCATGGCCGTGGGAGAGAAGGACACACGACTGTTCCGCGAGGCGGCCCAGGCGGAGCAGGTGCAGACGCCGCTGGCGGATTTGTTCTACGAGAATTTTCATCGCGCGTTTGAAGCGGGGATGAAGGACGCGGACTGGGCGGCGGGGTATCTGCAATTGCAGCGAGCCGGTAGGCGGTAGGCGGTAGGCTGTAGCCGGGAGCCTGTAGCCTGTAGCCTGTAGCAATACAGCTCCCTGCTCCCGGCTCCCGGCTTCCACCGATTACGATAAGAGCTATGGCCAACGTTAGCTTGAAGGATCAGGTTGTTTTCATCACGGGCGCTAGCTCCGGGATCGGGGCGGCGTGTGCGCGGGCGTTTGCTGCGGAAGGTGCGCGGCTGCTGCTGGCAGCGCGGCGCGTGGACCGGATCGAGGCGATGGAAAAGGATCTGCTGAAGGCCGGCGCGGCGGCCGTGCATGCTTTCCCGCTCGACGTGCAGGATCGCGGCGCAGTGGAGCAGGCAATCGCCGGCTTGCCTGCGGAGTGGAGCGCGATCGACGTGCTGGTGAACAACGCCGGCCTGAGCCGCGGCCTGGACAAGCTGTGGGAAGGCAAGACCCAGGACTGGGAAGACATGATCGACACCAACGTGAAGGGCCTGCTGTGGGTGACGCGCGCCGTGGTGCCGGGGATGCTGGCGCGCGGGCGCGGCCACGTGGTGAATCTGGGCTCGACGGCGCAGGAGATCGCGTATCCAGGCGGGAACGTGTACTGCGGAACGAAGGCGGCGGTGAAGCTGATCAACGACGGGCTGCGCATCGACCTGCTGGGGACGCCGGTGCGGGTGACGAGCATCGATCCGGGCATGGTAGAGACGGAGTTCAGCGAAGTTCGTTTCCGCGGCGATAAGCAGCGGGCGGAGAAGGTCTACCAGAACATCACGCCGCTGACGCCCGAGGACGTGGCCGACGCGATTGTGTGGGCGGCGACGCGTCCTGCGCACGTGAACGTGGCGCACGTGCTGATGACGACGGTGGATCAGGCGAATTCGCTGCTGTTCAATAGAAAGCAGCCAGTAGGCGGTAGGCTGTAGCCTGGAGCTGGGAGGGAAAAAACTCCTGGCTTCGCTCACTCTTCGCGCAGGAGTTTCAGCGGGTTGATCGAGAGCGCTCGTTGTGCGGGAAGCCAGGTTGCGAGGAGTCCCAGCATTGCCATGGCTGCGACCACACCGGCCAGAACCAGTGGATCGCGGGCGCTGGCCTGATACACGATATAGGCGAGGACGCGGGCGGCGAGGATGCCGAGCACGAGTCCTGCGGCGGAGCCGAGAGCGAGCAGTTTGAAAGCACGCCCCAGCGCCGCGCCCAGCAATTCCCTGCGCTGCGCGCCGAGCGCCATGCGGATGCCGAGTTCGCGCAGACGCTTGCTGACCGAATAGGCGGCCATGCCGAAGATGCCGGTGACGGAGAGCATGGCGCCCATGAGGCCGAGGATGCCGAGCGCCACGGTGGCGACGCGCGAGGGAAAGAGAACGCCGTTGAGAATCTGATTCCAGGTCGAGATTTCGGCGGGTAATCCGGGATCGAGCTCGCGCAGCTTCGCTCGAATGGCCGCCGCGATTTCAGCGGAGTCGCGATTGTAGCGGACCACGAGCGAGGTCTGCCCCCAGGGCATTTGCAGCACGGGCAGAAACATCGCCGGCTGCTGGTTTTCAGTAAGGCTCTGGTACTTGCCGTCTTCGACGATGCCGACGACCAGCACGCGGGTGCCGTCGTTCATGCGATAGGAGCGGCCGACTCCTTCGCGCTCGGAGCCGAGGATGCGGCGCGCGAATTCGCGATTGACGATGGCGACGCGCGGTGTGGTGAGCGTGTCGTGGTCGGAGAAGGCGCGGCCGGCGAAAAGCGGCGAGCGCGCAGCATCGAAGTAGCGCGGCGAGATGACGTACATGTAAACCAGACCGGCGGAGTTGGAGGCGCGCAGGTCGCGGGTGTCGTCGCGGTAGACGTTGCGCCGGTCTCCGCCGAGGCTGAGGGGCGGGGTGTTGACGGTGGCGGCGGCCTGCACGCCAGGGATCGACTCCATGGCGTCAACAATGCGCTTCTGCATGGGCGGCGCATCATCGCCGACGTAGCCGGCGGAGGTGAGGTGAAGGTTAACGATCATGGCGCCGCGCGGCTCGAAGCCGTAATGGCCGTTGAGCGAGCGCACAAGGCCGCGAACGGCGACCAGCGACGAGGTGACGAGCACGGCGCAGATGGCGATCTGGATGACGAGCAGCACATCGCGCAGAGAAAGGCGGCGGCCAACGGAACCGGTGGCGCCGGCCTTAACGATTTCGTACGGATTGGCGCGCAGCACCTGGCGGACGGGAACGATGCCGAAGAGGAGTCCGCTGACGATGGCCAGCGCGAGCGCGATGAAGTAGATCCTGGTGTCAGGCGTGACGGGGACGTTGATGGGGAATTGCCCAAAGGGTCGCCAGGCGGCGAGGCGGTGAAGCAGCGCAACGGTGGCCGCGAGGCCGAGAATGCCGCCAAAGAAGGAAACGAGGGTGGCCTCGGTCATGAGCTGACGGAGGATGCGATTGCGGCTCGAACCGAGGGCGAGGCGGAGCGCCACTTCGCGGGAGCGGTCGGCGGCGCGCGCGGCAAATAACGTGCCAAGGTTGGCGCACGCGGCGAGAAGGATGAGGCCGGCGAGCAGCATCAGGCACGCAACGAAGGCACGAATGGGCCGGCCGAGGAAGCTGCCATAGAGCCCGGGCCGCTCGAGCGAGTACTGCTTGTGGGCTTCGATTTTGGGCCAGGTTTTTTCCAGCCACGCGCCGGCGGCATTGAGATCGGCGACCGCTTCGGCCGACGTGACGCCGGGCTTGAGGTGGCCCATGATTTCGAACATCCAGCGGTTGCCGCGGTCGTTGAGTCCATCCCAGCCATCCAGCTGCGGCTGATCCACGATGGGCAGAAAAAGGTCGGGAGTGAAGAAGAGGAGGGTACCGCGGAAGTCGGGCTGAGCGACGCCGAGAATGGTGAAGCGATGTTTGTTGATCTGAACCACGCGGCCGACGACGCTGCGGTCGTCCGCGAATCGCGAGTGCCAGTATGCGTAACCGAGCACAACATAGGGCGCGCTGTTGGGACCGTGTTCGTCGGAGGCATGAAAAAAGCGGCCGAGGTAAGGCTGCTGGCCGAGCACGTCAAAATAGTTGCCGGTGGTTTCGTAGGCCCAGTTGGTGGTGGGATTGTTGCCGGTGTCGAGAGCTTCCTGGGTGATGGCTACGGCGGCGAGGCCCTCGAAGCTGTGGGTGCGGTCGCGCAGGTCGCGATAGTTGGCGTAGGACTGGAAGCCGTAGTCGTCCTCATGCTCGATGGCGTAAAGGCTATCGACGCGGGGGAGATTGAGGGGGCGGAGGATCAATGCATTCAGGACGGCGAAGACAACCGCATTGGCGCCGATGGCGAGGGCCAGAGTGAGGACCGCGGTAGCGGTAAATCCCGGGGATTTGAACAACAGGCGAAGGCTGAAGCGTGCGTCCTGCAGGCAGGTCTCGAGAAAATTGCCGCCCAGCGCTTCGTGGGATTCCTCGCGGTAGCGTTCATAAGCGCCGAACTCGATGCGGGCGCGGCGCTCAGCGGTTGCGGGATCGACGCCGGAACGCTCCAGGTCGTCTGCGCGCTCGAGGATGTGGGAACGGAGTTCCTCGTCCATTTCCTGGGCGGTGCGGGAGCGGCGGAAGAATTTTGAAGCGAGAGAGCGAAGCCCGGCGAGGAGCGACATACGGCATCCTCCTAAATTGCTTAGGAGATTAGGCCCTCTCTCCTAAGTTGTCAAGGAGTACGTGATGAACGGGGCAACGGTTCCGTCCGGGAGCAGATTCTTGTTGCCAGCGGCAGCCTATCCGAACTGGCTCATGTCGATGTTCATCTGATATTGCTCGCCATGCTGAAGCTGCTCGTCCCAGGTGACCTCGCGGCCGAGCTGGCCGGCCATGCGTCCCAGCGTGCAGCTGAGGGCGGTGTCGACGCCGGCTTCTGTCTGGTTGTGGAATTGGCCCGAGGTGATGCTCTCGATGAAGGCCTTGTCCTTTTCGCGGTCCGCGAACTCGAGATTGTCGGTGAAGGCTCCGTTGGCGGCGAAGGTCGCAGGGGCAGTGGTTGTGGGCGCACCTTCTGGTTTCCACTCCCATGCATTGTCGCCGATGATGCGCACCGGGCCGGAGTAGGGCGCTTCAGCAATGCCTTTTTCGCCGAAGACGCGCTCGGTGACATCGAAGAAGCCGTTGCCGCCCCATTGCGTGGAGGAGAAGCTGAGGTGGATGCCGTTGGGGTAGGTGTAGATGACCTGGTAGTTATCCCAGGTGTCGCCCTGGTGGGTGACGGCGTTGCGTCCGCCTGTTGCTGTGGCCTTGATGGGGTGAGCGCCGATCATCCAGTTGCAGAGATCGATGACGTGGATGTTCTGCTCGACGAGGATGTCGCCGGAGAGGACGCGATCCCAAAGCCAGTTGCGCAGGCGGAATTCGTCGGCGGACCAGTTAGCGCCGCTGTGGCTGACGGCGTTGGGCGCGTTGTAGTGCGCGGAGATGCAGACGATCTTGCCGAGGTCGCCGGCGTGGATGCGGCGCACGACTTCAGCGATGGGCGGGGCGCTGCGCACCTGGAAGCCGATGTCGAGGCTAACGCGGCCCTGAGCGCGCTTGCCGATTTCCAGAGCCTGCCGAGTCTGGGCGACGTCGACGCCGAGGGGCTTTTCGCAGTAGGCGTGTTTGCCCGCTGCTATGACAGCATCGAGGTGCTGAACATGGAACCAGGGCGGGGTGGAGATCTGGATGGAGTCGACGGCTTTGGAAGCGGCGAGTTCTTCAAACGCATGCGAGCCGCGAAACATCAGGCTGGGGTCGATGGCGGGCACGCCGAGCGAGGCGTTGACCTGATCGAAATGGGCTTTGCCTGCGGCGAGCTGGTCGGGGAACAAGTCAGCCAGGGCGACGATGCGTGCAGAGGTGTTCTTCGCAAACGACGTTGCCACGCTGGTGCCGCGGCTGCCGCAGCCGAGCAGGCCGATGCGGACGGCGGAGTTGGCTTCGTAACCAAACGCGGTGCGGGAGCTGAGGATCATGATGCCGGATGCGGCTGTGCCGCCGATGAAGTCTCTTCGATCCATGGTATGCGTTTCCTGTTGGACGTTTCGATTCCTATGCGGGCCGCGCGAGGACGCGGGTGAGGATGCGCTCGAGGTAGACCTTCTCGTTGCGCACGTCGGCAATTTGCTGTGGGCCGGAAGTTTCGCGCTCGATGGTGACGGCGCCGGTGTATCCGAGTTTGTGGAGTTTGGTGAAGACCTTCTCAAAGTCGACGAGGCCGGTCCCGATGAGCACTTCTTCGCCGAGCTTCATGGGATCGGTGGGCCAGCGGCCGTCTTTCGCGTGGATGCTGCGCACGTGCGGGCCGACGATGTCCACCGCGTCGACGGGATTGGCCTTGCCGTAGAGAATCAGGTTCGCGGTGTCGAGGCCAACGCCGAGGTTGGGCTGATCGACGTCCTTAATGGCGCGCGACATGGTGGTCGGCGTCTCCTGGCCGGTCTCCATGAGGAACATCTGCTGATTGCCGGCGCAGTGCTGCGCTACTTCGCGAATGGCGATGACGGCTTCTTCATAGAGCGGGTCGGCGGGATCCTCAGGAATGAAACCGCAGTGGGTCTGGACGCTGGGAATCTTGAGCATGGCGGCGAAGTCGGAGGTTTGCTTCAGCGCGTCCATGCGAGCAGTGCGCGTGCCGGGGGGCACGAGGCCGATGGTCGATGGGCCATGCTCGAAATCCCACACGAGAGGCTCGGGACGCACGACTTCGGCGGCGGTGGCCACCAGTTCGTACTTTTCCAGCAGGCCGCCGATTTCCTGAGCGAGGGGTTTGGTCATTTTGCCGAGGTAGCCATCGAGCGATAGAAAGCAGTTGGACATGCCGAGGTCATGCACGCGAGCGATGGCGGCCTCCGCGCCGTTGGCGGGCTGGATGATGAGCCCTACCGCCATGGGAGGGAGAGCCTTGTGCTGCGCGAGCCCGGATTTTGCTGTGGCCTGCGAGTCTGCCTGACCACGAGCCGGGGAGGCGAAGCCGGCTGCGCCGATCACCGTGGCGGACATGGCCCCGGCGAGAAATTCTCTTCTTTGCATGGACGACCCTTTCGGGTCAGTTATACGCCGAATCCTGCGACGATGGCGCGATGTGGGAGCAGTCGGCGTGGGTGACGTCGAGTTCGCTGAGACGGAGGACGAGGCACTTGGCAGCGCCTCCGGCCTTCAGGAATTCGGTGAGGTCAAGCTGGACGATCTGGAAGCCGCGCAGCTCGAGCTCGGCGCAGAGCCCGTCGCTGATTTGATTCAGCAGGATGGTGCGGCCGACGTTGACGGCGTTGCAGGCGAAGCGGAGCGCGTCGGCTTCGCCCACCTCGATCCGCTGCTTGTTGCTGTAGCGGGCTTCGATCTTCAGCTGCGATTCGCGGTCGAAGGCGGGCAGGTAGTACATCACGTCGCCATTGGAAAGCGGGCAGAAGCAGGTGTCGAGGTGGTAGAAGCGCGGATCGACGAGACGGAGAGAGACGACCTCGACACCCCACAGTTCGGTCAGGCGGCGGTGACTGTCCTCGAGGGTGCGCGGGCCGAATCCGGCCCAGAGGCGCGAGCCGTCTGCTGCGAAGAGCGCGTCGCCTTCGCCTTCGAAGGGAGTCACGCGCGGAATGTCGCGCACGGCGAATCCTGAGTCGCTGAACCAGCGGCGGAAGTGGGGCTCCTCGCCCTGGCGCTCGCGGTGATGGAAACTGCTGAGCGCGACGATGCCGTCGCGGACGAGACCGGCGTTGGCGGTAAAGACCATGTCGGGCGAGCCGGGCTGCGGCTCGACAAGCTCGACGCGCGCGATCTGGCGAAGAGCGCTGTGCAGCTGCTCCCACTGTTGCGTGGCGCGCTGGCGCGAGGAGCGATGGACGTTGCCGACCATCCAGGGGTTGATGACGTAGTCGACCTCATAGTGCTTGGGTGAGCACATGAGGAAGGCCGGCCGGCCATGAGCGTGGGACGAGAGGCCGCTGTCGAGAGCTCTGAAGGTTCCCATGATCGAGTGTGGGGCCGATTTCGAGGAGCGTCCATGACCCGGCCGGCAGCACAAGCGTACCTGGCGGCGGATTACTGTTGCGTTACTGGGGGGAAAACCTGACCGGAGCGGGGTGGCGGATCGCGCTCCAATCGCTCCGGACTTTCCTGTTGCTTTCCCAAAGGGGAATGTGTCATATTCCTGTTGGAAACCCAAAGGGACTTGATGAAAACGAAAACCGATGTTCCGCAGGGCACGCTGGCGCTGATGGTGCTGCGCACCCTCGATGTACTCGGGCCGCTGCACGGATACGGCATTGCGCGACGTATCGAGCAAATCAGCGGCGATCTGCTGGCCGTGAACCAGGGCACGCTTTACCCGGTGCTGTTGCGTCTGGAGCAGGAGGGCGCGGTCGCGTCGGACTGGGGCGCGTCGGAAAACAACCGGCGGGCGCGCTTCTATCGCCTGACCGCGGCGGGGCGCAAGCAACTGCAGGCCGAGACGCGGAACTGGGAACAGACAGCGGCGCTGGTGACACGCTTCTTCGAAATCAAAGCGGAGGATCTGCCTTGAAATTCCTCAGGCGTTTTATGGTCCGTTTGGTGAATTTCGTCAGCGGGCGCAACGGGCGCAACGATCAGCGTCTGCGTGAAGAGATGGAGGAGCACGTAGCCCTGCAGACGAGCGAGAACGTGCGCGCGGGCATGTCAGCGCAGGAGGCGCGCCGGCAGGCGCTGCTGAAGTTCGGCGTCGCCGGCACGATTCGCGAGGAGTATCACGCGGAGCAGGGGTTGCCGTTGCTGGAGAATCTGGTGCAGGACCTTCGCTACGCGCTGCGCATGTTGGCGAAGTCGCCGGGCTTTGCAGCGGTCACGATTCTGACCATGGCCGTGGGGATCGGTGCGACGACGGCGATTTTCAGCCTGGTCAACGCGACGCTGCTGCATCCGCTGCGGTATCCGCATCCGGAAGAGCTGGTACGCGTCGAGGACGATCTGCCTGGCGCGGGCGTTACGGACGCGGGCATCTCGGTTCCGGAGTTTAAGGATCTGCAGCGTTCGGGAATCTTTCAGTATGTTGTGCTACAGATTTTCGGGTCGGTGAACCTGACGGGTGCATCGCAGCCAGCGCGGGCTCAATATGAGGGGGTGTCGCCGGCGTATTTTGCGATGATGGGCGTGAAGCCGGAGCTGGGGCACACGTTCGATCCGCAGGATCAAACGCCGGGATTCACGCTGGAGACGGTGATCTCGGATGGGCTGTGGAAGCGGGTCTACGGGAGCGATCCGCACATTGTGGGAAGAACCCTGCGGGGGGACAACGATTTGTATCGGATCATCGGGGTGATGCCGCCGGGTTTTCACGACCCGGGGCGAACCGTGGGCGAGAGGAACACCGAAGTGTGGGCGGCGACGGGTTTTTCCGCGGATCCGGCTCCCCCTCCGAACCGCACTTTGCGCGTGCCTCTGGAAACGGTCGGGCGCCTGAAGCCGGGGGAGACGATGGCAGCGGCGCAGAGCCAGCTGGACGCGTTTGTTGCTTCATTGCGGAAGCAGTTTCCAGACGATTATCCGGCCGACAGCAAGTGGACGATGCGGTTGGTGCCGCTAAAGGAAAACGTAGTAGGCAACGTTCGGCAGCCGCTGATCCTGCTGTTGGGCGCAGTGGCGCTGGTGCTGCTGATCGGCTGCGTGAATGTGGCGAATTTGTTGCTGGCGCGGGCCAGCGCGCGATCGCGGGAGATGGCGGTGCGCCAGGCGCTGGGGGCGGCACGCAAACGGCTGGTGCGGCAATTGCTGACCGAGAGCCTGCTGCTTTCGCTGCTGGGCGGAGTGGCGGGGTTGGCGATTCTGTTCTGCATGAAGGGATTCCTGCTGCGGCTGATTCCGGAGAGCCTGCCTCGGCTGAACGACCTGTCGATCGACTGGAGCGTGATGCTGTTCGCGCTTGCGGTTTCGATCGCAGCCGGGATCATTTTCGGGCTGGCCCCCGCGAGGCAGGCAGGGCGCGTGGATTTAGCGCACACGCTGAGGGTGGAAGGGCGGGGCTCGAAGGGTTCCACACAGCAGACGCGCACCCGGCGCGTGCTGGTGGTGACGGAGTTTGCGCTGTCGCTGGTGCTGATGGTGGCGGCGGGCCTGCTGCTGCGCAGTTTTTGGGATTTGTATAAGGCGCCGCTGGGATTCAATCCCGAGCGTGTGATGTCGGCTCAGTTGTGGCTGCCGAGCCCCAACGATCCGAAGACGGACATTTATGGAACGGCTGCTCAGGAGGCAGTGTTTGCGCGCGAATTGCTGCGGCGCAGCCGGTTGCTGCCGGGAGTGCAGGAGGCGGCGCTGGGATCGGAGCCGTCGATTCCGCTGCACCACGACCGCAACCGGAGCGCGCTGATCCTGGAAGGACGCCAGACACAGAGCAAGCAGACTCCTTTGGTGGAGCGGTCGCAGGTTGCGCCGGAATATTTTCATTTACTGGAGATTCCCCTGCTGCGGGGCCGTCTGTTCAACGACCACGACGACGAGAATGCGCCGCCGGTCGCCGTGATCAACCAGGCGATGGCCCAGACTTACTGGCGGGGTGAGGATCCGCTTGGGAAGCGGCTCAAGCTTGGCCGCGGGAGGGCCGGGGTTGGCCAACGGGCGAGCAGGGCCTGGGTCACGATCGTGGGCGTGGTCGCGGATGCTCGATCCGAGTCGCTGGCGAACGCAAGCGTTCCGCAAATCTATCTGAGCCTGTACCAGGAGACGCCCAAGGAGCTGGCCATCTTTCTGCGTGGAGACCTGAATGCGAGTGCGATGCCGGAAGAGGTGCGCGCGATGGTGCAGTCCGTGGATCCGGAGCTGCCGGTTTACGGGGCGAAAACGCTGGACGATGCGGTGTCGGCGTCGCTCGATCAGAGGCGATTCTCGATGGATATTGTGGCGGCCTTCGCGATAACGGCGCTGCTGCTGGCGGCGCTGGGAATCTACGGGGTGATTTCCTACATCGTGAGCGAGCGCACGCGGGACATTGGCATTCGGCTGGCGCTGGGCGCGCAGCCGGGCAAGATCATGGCGATGGTTCTGCGTCAGGGGCTGGGACTGGCGATGGCGGGCGCAGCGCTGGGACTGTTGGGTTCGGTGATCGTGTCGCACCTGATGGCAGGGCTGCTGTACGGAGTGAACCCGACGGATCTGCTGACGTTCGCTGGGGTCACGCTGGTGCTGACCGCGGTTGCGCTGGCGGCGTGCTACATTCCGGCGCGGCGGGCGATGCGTGTCGATCCGCTGGTTGCGCTGCGTTGCGAGTGATCGGTGAAGGAGAGGGCCTGGGTCGATGGCGGGCGATACCCGCTGGCGTTTGCGCAGGATTTCGGCTTTTTGGCTAAGCTGGTAGAGCATTCAGTCTTAGAGCTATCCCTGAAAGGAATCCCCGGATGAAGCTGTCTCTTCTTGCCTCCGCAGTTCTTGTCGTTGCCGCGCCTCTTGCTATGGCGCAAACCTCCACATGGAAGACGGACCCCGCGCACAGCGAGGTCGACTTCAGCATCAAACATATGGCGCTCTCCAATGTGCACGGGCGCTTTGGCACCGTGGACGCGACGCTGACGTGGGACGATGCGGATCCGGCGAAGTCCACCGTGAACGCGACGATCGATGTGACCGGCGTGGATACGGGCGTGCCGAACCGCGACACCGACCTGAAGAGCGCGCGGTTCTTCGATGTGGCCAACCATCCCAAGGCGACCTTCACCAGCACCAGCGTGGAGAAGAGCGGGTCCGGCTACAAGGTGAATGGCAATCTCACCATCAAGGGCGTGAGCAAGCCGGTGACTCTCGAGGTGGATGCGCCCGACCGGTCCGGTGAAGGGCATGCGCAACACGATGCATCTCGGCTTCTCTGCGACCACGACGGTGAACCGCGAGGATTTTGGCGTGGGCGCGGGAATGCCGGTGGCGATGCTGGGCGATGACGTGAAGCTCACGATCGATCTGGATTTTGTGAAGCAGTAAGCAGCGCTTCCAATCCGATCTGGAGTCGCGGCTAGATCTTCATCAGCCGCATGTCTTCGGCAATCTCCTGGCCAACGCGGTTGAAATCGGCATTGAGTTCGCGAGCGCGGGCCAGCGCTGCCTGCACGTTGGGGAGAATATTCTCGGGGCCGATTTCTTCGACGAATTCGGTGCCGGACAACAACCCGGCGGGCTGATCGCGGGCGCCGCAGAGCAAGAGCGTTCGACCCGACTCGCGCAGGCGCTCGGCGAAGACCTCCAGCGCATGGACGCCGGCGCGTCGAGCGCGGTCATGTTGCGCAGGCGCAGGATCACGATGGCCGGAAAGACCCTCAGGTCCTCCGTGGCTTCTTCCAGCTTTTGCGTCGCGCCGAAGAGAAAGGGACCGTGGATGCGGAGGATCGCGACGTTCGCCGGGATTTCCTTGTCCTGCAGGATGTGCGCCTGTCCGTCGCGCAGATACTGCTCGGTGACCGGTTCGACGGTCGTGGTTTCCGCGATGCGGTAGATATAAAGCAGCGCCGCCAGAGCCATGCCCACGCCGACGGCGACGGTGAGGTCGGCGACAACGGTGAGAGTGAACGTCACCAGCCAGACTGCAATATCGGTTTTGCCCAGGCGCAGCACTCCGCCGATCTCGCGCCACTCACCCATATTCCACGCAACGATAAAGAGCACGGCGGCAAGCGTGGCCAGAGGGATGAATCGCGCCAGCGGCGCGGCCACCAGCAGGATGGCCAATAGCGTAAGCGCGTGAACGATGCCTGAAATCGGAGTGAGCGCGCCGGAACGAATGTTGGTGGCGGTGCGGGCGATGGCGCCGGTGGCGGGGATTCCACCGAAAAGGGGCGAGACAAGGTTGGCGACGCCCTGCGCGACCAGCTCGACGTTCGAGTTGTGACGATCGCCGGCCATGCCGTCGGCCACGACGGCGGAGAGCAGGCTCTCAATCGCCCCCAGCAGCGCAACGGTGAAGGCGGAGGGAAGTAAGGGCAGAATGTGCTCGGCGTGCAGGGGAGGCAGCGCGAAGGGTGGAAATCCTTTAGGGATGCCGCCAAAGCGGGTTCCGATGGTTTCCACATGTAAATGCAGCAGCGCCGCGGCAGCGGTGCAGGCCAGCACGGCGAGGATAGAGCCGGGGACGCGACGGCTCACGCGCGGCCAGAGCACGATGATGGCCAGCGTAGCGCAGGCGATGCCGACAGCGGTCCAGTTCAGAGTGCCGATGCTTTGTGCCAGCAGCTTCATCCGCGGCAGAAAAGCGCTGGGCACAGCGCCGGTGCGGAGGCCGAGAAAGTCTTTGATCTGGGTTGAAGCGATGAGCAGCGCGATGCCGTTGGTGAAGCCGATGATCACAGGGCGGGGAATGAATTTGACGGCGGATCCGAGGCCGGTGACACCCATGATGAGGAGCAGCACGCCGGCGATGAGCGTGACCATGGTGAGCCCGGAGAGTCCGAAGCGCGCAACGATGCCGGCGACGATGACGACGAAGGCTCCCGTTGGGCCGCCGATCTGGACGCGCGAGCCGCCTAGGGCAGAGATGATGAACCCGGCAACGACGGCGGTGTAGAGTCCGGCCTGGGGCGTGACTCCAGAGGCAATGCCGAAGGCCATGGCGAGGGGCAGAGCCACCAGGCCCACGGTGATGCCGGAGGCGAGGTCATGGGTGAAACGGCGCGGCGAATAGTTGCGCAGGGAAGTGACGGATCGGGGGAGCCACTGCTGGGGAAGGGCCACTAACGGCGTTCCTCGGCCTTATCGAGATTCTCGAGCATGGCCATCGACTCTCCGACCTGCTTTTGGAAATAGCGGCGGAGAAGGTCGAGCATCTTGTGGATCAGCGGATCGCGTACCGAGTAGAAAACCTGGTTGCCGGATTTGCGCGTAACGACGATCTGGCGCGAGCGAAGCACGGCAAGGTGCTGCGAGAGGTTGGCCTGTTCGAGGCCAAGCCGATCGGAAAACGTGCCGGCCGCCAGCTCGCCCTCGCGCAGCAAATCGATGATGGCGATGCGGGTGGGATGGGCGAGGGCCTGGAAGATTTCAGCTTTGAATTGGCGTAGTGAGTCCGGCATATGTTTATTATATTCGAAAGTGCGAATATTAAGCTTCCGTGATCCTCAGCCACGAACCCCGACGACGTTCCGTCACCGAAACATCGATGCGCGGAGCCGCCTGCACCAACGGTGTCGTTCCCAGCGGAAGAAACCCGGTGGTTGGCGGGGAGAGCGTGACCGACGGCTATCCATCTTTAAGTGATTGAAAATAAAGATAATCAATACAGGGTAGGCTTGGTTTCGCGCGCGCTGTTCAATTACCTGAGTGTCTTTCACTCATTTTTTAACTGGCGCCCCTTGACATTCACAAGCTGGGAACGCTACGTTAGCAGTCATAGGGCGAAAGTGCTAAACAACGGCTCGGACTCGGAAACGGGTCACCTGCCGTTCCGGACCGACGCGAAAATCGTCCGGCGGTCGCCCGAACCCAGAGGAAGGTCTCAGGAATCAGTTTCGTACTCTTTCGCAGCGTGTTCGCTGCGAGAAACCTCACGCGGAGTGGCGCGTTTCCACGCGTGCTCCAGGAAACTCTCGAAGGAGAAGCAACGCAATGGCTACAGCAACAGCGACCGCAACGCAGACATTTACTCCGCTGCACGATCGGATCCTCGTCCGCCGGATTGAGGAGAGCGAGACGACACGCGGCGGCATCATCATTCCCGATACCGCGAAGGAAAAGCCCCAGGAAGGCGAAGTCATCTCCGTGGGCAAGGGCAAGTCGAACGACGAGGGCAAGGTTTTCCCCCTCGATGTGAAGAAGGGTGACCGCGTCCTGTTCGGCAAGTATTCGGGCACCGAGATCCGCATCGATGGCGAGGAATTCCTCATCATGCGCGAGGAAGAAGTTCTGGGCATCCTGAAGAAATGACCTGGCCGGTCGGGCGGACGCGCCTTGCGGCGCCTGAGAGCCCGACAACAGATTCTGAATGGAGCTAACGGCTCCGCAACAATGAGGAGATTACGGAAATGGCAAAGCAAATTCTGCACGGAGAAGATTCCCGCCAGGCGATTCTGCGCGGCGTGAAGATCTGGCGGATGCGGTGAAGGTGACGCTGGGTCCCAAGGGGCGCAACGTCGTCATCGAGAAGAAATTCGGTTCGCCCACCATCACCAAAGACGGCGTGACGGTGGCCAAAGAGATCGAGTTGAGGGACGCACTGGAGAACATGGGCGCGCAGATGGTGCGCGAAGTGGCCTCCAAAACCAGCGACGTCGCCGGTGACGGCACCACCACCGCGACTGTCCTGGCCCAGGCCATCTATCGCGAAGGCGTGAAGACGGTTGCGGCCGGCGCCAATCCGATGGCGCTCAAGCGCGGCATCGAGAAGGCGGTTGAGGCCGTGGTCGGCAAGCGCGCCGAGGATGGCACGGTCACCGGTGGAGCGCTCTCGAAGTTCTCCAAGCCGGTCACCGGCGACATGATCGCCCAGGTCGGCACCATCTCCGCCAACTCCGACAACACCATCGGCACCATCATTGCCGAGGCCATGAAGAAGGTCGGCAAGGATGGCGTGATCACGGTTGAGGAATCGAAGACGCTGGAGACACAGCTGGAAGTCGTGGAAGGCATGCAGTTCGACCGCGGCTATCTGAGCCCTTACTTCGTCACCGATCCGGACCGCATGGAAGTTGTGCTGGAAGAGCCCTACATCCTGATCTACGAGAAGAAAATCAGCGCGATGAAAATGCTGCCGCTGCTCGAGCAGGTAGCTCGGAACGGCAAGCCGCTGATGATCATCGCGGAGGACGTGGACGGCGAGGCGCTCGCGACCCTGGTGGTCAACAAGCTGCGCGGCACCCTGAACGTCGCTGCGGTCAAGGCTCCCGGCTTCGGCGATCGCCGCAAGGCCATGCTGGGCGATATCGCGATCCTCACCGGCGGCAAGGCCATCACCGAAGACCTGGGCATCAAGCTGGAGAACATCAAGCTGGAAGACCTGGGCAAGGCCAAGCGCGTCACCATCGACAAGGACAACTCCACCATCGTCGAGGGCCGCGGCGAGTCGAAGGCCATCGAGGGCCGGGTGAAGGAAATTCGCGAACAGATCGAGAACACCACTTCCGACTACGATCGCGAGAAGCTGCAGGAGCGGCTGGCCAAGCTGGTCGGCGGCGTTGCGGTGATCAAGGTGGGCGCGGCAACCGAGACCGAGATGAAGGAGAAGAAGGCTCGCGTCGAGGATGCCATGCACGCCACTCGCGCTGCGGTCGAGGAAGGCATCGTCCCGGGCGGCGGCGTGGCTCTGGTGCGCTGCGAGAAGGACGTCGAGGCGCTCATCGCCACCCTCCAGGGCGATGAGAAGATCGGCGCTCAGATCGTGCGTCGCGCACTCGAAGAGCCGCTGCGCCAGATCGTCGGCAACTCCGGCGAGGAAGGTGCGGTGGTGGTGGGCAAGATCCTCGAGAGCAAGGATCCCCACTACGGCTACAACGCCCAGACCAACGTCTTCGAGGACCTGGTGAAGGCGGGCGTGATCGATCCCACCAAGGTCACGCGCACGGCGCTGCAGAACGCCGCGTCGATCGCGGGGCTGATGCTGACCACCGAGGCGATGGTTTCGGAGATTCCGGAACCGAAGCAGGCGGCTCCGGCCGGCGGCCACGGCGGCGGCATGGGCGACATGTACTGAGCCAGCTGAGAGCCGGTCAGCTGAAAAGCGGTCGGCTAAGAAGCGGTCAGCAAGACTACGGGCTTCGTCGAAAGACGGAGCCCGTTTTGTTTTGGAAAGGGCAGCGAGGCCATCTGAGGCGTCGTTCTCGTAAGATGGATTTTCTTCTTCAGGGAGCCGCCCATGCATCGCTACCGTTCGTTGTTCCTTGTTGTTGCCACTTTCGCCTTTGCTCTGACGTCCGTTGCGCAGGCGCCTGCGCCCTCCTATCCGCCGACGCATTGGCCGATCAAGGATGGCACTTACGTCATCCACGATTTCAAGTTCGGGACGGGCGAGACGTTGCCCGAGCTGAAGCTGCACTATCTGACGCTGGGGACGCCGCATCACGGCCGCGATGGCCACATCGCCAATGCTGTGCTGCTGCTGCATGGCACGGGCGGGAATGCGCACTCGCTGCTGAATCCGGTTTTCTCCGATGTGCTGTTTGGGCCGGGGCAGCCGCTCGACATCACGGAGTTCTACATCATTCTGCCGGACGATATCGGGCACGGTGAGTCGTCGAAGCCCTCCGACGGTTTGCGCATGCAGTTCCCGCACTACGACTACGACGACATGGTGCGGTCGCAGCACGAGATGCTGCTCAAGGGTCTGTACGTCGATCATCTGCGACTCATCCTCGGCACCTCGATGGGCTGCATGCAGTCCTTTGTGTGGGGCGAGACCTACCCGGACTACATGGATGCGCTCGCGCCCTTCGCGTGTCTGCCGGTTGAGATTGCCGGGCGCAATCGCGCGTGGCGCTACATGGCGATGCAGATGATCCGCAAGGATCCGGCGTGGAATAACGGCAACTACACGGCGGAGCCGGAAGAGGGACTGCGGGGCGCAGCCGATCTGCTGCTCATCGCCGGGTCCGCGCCGCTGCAGTGGCAGAAGAACTATCCGACGCGCGCGCAGGCGGAGGCCTTTGTCGACAAGTCGCTGGATAACAGCATCGCCCATACCGACGCTAACAATTTCCTCTACTACGTGGACGCTTCGCGCAACTACAACCCCGAGCCGAAGCTGGAGACGATCACCGCGCCGGTGCTATGGATCAACTCGGCCGATGACTTCATCAACCCGCCCGAGCTGGGCATCGCACAGAAGCTCGTCATGCGGATGCCGCGCGCGAAGTTCATCCTGATTCCCATTTCCGACGCGACCCGCGGACACGGCACCCATACGGTCGCATCGGTTTGGAAGGATGACTTTGTCGAGTTTCTGGAGGAGACGGACAAGAAATAAGCGCGTTGCTGTATCGTCACTTTATCCCCGAGGAGATCGAATCCCTGCCATGAGTCTTTTCCGTGGATTTGTAACCGCAGCTGTTGCACTCTCAATCGCCGCTCCGGCTCTTGCCGCGTCGCCCGCACCCGCGTCGAAAGACCCACGCCTCGCCGGTTCGTACACTTTTGAGCGCGGTGGATGGACCTACGTGCATCTGGAGGGTTCGCCGGAGCAGATCGGGTTCCAGCATGGCTACCTGCTTGCTTCGCAGATCGAGGACGCGCTGCACGTGTTCCAGGTCGAGGATCAGCACAGCACCAAACGCGACTGGCAGTTCTTCCGCGATGCGGCGCAGAAGATGTTCTGGCCGCATATTGACGCGGAGTATCAGGCGGAGCTGAAGGGCATCGCCGAGGGCGCGCAGGCGCACGGCATCCGCGTCGACGTGTGGGACATCGTCGCGCTGAACGGAACCATGGAGCTGAGCGAGTACTACGTGCCGTGGCTGGACAAGAAACAGCATGCGCTGAACGCGCCGGTGATTCACGCGCCGCTGAAGTGCAGCGCCTTCATAGCAACGGGCAGCTATACGAAGGACGGCAAAATCGTCATCGCGCACAACAACTGGTCGTCGTATGCGGAGGGCTCGCGCTGGACGATGATGTTCGACATCAAGCCGGCGCACGGTCACCGCATTTTGCAGGACGGCGTGCCAGGAATGATCACCAGCAACGACGATTTCGGGCTCAGCGACGCCGGCATCATGATCACCGAGACGACCATCGCCCAGTTCGAGGGATGGAATCCGGATGGAGTTCCGGAGTTTGTTCGCTCGCGCAAGGCATTGCAATACGCAAACAGCATTGACGATTATGCCGCTGCGATGCGCAACGGAGACAACGGCGGCTACGCGAACGACTGGCTGATCGGGGACCGCAAAACCGGAGAGATTGCCTATCTCGAACTGGGGCTGAAGAACACGCCGCTGTGGCGCAAGAAGGATGGCTACTTCATCAGCTCGAATTTCCCTCGCGATGCATCACTGATCAAAACCGAGACCGGCGGCTTTAATCCGAACGATGCTTCTTCGTCGATGAACGCGCGGCGGGCTCGGTGGGAGCAGCTGATGGCCCAGCACAAGGGGCAGATCGATGTGCAGCTGGCCGAGCAGTTTCTGGCCGATCACGTGGACTCCTACACGCATCAGCAAGGAGCGGATCAGCGCACCCTGTGTGGGCACGTGGAGACGGCGAAGGAAGGCATTCCGCAGTGGGATGACGGGCCGTATTATCCCGACGGTGCGGTGCAGGGAAAGGTGACCAGCAGCGACCTGACGGCGAAGATGGCGATGATCGCGCACGCCGGCCATCCGTGCGGAGAGGATTTCGTGGCCAGGCCGTTTCTGGCCGCGCATCCGGAGTATTCGTGGATGGCGCCGATTCTGCGCGACATGAAGTCGGGACCCTGGACGGAGTTCACCTCCGGCGAGACGCCGGGGCGTTGAAGCACGGCCATGCGGGGCTACTGGAATCGGCGGCTGATTTCGCCGAAGTCGACGCCGGCGACGAACTCCTTCGCCTCCGCGGTCAATTGTGCGAACACGGCCGCCTGATCGGCTGAGGTGTGGGGCTGGTCGATGCGGAAGAAGATGGAAACTGCGCGTTTGCCCTGGGTTTCGAAGTCCAGCGGGTCGATGTTCAGGACCAGTCCCTCGGGCACGCGCTGCGGTGAGGCGATACATCTGGCCGGCGAACAGAACGCGTTGCCGGCGATGCTGTCGGTGATGCCATCGTCGTAGAAGGCAGTGTCGAAGGCAGCCGGACCACGGGAGGTGAGGAAGGTTCGGTCGGCGCGGAGGAGGGGAACTTCGCCGCGGACCATCCAGCTGGCGTGCATGCTGTGGGCCCAGTCCGGCAGCCAGACTCCGATGATCGCCTCAGCGCGCTGCGGGCGGTGATAGGCGCCGTCTTCGATGCGCACCCGGCCGTTGACCCGCTCCTGCCAGGCCCGGTTCAGGGTGTAGCCCGCGATTTCTTTCGGCAGCAATGCATCCAGTTGTGCGGGTCGAATCGTGCCGTTATCTACCTTCGCCACGAAGGTTCTTCGATAGGTGCGAATGGCGTGGACACCCGGAGCTGCGAGCAGGAGGGCGGGAAGCGCGAATGCGGCGGCGCGCCAGGGAAACAGCCGGCGCTCGCGCGGCGTCCAGTCCGGCTGGCTCACGTCTGAGGCCGCAGAGGCGAACTCGCCGGACCGGGAGGCGATCCACAGAAAGAGCAGCGCTGCGATCAGGAACAGCAAGCCGCCGATGATGTAGTCCGCTGATGTGGCGAAATGCTCCAGCCTGGGATGGCCCAGAGCGATGCGGTAGTAGACCACCAGCGCGCAAAGGCGGACGAGGTTGAAGACATAGCCAAGCAACACACCGCCCGCGGTGTAGGCGATCCATCGCGGGAGGGATACCTTCTTCAGGTAGCCGGTGATGAGAGCCAGGTATCCCATGGTCAGCGCACCTCGGACTCCATCGCAGCCGGGAGCGATGAACATGCCGAACTTCGGCGTGAACATCAGGCGCAGAAGCTCCGTGCTGGCGGCGGGGAATCCGATGAGGACGGCAAAGGCGCGCGCGATGTGTGCGGAGATATCCTGCAGCGGGAGGTCGCCGTAAATGAGGAAGAAATATGGGACGGGCTGAGCGCAGAGGAGCAAGGCGAGGGGAAACCAGGCGCGGCGCCAGACTCGCCAGCCGGCGAACAGGAGAACAAAGCCGCTGCCGAACAGATAGAGCGGGACCTTGGGAGAGGCCAGATTGAGGCTGACCGGACCGGCAAGCAGCCGGCTCTCGAACGAGTGGCGAAAGGCGCTCATACAGAGGGCGGCGACAACAAGCAGCAAACCCCACCAGCTGCCGCGCATCTCCCAGCCGCACTGGCGCCAGACGCGCAGCGTGAGGATGACGCTGACCGGCACGATGAGCATGCCGAGGGATTTCAGGGGATCGTCGGTCCAGATGTCCCACAGCTTAAGCAGGACTGGAGCCATGCCGATGGCGCCAAGCAGAACAAGCCCTGTGAGGCAGGCCACGACGCGGAGATGGGGTGTCGAGTGAGGCGGCTGTTCCGGGGTTTCACGGCCGTCAGATCCAGCGGCAGGGGAATCCTGCCAGGCGGCTGGGGACGCGAGAAGACTGCTTTTCATGCTTTAACCGGTGGGGCGCACGTTTATTTTAGTGGTTCCACTCGGACATCACAATAACGCATTCGTGTATTCCGGCTTCGGTTCGGGATACTGTTGAATAGTGAGCAGCGGGGAAGTGAAGCGTCTCGCGATTTGTTGGCCAGCAGTTCGGGCAACGCCATGAAAAGGTTTGTAACCCCAGCCGACGTGTACGACTCGAATGGACGCATTCCATTCGCAGTCGAGGTTCGGAGGATGATTGTGAAGAACTTCAAGACAGTGCTTCCCGTTGTGCTGCTGCTGATGTTGTTCGTCGTGAGGCTGCATGCGCAGGACGGTGGCGATCTTGACGGATGCGGCGACTCGCCGGAAAACCCAACTTTGATTCTGGGCTTCATCGCGAGCGCCGGCAGCATCGGTTTCGTGCAGGCGCGGAGATGGCTGCGCAATCGCAACAGCTCGAAGAACAAATAAAGATCGGGAACATCCGCAACCCGTGCTGCAGAAAAATGCCAGAATGCGAATCGCCTGGGGGGCCGTAGGCCTGATCTGCGCGATGGCGCTGGTTCTGGGTTGTGGCGGGCACTCCAGCGGCACAGGCACCACCAATCCTCCACCTTCCAACTTCGAATTTTCGGGCAAAGTGATGGGTGGACAGCAACCTGTAAGTGGCGCCCAGGTCCAGCTCTACGTCGCCGGCTCGAGCGGATATGGCAGCGGAGCGACCCCGCTGGGTCCGGCTGCTTTCACCGATCAGGGCGGGGCATTTGTTATCCAGGCGAACGTCACCTGTCCGTCAGCCAGCGCGCTCACCTATGCGAAGGCGACGGGCGGGCACACGGGCAGCGGATCGGACAACGCGGCCATCGGCATGATGGCGGCACTGGGAAGCTGCGGGAGCCTGAATTCGTCGTCGGCGGTGATCGACGAGGTGACCACCGTGGCTGCCGCCTGGACGCTTACGCCGTATCTCGGGGCCGGCGGTGCGATGGGAACGAGCTCCGGGAATGCAAAAGGGCTGGCGAATGCGTTTGCGAACGCCAGCAGCCTCGCGGATGTTTCGAGCGGCGTGGCGCCGGGCAAATCGGCCCCGGCGAACGCGACGATTCCGGCGACAAAGATCAATACGCTGGCGGATATTCTTTCGGCGTGCGTGGAGCAGAGCAGCGCCAGCGCCTGTGGCACGCTGTTCGCCGCGGCTACGCCGGCGGCAGGATCCGCGCCGAGCAATACGCTCGATGCGGCACTGAACATCGCGCGTAATCCGGCTCTGAGCCCTGCCGGCCTGTTTGCTCTGGCGGGCAGTTCGGCGCCGTTTCAGCCAATCCTCGCTGCGGCGCCTCCGGACTGGACGCTGGCCGTCACCTTCACGGGAGGCGGGCTCAATACACCGAGCGCGATCGGCGTGGATGCCTCGGGTGACCTGTGGGTCGCCAACTACTTTGGCGCGGTGACGGAGCTTTCCAGTACTGGGGCCATCCTTTCTCCTGCGGCTGGTTTTACAGGAGGCGGGCTGAATGAGAGCTATGGACTCGCAGTGAACGAGGATGGCAACGTGTGGGTCACCGACGAGCAAAGCCCCGGTGTGAGCGGCGGGAATGGCGCGGTAACGGTGCTGAATGCGTCGGGTCAGCCGATTTCCGGGACCGGGTATTACGGCGGTGGTGTTTTCTTTCCTGTTGCTGTGGCGGCGGATACGGACGGAAGCGTTTGGGTCGCCGACTACGGGGACTCGACAGCAACAAAGTTTACCTCGGCCGGGACTGCCGTCTCTCCCAGCACGGGCTTCGGATCGTCGCAGCTGCTGGGTCCGGTAGCATTGGCGATCGACGCCAACCACACTGCGTGGTTTGTGAACCAGTCGGCGCAGACCGGTTCGGTGACCTCGATCTCCGCCGACGGCAGCAAGGTGAACACGTTCGCCTGCGGGGGAGATGCGCCCTCCGGCATCGCGGCCGATGCGATCGCCGTGGCAGCGGATGGGTCGACGGGGCATCTGTGGACGGCGAATTACTATTCCGATTCGGTCAGCGAACTGGCGCTGCACAGCGACGGGTCAGCGACTCTGGTCGGCACGGCGTACACCGGCGGAGGCATTGTGCATCCGAACGGCATCGCGGTGGATGGAGCGGGGAACGTGTGGGTGGCCAACTATCGCGGCGCTTCGATTACCGAGTTGCTGGGCGCCAACGCTGCACAACCCGGAAAGCCGATGTCGCCGGCCGCGGGGTTCGGTACGGATGCTTCGCTGATTACGCCCTCTGCCCTGGCGATCGACGCCAGCGGCAATGTGTGGGTATCCAACCAGGCGCAAAACAAAGCGAACCAGTTCACCATCACGGAATTCCTGGGCGTCGCGACGCCGGTGAAGACTCCGGTCGTCGGACCTCCCCAGCTTCCGTGACGCAACGCACGCACCACGACAGCAATCTTACCGATTTGACGTTTCGGCGTTTCCGCGCGCTCGCGCCGCATATTCGCGATCGAGGATGGACATGAGAATTTGCGTGTGAAATTCGCCATCCCGGAAGATTGTTTCGCGCAGGACACCTTCGCGCTGGAATCCGAGGCTTTCGTAAACGTGCTGCGCGCGCAGGTTGGTTTCGAAGACATCGAGCCAGAGACGATGCGCCCTGAGCTCGCGAAAAACATAGTCCAGAATGCCGGTTAACATGAAACGGCCCACGCCCTGGCCGGGCTGCGCGACCACGATTCTCTGCAGCCGGATGGAACGATGGGGTGAGCTGAGCCCGCGCAGGATCGCAAATCCCGCCATCTCGCCCGACTCCGGCTCGGCGACCAGATAGCGGCAATCGGAGCCGGCCATCTTTTCGTAGTGCTCCTCGAGCGACCAGTTGCCGACAAAGGAACGGAAGGCCGGCATGCGCTCAAGATCGGCGATGGCCGGGATGTCCTGGGGACTGGCGTGCCGCAATTGCATGGTGGTCACGATAGCATCGATAGCAATCACGACATAGCCTCAGCGATGGGCTTCGAGGTATTTCTCGAAGGGAATCTCGAAATAGAAAAGCTCGTTGCCGCTGGAGTCGCGGAGTTCGCGCAACACCAGCTTGCCTCCGTGCAAGGGCGTGTCGCCCAGTCCCTGCATATCGTAGAAGAGGAAGCCGGCGCGCGTGGTGTGAGGCTCAACGGCGAGGGCGGCGTATTCGAAGCGATCGAAGTCGGCCTCGATCTTATCGTCGGACGCGCTGCCCTTGGTGTGAACTTTGATGGGGCCGACGGGAATGTCGATGCCGCGGCTGTCTCTCGGTCTCACGCGGCGTTCGACGTCCACCGGGTCAGCCGCCGGGACGCGGTCGCCGGCGGCGCTGACAAAGTAGATGCGTGCATCCTTCAGCGAGACAGGATGGTCGCCGTTATTCGTAACGATGATGCGGATGGGAAGAAAACGATACTTCAGATAGTCGACATGAAAGACTTTGCACTTCTCCACTGTGTCGAAGGGTTCGGCGGCAATCGCGACCTGTTCTTTGACGTGATTGTCGACTGCCGGGTACGACATGGCATCTTTTGCGGGAGGAGGATCGGACTCAGCGTGGGAGAAAGGAAGAAGACCAGCGAGAAGAAGGTACAGAGGCCACAGGCGTCGCAAAGAACCGCGGAACGAGCACGAGCTCATGGTCACTATTATCATCTTGCCTTATGACCGGGAGAAGGTGAGATTGGTAAGCGAATGTTGATTTTCTATAGTCTCGCCCTGCTTTTAGTAATCGTGCTGGGGAGTCCGTGGTGGCTTTTTCGCATGGCCACCAGCGGAAAATATCGTGAAGGTCTGGCAGAGCGGCTTGGCAAGGTGCCGCGGCGTATTCATCAGTTAGACGGAAGGAAGGTGGTCTGGGTTCATGCGGTTTCTGTGGGAGAAGTACTGGCGGCGAGCCGCCTGATTGAGGAGCTGGACGCGAGGCTGGCAGAATCTGGCGGAAAACGCACCGGGGACGGTTGGCGCGTGATGATTTCAACCACAACGCGAACCGGACAGGCACTGGCGCGGCAAAGGTTCGGTGAGGACCGGGTGTTCTATTTTCCTCTGGACCTTGGCTGGGCGGTGCGAGCGTGGCTGCGGGCTCTCCAGCCGCGTCTGCTGGTGCTGGTGGAGACGGAATTCTGGCCGCGCATGCTGGTCGAGTGCCGGCGCAGAACGATTCCTGTTGCGGTCGTGAATGCGCGTATCTCGGATCGTTCGTGGCCGCGCTACCAGCGTCTGGCGTGGATGTGGCGGCGCCTGCTGGGCGGTCTGGCGGTGGTACTGGCGCAGAGCGATCTGGATGCGGAGAGGCTGACGGCTTTGGGTGCCGCGAATGTTCGCGTGGGGGGCAATCTAAAATACGATGTGCGCGCGGCGGGCACGTCAGCAATCACGCAACTGCTGCGCGACAACCTTGCGTCTGGTGCGCGGGTGCTGGTTTGCGGATCGACCCTTGCCGGAGAAGAGGAAATGCTGCTCGACGCGCTGCCTGCGGATGCGGTGACGATCCTGGCGCCCCGGCATCCGGAGCGCTTTGGTGACGTCGCTGAGTTGCTGAAGAGACGCGGAGTGCGGTGGGCGCGGCGGTCGCAATGGGCGGAGTCTCACCCGAAGCTGGAGCCGGGCTCGGTGTTGCTGCTCGATTCGATCGGGGAGCTGGCGTCGGTTTATTCTCTGGCACACGCGGCGTTCATTGGCGGGAGTCTGGTTTCGTCCGGAGGACACAATCCGCTGGAGGCCGCGCAGTTTGGCGTGCCGGTCGCGATGGGCCCGAGCTACGAGAATTTTCGCGGGATCGTGGAGAAGCTGCGCGAACACGAGGCGATTCGCATTGTTGGCCGTGACGAGCTGAAGGAAGCGCTCGCGGAACTGCTGGCCGGCGCGCCGGAGTGGGTTGCGATGGGAGCGCGGGGCCGGGAGGTTTTCGCGGGCGAAGCCGGCGCGACCGAGCGCGCGGTGCAGGCGCTGATGGAGCTGCTCGACAGGGCGCAGGAGAGCCCAGCGAATCGACGCAGAGCGCCCGCGGAGGTTCGCGCGTGAACGGGGTGCTTTCGCCGCTGGTTCCGCTCTACGCGATCGCGTCAGCGGCGAAGAACCACGCCTACAGCAAGGGGTGGTTGCGACAGAGACGGCTGAACGGGCCGGTGGTCAGCATCGGCAATCTCTCGGTGGGTGGCTCGGGCAAAACGCCGCTCACCATTCGTCTGGCCCAACTGCTGCGCGAGAGTGGGGTCGCAGTGGATGTGCTCTCGCGCGGTTATGGACGGCGCTCGCATGCCGTGGAGCGGGTGATTCCGGGAGGCGCGGCGGAGGAGTTCGGCGATGAGCCGTTGCTGATTGCGCAGGCCTCCGGCGTGCCGGTTTTTGTCGGCGCGAGCCGTTACGAGGCGGGCGTGATGGCCGAGGCATTGGCAGGGGAGCCAATCCTTCATCTGCTCGACGATGGGTTCCAGCATCGACCGCTGGCGCGCGACGTCGATATAGTCACGCTGCACGGCGACGACTTCGCAGAGAAGCTTCTGCCTGCGGGGCGACTGCGGGAAAGCTTCTTGTCACTGTCACGGGCACAAATTGTGGCGATGCGCGAGGAAGATCGTGAGCTGGAGCCGGAACTGCGCCGCCGGGGCTTTCCCGGCCCGATCTGGTGGATGGAACGGCGGCTGGAACTGCCGCCCGTGAGCCGGGTGGTGGCGTTTTGCGCGATTGCGCGGGGCGACGAGTTCTTCTCCCGCGTCCGATCGGGCGGCATCACGGTGACCGCCATGCGAGCCTGGCGCGATCATCATGCTTATACCGAGCGCGATGTGGCGGAGCTGATCGAGTTGCGCCGGCAACACGAGGCAGAGGCGTTTTTGACCACCGAGAAAGACATGATGCGGCTCCCGGCTGAGTTGCGCCACACGCTGGAGAGCGCCGCGCCGCTCCACACGGCGAGGCTGGTTCTGCGCCTGCAGGATGAGGCTGCGGCGATCGACCAACTCGCAGGATTGTTGCCGGCCGAGTGGCGCGCGCGGCTGGCTAAAGTCCGGCAGGCCCCGTGAGAAAATAGGAGATTGTCTGCCATCCCCAAGCACCTGCGTCTGCTGATCGTGCGTCTGGGCGCGATGGGGGACATCCTCCACTCCATGCCGGCGGTGACCGCGCTGCGTCAGGCGCATCCGGAGTGGGTGATCGGCTGGGCGATCGAGCCGCAGTGGCGAGGGCTGTTCTGCGCGAACGGATGCGAGCCGCGCACGGCGACCATGCCGCTGGTGGACCGGATCCACATTGTGCCGGCAAAACAGTGGGCGCGGTCGCCGCTGCAGCCGGCGACTTTCCGCGACATCCGCCGCGTGCGGAGTGAATTGCGCGCGATGGAATACGACATCGCTGTCGAGTTGCAGGGAGCCGTACGTGCGGCGATGGTTGCGCGCTGGGCGAAGACCGAACGCATCGTAGGCGAGGCGAAACCGCGCGAGCTTCCGGCGCGATGGTTCTTCGATGAGAAGGTGCCGACGCGGGGTGTGCACGTCATCGAGCAATCGCTGGAGGTGGCGAATGCGATTTTCGAAGAAGACCTGGCTTTGCCGCAGCCGCCTCTGCCGTGCGATCCGGCTGCGGAGGCGAAAGCGGCGGAGTTGCCGCAGCCGTTTGTGTTGCTGAGTCCCGGAGCGGGTTGGGGGGCAAAGCGCTGGCCGGCGGATCGCTACGGAGAAGTGGCACGGCGGCTTGCAGAGGCGGGGTATGCGGTGGTGATCAATGGGGGGCCTGCCGAAGAGCATCTGGGACGGGAGATCGTAGAGAGCAGTGGTGGCGCGGCTCGCATGCTCGTTTTGAACATGGCGGAGCTGATCGCTGTGACGCGGCGGGCTGCGCTGGCGATTGCGGGAGACACAGGCCCGCTGCACCTGGCGAGCGCGCTTTGCCGGCCGGTGGTGGGCATCTACGGACCGACCGATCCGGCGCGCAACGGTCCGTTCCATTGCCCCAACCGGGTGCTGCGCCATCCGGAGAGCGTGCGCGATCATGCGCGCCGCAGCGAGCCGGAGGCGGGGTTGCTGACCATTACGCCGGAGGCAGTCACCGAAGCCGCGCTCGATCTGTTGCGGGAGGCGCGCTGAGTGGCGAGCTGGAATCGCATCGCTCGACGGATTCGCGTGCCGCTGGGGTTTGCTTTCGCGGTGCTCTTTTTGTGGCTCGCGAAACCAACGCTGGTGTTTCTCTTGCTGGGGCTGGTGCTGGTGGCGCCGGGGCTCTTATTGCGCGGCTATGCGTCCGGCTACGTCAAAAAGAACAGGGAACTGACGACGACCGGTCCGTACGCGCACACACGGAATCCCCTCTATCTGGGGTCGATAATGATCGCATTTGGGTTTGCCGTGGCGGCGCGCAGCGCGTGGATTGCGGCGATTCTGGTGATCCTGTTTGTCGCGATCTATGTGCCGGTGATTCGATCGGAGGAAGAATACCTGCGCTCCGTGTTTCCGGATTTCGATGCTTACGCGGCGACAGTACCGCGGCTGCTGCCGAGAATGACTGCGGCCGGTGGTTCCGGGCGCCGGCAAAGGGGTATTCTCCGCGGCACTCTACCGCAAACATCGTGAATATCAGGCTCTGCTTGGGGCGCTGGGCATGTATGCTGCCCTCATCCTGAAACTGCTGCTGAGAAAATAAGGAGCCGATTGCGACGGATGCGCTTTTTATCTGGAAAAGCCGACACCACCCGGGTGCATTCACTCCTGAAACTGCTGATCGGAACGGGCATTCTTGCCGGTTTCTGGGCGGCAATCGCACAGACCGGGCCAAGCACACCGTCCCTGAACGCCACCGCGCGCAGACTACAGTTATCCCGCGAAACAGACGCTGACCTATGCGGTCGACTGGCGTGTCTTTCCCGCAGGAACGACGGTGATGCATCTGCAACAGGATGGCGATGAGGAGCGCGTGTCGGCAACGGGCGAAACGCTGGGCGCGATCAACCTCATCTATCGGGTCAGCGATCGCTTTCAGTCGTCGTTCAACCGTCGCAGCGGATGTTCGGCTGGGTTTTGCCAAGCAGTTGCAGGAAGGACGGCGCCAGGTGTCGACCGATCTAAAATTCGAATACTCGCAGGGCAAGGCGCTGCTGAACGAGAAGAATCTGGTGAAGGGAAGCAGCAAGCACTCGGAAGCGCCGGTCGGTCCGTGCGTGACCGATTTGTTGTCGGCGATTTTTTATCCCGCGTCGCAGACGCTGACCCCGGGGCAAAGTTTTCAGGTCCCGGTCGCCGACGCAATGCACACCGTCACGGTGACCATGCATGTGGAGGCGCGGGAAACGGTACGTGTGCCGCTGGGGACGTACTCGACCATTCGTGTGCAGCCGACTGCGGCGGCGGGTACGGTGAAGGCGCGCGGCAACATCTGGATTTGGTACACCGACGACGAGAAGCACATTCCCGTGCAGATGCGCGCGCGGCTTTTCTGGGGAACGATTACGTTTCGTCTGACGGCGCTCGATCAGAAGTAGGAAGAGGGCGGGTCGCGCTAGTGGATTCGAAAGCGCTCGCGCATGAGCCGCTGCAGGCGCGGCCGGTAGATCAGATCGAAGGCGAGTTCCTTGCCGGGAAACATGGCGAGGGCGGCGCGGCGTGTGTCGGCCACCATCTCTGAAGCCTCATCGACAGTCATGGACATGTCCTGGCCGATCACAGACATCACCATGTTCACCATCATTTGCAGGCGGCGCAGTTTGCGTTGCTCATCCTGCAGCTCCTGGGGAGTTTGAGGAACGGTTTCCGGCTGGGAATGGAAGCCTGGAGACTCGGGTTGTGACCCCATCGAGAGCGAACCTCCGTTGCTGGATCGTACAACGAGTTAGACACGAGACGGAACGGAAAAGATGCGCGCGCCATGGCGGCTCAGGGTCAGACCGCATCCCCGTCGCGGGTGATTTGCGCGGCAGGGAATTCACCCTGCACGCGTGGCAGGAAGGCAACGATTTCCGTTGCGGTCATGCGCAGGCATTGCCGCGTCGCGAAGGACCGCCCTAAATAGCGTGGCGACTGCGCGAGCCAGCGCCGGCGAGCGGCTGTGTCGGCGCGCTGCGGATCGAGAGAAGCCTCGGCCACCTCGGAAATGCGGTGCATCGAGCGAGCAGGATTATCGGCAACCGACCACGCGAGCAGCGAGGTGCCTGGCTCCGGTGCAGCTGGGCTGGGGACTGCGATGGCGCCGCGTTCCTTGAATCTATTCGCCTGCGATTGCGACACGGCGGAAAGAAGATCCGGCTGCAGTCCGCGCTCGATCATCGCGTCAATCCACGATTGGGGATCCCCGGTAAGTCCAACGGAGATAGGTCGCGCGCGCCGAATCTCGTTTTTGAGGATGCGAAGGGCTTCGTCGAGGGTCGAGACGACGAAGTCCACAAAACCGCCGCGCAGTCCCTCACGGAGGCGATCCGCGTCGGCATCGACGCACAGCGAAGCAGCACCTGCAATGCTGGCAGCCGCGAGCACAGCGATACCGTCGGCGTCGAGCTGCGAACGGAGCAGGAGCTTTGCGCCGAGCGACTCGCGCCCGGGATCGCGGCCGATCTGGCTGAGCGAAAGAAACCGATCGTGAATCGTGGAGAGTTCAGGCAGATGCATGCGCCATAGACATTCTGCCATGGCTCTTCAGAAGCATTACCTGAGTTTGGATTCGATCCGCGCGGATGAGTCCAGCACGCGCAGCACTCCCTAAACTGGGAGTGCCTCTTTCAAAGTGCGAATGCGGTTGGCGCAGGATCGGTCCGGAAGATCGGACCGACGGCTCGCAGGCCGCTCTAACGACCTGCGGGCCGTTCGAATAAAAGGGGGTGAGTCCAAGGGATGAATAAGAAATCATCCTGGACTCGCATCGCCATCACGATTGCGCTGGATTGGCGCTTGGTGTTGGCGGTCGCTGTCCTTGTGCTCACGCTACTGCTGTTGAAGTAGCCAACTTCCCGGGAGGCTTCGACCCTTCCGGGAACTACTCCTCCTTGATTATATATCGGCGGGTTCGCTACCAACTGGAATACGGCTGGCCGTCGGGCCCCGTTTCCTGCGAACCGCTGTGGACGTCGTTGATGCCCGGCTCCGTCTGGTCGAGGTCGGCGTAGGTGTCGTCGCTCGCCGTCACCCAGGTGTCGCGGCTGTGGGTGAACGGGTCCTGGGGGATTTCCTTCAGGTAGCCGCTCTGCACCAGGTCGTCGAGAGACTGCGGCGCTTTGTTCTTATCCATCGTGTAGGAGTCGATGGCATCGCGCATCACGTGCAGGTCTTCTTTGAGCGCGGACTCTTTGGCGCTCTTGATAGCAGCAACGAAACTGGGAATAGCGACGGCAGCCAGGATGCCGATGATCAGCATCACCACCATGAGCTCCACCAGGGTGAAGCCATTTTCCGATTTGCGAATTGGAGTTTTCAGGCGCAAGAGATTACCAGGTCGAATACTTCGTTCCGTCCAGCCCCGTGCCGTCGGATTTCGTGAATACATCGAAAACGTTTTGCCCGCCCCAGGAGTCGCTGTCCGGGTCGTCCTGCATCGAGCGCAGGCCCCAGTCGTCGTTGCCGGTCATCGGATCGACGGGGATGTGACGCAGGAAGCGCACCTTCTTGCCCTGGACGTCGACACCGTTGACCAGGGTCTGCAAATCGGGCGGATAATTCTGGCTGTCGATCTTCGTCTGAAAGGCGTGCTTATCGGCTGCGTCCTTGTAAGCGTCGATGGCACTCCGCATTTGCCACAGGTCGTAGCGCAGCATACGTTCCTTTTCGCGCTTGACCTGAAATCGTGCGATGGGCACGGCGGCCGACGCGAGGATGCCGAGGATCGCCACGGTGACGATCAGCTCCACCAGCGTCAGGCCGGCTTCCCGGTCCTGTCTGCCCTTTCTTGCTGTGACCTGAACTAACTGCATAACTTCATCCCTGGGCAATCGTCACTGGATGTGAACGACCGCCTGCGATCCCGTTGCCGGTATCGGTTGCTGCTGGCTGTTGCGCACCACGGGCCGGGTGATGGCCACCGACGCGTCGCCCGGAGCCTTTGCCTGGAAAGTGAGGACACACAACGTACCAGACGATCCGCTGATGCCTTTCGTTCCCGGTGGACGCGACGCGGCGATGGCGACGTTGCCCTGACCATCGTCGCGGTGCACCAGAGCGACCGCCTGGCCGTCTTTGCCAAGCACATTCGGGTGCTGTGGATCGTCGGAGTCGACATTGATCAGCGTCAGCTTCGACGGATCGTACTGAACATTCATCGGCGTGCCAAAGACATCTTCGCCGCCGGACAGATCCACGAACATTTTGAAAGTGGATCCTACTTTTTCGGTGGCCTGCGGCGGGCTGAGCTGTAGGTTGACGGGCGGCCCGCTGGCCGCCTGCTGCTCCATGTGGGTCAAGGCCTGCTGGGCAGCCGCAGCCGCCGAAGGAGACGGGGCGGGCTCGGTCGTCTGCCGCGCCGGAGTCACTGCAGGCGCCGCACTCGCAGCGGACGTTGCCGGCGGAGCCACTTGCGGAGCCACCTGGCTTAGATTGATAGGCCGCAGTTCGACATTGTTGGTGGTGCCGGTATCGATGACCTGCAGGTTCTCCGGACTGACCTGCTCCGCGCGTACGACATGCGGAACGAGCAGGAAGACGATCTCGTCGTCGGTGACTTCCTTCTGCTGCGTGCTAAAGAAATACTTCAGCAGAGGCAACTGAGCCAGGCCGGGCGTGCCGCTGATGCTCCAGGTCGTCTGGTGCTGCACGATGCCGCCGATCAGGTTCGGTTCGCCGTCCTTCAGGCGGATGGTCTGGTCGACCACGCGCTGGGTGATGATGGGCTCGGTGATGCCGCCGATGTTGGAGTTGCCGTTGGTGGCGGAAACCTCCACCTTGAACTTCATGCTCACATCGCGATCGAAGTGCACGGTGGGCTTGATCGTCATGTCCACGCCCACATCGATGTACTGGAACTGGGTGTTGACCAGCGAGCTGACGATGGCCGTTGCGGCGCCGGTCTGATACGAACCGGTGGCGATCGGGATTCTCTCACCGATCTTGAGCGTGGCCTCCTGGCCGTCGGAAGCGCGGATCTGCGGATTCTGAATAATCCGCGAGCGGGTATCGGTGAGCAGCAGGTTCACGGCGGCCTGACCAATGGTGACCGCGAAGTTGGTCGAGTTCAGGTGGGCCAGGTTATTGAGGGTGATGCTGCTGGTGGTTGTCGAGCCACTGCCGTTATTGGCGCTGCCGTTGTTGTCGGTGCTGCCACTCGTGCTGTTGTTCAGGTTCGCATTCGAGGGCTGGAAGTTGATGCTCGCCGTCTGGGGCAGCTGAATGCCGATATTGTGCAGCACGTCGCGGCTCACTTCGAGCACCGCCACATCCAGGACCACTTCCGGCTTGGGCCGGTCGAGATCTTCGATCAGTCTGTGCGCCAGCAGCAGTTCGTCGGGCGTGGCACGCATCACGATGGCGTTCTCGCTGGCGACGCCGTTGATGCGGGCGCCCTGGGAGAACAGGTTGCGCAACACGGTCTGAATCTCGGTGAAATCGTTTTGCTGAGAGACGTTGTGCAGATAAAAGGTCTCGACGGCCTGCTCGTCCAGCTCCGTGTGTTTGCTGCGTGAATTCTCGGCGACAAAGATGGTATTCGAGGTGATGGGGCGCCAGAAGGTGTTGGACACCGTGGCTACGATGCGCAGGGCATCGGCCAGGGTCACGTTGTTCAGATCGATGGGAATGCGTTTGGAGCTATAGGAGGGATCGAACAATACGTTGATGCCGGCCGCTTTGCCGATCGCCTGGTAAATGATGCGGCTGTCCTCGACCATATGCAGGGTCAGCGGCTCATTCGAGATGGGCTTCAGCTGGATGGGAGCAGCCAGCTCGAGAGCCTCATCGGTGGTTCTTGGCGCATTTTCCGGGGCGGGAGCCTGCGAGTTGAGCTTGTCGCGCGTGGCTTTGATGTCCTGCTCGGCCAGCTCATTGCTCGGATCGATTTCGACGGCGCGCAGAAATTCGGTCAGCGCGGCGGTGGAGTCACCCTGATCGCGCAATTTCTCTCCGTGTTCGACATGGATGGCCGCGGCCGCGAAGCGGGTGCGCTCCCAGGAGATCTTGTAGCGCTCGTCGGTGGGCTTTGCCCGGTACGCCTGGTAGTAGGCCTCATAGGCGGCGAGCGTGTCGTCTTTCGCCTCAGCCTTCTGACCCTGCTTGAACCAGTGCGATGCGGACTGAGCCTGCGCCGCTGGAAGAGCAGCCAGAATGGTGGCGAGAAATGCCCATAAAACCAGACTTCGCTTCATGCAGCTCCATTGTCGGGGGAGGAAATGGTACAAGCCGGAGCGGCTGGTCCCTGCTCTCCCCGGAATGAGGACTGGCCCGGCGAGCGCCGCCGCTTCGTGCCGCGTATAGTATCGCATTCCGGATGACCGATGCGTTGGCGGAACCGTCGATGTTGCAGATGGTTTCGATGCGGAGGAGCCGAAGTGTGAACCCCGGCCGCGCCGTTATACGATGAAGAATTGCGACTGCAATCATGACCCGTCCGTCCAGCCATCTCGTAAAGCAGGCCCCCGCGAAGGCCAAATCCCGCGATCCGGTCGCTTCCGGAGAGCGCGATGCCGCGCAGAATCGGATGGCGTCGCACAACTATTTCCTGCTGGAAAAGTACGAGGCGGGCGTGGCCCTGCGTGGGACCGAGGTCAAGTCGATCCGCGAAGGCAAGGCGAATCTCAAGGACGCCTACGGCCTGATTAAGGATGGCGAAGCCTTTCTGCTGAACGCACATATCGGGGCGTATTCGCATGGCAGCTCCAACAATCACGAGACGCTGCGCACGCGCAAACTGCTGCTCCACCAGGAGGAAATTCGAAAGCTCACGGGAAAGACGCAGCAGAAGGGGTTAACGCTCATTCCCACACGGCTTTATTTCCGCAACGGCCGCGTGAAGTGCGAGATCGCGGTGGCTCGCGGCAAGCAGGACTGGGACAAGCGGGAAACCGAGCGCCGGCGCGAGGCCGATAAGGAGGCCCGGGCGGCCATCGCGCGGAGCCGGAAGGTCTAGGTTTGTACAATCCAGGTATGCCGAAAATGATCGGGGTTACGCAGCTTGCCCGGCATTTCGCTGAGTATCTGAGAGCAGCGCGGGACGGCGAGACTTTTATCGTGACGCGCCGCGGGAGAGTCCTGGCGCACCTTACGCTCTGCGTTCCGCCGCCTCCCCGCCGGACTCCCGCCGCTACTCAAAACCAAAAAAGAGGCCGATGAACACGAACCTTGTCGTTAACCCCTCCGCTGAAGTCGCCACCGAACTCCTCACCGTTTTTGCCGTCGATGCCGCCCCCAAAGGCGCGACAAAGCCCGAAGTCCGCCTGCTGACAGGGGAGGAAACACCGGTTCAGGCCGTTCAGGCGGTCCTCGACGGCGGCGAATTCAAGGCCGAATCCTGCGAGACTCTGCTGCTGCACAATCCAGCCGGCCTGAAGGCGAAGCGCCTTCTCCTGGTCGGCCTCGGCAAAGCCGCGAAGCTCACGCCGCAGGAGGTCCGCAAAGGGGCGGGCACGGCGATCCGTTTTGCCAAGGTGCGCGGCCTGCGGGAAGTCGCCCTCCTGACCCCGGTTGCCGACGGGCTCGATCCGAGGCTGACCGTCCGGACGCTGGCCGAAGGCGCAGTCCTGGGCGACTACGATTCCGACACCTACCGCTCCGACCGCAAAGACCGCAGCGTCCAGACCGTCCAGGTTGTAGCCGCTCCGGCCTTCGATCGAGCCGCTGCCGAGGCGGGTCTGCGGGAGGGCGTCATCGTCGGCGAGTCCCAGAACTTCGCTCGTGCCCTGGTCAATGAGCCCGGCAATCGCCTGACGCCGACGATTCTTGGTGAGCGTGCTGCCGAGATGTGCAGGGAATCCGGCATCGCCTGCGAGGTCCACAGCACCGAGAAGATGCGCGAGCTCGAGATGGGCGCCTTCCTCAGCGTGACCCAGGGCTCCGACGAGCCGCCCGCCCTCATCGTCATGAGGTGGGAGCCGCCGAACGCAGCTGCCGGTCCGGTTCTCGGCCTGGTCGGGAAGGGAATCACCTTCGACACGGGCGGCATCTCCATCAAGCCGTCCGACAACATGGAGAAGATGAAGTACGACATGGCCGGCGGCGCGGCGATGATCGGCGCGATGCGCGCGATTGCACTGCTGCAGGTGCCGGTGAAGGTCATCGGCATCGTCTGCGCGGCGGAGAATATGCCCTCCGGCAAAGCGCAAAAACCTGGCGACGTGCAGATCGCGATGCCTGCCCCCGGAAAACCGGGCAAGGCTATCGAGATCATCAACACCGACGCTGAGGGCCGCCTGGTCCTGGCCGACGGCATCACCTACGCGAAGCAACTCGGCGCCACCCACCTGATCGATGCCGCGACGCTGACGGGCGCCGTCGCCATCGCCCTGGGCCAGCTCAACGCCGGCATCTTTGCCAACGACGAGGACACCTACCGGAGCTTCATGGAGGGGCTGAAGGTTTCCGGTGAGCGCTTCTGGCGGCTGCCCGTCGAGGACGATTATCGCGATGTCATCAAATCGACGATTGCCGATATCAAAAATACCGGCGGCCGTTACGGCGGGGCGATCAACGCCGCAATGTTTCTAAAGGAGTTCGCCGAGGAGACGCCCTGGCTGCACCTCGATATCGCCGCGACGGCCTGGAACGACGATGCCAAACCATGGATGGCATCCGGGCCCACGGGAATCGCGGTCCGGAGCGTGATTGAGTGGATCCGGGGGTATGCGGGACAGTGAAGTGCAATCAATGATTGCAATGATAGCAATGCTGTCATTGACAGCAATGATTGCAGGCCGTATCCTTAACTCGTGGCCACCATTACCATCCGCAAGCTCAATGACGCTGCAAAGGCGAAGCTCCGCGTCCGCGCCGCCCAGAACGGCCGCTCCATGGAAGAGGAGGCTCGGATGATCCTTGAAGAGGTCATTACGAACCCGGCGCCCTCTCGCCCACGCGGAAATATGGCGGAGCGTATCCGCAGCCGCTTCGCACCTCTGGGCGGCGTCGAACTGGACATTCCGCCTCGAGGGATCAGCACGCGGAAGATACCTGATTTCACCGGTCCCGAGTTGGGAACCGATGGCGAAGAGTAGGTGATGATCATTCTCGACACGAATGTTGTGTCGGAGCCGATGCGCCAGGTTCCTTCTCCTCGCGTGGTGGATTGGTTGGCGCGGCAACCCGTTGGGGAACTTTGTACAACGGCCGTCACGAAGGGTGAGGTCCTGTCCGGGATTGCCCGAATGCCGGCTGGAAAGCGTCGGAGGGAACTGGAGAGCGAAGCCGATGCCATGTTCAATGAGGACTTCGAGCGCGGCATTCTCCCCTTCGATAGTGCAGCCGCCGAAATTTATGCCGAGATGATGGCTGAAAGATACGTGACCGGCAGGATTGTCGGAGAACTGGATGTCCAGATCGCGGCCATCGCCCGTCTCCATAACGCCACGCTCGCTACGCGCAACACACCTGACTTCGAGGACTGCGGCATCCGTCTGGTGAATCCCTGGGAAGCCTGACGACCATCCGCCAGGACGGCGTCAGGGATGAGCAGCCGCGGTTCGTTGCTCTGCTTTGCCTGCCTTCGCCGCATCCCTGGCCCGCGCTACCAGGATCAGTCCCAACCCGAACGCAACCGCCCCCAGGCTCGCCAGCTGCGCGTTCGTCATCCCCCACAGGATCTTCGGATTGATGCGGATGAACTCCACCAGAAAGCGCGCGATCCCGGTCAGGATCAGATACTCGCCCGTGATTTGTCCGATGGGTTTCGGTCTCTCCGGAGCGCCCCGGCGCCACAGGATCCAGAGGATCAGCACAGCCCCGAGCAGTTCGTAAATCGGGGTCGGATGAACACGCTGGTCGGTGGGCACGAGGCCATGCGGAAAGCTCATGCCCCACGGCAGCTTCGTCGGAATCCCGTAGTCGCCGTCGCCCGAAACGAGACACCCAAGCCGGCCAACCCCATATCCGATGGCAGCCGCGGGCGAGGCCAGATCCAGCATCTGCAACGGACGCAGCTTGTAGACGCGCGCCTGCCAGAGCAGGGTCAGAATCCCGACAATCAGCCCGCCATACCAGGCAAAGCCGGCTCGGTCGAACAGCAAATCCGCAGGGTGCGCCATGAGTGCGCGCGGCGTCTCCAGAACGTGCCAGAGCTTGGACCCGATGACTCCGGCTACGGTGGCAACGGCGACGATGCTGATGGCGTCCGCGTCGATTTTCCAGCGGCGGAAGTTGCGGTGCAGAATCCAGCAGGCGGCCACCGCCGCCAGCCAGAGCATGATGCCAAATGTGCCAATAGAAAACCGGCCAATATGAATAAATGGGTACATACGCGCGTCTATTGAGTATAGAAGTGGTCTCATGTCGGGGTCCAATGCACCGGACACTGCATGAGCCTCGCGTCGGGGCGGGTCTCAAACGAGCCGTAACCGCTGTTCGAGGGGCATGAGACCACTTCAAGCTTCCACAGGGGGCTTTCGAGGTAATCTGGCCTGTGAGCACCACAAGCACGCACACTGCCCTTGAGGTCCTGTTCAGCCGCGATCGGATCGCGCGGCGCGTGGCCGAGATGGGCCGCCAGATCGACCGCGACTACGACGGCGAGAAGGTTGTTCTCGTCGGCGTGCTCAAGGGAGCAGCCATCTTTCTCGCCGACCTCGCGCGCAGCATTTCGGTCGACAACACCTTCGACTTCGTTGCTGTTTCGAGCTACGGCAAAGGCGCCCGTACCAGCGGGGCCGTCAAGCTCATCAAAGACCTCGATAACTCCATCGAGGGGAAAAACGTCATCATCGTTGAAGACATTCTCGACACCGGACTGACGCTGAATTTCCTGCGCGGCATGTTCGAGCAACACCAGCCAACAACCCTGCGCGTCGCCGCGCTGCTTGACAAGCCTTCGCGCCGCGTGGAAAAAATCGATGCCGATTATGTGGGATTCACCATTCCCAACGAATTTGTTATTGGCTATGGGATGGATTTCGCAGAGCGCTACCGGAACCTGCCGGACATCTGTCTGATGCCTCCCGACGAAACCCTGGGGCTCGCCGCGCCCGAATGATCGGCCCGCTGAAAGGAGTTTGCCCCCATGACACCGATTCACCTCATCGACGAGGATGAGGAACAGGAAATTGTTGGGTTTGACGCAGAGGCCTTCACGCAGCAGGTCCTCTCTTCGAAAAAAATCTGGCCGCGGTGATCGACCACACCCTGCTGAAGCCGGAAGCCACGCAGGAGCAGGTGATTCGCGTCTGCCGCGAAGCAGCCGAGCATCGATTTGCGTGCGCCATGGTGAACCCTGCCTGGGCTGCCCTGGCTTACTCCGAGCTGGCTGGAACCGGCATCCCGGTGGGCGTGGTGGTGGGGTTTCCCCTCGGCGCCTCGCTGGGGACGACCAAGCGCGAGGAAGCGGCGGCGCTGGTGAAGCTCGGTGCGCATGACGTTGACATGGTCCTGAACGTTGGCCTGCTCAAGTCCGGCGAGAGCCAGGCCGTGCAGCAGGAAATCGAGGGCGTCGTCGAGGTGGTTCACGACGCGGGAGCCATCGTGAAGGTCATCCTCGAGACCTGCCTGCTGACCGTCGAGGAAAAGCTGCGAGGCTCAGAGCTGGCCATCGCGGCAGGCGCCGACTTCATCAAGACCAGCACCGGCTTTTCGACCGGCGGCGCTACTCCGGAAGACGTAGCTCTGATGCGTGGCGTAGCCGGCGGCCGTTGCGGCGTGAAGGCCTCGGGCGGCATTCGCACTCTGGCCGACGCAAAACGCATGCTGGAAGCAGGAGCGAACCGCATCGGAGCCAGCGCCAGTGTGGCGATCGTGGGAGAGCTCAGGACTCCCTGACAGGTGTGCTCGTAGCCTTTGCCGGACAGCCGAAGCTGGTCCGGGCAGACATCTCTGCGAGCAGGCGCACACCTGCCGAAAACCCCGTATCATGACATGGTTCGACGACATGCTATGCGCGAATGTCGTCGCAGGCCCACAGGAGAGTTGTGACCGAAGACCCCCAGCAAAACCCGCCCGAGCATGAGTGGGAAGGAGACTATCGGCCCGTTTCTCCTGAAGCGTCGGCGCGGCCGGGACAGGTCCAGGTTGACCCGCTGCAGACCGAGTTCCTGGTCCGCCTGGCGGACACGCTCAACACCACCCTCGACCTCAAGACGCTGCTTGAGCGCACCGCCTCGCTGGTCCGCGCCGTCATCGACTACCGCATCTTCGCCATCCTGCTCTTCAACGACCGCACCAACGACCTGCGCATGCGTTTCCAGATCGGCCATAAGCCGGAGGTCGAGCGGATGCGCATCCGCATGGGGCAGGGAATCGTCGGCGAGGTGGCGCAGACGCGCCAGCCTCTGCTCGTCAACGACGTCGGCAAGGCCAGTAATTACCTTAATGTCAATCCTGACGTGCGCTCCGAACTGGCTGTGCCGCTGATCACCAGGAATCGCATGATCGGCGTCATCGACATCCAGGCCGAGCAGATCGACTACTTCAAGCAGGAACATCTGCACCTGCTCACGCTCACCGCCTCGCGCATTGCTGGCGCGATTGAAAACGCCCGGCTCTACACCCGGGTGGCGCGCCAGGCGCAGACCCTGCAGGTGCTGAACGAGATCAGCCGCGAGATCACCTCCATCCTCGATCCCGACGAGCTGCTGCAGAAAGTGGGCCAGCTGGTGCGCCGCATCATCGACTATCAGATGTTCTCGGTGTGGCTGGTGAACGAGCGCGATCAAACCCTGGTCAATCGGCTGTCGATTCGCTTCACCCACCGATCCGATGCGAAGGAGAAAGAGAAGGACAACGCCCCGGAAGAGCCGAAGCGCACCATCTGGGATTCGTCGCCGCCGATGGCGCCCTCTCAGCTGATTCCGCCCAGCTCCGTCCTGGGCCTGGCGGAGAATTCCGACGTGATCGGCACCACCATTCCCATCGAACGCGGCCTGGTGGGCGCGGCGATCCGCGAAAAGCGCGTGATCCACGTCGCCGATGTCCGCAAAGATTCGCGCTACCACATGGTGAACCCGGAGACGCGTTCCGAGATGACCGTGCCGCTGATCTATAAGGGCACCGCCCTCGGCGTGCTCGATATCGAGCACACGCGCCTGCACTACTTCACCGAGGATCACGAGCGCGCGATGACGACGCTGGCGGCGCAGATCGCCATCTCTCTGGAAAATGCGCAGCTCTACCAGCGTGTCACCCAGCAGGAGCAGCGCCTGGAGCGCGATCTGGCCATGGCGCGCGAAGTCCAGCTGCGTTTGTTGCCGCCTGCCAGGCCGCAGCACAAGCGCGCGGAGTTCGCGGCCCGCTTTCTGCCGGCGCGCACCATCGGCGGCGACCTCTATGACTTCCTGACCTACGACGTCAACCGCAGCGCCATCGCGCTCGGGGATGTCAGCGGCAAGGCTGCGCCCGCCGCGCTCTACGCGGCCCTGGTGAGCGGCATCATGCGCTCCGTAGCGAACCAGCACCTTTCGCCGTCGGAAATGCTGCGAACCCTGAACGACGCGCTCCAGGAGCGGAAGCTGGACTCGCAGTACGTCACCATGCTCTATGGACTCTGGAACGACGAGAATCTGACGATACAGATCGCCAACGGCGGATCGGTGCAGCCCCTCTTCTGTCGCGGCGAGGAGATCGAGACCATCCGGGCCGAAGGCTTTCCGCTGGGTATGTTCCCCAACGCCACCTGGGAGGAGTTCAGCATCTCCACCCAACCCGGCGACTCGGTGGTTTTCTTCAGCGATGGCATCGTCGATGCGCAGAACTCAGCCGGCGAGATGTTCGGCAACGATCGCCTCGTCGCAACCGTGAAAAAGCACCACCACAAATCGGCGTCGCGGCTGGCGGAAAGCATCCTGACCGACGTGGGCCGTTTCCAGGGCAAGCGCGACCGCTTCGACGACGAGACGGTCGTCGTGCTGCGGGTGATCTAGCGCGTCATTCAGGGTGTCCGCCCAAAACAATGTGCCGAAGTGCTTCGCCACGGGTGGCAATTTCTGCCTCGGCCGAAGGCAAACGCTCCGACTGCGCTCCCGTCTGATATCCTCAAGGGTTTTCTTCCGTCTCTGCGGCGATGCCTTGCAGAGCGGTCGGAGGATGGTGCGCCATGCCGGAACAGCGCGGACGGAAATACCATCAGGAGCGGGTCGCGGAGACCCTGCGCGATGAAATTGGCGCGATGATCGAGGGCGAACTCTCCGATCCGCGCATCAGCTTCGCCTACATCAGCCAGGTCGTGCTCAATCCCGGGGGAAAATCCGCGCTCATTTACGTCGCCGTCGATGGCGGCGCCCAGGAAGAAGCCGACACTCTGGACGGCCTGATGGCGGCGCGCGGCTACATCCGGCACGAATTGCTGGAGCGCATGGGCAAGCGCTACGTGCCCGAACTGACCTTCCACATCGATCGCTCCGAAAAAATGAAGGCGCGCATCGACCAACTGCTGGGGCGCAAGCGACAGACCCGCCTGCGAGCTCAAAACAGCGGTTCCGAAGGTGGAGACGCTTCCGCGCAGCAGAAGACCCAGGACCCGGGGAAGTAATGGCGGCCGGACACGACATCCCGTTGCAGCACGATGACAGCCGGCAGAATGCGGGGCGGGACCTTCTTCGCGAAGGACCGGATGCGGTGCTGAGTTTGATCCGGCGCGGTCATCGCTTCGCCATCTGCTCCCACGCGCGGCCCGATGGAGACGCGGTGGGCGCGATGCTGGCATGCGGGATGATCCTGGAACAGCTGGGGAAGAAGGCGGAGATGGTGTCCGCCGATCCGGTTCCGCTGATCTATCGCGGTCTGCCCTGCGCCGGGTCGATCCGCCACCTCGATCGCATCGACGGCGAATACGACGCGGTCATCCTGCTGGAGTGTGACGGCATCCAGCGCTCGCGCATCGGTGGTCTCGAAGGCCGCTTCCTCGTCAACATCGATCATCACGCCACCGGCCGCCCGTTCGGCGATGTCAACTGGATCGATACCGGCGCCTGTGCGGTGGCGGAGATGATTTATCGCCTTGCTATGGCTGCCGGCGCCGAAGTGACGCCGCAGATGGCCGCCTGCCTCTATGCCGGAGTGCTGACCGATACCGGCTCGTTCTGCTATGAAGGCACCGACGCGCACGCTTTTGAAGTGGCGCGCGAGCTGGTGGGGCGGGGGGCCGATCCGGCCGGCATAGCGCGCGAAGTCTACTTCTCTAATCCGCTCTCGAAGATGCTGCTGCTCGGTGCCGCTCTCTCCAACCTGCGCCGCGAAGGCCGGCTTGCCTGGCTCTGGGTGACAAACGAGGACATGACCCGGGCCGGGGCGGCCGAGGAAGACTGCGAAGGCATCGTCAATTACGCCATCGGAATTGCCGGCGTCGAAGGGGCCGTGCTGCTGCGCGAACTGCCGGACCATCGTGTGCGGCTCTCGTTGCGCAGCAAGGGCGCGCTGAACGTGGCGCGCATCGCTGCCAATCTGGGCGGCGGCGGGCATTTGCATGCCGGCGGCTGCACCGTCGAGGGGCCGCTGCGCGAGGCGACTGACCGAATTCTGCACACCATGCGCCAGGAGCTAATGACCATGGTTCCTGGACGGTCCGCGTCGAAGGAAGAATCCGGCGGGAATCTGTTAGGCTGACTCAATCGCGCTGCATGCTCATCTCCGGCCTGAACAATCCTGCCCAACGCCATAGCGGCTACCACCATGGATGGACACGTGCCCGAACGTGACTGAGACTTCCAAACCCTCAGCGAAAACTGAACCGAGTTCCGGCGGGCGATCCGGCCCTGCCGGCGACGCCCTGGAGCGTCCGCGCATGGTTGCGCGCTTTCGATCCAGATTTCCCGCGCTCGGCGAAATTGCGGAAGCGGCAACGCTTTTCTGCATGACGGCCTTTTTCCTCTTCTACGGTCTGGTCCCCATCTTCGGAGGCGACGGGCTGGGTCTGGTCGGCGCCGACGAGCCTCGCTATGCGCAGGTGGCCCGCGAGATGCTCGCCCGCCGCGATTACGTCACGCCGGTGCTGTGGGGACATCCGTGGCTTGAAAAGCCCGCGCTCTACTACTGGCGCGCCATGTTCGCGTTTCGCGAATTCGGCGTACACGACTGGTCCGCGCGTTTGCCCTCGGCCAGCTTCGCCTTCATGCTGGTGGTGCTCATCTATCTGCACATCCGCCGGTTTCGCAACGGCGGCCAGCTGGACGCGGCGCTGATCACCGCCTCCTGCGCCGCCATCCTCAGCTTTGCGCGCGGCGCCTCTACCGATATGCAGCTCGCTGCGCCTTTCGCCATCGGCATGCTCGGCTGGTATGCCTGGTACGAGACCAACAGCAAATTCTGGCTGTTCGATATTTATTTCTTCGTCGGTGCCGCTACCCTGGCCAAAGGTCCGGTCGCGCCGCTCATGGCGCTGGTGATCATCGGCATCTTCGCGGGCCTGCGCCGCGAGTGGTCGCTGTTCCGGCGCAGCCTGTGGTGGCCGGGCATCGTGCTGTATTTCGCCATGGTGCTGCCCTGGTTCATCGAAGTGCAGCGCCGCAACCCGACCTTCCTGCGAATTTTCTTCCTCGAGCACAACCTCGAGCGCTTCGCCACCAACCGCTTCGAGCACTACCATCCCTTCTGGTATTACGTGCCGGTGGTGCTGCTGGGATTGACGCCCTGGGCGGTGATCGCAGTCACCGCGTTTGTCGACGCCGTCGGCGGCTCGATTAATGAATGGAAAGCGCGGCGCGCGAAAGTGCTGTATGTCGGCCACGGGCGCGCGGGCGACGCTTTCCCGGAGTTCCTGGTTCTCTGGGCGCTGGTGCCGATCGTCTTTTTCTCTTTTTCGGATTCCAAGTTACCGGGGTACGTGCTGCCCGCAGTCCCGCCCCTCACCATTCTCGCCGGCGACTACCTCAACCGCATTCGTAACCGCGGTCTCAAGCCGTGGCTGCTGGTTCTGCATGCTGTGCTCACTGGCATCCTGAGCATGTTTGTGCTGCTGATGCCCCTGCATCTGCATAACCCTGAAGCCATTCCGCCTCGCATCGCCATCATCGCCGCGGGAATGGTGGGCCTCGCCACGGTGGTCTTCATTCTGATTACGGTGGCGCGTTTCGGGCTCAGGCGGCTGCGCATCGCCACCATCACGCCCATGGTCATCCTGTTGCTGTATATCTTTGGCATCGGGCCGGTCTTCGGCGTCGGGCCCCTGCCCAACACCAAGCACAACATCAATCTGATGGATATGACCTACTCGGCGCGGCCGCTGGCTCAGATCCTGAACCAGATCAGCCCGCCCCCCGGCATAACTGCGGTTTACCGGGTACGCAGAGATGTACAGTACGGTGTTTCTTTCTATCGCAACCGGCGCACCGTGAATTACGATGTTGGCATCACAGTCAGCGATCCACCGCCGGATGGCTCAGGTCCGCACGGTGTGATCATCGACGAGGTGAAAGAAGGATCGTCCGCCGAGCAGATGGGTCTGAATCGGCTGCTGGGCGACGATCTGGTCGCGGTGAACGGCCAGCCTGTCCTGAATGCGGCGGATTTCGAAGCCATGAGGGCGCGCTGGAAGCCGGGAGTCAGCCTGGAATTCGAGGTGCTCGATCCACGGATCCCAAACAAGGGGCCGCAGTTTGCCGGCGGCATCATGCAGGATGGCGTTCCCGATCAACAACACCTGTTGGTAATTCCGCAAGCGTGCCTTTCTGAAGTTCCTTGTGCAGGCGAACTTCATCGATTGCTGGCGGGGAGGCAATACGATCCGCTCTTCACTTATCCCGCTCAGAACCTGGTCGTCTACGAAGTTATGGCCCGCCATTCGTCCGAAACCGTCCACAGCCGGTAGGCAGTTTGTTGCAGACAGATCGGGAGGGAGTTCGCGAGGCGAATGCCGGAACGCCTCTGAATTCGTATATCGATGAGTTCTGCGCTCGATTTCGAACTGCTGGACCTGCGCCACTTCTCAGCCGCCAGCCTGCGCCCCCTGCTGGACGAAGAGAGCCGCATCTGGAGCCAGCGGCTCCACTGGGATTATCGCGGCTCCGCGGAATTGCTCCTGCAGTATCTCGATTCGCGGGTGCTGCCTGGCTATGTCGCCGTGGAGAACGGCCGGATTGCCGGGTATATCTTCTGCGTCTATGAAGGTTATAAGGCCGTCATCGGCGATGTTTTCGCCGCACCGGTACCCGCACGCAATGCGGCCTTCGACGCGCAGGGTAATTCGGCGAGCGATGCCGATGCGGCAGCGGAACTGCGGAACGAACTGCTGATCCGCCTGCTGGAAATGCTGAAGAACACTCCCGGGGTGACGCGCATCGAATCGCAGCTGTTGCTGCATCCGCATGGCGCGCACCAGCAGGTCTTTGAGAACGCTGGCTTCGAGATCCACGAACGCATTTTCATGGAGTGGAAGCTGCAGCCTGGGATCAGCGCAGCAGTGCGCGACGGAGCCTCTCCTGCCATCCCTGAAAAGGTCCCCGTCCCCGGCGAGATGGTGCTCCGCCGCTGGGCCGAGACTGACCTGAGCGCCGCGGCCCGCCTCATCGCCGCGTCCTATGAAGGCCATCTGGACAGCCATATCAACGAGCAATACAGGACGGTGTCCGGCTCGCAGCGCTTCCTTCACAACATCGTTCGCTTTCCCGGTTGCGGCTATTTCGATCCGGATGCCTCGCTGGCGCTGGTGGAACGCGGCAGCACCGAGCTCGCCGGCCTGTTGCTGTGTTCCCGGGTTCGTGATGACGTCGGGCATGTCACCCAGATCTGCGTTGCGCCGCAACACCGCGGCCGGGGACTCGGCCGTCTGCTGATGGTCGAATGTGCGCGCTCGCTGACGAAGCGAGGCTTCAGCCTGCTGACCCTCACCGTGACCGCGTCGAATCGCCGGGCAGTCTCGCTCTATGAGTGGCTGGGTTTCCGCGGCAGCCATCGCTTTGACGCGATGGTGTGGGACCAAAATGAGGGTCCCCTCGCACCCAAATATGGGCGTTGAAATCCTGAGTAAGCCGGTGCGGCCTGACTAGACCGCCGCCGGTTGTGCTTGCTCGGCAGCAGCCGCCACCGAATGCAGTCCTGCCGCTTCGACCGTGGCCTCGACCATCGCGTGCACGCCCATGCAGGAATTCATCATCAGGTGGTACAGCTTGCGGTCGTCCCATTCCCGCTGGTGGAAACGCCGGATGTACTCCGCGCGCCGCCGGTCCGTGGCGATGATTTCGTTTTCAGCGTCGCCCGCATGCTCCGGAAATTTCTCCTCGATATAGCGGATCTTGCGCGCCATCGAGGCATACACGAAGACGTGATAGGCGCCCGTCGAACGCGCCAGCATGCACGCCGCTCCTCGCCCCACCACCACGCAGCTGCCGATCGCCGCCTGCTCCTGCACGTAGCCCTTCACAAACTCCACCATGCGCGAGCTGTCGAAGACCTTCGGATCGTCCGGCATCTGCTCCAGCGACCCCAGCCAGAACGCTTTGCCGAAGCGGTAGAACCACGGGTCGACCCGCTCATCGCAGCGCTTCACCAGCGTCGGCGTCACGCCCGCCTTCCGCGCCACGTCCTCGATCAGGCAGCTGTCGATCAGCCGCCATCCCAGGCGATGCGCCAGATGGTGCGCGTACTCCGCGCCCTGACTGCCATATTCGCGCTCGACCGTGATCACCTGAATCATGCCGTTATCCTTCCATGTGACTGCCGATGGTGCAACTTTTCGATGGGCGCCGTCAAGACCGGGAGTGAACGCAGGAACTGAAATGAGGCACAAGTACGATGCCGGATTGCTATGATTGGTGCAGGTATCCGTCTATGGCTAAGGTCGAAATCTCGATCCCCGACGAACTTGCCGAAGAGGCGCGGCTTGCTGGATTGCTGTCTTCTCCGATTCTCGCGGAGTGGTTGCGGGAACAAGTCCGACTCCGGAAGGTAGAAGAGCTCTTCGCAGCGATGGATCGCATGGCGGCGGTTCCCGATCCGGCCGCCATGACTCCGGAGGAAGTTGCCCTTGAGATGGCGGCAATGCGAGCTGAACGGCGTGCCAAAGCTGCTCGCTGATGCGCCTGGTTCTGGACACCAACGTCGTAATTTCCGGGCTGTTATGGATTGGTTCGCCGAGAGAGTTGCTCGCTCTGGCCAAAGATGGCCGGTACCAGCTTTTTACCAGCGCGGCGTTGCTCGAGGAATTAACAACGGTCCTCGAACGGAGCAAATTCAAGAAGAAGCTCGCTGCATCGGGTCTCACCGCGGACGAGATTGTTGATCGGTACGCGCTCCTCGCGAAACTAGTGAGGGTGGGAGCAACGCAGCGCATCGTTGCGGATCCGAACGACGATGTTGTAATCGCGACCGCGTTGGCTGCCGAAGCAGACTTGATCGTCTCAGGCGATTCCCATCTCCTGGCTCTGAAAACGTTCAAGGGTATCCGCATCGTCAGACCCGGTGATCGCGCTGCGCTTCGGTTCTGAAATTCTGAACCCACTATTCTGTACGGCTATTCCCGGAGTTCCACGACCGTCGCTCCAGCCCCGCCCTCATTCTGCCCTGGCTCCGTCACTGACGCCACCTGCGGATGCTTCTCCAGCCAGGCACGCAGGGTCCGTCGCAGCACACCCATCCCCGTGCCGTGAACGATGCGGATGCGCGGCAGGCCGGCAAGGAAGGCGCGGTCGAGAAATTTCTCCACGTCATCGCGCGCCTCGTCCGCGGTCTTGCCGATCACGTTGATCTCGCTCGACCCCACCTCTGGCTCGGCCATCGAGACGGTGATTCCCGCGCGCCCGCGCACCGCCTGCAGCGGCGTCTGCGTGCCAGCGCTCGACACCACTTCGGCAATCTCATCCCGCGCCACGCGCATCTTCATCTGCCCCACCGCAACCTCGAAGGTCTTATCGTCCATCTGCCGCTGCACCACCGCCGTCTTGCCCAGACTTCGCAGCCGGACGGTATCGCCCTCGGCCACATGCTTCACGATATGCGGCTGCGCGTGCTGGTCGCCGCGATCCGCGCCCGTGTGCTGCGCCACAACCGCTGTGTTGAAGCTCTCGGAAAATTCACGCCGCAGCCGCGCAATCCGCTGCTCGGCCTGCTTCGACAGCTTCTGCTGCGCGGCGCGATCCTCAATGGCGCGCACCGTTTCACGCATCTGAAATTCAAAATCCTTCAGCAGGGAAGCGAGCTGGCCTTCGAGGTCCTTCACCTTCGCGCGCCACTCCTTCATGCCTTCGCCGTCGAGCCGCGCCCGCTCCTTCGCCAGATCCTGCTCCAGCCGGCGCACGCGGCTTCTTTCCATCTCCAGCTGCGCCAGCTGTTCGTGCAGGCTGTCGAGAAAGCGCGCGATGTCCTGCGTCTGCGTGTTCAACCGTGCCCGAGCCGCCGCGACGATCCGCGCGCTCAGTCCCAGCCGCTGCGCAATGTTGATCCCCGCCGACGCTCCGGGCACGCCCTGGCGCAATTCATAGGTCGGCGCCAGGGTCGTCTCGTCGAATCCAACCGCTGCGTTGACCGCCCCAGGCGCGTTCTCCGCATAGACCTTCAACGAGGTCAGGTGTGTGGACACAATCGACCATGCGCCAGCCCGCAAAAAGTGCTCAGCGACTGCCACCGCCAGAGCTGCGCCTTCTTCCGGATCGGTCGCCGAGCCGAGTTCGTCGAGCAGCACCAGCGAAAGCTCCGTTGCCTGCGCCGCGATGCGGTTCAGATTCGTCACGTGCGCCGAAAACGTCGACAGGTCCTGCTCGATCGACTGTGCATCGCCAATGTCCGCCAGGAACGCGTCGAATCCAGGCGTCACGCATTCATCTGCTGGAACAGGAACCCCGGCTTGCGCCATCATCGCCACTAACCCCGCGGTCTTGAGCGAAACGGTTTTGCCGCCGGTATTCGGTCCGCTGATGATGAGCTGCCGATCGGCGCCCGCGAGTTCGAGGCTGATCGGCACAACCCTCTTCGACTCGGCGCGCAGCCGCCGCTCCAGCAGCGGATGCCGCGCATTCTTCAGCCGAAACTCCGGCGCCGCTTCGTCTGCAAATCGTGGCACGGCGCAGTCGTACTCCTGCGCGAAGCGCGCCCGCGCCTGCAGCGTGTCCACTTCGGCCAGCACTTTAGCGCCGGCAAGAATCGGCCCACTGAACTGCGCGATCTGCCGCGTCATCTGCAGAAAAATGCGATGAATCTCCGCCTGCTCGTCTTCGAGCAGGCGCACCAGGTCGTTGTTCAGCTCGATGGTCTCCAGCGGCTCCACGTAGACCGTTTGCCCGCTCGAACTGGCCCCGTGTACCACGCCCTGCACGCGCCGCTTCCATTCCGCTTTTACCGGAATCACAAACCGCTCGCCGCGAATCGTGATCAGCTCATCCTGTGTCGAGCCGCCTTCGGAAAATCGCCGCAGCGCCGACCGCAGGCTTTCCTCGATGGCTCGTTGCTGTCGCTCCATCTCGCGCCGAATCCGACGCAGCTCCGGCGATGCGTCGTCGGCCAGCGTGCCATCGGGCAGAATCTTTTCCCGTATCGAATCCGTGAGCGGCCGCAGGCTCGTGCCCAGTAGTTCGCGCGACAGCTCGGTCAGCTCCGGCAACTTGTCCTGGGTGTTCTGCGGCGGCGTCCGCATCAGCTCGGTCCACGCTGTGATCTCCTCAGCCAGAGCAATCGTCGCCCGCAGCTCTTCCGACTCGAGAGCAACCCCCTCAATCCGTGCCTTCGCCAGCAAATCCGTCGGATCGAAGAGCGCTCGTAGCTGTGGCATGATTCCCGCACCGACGAGCAGGCGCATTTCCGCAACCAGACGCTGTTCGCGCCCGACCCAATCGCGATCGGTCGACGGCACCAGTGCCGCAATCCAGCCGCGCCCCAGCGCCGACTGCGCATACACGCCCAGGAACACAACAAACTTGTCCCATTCGAGCTGGAAGCTCGGTGCTACGCGCTCGGGAATCTCGGGCAGCAAAGCCATGCACTCATTATCCTGCCCCAGACGTTCCGAAAGCAGGATTGACACGGCGCGCCTCGGTCTGGTTTCCTCTATCCATGCTTCAACCGCGCTCCATTCGCGCCGCCATCACCATCGCCATCGCGCGAATTACCATGCCCATGGAAAATGGAGCCGGCGGCTAGCGAACCATTGCAATTACGAAACGCAGCAGCCATCGCGCTCCCCGAGCCCGATGGCTTTTTTATTTGCTGTTCTACTTAAGGAAGAAAAATGCCCGTTACCCTCGAATCCATCCGCGCCGCCCGCGACCGCATCCGCGGCCACCTCTATCTCTCGCCGGCGCCCCACTCCGCCGCCCTTTCGGAAATGACCGGCCAGCAAGTCTTTCTGAAGCTCGACAACCTGCAGCGCACCGGAGCCTTCAAGGAACGCGGCGCGCTGAACAAAATTCTCACCCTCACGCCGGAGGAGCGCAGCCACGGCGTCATCGCGGCCAGCGCCGGCAACCACGCCCAGGCCGTCGCCTTTCACGCGAGCCAGAACGGCATCCGCGCCCGCATCGTGATGCCGCTCATGACCCCTCTGATCAAAGTCGCTGCCACCTCCGGCTACGGAGCCGACGTCGTGCTCCACGGCGCCGACTACGATGAGGCCTGCGCCGAAGCCCTCCGCCAAGGCAGCGAAGACGGCCTTACCTTCCTGCATCCCTTCGACGACGACGAGGTCATCGCAGGGCAGGGAACCATCGGCCTCGAACTTCTCGAGCAAGTTCCCGACCTCGAAGCCGTCGTCGTCCCCATCGGTGGCGGCGGCCTCATCGGCGGCGTCGCCTGCGCCATCAAAGAGTCAAACCCCACCATTCGCGTCATCGGCGTTCAGACCGACCGCCTGCCCTCCATGCTCCGCGCCCGCGAAGCCGGCCATCCCGTTACCATTCCCGCCGAAGCCACCATCGCCGACGGCATCGCCGTTCGCCGCTGCGGAGAACGCACCCTCCCGCTTGTCGAAAAATTCGTCGACGAGCTGGTCACGGTAGACGAAGAGGAGATCGCCAGCGCCATCCTGGTCCTGCTCGAACGCGAGAAGACTCTGGCCGAAGGCGCCGGCGCCGCGGCTCTCGCCGCCCTCCTCCAAAAGAAGACCACCCTCAATGGACATCGCACCGCCGTGCTCGTCTGCGGCGGCAACATCGACGTCACGCTGCTCTCGAAGATCATCGAGCGCGGCCTGGTCAAAGACGGCCGCCGCACCCGCGTCCGCATTCACCTCACCGACCGTCCAGGAGCGCTCCATCATCTGACCAGGATCATCGCCGATCTGCGCGCCAACATCGTCCAGACCTCGCACGATCGGGCCTACTATGGCGTGAGCCTCGGCGATACGGTCATCGACTTTACCCTCGAAACGCGCGGTGCCGCCCATATCGAGGAAATTCGGGAATCGCTCACCGCGGCGGGCTATCGTCATGAGCGAATCGAGTAATACACAGGGGGCGGTCACGCACCGCCTGACCCGCGCCGATAGGAGTGACAGGAACTATGCGTCACTCGTCGAGCACAACAGAACCGCGCGAGGAATCGTGCGCGCCGGACCGTCCCTGTGCGGATCCGGAACCGGACCGGCTGGCCATCGAGGCCTGCCGCCACGCCGTGGCCCGGCAGCCCAACAGCATTCCGCTGTGGCTCGACATGGGCAACGCCTGCGCGCGCGCCGGAGACCTGATCGAGGCCATCGCCTGCTATGGCAAAGGACTGCGTCTCGATCCCAATTCAGGACCCATCTGGAATAACTTCGGCAACCTGTTTCTGCGTCTGGACGACATCGACAGCGCCATCAGTTGCTATCGCAACGCGTCGCGCCTGCTGCCCTTCGATGCCCTCAGCGCCTATGGCCTGGGACGCGCGCTCAACCTTGTCGGAAACCATCGCGAAGCGCGCGAACAGCTTTCTCTAGCCTGCGGTCTCGATGCCGGCCACGCCGATGCCTGGATCAATCTGGGCAACGCGCACCAGCATCTCGGCGATCCGGTCGAAGCTCTGCGCTGTTTCGATCGTGCCCGCACACTGTCGCCGCACCCCGCCGAAGCCGAGGTGAACCGTGCCGTCGTCCTGCTCGATCAGGAAAACTTTGCCGAGGGCTGGCCGGCCTACGAGCATCGCTGGGAACTGCCCGCCTTTGCGCCCACGCGGCAGCGCTTTCTGCACCGTCCGCAGTGGCAGGGCGAGTCGCTGCACGGTCGGCGGATTCTGCTCTACGGCGAGCAGGGCTTTGGCGACATGATCCAGTTCGCCCGCTTCATTCCTCAGCTGGCTGCGCTTGGTGCGGAAGTGTCTCTCGAAGTCCCCGGCCGCCTGACGGACCTGTTGAGCGGCTTGCCCGGGCTGCACCATACCCTGGCGCGAGGCGAACCCATTCCCGATTTCGATTATCACTGCCCGCTCATGAGCCTTCCCCTCGCGCTCGGTCTGGACTTCGCTACCATCCCCAGCCAGCGCTATCTCACCGTCCCCGAGCCGTTGCAGAGGGCCGCGCGCCGCGCTCTCGACCACGCTGTTCACCGCTCCTCCGCAGTCCTGCACGCGGGCATCTCCTGGCGCGGCAATCGCAGCCACCCGTGGGATCGGATCCGCAGCCTCAGGCTTTCCCAGCTTGCTCCGCTGGCCGAAGTCTCCGGCGTGCAGTGGCACGTCCTGCAAAAAGACGCCACCGATGAGGAGATGGCCGCCTGGCCCGGCCTGGGGCCTCCCCCCATGCTTCACTCCTGCCAGCTCGATGGGTTCCTTACCACCGCCGCGCTCATCCAGGAACTCGACCTCGTGGTCTCGGTCGATACGGTCACCGCCCACCTGACCGGGGCTCTCGGCAAGCCGTTCTGGATCCTGCTGCCGGCTTTTTACGACTGGCGCTGGCATTCCCATCGCCTCGATTCGCCGTGGTATCCTTCGGCTCGGCTCTTCCGTCAAACGGAACCGGGCAGCTGGACCGGCGTCGTTGAGCGCGTCCGGGACCATCTGGCCGAGCTGGTAGCGGCAAGATCGCCTTAGGAATCGGATACGGCGCGGGCTCATCCAATGGAAGACAATGGCTGACCAGCTTTATCTCAGTTTGTGGTACCCGAACTTCCGGCTGGAGGCGCTTCCGGCGGCTCTGGAAAAGGTCATGGAGCAGTTCGCCGCCGCTGGAGGTTCGTCCCGCGTTTCTGTGGCCACGGTCTATCCCATCTCCTGGAATGAATCCCCCATCTGGCAGCGGGTGTATCGAAACGAGGCAGATGACGAGGAGGCCAGTCCCCGCTCGGTCATCGCCGCCGCCATGGAGAACGCCCACCATGACTATGCCTGGGAATTTGAGCTGATCTGGGAGCTGTGGGTTCCCGAGCCGGCAGCTGCCGGGCTGGACACCATGTGGCGGAGCGAGCCGCGCGTCGTCCGGGTCGTGGGCTTCGGCCCGGAGTTCGATGACGGCGCCTATGAAACCAACGGCCATATCCGGGTCGATTTCGGCCTCGACACGCCCTTCCTGTACGAGGACATGGACCTCGATGAGGACGCCGTCGTGCGGGTCAAGCAGAACGTCGAGAAGCTGGTCCAGTTCACGAATGGGGTGCAGAAGAACGGCGGCATTTCCACCCGCCTTCTGTGGTCAGAATCCGGCGAGAGCCTGGCGAAGAAGCTGATCGAGCGCCTGCAGCAGGTCAACTGACCTTTTCGCGCCCAGGGCCTCGTCAAACACGCTTGTTCACCCGCCTCAGGCGTGCGCGAGACAAAATAATTGCAAGCGCTCTGCCGCCGAAAGGGCGCATACTACGTCTAAGAGCGCAGGGTGTCGTCCGCCCCTGCAGGAGGGTCTATGCCCACCCCCAGGTTTTCCTTCAACCTCTTCGTTTGCGCCACGCTGGCTATGGCCGGCGGCTGCCTTTATGCGCAAAGCTCGACCGCCCCTGCAGCCGGAACCCAGCCGTCGGCCCCCGCGCCAACCGCGCAGCAGACCCCTGACGCAACGCCCGCCGCCACGGTCCCTTCGGCTCCGGCTGCCACACAGACCGCCGAGAACTGCTCCGGGCCGGTGCTCCATCGCTCGGCAGATAAGGGCGGCGACATCTGCTCTTCAGGCGCTCCGCCGGCCAACGCTCCTAAAATCGATTCGGCCGACGATCTGCAGGCCGCCATCACCAAGCCCTTCACCGATCCCAATGTGAACCCCTTCAAGCAGGTGGAGCCGGACAAGGACGGCATGATGCCTGGCGTGAAGGCTGGGTCGATCGAGGACGTGAACGCTGTGGGTACGCGGAACATCGGGGCCCGACGGCATGGGCAACTGGTACTCGACCGAATCCGAAATCAAGATGGGCAAGCAGTACGCCGATGAGATCGAGAAGAGTACCCGCTTCATCACCGATCCGGTGATCACGGAGTACGTCAACCGCGTCGGCCAGAACATCGTCAAGAATTCCGACTGCAAGGTGCCCTTCACGATCAAGGTGATCGATACCGACGAGATCAACGCCATGGCGCTGCCGGGCGGCTTCTTCTACGTCAACTCCGGACTGATCCTGGCCGCTGACGAGGAAGCGGAACTGGCCGGAGTGATGGCCCACGAGATCGCCCACGTCTGCGCCCACCACGCGGCACGCGAGATGACTCGCGCTAACTACGCCCAGATCGGCATGGTTCCGCTCATTATGATGACCGGCTACAGCTGGACCGGCTACGGTATCTACGAAGCCACCCAGCTGCTGATTCCCATCACGTTCCTCGAGTTCTCCCGCGAGTTCGAGGCTCAGGCGGACTACCTCGGCGTGCAGTACATGTTCCGTGCCGGCTACGATCCGCAGGCTTTCGTGACCTTCTTCGAGAAGATTCAGAACCTCGAAAAGCAGAAGCCAGGCGCGGTGGCCAAAGTCTTTGAGAACCACCCGCAGACACCGGACCGCATCGAGCATTCGGAAGAGGAGATCGCTCGGATCCTGCCTCCGAAGGAAGAGTACCTCGTCACGACATCGGAGTTTAACGACGTCAAGTCGCGTCTGGCCCGCATCGAGAACAAGCGCCGCATCATTGACAACAAGAAGGGCAAGCCGACCCTCCGCCGTGCCAGTACCTCGACCGACGGCACCGATAACGGCAATGGCAATGGCACCGACCGGCCGACCCTTCACCGCCGCGATGACGGCAACAGCAATTAAGAGCTGTTCAGGAAGCGTTCATGCGCGGGTTTCGTCTTCGGACGAGGCCCGTTTCATTTTTGGATTCGGAACCGCTGCACCTCCGCAGCTTCATAAAAACCGCATCCAACGGTTCGATGAACGTTCTGCGAACTGCCTTCTGCCTGGTTCTTCTGTGCGCGATCGAGAGTGTTTTCGCTGCTGACCTGCTGGCGCAAAACACCGCCGACCTGCCCGATAGCCCGACTCCCCAGCTCCAGGCCGCCACACCGGCATTGGACGACGCCACCGACCGGCAGGAAACCTGGCGCACTCTCCCGAAAGATTTTCTGCATGACCAGAAGGAGATCTGGCTCTTCCCCACGCAGCTCGCCCGAGGCCGGCACTGGATTCCCACCCTCGCGATCGCCGGTGGAACCGTCGGCTTGCTGTATGCCGATCCCCACATCATGCCGTACTTCGCCAAACATCAAAACCAGCTGGACGACGTCAACGACGTCTTTGATCCGCTGATCGCTACAGGCGAAATTATCGCCATTCCTGCTTCGCTGCTGGCTGCCGGGTATATTCGGCACGACTCTTACCAAACCGGCACCGCTCTGCTTTGCGCGGATGCCTACGGCGACAGCGCTATCGTCGACCTGGCGATCAAAGCCATCACCCGCCGCGAACGGCCCTCCGACGTTCCCCTGGATACGCCGTTTACCGATACCTTCTTCAGCGGGAACAAGTCGCCGTTCAAGGGCAGTAGCTTTCCCTCCGGCCACGCCGCGGGCGCGTTCTCAGTCGCCACCGTGGTGGCCATGCGGTATCACCGCCATCGCTGGGTTCCATGGGCTGTCTACGGCTTTGCCACTGCCGTGGGGATGTCCCGCGTGACCACGCTGGCGCATTTCCCCTCCGATGTCTTCCTCGGCGCGGCCCTGGGGTACACGATTGCCCGCTACCAGACCCTGCAGCCTCGGTGATTCGGGATCAAGTGGCAAGTAATCAGTCATTTTCTTGACGTGTATCCTCTCATATGAGAATATGATAACTCCTGAGTGGGAAAGAGAAGATGACGATTCTTGTGGCGGATACGGAAACCAGATTCCTTGCCGCAGACCGGGTTTGGATCGCTGCAGCTCTGCTGCATAAGGAGAATCCTGGTCAGAAGGACTTCAGCGAGTCTGAAATTATTGCCCGTGGTCGTCGTGAGGGCTTCGTTGAAGAGAAATCGAATGTCTTCGCGGTGCACGTAAACCAACACTGCGTTTCCAATCGACAACCCAATCCCGGCAATCACAGGATGCTGGTCGAAACTGGAAAGGGAAGACGGCGCCTCTTTCGGCAGGGTGACCCTTGTTGGCCCGGAAGGAGCGGAAAGGTTACACCGAGGCTGGATCAAATACCAGCGAAGTACCGATATCTCCTCGATTGGTATCGGAAATGGAACAACAAGGGTTCGGCTCGAGGCACTCCACCGACTTCTGATCCCCTTCTCGCGCTGCGCGGTTCCGGACGGCAGCTTTGGAAGGATGAACATGCCGACGAGTATGTCCGCAATCTGCGCGAGGGCTGGGAGTGAGCCGCATCTTCTGGGACACCAATCTCTTTATCTACCTTTTCGAGGACTACGGCAAGCACTCCGAACAGGTGGCCAGGCTCCGTCAAATAATGATCGAGCGAAACGATGAATTGGTGACCTCCGCGTTGACGCTGGGAGAACTGTTAGTCAAACCCCGAAGGGCGTCTGACGATAAGCTTTGCCGGGAATACGAACATGCGGTCCGATCGACAGCCATCATTGTGAATTTCGATGTCGCGGTCGCGCGAACCTATGCCGCACTGAGGGCACAACACCTGCCCAAAATTTCGCCTCCCGATGCGATTCAACTGGCGTGTGCCGCGACTACTGGCGTCGATCTCTTTCTGACAAACGACGCCCGCCTCCATGGACTCCACATAGACGGGATCCATTTCATTACATCGGTCGAGCGAGCGCCCCTCTGAGGTCGCTTTCTGCTTCGCCTTGTTTTCTCCTGAATGCGGGTGCCACAATGGATGTGCAAACCCTGCCCCGAGAGCGGAGAGCGCAGCTGACCCGGCTATGAAGAAAATCCTGATGTGGACGGTGGTGATCGTCGGCGTCCTCTTTATCACCCGGTTCGCCAACGACGTCTCTCAGGACGTGCGTCCCCACGGCGCCACTTTCCGCATGACTCGGCAAAAAATTGTCTCCTGCGCAAGCGGCGAGATCACCCTGGCCGGCCCCGAAGGGCCAACGACGCTCCGCACCGACAACAGCTGGCCCTCCTGCACCATCTTTGACGACAATACCTACTACGACCTCTGGCTAGCCCGCGGCGGAACCACGGGCTTCATCACCATGGAGAAGTCTCCCTGGTGGCGCACCGCCATGTAACGCCGGGCCCTGTACGCACAAGACCAACCCATGACAAGCGGCTTGCGAAAAGGGCTAACCAGTTACGGCGATCCTGACTTCTCTCTGTTCCTGAGAAAGATCCTGATTAAGGCCATGGGGTATTCCGATCAGGCGCTCGATCGCCCCATCGTCGCCATTACCAACACCTTCAGCGATTTCAATCCCTGCCACGGCAATGTGCCGGCGCTCATCGAAAGCATCAAACGCGGCGTCATGCTCGCGGGCGCCCTGCCCATGGTCTTTCCCACCATCTCCCTCGGCGAGCCGTTCTGCCACCCCACCGCCATGTTTCTGCGCAACCTCATGGCGATGGATACCGAGGAGATGATCCGCGCACAACCCATGGACGCCGTGGTGGTCATCGGCGGCTGCGACAAGACCCTGCCGGCGCAGGTGATGGCGGCTGCCAGCGTCAATCTTCCGACGATCGTGCTGCCCACCGGTCCCATGGTGGCCGGCCGTCACCGCGGCGAGCGCGTGGGTGCCTGCACCGACTGCCGCCGCTTCTGGGCCCAGCATCGCGCAGGCGGCATCGATGCCGGCGAAATCGATCAGATCGCCGAACGCCTCGCTCCCTCGATTGGCACCTGCGGCGTCATGGGCACCGCCAGCACCATGGCCTGCCTCATTGAGGCTCTGGGGCTCTCCCTGCCCATGAGCGCCACTATTCCTGCCAATCTCGCGGATCGTCTGCGTATCGCCGAGGCCACCGGCCGCCGCGCTGCGGAGATCGCCGTCAGCGGCGCCCCGAAACCGTGCGACCTGATCACCGAAGCCTCCGTGCGCAACGCCATGGTCGTGTTGCAGGCCATCGGCGGTTCAACCAACGGGCTCATTCATCTTGTTGCTATTGCTGGCCGCGCCGGTGTTCCCGTTGACCTGAAGGCCTTCGACGAACTCGGCCGCCGCGTTCCCGTCCTGCTCAACATCAAACCTTCCGGCGCGCATTACATGGAAGACTTCCACAACGCCGGCGGCATGCCCGCGCTGCTGCGTCAGCTTGTTCCTCATCTCGATACCGGCGTCCCCGTCGTCGGTGGCGGAACCCTCGCGGACGCGATCGCCCAGGGCGAAGAAATCGCTGCGCAGGACGTGATTTACCCCCTCGCGTCGCCCCATAGCAACGAGGGCGCCATCGCGGTCCTCTACGGCAACCTCGCGCCCGACAGCGCGGTCATCAAGCAGTCCGCCGCCTCGCCGCACCTGATGCGCCACACAGGCCGCGCCGTAGTCTTCGACTCGGTTGAAGACCTCACCCGTCGCATCGATGATCCCAATCTCGACGTCGAAGCCGACGATGTCCTCGTCCTGCGCAATGCCGGCCCCAAAGGCGCGCCCGGCATGCCGGAAGCCGGCTACCTTCCCATCCCCGTCAAACTGGCGCGCCAGGGCGTCCGCGACATGGTGCGCATCTCCGACGCGCGCATGAGCGGCACCGCCTTCGGAACCGTCGTCCTCCACATAGCCCCGGAAGCCGCTGTCGGCGGCCCGCTGGCCATCGTCCGCAATGGCGACCGCATCTCGCTGGACGTGGAGGCGCGTCAACTGAATCTCCTCGTCGATGCGGCTGAGATAGAATCCCGCCTGGCTGCCTGGAAAGCTTCGCCGTCCCGCCGCCAGAAACCCCTTCGCGGCTACGCGAAGCTGTTCGAGGATTCCGTCCTGCAGGCAAACCAGGGCTGCGATTTCGATTTTCTGCTCGGCGAAGGCCTTCCTCAGAAACAAGCAAGGAGCAAACCATGAGCGCACGATGGAACGGGAAATGGATGTTGAGCGCGGCAGCCGTCGCGCTGATCGCAGGGCAGGGAATTATGGCTCAGCCGACGCCGAAGCAGTCCCTCCTGGCGCTGTCCAAGCACGACCACACGCTGGCCATCGTCGATCCCACAACCCTGAAGGTGATCGCCCGTGCCCCCGTCGGGCCCGATCCCCACGAAGTCATTGCCTCTTCCGACGGCAAAACGGCCTACGTTTCCATCTACGGTTTTGGCCGGTATCACGCGCTCTCCGTCATCGATCTCGTCGCGCAAAAACCTCTGCCCGACATCGACACCGGCGCGCTGAACGGACCGCACGGCCTGGCCTTCGTCGGAGGTAAGTTGTATTTCACTGCTGAGGGCGCGAAGGCCATTGCGCGCTACGACCCGGCGTCCGCGAAGATCGACTGGATCATGGGCACTGGCCAGAATCGCACCCACATGGTCTACGTCACGCCCGACGAAAACCATATCTACACCACGAATGTCAGTTCCGCTACGGTCACCATCCTGGAAAAAGTCGCGCTTCCGCCGATGGGCCCGCCGCCCGGCGCTCCGCCCGCAACCGGAATGGCCGGTCCGCCTCCCGGAGGACTTGGCCCCGGTGGCCCGCCGCGCATGGACTGGACCGAGACCGTCATCCCCGTCGGCAAAGGTTCCGAGGGCTTCGACGTCTCGCCCGATGGCCGCGAACTCTGGACCGCCAACGCTCAGGACGGCACTCTCTCCGTCATCGACATCGCCGCGAAGAAGGTCGTTGCCACCCTCGACGCCAAAGTCTTCGGCGCGAACCGTCTTAAATTCACTCTCGATGGAAAGCACGTCCTGATCTCCAGCCTGCGCGGTGGCGATCTGGTCGTCTACGATGCCGCCACGCGCGCGGAATGGAAGCGCGTGCCCATCGGTCACGGCGCTGCCGGAATCCTGATCGATCCGGACGGCGACCGCGCTTTCGTCGCCTGCACCCCGGACAATTCCATCGCGGTCATCGATCTTAAAACCTGGACTGTCACCGGCCACGTCGACGTCGGCGGCGAACCGGACGGTCTCGCCTGGGCCGTTGGCCAGTAGTACGGCACGACCGGCGATAGCGCTCTGTAACGGGGAAACCGCGGTAACCTCCACCGTTTCAAAACGGGGAAGACTAGCCAAATCGATGCGGTTGCAAGCTTTCGTGACCGCCATCACTGAGCGGACCCGCGCTTCGACTCTATCCTCTAACGTTCCTCACTTGTAGGGGAACGGACGGGAGAAATCATGAGTCTCGGGGCTATGGCATTCACAGGTCTGATTGCAGCGATCATTTTGATTGTGGGGGCGATTACTGTCATTAACAAATTCGCCCACTAAAACTCAGATCTACAGCGTTCCGACCGCGAGTCGAGGTCCCGGCTTAAAGGTCCATTCGGTCGCACTCAAACCAGTTCGACGCGGATGCATTCCTTTTCCATCCCGACGATCCTGAAGCTCCGCACCTGTCCGACTCGCACAGGTTCCGCCTTGGTCGCCGCGCCGGCCCCGGTCTTCCAGCGCGCCTGCAGCATCGACGTCAGAGCCGAGAGGTCCGCTTTCTCCGCGCCTGTCTTCTCGCCGACGCCTTCCGCTGCCGAGCCCAGCGTGCAGGTTGCGCGAATGCCTTCGCCCAGCTCAACGACGGCTTTTCCGGTGCTCTCCTCAACCACCCGCCCGGAGACCACATCGCCGACTTTGTGCTCAGCTAGATACTCATCGATGCTGGTGGGAATCAGCTGCTTCATGCTCAGCTTCATCTGGCGCTTCTCGGTATCCACGGCCAGCACCTGCGCGCGCACCACCTGTCCCGCGTGCAACACGTCGGACGGATGATTCAGCCGCCGATCCGCCACAATCTCCGAGATGTGTACCAGCCCCTCGACGCCTTCGACCACCTGAACGAACGCGCCGAACTTCATCAGCCGCGTCACCGGACCCTCGACCGCAGAGCCCACGCCAAACCTGCGCGCCGCATCCACCCAGGGATCGCCCAGCGCCTGCTTGAGCCCGAGCGACATGCGGCGCTCCGCTGGCTGCACGCCCAGGATCACCGCCTCGACCACGTCGCCCTGCTTCAAAACATCGCTCGGCTTATGAATCTTCTTCACCCACGACATCTCGGAGACGTGGATCAGTCCTTCGATGCCCGGCTCCAGCTCGACGAAGGCGCCGAAGTCGGTCAGCCGCGTCACCGTTCCCTTCACGCGCTCGCCGGCGGTGTACTTGTTGCCGACGGTTTCCCACGGCTCCGGTTCAAGCTGCTTCAGGCCGAGGGAAATGCGGCGGCTCTCCGGGTCGATCTTCAGAACCTTGACGCGAACGTCCTGCCCCACCGTCAGCAGGTCCTCCGCTTTCTCCACGCGGCTCCACGCCATATCGCTGATGTGCAACAGCCCATCGATGCCGCCCAGATCCACGAACGCGCCATAGCTCATCAGGCTGCGCACCTTGCCTTCCAGCACCTCGCCGGGCTGGAGCGAGGACCAGCGGCTGGCCTGCGAGGCGAGCGCCTGCTCTTCGAGCACCACGCGGCGATCGACCACCACGTCTTCGTCGGCCGCATCGACTTTGGTGATGCGGACTTCGACCGACTGCCCGACCAGGTCGCCCATCTCCTTGGCGTCACGCGCGCCGCTGCGTGATGCCGGCAAAAAGGCGCGCACCCCAACATCCACGGTCAGGCCGCCTTTCACGACGCCCGTCACGGTGCCCGCGATCGTCGCTTTCTCCGCAAAGGCCGCCTCCAGCGATGCCCAATCCGTCGGCTGCTTTACTTTGAAGCGCGACAGCTCGTAGTAGCCTTCGGCGTTGCGGCTCTTGATCGAGACGTGAACCTTGTCGCCGGGCTTCACCTCGTCGGCATTGTTCTCAAACGCCGTGCGGGGCAGAACGCCTTCGACCTTAAAGCCGATATCGAGATAGACGGTGTCCGTCGAAACGGACACGACCGTCGCTTCGACCTGGCGGCTCTCGGACGGCTTCTGGTGTTCGTGTTCAAACTCCGAGAGCAGATCCGCGAATGACTCCTGGGGCTCCGCGTCCGCGGGAGACGTTTCAGGCGGCAGCGGTACCGCCGCCTCCAAAATCCCCGACACTTCTGCCGCGGATTCCGAGGCAGGTTCAGCGGAGGGTTCAGGCGTTTCGTTCAACGACTCAACAGGGGCAGGTAAGTTCTCGTAATCCATGGCGTGTTGTACTCATTCTTTCACGCCTATCCCTGGGCGGGGCGTACTCGCATCATCCCGGCGCGAAGAGCCTGCACGGCCAGTCCTCAGAACAAATCCGGAATGCTGGTGAAAGCGATCCGTGTCGGCGCCGCGGCCCGCGCCAGCAGCATGCTCGCCGGAAACAACGTCGAGGTGCCGTATTTCTGGTTGAGCGCATCCATGGTGCTCGTCAGCCGCGTCCGCTTCGTCTCCGTTTCCAGGCCTGCGAACAAACTCAGCGTGTGCAGATGATCCGGCACCAACTCTCCCAGCCACACGCCGATGTAGAACGGCTTGCGATGCTTCTCGTCCTGCGGTCGCGCGGCCCAGAGCTTCTGCAGCGCCTCGATCAGTGTCTGATTATCCTGGCATTCGATAACGGCCAGCCCCTGCGACCACGCGCTCTGATGGATTCCGGAAGAGTGCTGGCTCTTTGCCTCGGCTTTGCTCGTCGCGTATTTGATCGTCAGCGAAAAGTGTGTGGCCCACAGCCGCGCGGCCCTCAGGCGCATCGCAGCCTTGTGCAGCAGCTTGTGCGCAACGGCGTAACAGCCGTCCTCGGTGCGCAGCTCGGGTGGCAGCACGTGGCTCTGGCTGATGGACTTCTGATGTTCAAGCTCGGCATCGTGGAAGTCCTCGCCGCGAAGCCAATGCCACAGCTTCTCGCCGCCGATGCCGCCCCACACGTGATTCATCTGCTCGTGGTCGAGCCCGAGCAGCGCTTCCATGGTGCGGATGCCCTGCTCGTGCAGGCGCTTCTCCATGCGAGCGCCGACGCCGGGCAAATCGCGCAGCGTGAGGTGCAGCAGCGCGCCCGGCAGCAGGTCCTGGGTGAGCGCCACCAGACCGTCGGGCTTGTCCATGTCGGAGGCGATCTTCGCCAGGTAGCGATTCGGGGCGAGCCCAATCGAACAGCGCAGGGTCGATCCCACATGCTCGCGGATGGAAGCCTTCACCCGGCGCGCCAGGTCCATGGCCGCAAACAACGGTTGCTCGCGGCCGATCAGGCTGGAGGCCATCTCGTCGATGGACATGACGGCCGCGACGGGAACGCAGCGCTCGACCGCTTCGACGATACGATTGTGATAGTCGACGTAAATTTCGTGGCGCGCCTCGACCAGCTCCAGGCGGGGACACATCCGTTTCGCTTCGCCGATCTGCGTGCCGGTTCGCACCCCGAAGGCTTTCGCCTCATAACTCGCCGCGATAGCGCAGGTCGTGTCGGCCATGACCGGCACCACAGCAATGGGCCGATCACGGAGCTCCGGCCGCAGCTCCTGCTCGACCGAGGCGAAGTACGAGTTCAGGTCGAGGAAGAGCCATCGCAGGCGGGGCCCGGCATTTTGGACGCTGGAGGCCACGCCCTATTTTCGTCTTCTCTTCGCCTCACCGCAAGCGGTTGCCGAAGGGTTATTGCGTGGGCAGTGTGACGCTGGCGCTCAACGGCAGATCCCGCGACGATCCTCCGGCCGAAATGGTGTACTGGCCCGGAGCCAATCGCCAGGCCTTCGTGCCGACGTCATAAATCGAGAGATAGAGCGGCTCCACATGCATCGTTACCGTCTTCGATTCGCCAGGCTGCAGCGCAACCTTCTGCCAGCCGATCAGCCGCCGCGGCGGTTCCTGCGCATCGGCGGGAAGAGCCGCGTAGACCTCGGCGATTTCCTCACCTGCGCGCTGCCCGGTGTTTCGCACCGTGAAGCTGACCTGCAATGCGTCCGCCGATTCCACCTTCAGATCGGAGTAGGCAAACGTCGTGTACGACAATCCGAAGCCGAACGGGAAGAGCGGTGTCTTGTTCTCCGCGTCGTACCACTTGTAGCCCACCTTCAGCCCTTCGTCGTAATTCATATCGAAGGTCTTCGTGTTGATCTTCCACTGCGGAAATCCCGGCATCGGCGTCATCGGCCCGGCCGGCTGATGCGTCGCCACCGGATGCGGCAGATCGGCTTCGCTCTTCGGGAAAGTCAGCGGCAATTTTCCCGAAGGGTTGACATCGCCGAACAGAATTGCCGTCGTTGCCTGCGCCCCGCGGATGCCAGGAAACCAGGTCTCGAGCACCGCGCTTACATGATCGACCCACGGCATCGTGACTGCACCGCCGGTTTCGAGCACGACGATCGTGTGTGGGTTCGCGGCCGCGACCGCATCGATGAGCGCGTCCTGATGGTTCGGCAGCGAAAGGTCCGGCAGATCGCTGCCTTCCGATTCATGCTCGACCGCGAAGACAATCGCGACGTCGGCGGATTTGGCCGCAGCCGCGGCAGCCGCGGGATTCGTGCCCGGATCGAACTCCACCTTCGCGTTCGGTGCGCGATGACGAATCGCCTCCAGCGGCACCGAGCGGTGATACACCTGCTCGCTCAGCAGGGCCGCGAGGCCGGTGGGGCCTCCCGGCGGCGGAGCCACCGGATTGCCACCCGCCGGATCCACCTGGGCCGAGCCGCCCCCGGAGATCACGCCCGCATCGGCATGGCCCCCGATCACAGCAATAGAGTGAATCGCGCTGGCGTCGAGCGGCAGCTGATGGTCTTGATTGCGCAGCAGCACGGACCCCTGTTCCTCGACATGCTGCGCAACATGAAGGCCGTGGAACACGTCGACGACCTTCGGCTGCACCGGATCGTCGATGAGGCCTGTGGCGAATTCCGTGCGCAAAATCCTATGCACCATCTCATCCAGAAGCTGTTGCGACACCTGACCATCCTGCACGGCCTTCTTCAGCGGTTCGCCGAAGTAGTCGTTGCCTGGCATCTCGATGTCGAGTCCGGCCTTTGCCGCTTTGACCGTGCTGTGCGTGCCACCCCAGTCGGAAACGACGAAGCCGGGAAACTTCCAGTCCTGATCGAGAACATCGCGCAGCGTGTGATCGTTCTCGCAGGCATAGGTGCCGTTGATCATGTTGTAGGAGCACATCACCGCGCCCACGTCCGAGTCGCGAATGCCAATCTGGAAAGCCAGCAGATCGCTTTCGCGCAGCGCGCGCTCACCGATGATGGAATTGACGAAGTTGCGCCCGTCTTCCTGATCGTTCACAGCGTAGTGCTTGATGTCGCCGATGATGTGCTGGGCCTGCTCGCCTTTCATCATCTGGCCCACCATGGTGCCGGCAAGGATCGGATCTTCGCCCTCGTACTCGAAGGTGCGTCCGTTGCGCGGTTCGCGCGTCAGGTTCACGCCGCCGCCCAGGGTCATGTTGAATCCCTGATCGCGCAGCTCGGTGCCGATCAGCGCGCCGTACTCATACGCCACCTTCGGATCCCAGCTCGACGCCAGCGCTGTTCCCGATGGCAGCGCCGTCGAGTAGCGGCTCTTCTGCGCGCCGCGAGCCACGCCGACCGCGGCGTCCGACATCTGCACGTCGGGAATCCCGAGGCGCGGAATGCCGGGAATGAAACCCGCTCCACCCAAAGAGCGAACCCCCGGCCCCGACTCCGGCGGCGCGAACAGCGCTCCCCATCCTGGGCCGTGCAGCAGCTGAATTTTTTCGTCCAGCGTCATCTGGCCGATCACCAGGTCGGCGCGCCGATCCGGTGAGAGGCTCTTGTCAGCCCACGGCCCCTTGGGCCCCTGCTTCTGTGGCCCGAACTGGGCTTGTGCGATGTGCGTGGCTGCAAGCAGGACAAAACTTCCGGCCGCTCCGATGGCGACTCTGCAAATCTTTTTCGCGTTCATCATGTGACTTCCTCTGACCTCGGTGATGCGGCTATTTCGTCTCGGCTTTGACATCCTTCGATACGGTCTTCGCATTCTCGGCCGGTTTGGTCGCGAGCTGCTCGGCCAGATCCAGCCGCTGCTTTAACGGATCAGGCCCGGCACTCGGTCCGCTCTCGGTGAAGTCCATCAGCGCATCGGTTGCGCCGCTGTACTTCGGCCAGTTCGGCAGACCGGCTCCATTGGGATCGCCGGTCTTCGCGAAGTTCACCCAGTAGGCGTGCATCTGCTGCGCGGCCTTTTCATCGGCGTCAGTCAGGTCCGCTCCGTACTTGTCTTTCACCGTATCGAAGACGAAAGGAATCTCCGTCGCGTGCAGTGCTCCCGGAACCTTGCTGCGGATCGACTCCGCAACATAGGAGAAGCGGTATTCGTACGACGGCAATCCCGCCGCGGCAATGGTCTTCGCCACGAAGCGAGCGGGTTCGATCATCATCAGATCGGCGCCGATTTTCCAGCCCACCATCATCACGTTGCCCGAGTTCGAAGGATCGTACGCCGCTTTGGCCTGGTCCGCGTTCGCTCCAAAGGCAGCCCATGTCTCCTCGAGCGTATGCCAGCGCGGGAAGCCGATATCCGCGCCGTTGGCGCCGATCATGAGCGGAACCTTGTTGTAGTTGCCGCTCTCCAGCGCCTGTTGCGGCGTCTGCTTCACAATCACGCCGTCCTCGATCGGGCCACCGTACACGCCCATCTGCTGGCCCATGCTCGCCATGTTGAGCCCGCCGACGATCTTTTCCTCGGGTAGCGCGCGGAGCGCAGCCAGCGCTTCAGGACCCGTGCCATCGATCCCCATGCTCTTTGCAAACGCCACTCCCACCGATTCCGCGGAAGGCTGGCCGGAGGGAGAAGCCTTGTCGAGATAGCGCACGCCGAGCAGCGCATCGCGTCCTCCGCCGGATTCCACAATGGCCTTCTCAAAGAGTCCCTTCGTCAGCGAAGAGGTCAGCAGCATGAAGACCGAACCGCCACCCGCCGATTCGCCGAAGACGGTCACGTCTCCAGGATTGCCTCCGAAGGCGGCGACGTTGCGCCGCACCCACTTGAGCGCCGCAATCTGATCCATGTAGGCATAGTTGTTCAGCGCCTGTCCCTTCTGTTCCTGCGATAGCGCGGGAAATGCGAAGAAGCCAAATCGCCCGACGCGGTAGTTGAAGCTCACAAAGACCAGGCCGTCCTGCGCAAAGTGCGTTCCCGCATACACCGCCGGCGAGCTGCCGCCGTTCACGAATCCGCCGCCGTAGATCCACACGATCACGGGCAACTTCGCGGCGGGCTTGTGCTCCGGGGCCCAGATATTGACGTAGAGGCAGTCTTCGCTGGTGGTAGTGCCAAGCGGCGCGGCGTCGGAAGGGAAGGGAAGCTGCGCGCAATCGGGACCGTACTGCGTCGCCTGCCGCACGCCCTTCCACTTCGCGACCGGCTGCGGTGCGCGCCACCGGTTCTGGCCCGTCGGCGGCGCGGCGAAGGGAATGCCTTTGAAGGCAAGCACTCCGTTTTCGCTGGCGCCCTGCACCACTCCGGTGTCCGTCTTCACCTGCGTTGCGTCGGACTGAGCCAGAACCCCTGCGATCGGAGTCAGGAATAAAACGAGAAGAGAAGTAGTGCGAAGTGCTTTCACGAGTCGGCCTCCTGAGCTCGTAACTCTGCAGAGGGCGACGGGCACCGCCGCCTTCGGCAGTCGAGTCTACTCAGTCGGCGTCGGATTTGTACAATCGAATTATTTGAACACGACAATCGACAAATCCGATTCAATATTCTCTCAGCCGTTCAGCGTGGCCGCGTGCTCCAGCAGCACTTCCACCATCTGCCCGGCAGCCGGAGAAAGTGCGCGGTCTTTCCTCTGAATGATCTCGATCTTCCGGTTGAGCGCGGGGCGGGTGATGGGCAGGCAGCGAATCTCCCGCGCATCCTCGCTGTGGGCGACGGATTCGGGAAGAATCGCAATGCCGACACCCGCCCGAACCAGGCCAATAGCCGTGGAGACGTAGTTGACCTCATACGCGATGTTGGGTTGCAGCTTTTCTCGTTCCAGAGCTTCGTCCAGCACTTCGCGCACGCTGGTGCCCTTGCCGATGAGGATCAGAGGCTGCGCGACCAATTCCCTGAGCGTGACTGAATCTTGTCTCGCGAGCAGATGCGCTCGTCGCACAAAGGCAAACAGCGAGTCGACCAGCAGCGGCGTTGAGCGCAGTTCGCGGTCCGCAGGCGAACAGGTCCCGATCCCGAAATCCACTTCCTCTTTTTTGACTGACTCAAGCAGGCGCCCGGCAGCCACATCGCTCATCAGCACGGAGACCCCCGGATAGCGATGCCTGAATTTCTGGATGGCCTCGGGCACCACCTGCGCTGCCACCAGCGGAAGCACGGCCAGACTCACGACGCCGCGGCGCAGTCCGGCAATTTGCCGCGTCCGGCTAACCACGGCTTCCGCATCGATGATGAGCCGTTCCAGAGGAACGAGGACCTCTCTCGCAGCGGAAGTGAGCGCCACGCGGCGCTTGCTGCGGTCGAACAGGGTCACGCCCAGCGCGTCTTCCAGTTGCCGGATCTGCACTGTAAATGCGGACTGCGAAATATGCAGTTCCGAAGCCGCACGCGTGAAGTTGCCGATACGGGCCGCGGTCAGGAAGGCTCGAACATGTCGCAGATCATGAATCATTGGTTTTCCCGATTAGTCTTATGCCAAAATGCGGTTGTACTGCACGTTGTCGTTTCTTATACTGGATCGCTGACGCGGCGGCAACCCGCCACCAAAACATGCTTGCTCTTCTGGGCGCCCTCGCCATTACCGGTCTGCTGCTTGCGATCCTGAGTAAAAGGGTCACGCCGCTCGTTGCTCTGGTCGCCTTTCCGGTTGCCGCGTCGCTGACCGCCGGCTTCGGTCTGAAGACGGGCCACTTCATGTTGCGCGGGATGCAGGACATCGCCGGCGTCATCGGCATGTTCGTTTTTGCCATTCTTTTCTTCGGTGTGATGACCGATGCTCGCATGCTCGAACCCATCGTCAGCTGGCTCTTGCGTCGAATCGGGCGTCGGCCGTCGCGCATCGTTCCCGGCACCGCGCTGCTGGCCTTGCTCGTTCACCTCGATGGGTCCGGCGCCGTGTGTTTTCTGGTAACGATTCCCGCGCTCCTGCCTCTCTATGAACAGGTGGGCATCGATCGCCGCGTGATGGCCTGCGTGATCGCGATGGCCGCCGGCGTTAACTTCCTTCCCTGGACCGGACCCACGCTGCGCGCCTCCGCCGCGCTTCACATTCCCGTCTCAGCGATCTTTATTCCGATGGTCGGCGTCCAGCTCGTGGGACTCGCGTTCGTCTTCATCATGGCCTGGAGGCTCGGCGTCCGCGAGGAGCGCCGCCTGCTGCGCGAAGGCTCAAAACCGTGCGAAGACAAGCCGACGAACGGTCCGACCCTGCCGCTGCCCCGTCACTTCTACCTGAACCTCGCGCTCACTCTGCTGGTTCTGGGCATCATGGTCAGCGGCGTCGCGGATCCGGCCGTCGTCTTTATGCTCGGCACCATCGTCGCGCTCACGCTTAATTTTCCGTCCATCCGCGACCAGCAGGCAGAGATCGCCGCACACGCACCGGCCGCCATCCTGATGGCCAGCATTCTGTTCGCCGCCGGAGCCTTCACCGGCATCATGCGCGGCACCGGCATGCTGGACGCGATGGCGGGCGCTGTCGTGCAACATCTTCCTCAGAACGGCATGAAGCTCGTTCCGCTGACGCTTGGCGTTGTCTCCATGCCCCTGAGCCTTCTCTTCGATCCGGATTCGTTCTACTTTGGCGTGCTTCCCGTCCTTGCCAAAGCAGCGAGCGCCGCAGGCATTGCCCCGGTCACCATGGCTCAGGCCGCGCTCCTCGGATTGCATACGACGGGTTTTCCCGTCAGCCCGCTAACGCCATCCACCTACCTCATCGTCGGGCTGTCCGACATCACCCTGGCGCAGCACCAGCGCTTCAGCATCCCGTGGCTCTTCGCCGCTTCGCTCGTGATGACTCTTGCCGCCGTGGCCTTTCGGATCATTCCGCTATGAATCGCACCGGAGCTTCATGGTGAAAACAGTTCGCATCGGTGCCGGCGCGGGCTTCTCCGGCGACAGGATCGATCCCGCGGTCGAACTCGCCGGCAAGGGCGATGTGTCGTATCTGGTCTTCGAGTGTCTCGCCGAGCGCACCATCGCGCTGGCGCAAAAAGCGAAACGGCTCGATCCAGCGCAAGGCTTCGATCCTCTGCTCGAAGAGCGCATGGAGGCGGTCCTGCCCATTTGCGCGGAGAAGCGGATTCGCATCGTCAGCAACATGGGAGCTGCCAATCCTGTGGCCGCCGCGCTGCGCACGAGGCAAGTTGCCCAGCGGCTCGGGATCGGCGGACTGCGTATCGCTGCTGTTATGGGTGACGACGTGCTGGCCTGGGTTCGCGATCACTACGCGGAATTGGAGGCCGGAGATCTGGCTGGGATCCCCGAAGAAAAACTCGTCTCGGCAAACGCATATCTTGGAGCCGAGCCGATGGTGCAGGCGCTGGCATCGGGCGCCGATGTGGTGCTCACCGGACGGGTCGCCGACCCCTCCATGTTTCTCGCGATCATGGTCCATGAGTTTGGCTGGGCGACGCAGGACTGGAGTCTGCTGGGTCGCGGAACCATCGTCGGTCATCTGATGGAGTGCGCGGGCCAAATTACAGGCGGCTACTTTGCCGATCCGCCGTATACGACTGTGCCCGGCCTGGCCCACCTCGGCTTTCCCATCGCCGAAGTCTCTGCAGACGGCAGCGCGGTGATATCGAAGGTCGAGGGCTCCGGCGGCCTCATCACGCAGGGCCACGTGTACCGAACAGCTGCTGTATGAGATTCAGGATCCGGCCGCGTACCTCACGCCCGATGTTGTCGCCGACTTCTCGCACGTTTCACTCGAAGAAATCGCGCCCAACCGCATCCGCGTCTCCGGCGGTTTAGGACTCCCGCGCCCCGACACCCTAAAAGTCTCGGTCGGCTACCAGGACGGCTACGTCGGCGAAGGACAAATCTCCTGGGCCGGTCCTGGAGCCCTGGCGCGTGCGGAGCTAGCCCGCGATGTTCTGGCCGAACGTCTGCGCTGTGCTGCGATCGTCGATTTGCGATTCGACTTCATCGGGATCAACGCGATTCATGGTGCCAGCCTGGCGCGCGACATCGGCACTCCCCATGAAGTCCGCTTACGCGCTGTGGGCCGCGCGGATTCCATGAGCGCAGCCTCACGCATCCCACGCGAAGTCGAGGCGCTCTACACCAACGGTCCGTCAGCCGGAGGCGGAGTGAGTGGCTCTGTGCGGGAGGCGATCGGCATTCAGCCCGCAGTCATCCCGCGTGCCATCGTCACACCAAAAATCGAATACGAGGTGTCGTGAGATGCAGGTCCGAGAAGTGGCGCATGCCCGCGCCGGGGACAAGGGGAATATCGTCACGATCGCAGTCATCGCGCGCCGCGCCGAGGATTTTTCCGTGCTCGAATCCCAGCTCACCGCTGAGCGGGTCAGCGAACATTTCGCCGGTATCATCGATCGTCCCGTCGTGCGTTATGCGCTTCCATCGTTGTCGGCGCTGAACTTTGTACTGCACCGCCCGAAGTCGGAAGCGGTGACTCGATCGCTCGCCCTGGATGCCCATGGCAAATGCCTGAGCTCTGCGCTGCTGGAGATGGAGATCGCAGGCGTCTGATCGCACAAACTGGAGCTCGTAGGGCCATCGAGAGCGAAACTTCTGGCCCGGAAGCAGCGGTCGGCTCCTGCTATATTGAAGGAGGCCATTCTGCTGAAGCGGCTCCGCTCTTTGGCGCCATGGTGTAACTGGTTAACACGCCGCCCTCTCAAGGCGGAGAGTTCGGGTTCGATCCCCGATGGCGCTACCATTCCCCCATCCAGGCACATCCGACGCCGTCGGGGCCAATCCCCTAAATGATTGAGTTTTGCATGTTGCTTTGGGCCTGGACTGTCTGCCCGTGTCCACTAACAGCCGGGAAATCTGGGGGCAACATGCGATCGGAAAAGGCCTGGTCCCTACGCCCCCGCCTTCTTCTCGATCTTCGCCCACGTGTCCTTCAGCGCCAGCGTCCGGTTGAATACCAGCTTCTCCGCGGTCGAATCCGGATCGAGGCAGAAGTATCCCACGCGCTCGAACTGGTACGGCGTGCCCACCTTCGCCTCGCCCAGTGAAAGCTCCAGCTTCGCATCCGCCACCACTTCCAGCGAGTTGGGGTTCAGATTGTCCAGAAAGCTCCCCCCTTCCGGCACGTCCTGCGGATTTGGGTTCGAAAACAGCTTGTCGTAAAGCCGCACTTCGGCGGAAATGACATGCGCCGCCGACACCCAGTGCATCGTCGACTTCACCTTCCTCCCATCCGGCGAATTCCCGCCGCGGCTGGCCGGATCGTACGTGCAATGCACCTCCACCACGTTCCCGTCCGCATCCTTCACGACGCTTTGCGCGGTTACAAAATACGCATTGCGCAGCCGCACTTCCTTGCCTGGCGACAGGCGATAATACTTCGGCGGCGGGACTTCCCGAAAATCTTCCCGCTCGATGTAGAGCTCACGCGAAAACGGTACCTGCCGCGTCCCTGCCGTCGAATCCTCCGGATTGTTCGCCACCTCCACGTACTCCGTCTGTCCCTCGGGATAATTGTCAATCACCAGCTTCAGCGGCCGCAGCACCGCCATCCCGCGCGTCGCCCGCTTGTTCAGGCCATCGCGCTGAACGTGCTCCAGCATCTCGAAATCGATAATGCCGTTGGTCCGCGTCGCCCCCAGTGAGACCACAAACGCTCGAATTCCATCCGGCGTAAACCCGCGTCTCCGAAGCCCCGACAGAGTCGGCATCCGCGGATCGTCCCATCCCTTCACCCGGCCTTCCTGTACCAGTTGCAGCAGCTTGCGTTTCGACAGCAGCGTATAGGTCAAATTCAGCCGGTCGAACTCGATCTGCTGCGAAGGAAAAATCCCAAGTTGCTCGATGAACCACCGGTAGAGCGGCTGATGATCCGCAAATTCCAGCGTGCACATCGAGTGCGTCACGTTCTCAATCGAGTCCGACTGTCCGTGTGCGTAGTCGTACATCGGGTAGATGCACCACTCGTTGCCCGTTCGGTGATGCTCCGCATGCACGATGCGGTACATGATCGGGTCGCGCATATTGATATTCGGTGACGCCATGTCGATCTTCGCCCGCAGTACGCGGCTCCCGTCCGGAAACTCTCCGGCCTTCATGCGCGTGAACAGGTCCAGATTCTCCTCCACCGTGCGGTTGCGATACGGGCTTTCCCTGCCCGGTTCCGTCAGCGTCCCGCGATGCTGCCGGATCTCGTCCGCCGACAAGTCGTCCACATACGCCTTGCCTGCCTTGATCAGCTCAATCGCCCACTCATACAGCTGGCCGAAATAATCCGACGCATAGCACAGCCGCTCCCAGTCGAATCCCAGCCAGCGGACGTCCGCCTGGATCGAATCGACGTACTCCTGCTCTTCCTTCTCGGGATTGGTGTCGTCGAAGCGCAGGTTCGTCTTGCCCCCAAACTCATCCGCCAGCCCAAAATCCAGGCAGATCGCCTTGGCGTGGCCGATGTGCAGGTAGCCATTCGGCTCGGGTGGAAACCGCGTCTGCACCACCGCATCGCCAAACTTCTTCAGGCGCACGTCCTCCGCGATCATGTCGCGAAGAAAGTTGGGTGTACTGTGGATTTCGGGCGCTTCTATATTCGAGTCTGTGTTGGCTGCCATACTCCTATTCTTCCACGGCGGGGCGCTCTCTTCGCTGCCAGGACCCCCTGAACATCGGAGTCCTGCGAGGCGGACTCCCGCCGAAGCGTTGACCTGAGAAGACGGATCGATGCGGCGCGGTCAAAGTTGATGTTGGTACGCTGCTGACTCGTTCGCAGATGATCCCCTGAATTAGGCCGCAGGCCTCTCACCCAGTGCCGGTCGTAAAATGGAGAGACTCTCTGTGACCCGCCCCGCCCATCTACTTCTCGTTCTCACGGCCGCCGTACTTACCGCAGCGTCCGTCTACGCCGGCCCTGCCAACGGCCCTCGGCCAAAGGGCCTGAGCGCCTTCTTCTCGGCGGAGGTCCCCGACACCCCCGCTGCTCTTGCAGTGGGTGACTTTAACGGAGATGGCGTTGCGGACGTGGTGGAAACAACACCGCCGAATGCAGAACACCCGGGCCTTCACTCGCTCACAGTTTTTCTGGGCAGAGCCGATGGCACATTCCTGCGCGTGGTCTCGCGCAACCCGATTGGCAGCGATCCCCGCGCCCTGGTGGTGGGCGACTTCAACGGGGATGGCAATCTCGATGTGATTGTTGGCGACAGCGATGGCACCCTCCTTGAGTTTCTCGGCGACGGGAAGGGCAATCTGGCTGAACCTCAGAGAATCGCCACCGTCGGGTCGGCCGTGTCCATCGCGGTCGGCCGCTTTACGCACGATGGCCACCTCGATCTCGCTGTCTCGGATCCGCAGTCGAATGCCGCGGAAATCCTGCTCGGTGCCGGCGACGGTTCGTTCCGCGAAACGTGGGCCTTTTCCCTGCCGCAAATGGGAAAGGAGTTCCATGTTGCCGCCGCCGATTTTAATCGGGATGGAGTTTCCGATCTCGTGATCACCAGCGAGGACGATGGAAACTACGAAGTTATGCTGGGCAATGGCAACGGCACATTCACCTACGCCCCAAACCTGAGCCACCTCAAAGATCCAAATACTTATTGTCCTACCTAAGTGGACACCCCGGTACCGTCTCACGAATAGGATCGGCTAGCTACCTGCGGGAGCGTCCTTCAGGAAGAGCCCAGGAAAAGAGGACTCCACCGCCACTGGTGACGATGTACTGCCGGCCATCGAGTTCATAGCTGATGGGCGAGCTTTGCATCGGTGATCCCATGCCGGCATGCCATAGCGTCTTGCCGGTATTGGTTTCAAGGGCGAGCAGATTTCCATGGCTGTCGCCGGTCATGGTGAGACCCGAAGCGGTGGTCATGACGCCGGCGCCCGATCCGCCCTCTCCCACCTCGTGGCTCCAGCGAATTTTGCCGGTCTGGTAGTCGATGGCGTCGATAACTCCCTTGCCCCACACGCCATAATCGGCTCCCGCCCAACCATAGGTGCCATCGGCCGGCTTGGCGAAATAAATGCTCCAGCTCGGATGCGCATCGACGATAAACAAACCTGTAGCTGGGTCGAAACTGGGCGAGCGATAGTTAGTGAGGCCACCTTCATCTGGCGCGATGAGCCGACCGTCCGGTGCCGGTTCTTTATCGGGATTCGGAATAGGGCGACCCTCTTTGTCCACGCCAAGAGCCCAGTCGACCGGGCCATAAGGAACGGTGAGAAGACTCTTCCCGTTGGTGCGGTCGAGCACGAAGAAGTAGCCGTTGCGCGAAGCCTGCATCAGCATCTTGCGCGGTTTTCCGTGGAACGGACCGTCGACGAGGACCGGTACCTCGACCGCATCCCAGTCGTGCGTGTCGTGCGGCGACGCCGAAAAACTCCATACCAGTTTGCCGGTATCGGGATCAAGCGCGACGATGCTGCAGGTATATAGGTTGTCGCCCGGACGCGGTTTGCCGTTCAGCACGGGAGTAGGATTGCCCGTTCCCCAATACAGAAGATTCAGATCCGGATCGTACGTGCCCGTGATCCACGTCATGCCGCCCGTAGTCGAGTTAGGCGTGCCTGCGGGAGGCGTGGCGTCCCACTCCCACTGCACAGCGCCGGTGTCGGGATCGAAAGAGCGCAGATATCCCGTGAGATTATCCAGATCCCCACCTACACCGGCGATCACGTGATTCTTAACCACGAGCGGCGCCATCGTGCTCCAGTAGCCCTTATCCACGTCAGCGATGATCTTGTCCCAACGGACGGTGCCGTCTTTCGCGTTGAGTGAAATCAGGTGCGCGTCCGGCGTGGTGAAAAAAATCCAGCTCTTGTACATGGCCACGCCACGATGACCGATGTGATCGCCTTTGGTGGAGACGCGGTTGTAGTGCCAAACCATATGGCCGGACCGCGCGTCGACAGCCCAGATATTGTCGGGCACGGTGAAGTAGAGGATGCCGTCAACCAGCAGCGGCGATGACTTGATCTGCGCGGCCTGATTCGTCTGGAAAGCCCATGCCAGCGAAAGATCGCCGACATTCTGCGGAGTGATCTGCGTAAAAGAGACGTGCCGCCGGCCGGAATAGTCGCCGTGATACATCGGCCACGAGTCTGGCGCGGGGTGAACCAGTTGCGCATTCTCCAGATCCTGCGCAGCCAGGGTTCCCGGCGCAGAAAGGCCTGCGAACAGCGCAACAAACGAGAGAAGGCATCGATAGTGCAGCGACTTCATGAATTGAACCTCAGATTCGCGCAGCACCGGTCAGCGCAGTGTCTGCAGATAAGCCATCAGGTTGTGAATCTCCTCGTCCGTGTACTTGCTGAACAGGTCGACGTGCGCCTCCACCGGCGCATCGACGATGAAGTGGATTTTCCCCGCAGGCCAGGAACGATAGGTCCCCTTCGAGTCGCGCAGGGCCACCGTGAACTCGTCCCGGTAGGCGAGAACGCCCGAAAACTTTTCGCCGGAGGGCGCCGTGACCGTGATCCGGCTCGTGGCGTCGCGGGGATACAGCATGCGTTCCTCAAGCTCAAGTCCCTCGAACCGTGACGCAATGCCTGCCAGATCGCCCGTCGGTGAGTGGCACTTCTTACATCCGCCGGCGCCATCGAAGTAACGCCTGCCTGCTTCGACGTTGCCAGTTTGCAGGTCAGCGACGGCAACGCCGCGACGGCCACCCGGACGCGCCACCGCATCGGCCTCTCGAGCGTGGATGAAGGCGATCACGCTGCGAACCTCCTGCGTGGAGAAATTGAAAGCAGGCATCTTGTTATCGGGACGCCCTTCGTGGATCACCTTGGCAATTTCGTCCCCGGTGCGATCGCGGCGGACCAGCCGCGACTGAGTAAGATCGGGACCCGTCTCTCCGCCCTGGGCATCGCGGCCATGGCAGAACGCGCAATTTTGTTGAAAAAGAGCTTCGCCCGCCGCCGAAAGGCTGGTGTGCTCCGTGCTGTTGGCTGGCGTTTGTGGGGCGGACTCCGCGCTGTCGAGGAAATGCAGCAGCGCATCCAGTTCGCCGCCCTGCAGGCCTGAAAAGCCGGGCATGCGTCCCTTCCCGGAGTGGATCAGCTCGGCGATCTTGTCGGTGGTCATGCGGTGCGAGATGCCCAGCAGGGGAGGGAATCCGGGTAGGTTGCCTTGCCGCTGATCGCCGTGGCAGATCGCGCAGTGCTTTGCATACGATTCTGCGCCGGGATCTTGCGCGGGCTTTGTAACTGCCGGTGGAACATTCTCCGTCTGGCTGGACGCGCGCTCCAAGCCGTTGCCGGTAGGAACCAGGAAGAGACCTGTACTTACCGCGACGAAACAGAGTGCGACTCGAAACCTCTTTGCCCTAATCAATGCGACGACCCCGGAACATTTGATTTTTCACCTGTGGAATGGCTTCGATCGCTAAGTCGCGTACTTAATAAGTTGCATGAACCCGTAGTCCATGTGGAGTTGTTGGTGGCAATGCCACAAGGTGTTCCCTGGATTGTCCGCCATGAAGTCAACCTCGACCGTGTCGAGGGGCATGACATTGATCACATCCTTCCTCAGCCCGCTCAGATGCTTATCGCCGATCCGCGTCACCTCGAACGTGTGGCGATGCAGATGCAGCGGATGCTGGTCGCCGCTTCCGTTGCGGAACACCAGCCGATAACGCTTGCCAGGATGGACCATCAGCGGTTCGATCTCGGGCCACGATTGGTTGTTGATGGTCCATGTGTCGAATTGCGATCCGTGTTGCGGGCCGATATCGCGGAAGGTCAGTTCGAAGGACGCATCCGGTTCGGGCGCGGCCGCGGAGTTTGCAAATTGCGTGTAATCCCACGTCACGGGAGCGGGGTCTTTCCACACCGGCGGACCGGATTGGCCGGCATACTCGATCACGATCCCCAGGCCCATCTTCCGCGACGGTTCCAGCGTTGAGCCGAGGATCCACACGCCAGGCCTGTTCATCTCGACCAGCGCATCCACGCGTTCCGCAACCGCCAGAGAGAGCACCTCCACACTGGTGGGCTTCGGAACCGGGTTGCCGTCCATCGCCAGAACCGTAAAGCGATGCCCCGGCAAGGCAAGCATAGCGTTTTCCGTGGCGCTTGCATTCAGCAAACGCATCAGCACACGCTGACCCTCCCTGACGCGAATCGGTTCACCATTCCCCAGCATGCGATCGTTGATCGTGGCGTATTTGTAGCCAACGTCGGAGCCACTCGTGAGCGGCACATTGGCGGACGCGGCGCGCATCGTCTCCACCATCGGCACAAACGACGGCTCCCAGTGGTGAATCGCGAGGTTCACCTCCATATCGTAGTGGGGCAGTTGTTGATCGCCCTCGACGATCAGAAAGCCGAACTGCCCCGTGTAGGTCCCCTTCGCCAGATCGCCGTACGCGCCCGCGTGGGTGTGATACCAGCGCGTGCCCGCAGGTTTCGGCGTAAAGGTGTAGCGATGCGTCTCGCCGGCGGCGATCATCGGCGATCCCTCTTCCATCGCGCCGTCGTTCAGCGAATCGATGGCCAGCCCATGCCAGTGAACAATGTCGGCATTGGGACTGGCGTTGGTCACGTCGATGGTGACCGGAACACCTTCGCGCAGGCGCAGCATCGGACCCGGCACCCGGCCGTTGTAGGCGATCGTTTTTACCGTGATGCCTCGACCGATCTCAAGACTGCACGGCTCGATCCGCAGGGCTGTGATCGGCTTTCACAGCCGCTTGTGCCTGAGCGTGCAGTTTGCTGCCAAGAGTCTGACTGGCGAGCACCATTCCGGCCCCAGCGAGAAAGTCTCTGCGGTTGATACGAATTGGCGCGTGAGGTCTCAATGCATTCTTCTCGCAACGTTGGCTATTGGGTTGGCGCGGGGCGCGGATGGCTCGCCGTGCTTCCATTGGTCATCCACAGCGCCCACTTGATGGCTTCGAAATACATTTTGCGAATGTCGGGATCGTCCCACGATTCCTCCGTATGCCCGAGGGTCGAATAGAAGACTCGCCCCTTGCCGTACATCTTGCTCCAGGCGACGGCAAAATCATGATCGGTCCGATGGATGCGCGGATTGTTCTCGTAGTTGAGCTTCGTGGGATCGAGGCTGAGCAGCACATTCACCTTGTCGCGCGACCAGTCCTTAGGCTGGTAGATCTCGTCGTACTTCACAAACGATTTAGGGAAATGACGAACGGCGGGAAAATCCGGATCTTCATTGATGATGGGCGCGTTAAAGGTGAACCACGGATGCTGGTCGAACCAGCCGCCGATCATTTCTCCGTATTCCGGCCAGTTGTAGTTCGTGTCGAGCGCGGCATGAATGCCGACGAATCCCTTGCCGTCATCGTGCACGAAGGAAAGAATGTCCTGCTTCTGGCTCGCGTCCAGGTCCAGCTCGCCCGTCGTGCTGGCGAAAACAATCAGATCGAAGTAGTTCAGGTTTTTTGTGTTGCGGCCGAGGTCTTTCTTCGTCAGCAGCTCGGTGTCGGTCCGCATCATCGTGTCCCACAGGCCGCTCTCCTTCCCCATGTTGTAGATCGCGGCCATCGCGTCCGAAATAGAATCGTGCTCGAATCCCTTCGTCTGGCCGATCACCAGAACATGCTTCAGATGAATCTGCTTGACGTGGGGAGGAGGCGGCGTCTGCGCCGCGCTACTCGTGCTTTGCGCGCCTGCAACGACTGCGAACAAACCGAGCGAAAGAACCGCCAGCAAATTACTTTTGAGCCGCAATGATCCTCCTCTGAACCCCTCGAGCTTTTCAGGCTGCATCCGATTAGCGATGCTTGTGAAGCATCCCATTGTAAAAGGTTTGGATGTTTTTCGAACCCGGCTACGTCCATGATCGGAGATTCTTCTTTGCGTCAGCTATTCTTATCAGAACCAGACCGATCTTCGTGCTGCACCAGGAGCTGAGATGAAATTTCGCCCTTCCCGCCGCAGTTTCCTTCGCGGTTCCGCTGTGCTTGCAGGTGCGCACGCCGCTGGCCTCACCCGTTTATGGGGTGCGGATGCCCAGTCGAAACCAGGCGTGCAGATGTACATGGTGGCCGCGGAATACAAGAAAGATCCCACCGGCACGTTGGCGAAGCTGGCGGCCATCGGCTACGGATACATGGAGGCGTTCACGACGATCATTGCCGATCTCGGCGCCTTCCGGAAGATGCTTGCCGATGCGGGGCTTGGCTGCCCTTCGGCGCATTTCGCCTTTGGGTTTGTGGAGACGGAAAAGGTCCTCGACGACGCCAGCGCGCTGGGCGTGCATTACGCCGTGAGTTCGATGCTGCCGCCTCATCCACCGAAGAACGGCGATATAAAGGCGACGCTCCAGATGATGAATCACCTCACGGCTGACGACTTCCGGCGGATGGCCGCGATCGCCAATCAGATCGGGGCTGCCGCGCAGAAGCGTGGAATGGAATATGCCTACCACAATCACAATATCGAATTTCGCAGGCTGCAGGGCGGCGAGACCGGGTACGACATCTTTCTGAAGGAAACGGATCCAAACCTGGTCAAGCTGGAAGTCGACGCGGGATGGGTGGCTGCCGGCGGCGGCGATCCGGCAGCGCTGATTGCCGCAAATGCCAGGCGCGTGCGCTTGCTCCACTTTAAAGACTTCAGCACCGTGACGCCGCCGGTGAACGAACTGGGAGGATCGGCCGGGGAGCATATTGTGGACCTGGGAACGGGAGTGGCTCCGCTGAAGGCCGCCTATGAAGCCGCGCGGAATGCGGGCACGAAGTATTTCATTGTGGATCACGATCCGCCGTTCCATGGACAAACGACGTTCGACGCGGCGAAGGTGGATTACGACTATGTGGCAAAGCTGATGGCTTCCTGATCCTTCGTGCGAGGCTTTTCTCGGTGACGATCAACTCGCGATCGGCATCTCTGCCGAGGAGCCCTGCCGAATCGTCACCTTCCAGTCATGTGTCTTCCCGTCCAAAATCAACTTCTCGATCTGTAACTCACCCTCAGTGACGCGAACACTTACGGATTGCTGGCTGAGCGCGATGGAGCCAAATGCAGTAGCTGTCGAGAAGAAACTCCGGAAGGGCCGAACCTGCAATCTGCGGCGAAAACCAGAGCGCCCTGTCAACGGCAGAATAACGAAAGCCCGATAGCGCGGCTACCAGGGAGTAACTCGACATAGCGCGGGCATAGTAATTGCCGCATTCATATTCGTTCCACGGATTGCGAGTCCGTCCGTCGTAGCGGCTGCGCAGCGCCTGGACGATCGTCAGTCCCTCGGTGACAAATCCTTCCTGAATCAGGTGCGAGGCCACATGGTATTCCATGCCCGTCCACACCTCGTCGCAGTAGACAAACGGCAGCGTCGGTTTGCCGCCGCGAGGCCAGCTGCACAGCAGCAGCCCCGGCTCCCGCCCCATGGCGTATCCCGGCCGCTGCGCGTTGGCATGTTCGCTCAGATCGGTCCTGAAGTTATTCCTGAAGATAGCCTGCAGCGTCGACCGCACATGCTCGCGTGCCAGCGGCACCTCGATACCGCACGCCCGGGCCATCCATACACCGATCACGCCGTCAGAAAGGCACCCGCTGCCGTACTGATATTTGGGTCCTTCCCGCTTGAGCAATTGCTGCATTTCGCTGCTCTCATCGTTCACCTGAGCTACCTGCGCAGCGAACGACTTATCCCGCAGGCCCAGATACTGCACCTTCTGCTGGTAGTACTCGCCGTTGAATAACTCCTCATCCATGAATTGCGCGCCGCGCTTTGCCAGGTCCGCATAGAAATTCGCGTCCGCCGGATATCCGGCGCCGGGCGCCAGCAGCGCCATCGCCGAAAGCGCTCCCAGATAAATACTGGTGCACATGCCGTCCGCGCCCCAAAATTCAATGTCGTAGGTGTTATGGTGCGGTTCAAACAGGGCTCCACGATGGTCCGGGTCCCATGTGCGGATGCAGTAGTCGATGCTGCGTTTCGCCAGCGGGTAGATCTTTCGCAGCCACGCACTATCTCCGGAGATCTGCCAGTCGCGATAAACCTTCATGATGCCGCCCAGTTGTCCGTCCGCGGCCGCGGGTCCATCGTGACTTACAGGCCCGTCTGGAATGGCTCCTCGGAAATTCACGTGTCCGCGCTCGTCCATCGAACGAACCAGTTCCAGTTCGCGCAGAGTTCGCTCCAGTTGCGGGTACAAATGCGGAAAGGCCTGCGCATAGTTCCACACGTGCGTGCACGAACCGTGGCAGCAGCCGCTGTCGGGAAAACATCCCTCCCACCCCCACAGGTTGCCGTTTTCCTCGCGCAGTACCGTCGGCGACTTCAGAATTCCAAGGTTCGCCGACACCGCGTCGAGCACGCACGACGGCAGCGTCGAAGAGAAAAGCGCGTCCTGAAAACGCATTGTGCGCTGGCGCAGGGCGGCATACTCCTTCTCGACGTAGAGCGCCACTTCGCGTGCATCGTTCCAGGCAGTTACATACCAGGGCCGCCACGGCGGCGCCGACCCATCCGCTACGGTGCGGCATCCCGCAGTGCCCTCGATGCTGCGAGACTCCGGCACCCCGCCGTCCTGCAGATAGCAATTGGGAAAATGCCATGCGATCAAAATTGGATAGGTTCGCGACTCGCCCGGCGCCAGAGTGCCCGCCAGCAGGATCGAGGCTCCATTCCGGCCGGCGGTATCCACATCGTTCGATCCCTCGTTGACCGCGAAACTCCCGGTGGAAACTTCCCGCCACAGCGCGGAAAGCGAATCGAACTCCCAACCCGGACTGCGCAGCCACATACCCTTGATGCGTGGCGTTGCGCCAATGACGGTGAGCGTCGCGCTCCCGTACGACTCAGCATGCGGCTCTTCGCGATTGTGCAGGAACGCTCCCTTGCCCGGGATCACTGTGTTCAGGCTGGCCGCTTGCTCCGGCTGACACCCCGGAGCCAGATGCGACAGGTGATAAGAAAACTCATAATCCACCGGTTTCGCGGAAGCGTTGTGTAACTTGTACTCCAAAATCACGCAGGGAATTCCGGAATTCCTGTCGTCCCGCGGAATAAACGGATTCCAGCCCACCACAGTTACCTGCAGAGGAACCAGCGGATCGCTGAGCTCTACCGTTCCAAAGGGATACTCTCCGCGAAACGTGCCCCTGGCAAATCGCGGAAACCCTTCGAACCCTCCCCGCCGCAGTCCCTGACCCTGCAGTCCCTGGTCGAAAATCTTGAACAACGGAAATGGCCCCTCCACCAGCCTGGTGACGCTGGGGCTTCCTTTGATGTGAAGCAACGCGAACGCCGCCTCGGACGAATCCGACGTGAAGCCTTCCGGCAACGCCGACGTCTCGGGACGGGTGCGGATCGAAAAGTCCTGCAGGCCGCCATATCCGTTCAGGCAGATGCAGCCGGCGCCGATGCCACCCAACGGCATCGCAACCTGGGTAGCCGTTTCTGCGCGAAAGGTGCGCTGCGGCCCAACACCGAACGGATCGCCGGAACCAGACGTCCTGGCAGAAGAATCTGCCGTCTCCACGGGAACGGCGTCCGTCTGGGCTCCCACGGCGGTGGCCGCAGCGGCCAGCGCCGCAGCTGAACCAACGGTCAGGAACTCCCTGCGACTTGGATCCTTGAGAGAAGACATGGAATCTCCAGAAGCTTCCAGCGCGCACCTACAACATATACTGTTGCTCGCGGAGTCTGACGAACTCTGGAAGCCTCCGCAGGCCAGTTTGTCCGGCTCGAACCAGTCCCACGATACCGAAAAGGATTGATGGAAACTCCGGATCCAGAGGTCTCGCAGCTATTCGAAGAAGTTCTTCATCAGGCGCCCGAACGCCGGAGCGCATATCTGGACACTGCATGCCGCGGTCGACCGGAGCTGCGCCGACAGGTCGAGGTCCTTCTGGAAAAGAATGACTCGCTGACGGGATCCCTGCGGACGCCCGCCTGGAGCGGAGTTGCACAAACAGGAGCGGGGAGTCGGCTGGGGCGGTATCTCCTGCTTGAGGAGCTGGGCGCGGGCGGCATGGGCGTGGTCTATCGCGCGCGTGACGAAAAACTGGAGCGCATTGTCGCAGTCAAGGTACTGACGCAGGGACTCCTGACCAACCAGGACGCGAGGAAGCATTTTCGGCGGGAAGCCCTGGCCCTGGCGCGTCTCAATCATCCGAACATCGCGGCGCTCCATGACGTGGGAGAACAGGACGGCGTCGACTATATCGTGATGGAGTGCGTGCAGGGTGAGTCGCTGCGAACCAGGCTGCATGGCGGTGCGCTGCCGGTAGGCGAAGCGACCCGCATCCTGCTTCAGATCGGCGAGGCTCTGGAGGAAGCGCACGCGCAGGGAGTAATCCACCGCGACCTGAAGCCCGCGAACGTGATCATCACGGCCAGGGGGCTCGCCAAGGTACTGGACTTCGGCGTGGCGAAATTGCTGGAGACGACCGACGCGACGCAGTCTCTGCTGCAGACGGGCGCGGTGATCGGGACACCACTCTATATGTCGCCGGAGCAGGCGCTGGGCAAGGCCGTGGACGCGCGCAGCGATCTGTGGAGCCTCGGCGCTGTGTACTACGAAATGCTCTCCGGGAGAACGCCCTTTCAGGGAGACAGCGTCGCCTCCGTGATGCGCGCAGTCACGATGGATCGGTTCGCGCCGGTGGGCCAGTTGCAGGCGAACGTTCCGGTGCAGGCGGAACAGATCGTCATTCGGGCCCTGGAGAAAGATCCGGCGAAGAGGTATGCCACCGCTGTGGAGGTGGTCAAAGATGCGAATGCTCTGCTGGCGAGGCTGACCGGCTCGGTCGCGGCGGTGGAGCAGCGCTCGACCCGTGTGCTGCGCATGATTGCGGCCGCTCTGGCGGTGGTTCTGATCGCCGGTGCGACGCTGGGTTGGTGGACTGTACCGGAAGATGGCGGAGCGGCGCTGGGCTCGGGAACAAGCTATTCCTCAGATCCAGTCATTGATGGAGGCCCGCCATGCGCTGGCCGCTTTTGCCGTGCTGGAGAAGGCGGAGACGATTCTTCCCGGGGATGCCCATCTGCGGCAGATTGCAGACGGAGACACGCAGCTTGTCGATATCGCCTCGGATCCACCCGGAGCTGAAGTGGAGATTCAGGATTATCTGACGCCCGCCGGGCCGCCCCTGAAGCTTGGCGCGACACCCATCAACAACCTGCGCATCCCGAAAGGATATTTCCGCTGGACGGTGGAGAAGGCCGGGGCAGGGAAGATTGTCGCCGCGCCGGAAACCAATGCCAGGATGAATTTTTCACTTACTGGGCAACAGCAGGCGCCGCCCGGCATGGTCTATGCAGCGGGTGGAGGCTGGGAGAGCTACAACGCCTTCATCGGATGGATGGGGCCGTATCGCTTTCCTCCTTACTTCATCGATAAGTATGAGGTCACGAACCGCGAGTATCAGAAGTTTGTAGACAGCGGAGCGTACCAGAATCCAAAGTATTGGTCAGCGGAGTTCCACGACCATGGAAGAATGCTCGCCTGGGCTCAGGCGATGCAGTTGTTTCGGGATTCGACCGGGCGTCCAGGACCTTCGACGTGGGCCGCAGGGCATTATCCGGAGGGCAAGGCGGATTTTCCCGTGGCCGGGGTGAGCTGGTTTGAGGCCGAGGCATACGCGGTCTTCGCCGGCAAGGCGCTGCCGGTGATGGGACAGTGGTACGAGGCTTCGGACTTCGACGTAACTCCGTATACGGTGCAACTGAGTAACCTGAGAACTAACGGCGCCGCCGCGGCGGGGGCGCATGAGGGCCTTGGACCCTACGGGACCTATGATTTGGCGGGCAATGTGCGCGAGTGGGTCGCTAACTCCGTTGAGGGTAACTTACGGTTCATTCTGGGGGGATCGTGGCGCTCTCCCATGTATCTTTACTCGAGCCCGGAGGCGTTGTCCCCGTTGATCGTTCGGATACCAACGGCTTTCGATGCGTCCGCAACCTGGGACCACTGCCGGCCGCTTCGATGCAGCCGGTTCACCGGGTAACTCGTGATTTCGAGAAGTACAAACCGGTGAGCGATGAGGTGTTTCGTGCTTATCGGCTGCTGTACGCCTATCCTCAGACTCCCCTGAATGCGCAATCGGAAGGAATTGTGAAAGAGACAGGGGACTGGAAGGAGAGAAGGTCACGTTTGACGCGACTTACAACGGCGAACGCATGGCGGCCTATTTGTTCCTGCCTAAACGGGTGAAGCCGCCCTACCAGACAATTCTGTTTTTCCCGAGCGCGCGCGTGCTCTTCTTGCCGTCCGACAGCAGCGAGCTGGGCGACGTGAATTATTTCGACTACATCGTGCAAAGCGGTCGCGCGGTCATGTACCCCGTTCTATGAAGATACGTATGAGCGGCGGGTTGCGCATAAGCTGCCTGGCGACCCGGACGAAATCAACGAGCCGGTACAGTGGTTTAAGGATGCGGCACGGTCATTGGATTACCTCGATACCCGGCCGGATATCGACAGGGAAATACGGGGATATCTTGGAGTTAGTATGGGTTCGGCGAATGGAGTGATCTACGCCACACTTCTGCAGGACCGCTTGAGGACAGCGATTTTTCTCGACGGCGGTTATTTTCTGAGTAAGCCTCTGGCCGGGGTCGATCAGGCGGACTTTGCGCCGAGGATGAAGAAGCCGGTTCTCATGGTCAACGGGCGTTATGACTATACGTTCCCAGTCGAGCGGTCGCAGGATCCGCTGTTCCGCATGCTGGGTACGCCTGCCCAGGATAAGAGCCATGTTGTGCTCGACACACCGCACGATGTCACTGAGCAGCGGCCGCTTTTGGTCAAGACGGTGCTGGACTGGCTGGACAAGTATCTGGGAGGGTGCACCTGCCAGTGTGAGCATCGCCCTTCTCGGAAACGCTATGATCGTCTTCTGATGAAAATCGCGCGTTCACTGCTGTTGATGTTGTTCGTGCTTGCGGGTGGAGTGGGATACGCACAAGGGACAGCGCCGACTTTCCGGTACAACACCAGCGACGGCCCGGTAACTCTGCCTGGACGCGACCCCGCGCTGAGCGGAACAACGATGGTTCCGACCGTGCTGGTTCCCGTGCGCCTCCAGTTCGATGTGCGATGGGCCGTGGATAAACCCGTGAGACTCGATGCTGCAGGAGATATTCCGAAGATACTGGCTTCACCGGTGTTCTCAAACATCTCGTTCGGAGAACAGGGGACGACGCAGTTCCTGGACGCCATGCTGCGGGCGACTGTGCGTCCGGACGCGGACGCGGCATGGCACACGCTGCTGGGGCAACCGGAAGTGCGGCCGGTGACGGTAGAAATTCCTGCGGGGTACGGATATGTGCTCACGTCGAAGCGGACCGGGACGAGGCTGGGAATCGTGGACATCGAGTATCTGCAGCGGGCGATCTTCCAGCGGATTCCGCACGAGGACGGAAAGCTGGTGATCGCGATAACTCGAAATACCGCTTACTACACCTATGGCGACGCGACCGTCTGCTGTTCGTGGGGAACGCACGGGGTGGACGAAGTAACAGGGAACTCGTTTGTGCTGGCGTCCTGGTTAGGTCCCGTGCCACCGCTGGTGACGGAACACGATGTGCAGCCGCTAACTGAGCAACTGGCCGGGTGGGTGAACGATCCGCTGCATGACCCGCTGTTTCATGTGGCGTTCCGGAAGGCGCTGCCGGCCGGAGAAAACATGGTCCCGCGGTGGGGATGGCCACCCATAGGTGGCGTGGAGCGTCACGGATGCGGCGGAGATAGTCCTGCGACGCGGTATACGTTGCAGGATCCGGTAGAGACAAATGAGCGCAGCGACCTGCCGGCGGGGCCGTCGTCGATCGTGCGGAGCAAAGGCGCGACCTGGCATGTGGCCGACGTTGCGCTCATGGGCTGGTATACGAGAGGGCCCGGCCCCTACAGCTTTCCGGATGCGGAGTTGCTGCGGACGGTGGCGGTTCGTTGCCCCGCACCGCATCCGCCGGCTCCGGAAATGGCGAATGAACCGGCGCCTCCTGCTGCGGTGGCGGCGGTGCCGCCGTCGGAAACAAAGAACGGGCACGAGCTGATCGGGTACTGGACGGGCAGCGGACCGGGAGGAACGCTGCTGCGTTTGCGCGATGTTTCGCCGCAGTGGGATGTGATCCTGGTGGCGTTTGCCAACGTGAATCACGCAGCGCCCGAAGGGACGATGCAGATGCATGTGCGCCCAGCGCGGCCGGGGCAGCCTGCGATGGACCTTGACCAGATGAAGGAGGACATTGCATGGCTCAGGAGCCGGGGAAAGAAAGTGCTCATCTCACTGGGCGGCGGCGGTGAGTACTTCACACTGGCACAGACGGCGAACATTCCTAACTTCGTGAACTCGGTGGAGCAGATCCTAACGGAGTACGGGTTTGACGGAATCGATCTGGACTTTGAGACTCCCTCGCTCGTGCTCGATCCCGGAGACACGGATTTCCGGCATTCGAAGACGGCCTCCTTAGTGAACCTGATTACGGCGCTGCACCAGCTGCGGGACCACTTCGGGCCGAGCTTCATGCTCACACTGGTGCCGGAGGGCACGCAGATTCCGGGAGGGTATCCCGGCTACGGCGGCCAGTTCGGATCGTATCTGCCTCTGCTCTGGGGCGTGCGCGACATGCTCACCTTTGTGGACGTGCAGGACTATAACACGCCGCCGTTTGAAGGGCTCGACGGAGAAATTTATCAGATGGGATCGGTGAACTACGATGCGGCGATGACAGAGCTGCTGCTGCACGGGTTTCCTGTGAGCGGACGCGCGGGCGATTTCTTTCCGCCTGTGCCTGCAGACAAAGTAGCGGTCGGATTTCTGACCGGTGCCGCCGCGCCGCAGCGGGTCGCCGAGGCGATGCAGTACCTGATCGCCGGAAAAGCTTCGGAGAACCTGACCTACAAATTGCGGCGGCCGGGCGGTTATCCGGCGATGCTTGGCGCGATGTTCTGGACGATCGACGCGGATCGCGACGAGAATTACGCGTTCTCGAATGTGGTGGGACCGCAGCTGCACCGATATCCCATCCAAAGCGCCCGGGGACAGAAGAGCCCGGAGGACAGGTGATCGCCTTGACAATACCTCTCCAGATGCTATATAGCTCTCTGGTTATGGGTTGATGGTCGTGTCGCCTGCCCTTTGTAGTCCAGCCGCTTCGAAAGGTACCGCGTCAGTGATCCAGGTTCGCTAACCCAATTAATCGTATTGCAGTGTCGCTGTGCATTTGCTGTCTGGAGGCCCTATTTATGCTGACGCGTTCGTTTTGCAGAGGTATCTTTGAGTTGTTGGCTGGCGCAGGCTTGCTGGCCGCCGTTACATGCGCCCCGGCGCAAACCATAACCGGCAGGATCACCGGTTCGGTCCTCGATGCCAGCGGCGCTGTGGTACCCGAAGCCTCTGTTACGGCCACGAATTCCGGCACCGGCGTGACCAGTTCCACGCGCTCCGATCAGAGCGGCATCTACAATTTCCAGTTCCTGCCCATCGGCAGCTACACCGTTTCCGCCAGCGCCCAGGGATTTCAGAAAACCTCCGTGGGTCCCCTCGCTCTGGAGATCGATCAGATTGCGCGAGTCGACTTCAAGCTCGCCGTAGGCCAGGTCTCCACAACGGTAAATGTGGCCCCCGAGGCCGGCGCCGCGCTGCAAACACAGAATTCCACGCTGGGCAGCACGGTCACGAGCAATACCATCGAAAACCTCCCGCTCAGTGGCCTTAACTTCCAGGTAGCGGGCGTGTTTGTGCCCGGTGCTGTTCTGCCCCGTTTCGATCTGGAGGGCGGTTCGAGTGGTTTCGAGCGCGACACAAGTCCCGCAACTCTTCCGTCCTTCAATGGCAACCGGCAGCAGGGCAACAACTACATCATGGATGGAGTGGAGATTAACGAGACCACCAACAACCTTGTTGGTTACAACCCCGCACCGGAAGCAATCCAGGAGATGCGGACCATTACAGGAAACGCCGACGCCGAATATGGAGACGTAAACGGCGGCGAAATGATTCTTGTGACAAAAGGGGGCACCAATGGCTTTCACGGCAGCGCCTATGAATACTATGAAAATCAAGCCCTGACGGCGAACCTGTGGAGCAATAACAACCACCCCGTACCAATTCCCAAAGGCGTGTTCCACCAAAACCAGTTTGGCGTCACGTTCGGCGGCCCGATAAAGAAAAACAAGCTCTTCTTTTTTGTCGACTACTTTGGAACCCAGAACATCAGCGCCGGCACCGCTACGGCAAGCGTGGCAACGGCTAAGATGCGCACCTGCACGCCGAACGGCGGCGTTACGACCTGCGATTTCTCCGAGTTGCTGGCTACTCCCGGAGTTCAGCTTTACAATCCGGCGGTATCGGCCACCAATCCAACGGGCGGCTGGACGAACGCCAGTCCTTACTCGAACGATCAGATCCCACTCAATAACCCCGTCGCGGCATATCTATTCACGCACCCCGACATTTATCCCATGCCCAATCGCACCCCGGACCCTGGCACGCCGGATCGGAACAACTACGGAGCTTCAACGTCGGGTGTGGTCAAGAACAATCAGGGCGACATTCGCGTGGACTATGCGATGACCCAAAAGGACTCCCTGGTGTTCCGTTACTCCGACGGCGACGCCTATGATCTCAGCCCCAGGGTGGTCCTTCCTATTACCTTCCCAACCAACAACGACTACCCGTTCCACGGCGGAGTCGTGAACTGGGTGCACACGTTTTCACCTTCGCTCGTGAATCAGGCCCGGGCGGGAATGTCGCGAATTCAGTGGTTCAACGGCATTCCTACCGATTCCACGGGAAAGTTCGGGAAGTCCGGGAATGCAACGGTCGGCATTCCCTTCACGCAGTCCTATGCCGGCTTCAGCCAGATCAACCTCTCCAGTTCCGAATCGAACGTTGGGACCGCGGCTGTCGTTCAGGATTTCCTCGACAATGTTTTTAACTATGGCGACGATCTGATCTGGCAACACGGCAAACATACCACTAAGTTCGGCGTGCAAATTGCTCGCTACCAGCAGAATAACTACTATGCGGGAAACTACGGAGCGAACGGACAGTTCCTTTACGGCGGCTACTACACCGCTAACCCCAATGCACCGGTGAAGGGCACGGGAGCCGGCTACGGCTTCGCGGACTTTGTCCTGGACCAGGCGTATCAAACCGACGTCGGCGGAGTGGCCGGCCCCACAGGCCAGCGTCAATATCGCGACGCCTATTACGTGCAGGACGACTGGAAGGTTCTTCCTAACCTCACCCTCAACCTTGGGATGCGTTACGGCTACGACCAGCCGATCTATGAGGTGAACAACAAGGAAGTCAACGTCGATGTAAGTAAGGCGTCGCAATGTACCGCCGCCAACAGCAGCGCGAATCCCTGCCTGCAGTTTGCCGGCGTAAACGGCAACAGTCGCGCTCTCTACAATGCGTATTACGAGGAGTGGATGCCGCGCTTCGGCTTCGCCTGGCAATTCCTGCCGAAGGTCGTGTTGCGTGGCGGCTACGGAATTACCGACTATATGGAGGGTACGGGGGCCAACCTGCGTCCGACACTGAACCCGCCATTCTTTTCCCAGTTTGTGAACGCTCCGGCCACGCCCGCCGGCACCTCCCCCGGCAATCCGCTCAGCATCGCGAACGGCTTCAGCAACGCCGGACAGGCTGCAATTACTCAGTACAACGCATGGGACAAAAACCTGCGTCCGACGGCGGTGCAGCAGTTCAACCTGACCAACCAATTTCTCCTGACCGCCAACACCACCGCGCAGGTGGGCTATGTGGGTGAGCTCGGCCAGCGGTTGATCGTACCCGCCTCCCCGAACCAGTGGACCAAACCCAACGTCGGAACGACCGCGCCTTTCTACAATTTGGTTGGATCGGGCGGCTATGTCGTTCTGACTGTCTCCGAAGCTGTCGAGAACTATAACGCCCTGCAGGCGGTCCTCCGTCACCAGCAAAGTAACGGCCTCGAATACACCCTTAATTACACCTGGTCGAAGTCGATGACCAACAACCCCGGCTTTTATGGCGTCTCCGGCGTCGATGTCGCCAGCGCCTATTGGCAGAATTACGACGATCCCCACGCCGATTACGGCCCCTCTGGATTCGACACTCGTCAGAGTCTCAACGGCACCGCCGTATGGCAATTGCCCTTCGGACGAGGCCGCAAATTTGGCAGTGGGTGGAATCGCGGTGTGGACGAGGCGCTGGGAGGATGGAAGCTTTCCGGCGACACCATCCTGCATACCGGCTTTCCCGTCAATATGACCGGCTCCAACAACGGTGGCTTTCACGCCCGCACCGCGCGCGCCAACCAGTACCGCCGTCTGCGCGTTGTCAACCAGTCGGTCCAGCACTGGTTCGGCACCGATCTCTCGGCCAATCCCTGCACGGGGCCGGACAACGGCGTCTGCGCCTACGGCAATGAGCAAACGGGGCAGTTCGGAAGCGCGCGTGTGGATAACGGCCCTCGCGCGCCCGGCTACCGCATTGTCGACCTTTCGCTGTTCAAAACGTTTCCGATAGTTGAAAGCCAGAACCTGACCTTCCGCGTGGATACCTTCAACGTAGGAAATATCGCGAGCTATGCGGCGCCCGCTTTCGTTTCAGCTGCCAACGGAGTTTCTGCCGCTAACTGGCCGAATAACTCCGTCGAGGGGCAGATTACCTCCACGCTCTCACCCGCTCGCCAACTGCAGCTGTCGCTCCTGTATCGTTTCTGAGAGATGTGACAAATTGACTTACCCGGTCAGGAAATCGCGCGAGTGTCTTACCGTTCGCGGTGAGGTGGACCGATTGAACCTGAAACCTGGCGAAGCGCGTCCGCCGGGATGGCGAGTCCGATGAAACTCTGGATCGCCGCCGTCGGCGCTCGTCCACGCGACGCATTCGACGAGCTGGACCGCAGGTATGTCGAACGGATCGCGCCGCTGCTGCCTGGCGGCGGGAAGTCGACAGTGGAGATGCCGGTCTATCGCACCGAAGATGCGCTGTGGAAGGCGATCGAACGCGAGCGCTCGCGCACCGCACCGCTGGTCGTGCTCCTCGATGAGCGCGGCCGGGCCATGTCGTCGGAACGTTTCGCGCGATGGCTCGGGCGCGAGCGCGACCAGGGCCGCCAGCTGCTGATCTTCGCCATCGGCCCCGGCGATGGCTGGTCGCAGGATTCCCGCAGTCGCGCCGCCGAGACTCTTTCCCTCGGTCCCATGACCTTGGCGCACGAACTGGCACGCGTAGTGCTCTCGGAACAGATCTACCGCGCGCTGACGATCCTCGCCGGTCACCCGTATCATCGGGAAGGAAGCCGGTAGCCTGTAGCCAGTAGCGTCGCCGGGATATTCAGTTTCGCTCCCAGCTCCAGGCTCCCAGCTCCCAGCCAGAGAAACCATGACCGAACCAGAAACTCGCAAAGGCCTCATCCTCATCAACACCGGGCCCGGCAAAGGCAAAACCACCGCGGCGATGGGCACCGCACTGCGCGCCGTCGGCAACGGCATGCGCGTGCTCATGCTGCAGTTCCTCAAAGGCTCCTGGCACTACGGCGAACTCGACTCCACCAAAGCCTTCGGCGAAAACTTCGTTCTACGCCAGATGGGCCGCGGCTTCGTCAAAGATCGGCGGCGCGGAAACCGACCCCGAAGACATCCGTCTGGTTGAAGAAGCCTGGGCCGAAGCCCGCGCCGCGATCCTCTCCGGCGAGTGGGACATGGTGATCCTCGACGAGATCAACTACGCCATCAGCTACGGCATGCTCGATCCGGCAAAAGTCGTCGAGACCCTCGAGGCCCGCCCCGAGATGGTTCACGTCATCCTCACCGGCCGCAACGCCCACCCATCGCTCGTTGCTATCGCGGACACCGTCACCGAAATGCGCGAAGTAAAGCACGCGTATCAGAAGGGAATCCTCGCGCAGCGCGGCATCGAATACTAGACGCTGTCGCTCAACTCAGCGGAGCCCCGGTCCTGATGAGAATCGCGTGACCGTTGAGATTGTGTACGAAGGCGAACTCCGGGAGTGAGCCGCGTATCTGGTCGACCAGCCGTGTGACCCCCTCGCAACCATAGAAACCATAATCGTCAAAAATGATTTTGCCTCCCACCGGCATGCGCGGCAACGCCCATTCAACGGTGTCCTTCGCCGATTGATAGACATCGACATCCACATGCAGCAGAGCGATGGGCCCCGCGACTGAATTGGCCGTCTGCTCTGGAAACATTCCCTTCAGCAGCTGCGCATTGTTCACTCCGGCACCCGAGAGCAGTCCTCGGACCAGATCTTCTGAGGTGTCATCATGCTCGCCTCCTGTATAGCGAGTGTCCCGTATTCCGGCATTGACGACGCCCTCAAAGGTGTCGGCGAGATAAACCGTCTTGCTGGGCGAAGCCTGCGCCATCAGGCATCCCGTGCCACCACGCCAGACGCCAACCTCAAGAATTGAACCGTTGATGTGGCTGGCATCGCGAGCAAAAACCCAAAGCTCGTAGCATCGATAAACGTCGACAAGCGTGAAATCTCTGATTTTTTCGTAGGCGCTCAGGAAATCCTGATCGGTAAGCCACGGCGAATAGCTCGCGGCGGTTCTTACATGGCTGTGAACCAGTTCTGGTGACAATTCATGATGCCACGGCTCCGGTCGCTGTTTGTTCGACAAGTGCAACCCAAAGGTGCCGAGTACGCCGTTTGCCAATCGCCCTAAGCTTTGTCTCAATCCCATTGGGGGGTTCTCCAGATTTGGATAGATGAAGTTCCGCTGCGAATAAGCTACCCTCGCCACCCATCCAGTTTCCCACCTCTCACCGCCGCCACCATCGCCTCGATATCGCCGCTCAGAACCCGATCCTCCCCCAGCGCTGGCACCACACCGCGCACGCGCGCAAACGCCTCACCCACCCGCCGCGCCGGCTTCAGCGGAGCCCGAAAATCCAGGCCCTGCGCCGCACAAAGCAGCTCCACCGCCAGCAGACGCTCCGCATTCTCCACCACCTGCCGGAATTTCAGCGCCGCCGTCATTCCCATCGACACATGATCCTCTTTCCCGCCCGAGGTCGGCACGCTGTCCGCGCTCGCCGGATGCGCCAGCACCTTCGCCTCGTTCAGCATCGCAGCCGCGACGATGTGCGCGATCATGAAACCAGACGACACCCCCGGCGTCTTCGACAAGAACGGTGGCAGGCCCTCGTTGATGTCCGGATTCACCAGCCGATCCACGCGCCGCTCGCCGATCCCCATCAGCGTCGTCATCGCAATCGCCGCCGCATCCAGCTGCAGCGCCAGCGGCGCGCCATGAAAGTTTCCGCCCGACAAAATCTCGCCCTCAGCGAACACCAGCGGATTATCGGTAGCAGACCCAGTTTCAATTTCGAGCGTCGCCTGCGCGTGTCCAAGCGCGTCGCGCACCGCCCCATGCACCTGCGGCATGCAGCGCAGACAATAGGCGTCCTGCACGCGCGGATCGTTCTCCCGATGCGACTCGCGAATCTCGCTCTCCTCCAGCAGCGCGCGCAAATGCGCCGCCGCCGCCATCTGCCCTGCATGCGGCCGCACCGCATGAATGCGCTCATCGAACGGCGTCGGCGTCCCCTTGAGCGCCTCGAGCGTCATCGCACCGGCCAGATCGGCCAACTCCACCACGCGCAACGCGCGCGCCAGCGCCAGGGCTCCAACCCCGGTAATGGCCTGCGTGCCGTTCAGCAGCGCCAGGCCTTCTTTTGCTTCGAGCACCACCGGCCGGAGTCCCGTCTTCAGCATCGCCATCGCCGCGGGCATCGGTCGCCCGTCCAGCAGCACCATGCCTTCGCCGATGATCGCGAGCGCGAGATGCGCCAGTGGCGCCAGGTCTCCGCTCGCCCCCACCGATCCGCGCGCCGGCACCACCGGATGAATCCCGCGATTCAGCAACTCCAGCAGCATCTCCACCACGACGGGCCGCACGCCGCTGAAGCCTTTCGCCAGCACATTGGCGCGCAGCAGCAGCATCGCGCGGACTTCCGCCTTCGGGCAGCGGATCGCCCACGCCGCACGCATGACTCCGCACCAGGTTGCGCTGCAGAGCCTGCACCTCGCCGGGCTCGATCGTCACATCGGAGAGCTTGCCAAAGCCGGTGTTCACCCCATAGACGGTCGCACCGCGTGCCAGCAGTCCATCGACCACCGCACGCGATTCGCGCATGCGCGGCAACGCGGCAGGGTCGAGTGCGACGACGCGCTTCTCCAGCGCGACCTGACCGATTTCATCGAGAGTAAGAGGCTGACCGGAGAGCAGAAGGGTGGAAGACATCACGAACAGGGTACAGGGTTCAGCGTTCAGCGTACAGCGAGCGCCGCTGGCGAGTAAGAGCGCTATAGCATGGAACCGAGAGGTTGGTTTGCTACCGTCTTAGCGAAGGATGTCCCCGTAATCCGAAATGCTCTGCGCGTCGTGATCCCGAGTTCTCGCATTTTCGCATAATCAGCTGGCTCGAACGTTTGTTCGATCACTTCCCGCTCGATTGGAGCAGAAAAAGGTATCCATCGATACTGAACTAATGCAGTTTCGCCGGTGAGTGCCACGCCTATGCCCGCGAACTGCCTCGGAAACTCCCTATATCCTTCAGTGCAGTAGAGGAGGAGCAGGTCCCCGGCCTCAACCTCGAACGCGGGATAGCCTTTCTCAGCTTCATATCGCCCCGATTCGACCGGGTCTCCATCTTGCTTCGGATCGCCAAACACCAGAACAAAATAACTAGGTGGCTTCATGAGGGTACCCTCCTCTCTCCCGTCTACCGGGCTCCCACTACCGCACCGGCTCCTTCACCTTCGACCCCCGCACCCCATACCACGCGATATACAGGAAGCAGAGAATCGGCAGAACAAAAGCGTGGTGAATTCCGATCCGATCCGCCAGCATTCCCTGCAGCTCCGGAATAATCGCGCCACCCACAATCGCCGTGATCAGCAGCCCCGAAGCCTCGCCGGTGAGCGGCCCCATCTCCGCAACCCCCAGCGTGAAAATCGTGGGGAACTGAATCGAGTCGAACAGCCCCACCAGCAGAATGCTCCACACCGCCAGGCCGCCGTCGGTCAGCATCGACACCACCACCAACAGCGCGGCGCACAGGGCAACAATGCTCAGCACCTTGCCTGGGTTCGCCTTCTGCAGCACCCCCGAGCCGATGAATCGGCCCACCATCAGCCCGCCCCAATACAGCGGCACCCAGGTGCCGATAATCTTCGTCGCCAGACGCAAAATCGCCGCCGACGCCATGTGTACCGATCCGCTCGACGCCGCCGTGGCCAGTCCGCCAATCTCCGGCTGAGCAAAGTAGTTGATCAGGAAGCTGCCGATCGAAACCTCGGCGCCCACATAAACAAAAATCGCAATCGCCCCAAACACCACATGCGAATGCCGCCAGATGCTGCCCTTTTCCTTATGCAGCTCGCTGGGCCGGTAATCCTTCGTCGTCTCGATGCGCGGAAATTTGTACATCGCGATCGCCAGTCCCAGCAGCACCAGCGCCAGCGCAATGCCCACGTAGGGAATGTTGACCGTCGATGCCTCGTGAATCTGATACGCCTTGTGGACCTCCGGCGACATCTTCGTCACGTCCTGCACCGCGCCCGCGGTCCGCAGGATCACGAAAGCTCCGAAGATGGGCCCCAGCACCGTCCCCAGCGAGTTGAACGCCTGCGTCAGATTCAGCCGGCTTGATGCGGTACGCGGTGGCCCCAGCACCGTTACATAAGGATTCGCCGCCACCTGCAGCGCCGTGATCCCCGCCGCCAGCACGATCAGCGCGCAAAGAAACAGCGGATACGACGGCACCTTTGCCGCCGGAACAAACAGCAACGAGCCAACCCCCATGGTCAGCAGCCCGGCCACCATCGTCTTTTTGTAGCCGATCCATTCCACCACCTTGCCCGACGGAATCCCCAGCAGCGCGTAGGTCGTGAAGAAGGCGAACTGCACCAGCATCACCTGCGCGTAATTCAGTTCGAAAATCGACTTCAGGTGTGGGATCAAAATGTCGTTCAGCGACGTCAAAAATCCCCACATGAAAAACAGCGTCGTCACCATGGCCAGCGCGCTGCCGTAGCTGGCGCCTTCGCCGCCCGGTGCCACCTTTACCGAATCACTGCTGCTGGAGCCGGAAATTGCCATTCTTCATCTCGTTTCTGTCCTGCTCGTTGATGCCTCGTTCTTTATAGATGTCCGTTCGTGGACAGCCGAAGACTGTTAAAGAAAAGAAAACAAACCACCCGCGATCATATATGGATAGCCGCGCCTCACGGACCGTCAGATTGGTACCGGTATCCGGTAGGAAACCCTTTCCATCCTGAAACTTTCGGCCCCTGCTCCCGTCAGATCTACAGGTCCCTTGCGAGATACCATGGAATGAGGATGAGTCGCCCCCGACAACTCTGCGCCGCTCTTGCCGCGCTCGGCTGCCTCTCCGTGGTCCTCGCCCTCCCGTCCCAGGCGCAGACCCCGGCATCGAGCCGTGTCATCGGCACCGTCAGTTCCGTCAGCGGCAACTCCGTTGTGGTCAAACAGGATTCGGGCGCGGATATCACGGTCAGCGTTCCTGAAACCTCCAACATCGTCCGCACCGCGCCCGGCTCCAAAACCCTTGCCGGCGCCACCAAAATCGCCATCACCGACATCGCCGCAGGCGATCGCGTTCTCATCCTCGCAGCCGGCGATCCACCGGCTGCCAAAGTCGTCGTCGTCAACAAGCAAAGCGACATCGCCGCCAAACAGCAGCAGGACCAGGCGGACTGGGCCCGCCGCGGCGTCGGCGGCCTGGTCAAATCCGTTGATGCCTCCGCGGGAACTGTAACCATCACGGCGACAAATCGTGCCCTCACCATTCACACCACTCCTGCCACCATCGTCCGCCGCTACGCGCCCGATTCCGTAAAGTTCACCGACGCTGAGCCTTCCACACTCGCCGCCATTCAGCCTGGCGATCAGGTCACCGCTCGCGGCGACCGTACCGGCGACGACATCGCCGCCGACGAGATCGTCTCCGGCTCCTTCCGCAACATCGCCGGCACCATCGTCTCCAGCGACGCTGCCGCAAACACCTTCACCGTCAAAGATCTGGTTACGAAGAAAACCGTGACCATCAAAACCACTCCCGATTCCGACCTGCGCAAGCTCGATCCGCAGATGGCGCAGATGATCGCCATGCGTCTTCGCTCTATCGGCAGGCAATGGTGGCGCGGCGCAGGCAGCACCCGGCCAACATGCCGCCGCTCCCGGAACCGGCGCTCCTGGCAGTGGTGGTCAGTTCCGCGGACAAGGAGCCGCAACTGCTGGACAAGGGGCGGCAGCCGGCGCCCAGGCCGGCGCAGGCGGATTCGCCCGCGTCCTCCAGCGTTCACCCGTAATTCATGTCTCCGATCTTCATAAGGGCGACGCCGTGATGATCGTCGCCACCTCCGGTAGCCTCGACTCTGCTACCGCGATCCGCCTCCTCGCAGGCGTCGAGCCCATGCTCCAGGCCTCAGCCAGCGGAAGCCAGAGCATGTTCTCCTCTGCGTGGAGCGGTCTGGGCGGCGGTTCTACCGGTGGCGATCAGAGCGGCGGCGACGCAACACCGCAGTGAGAAAAATTACGACCTTAAGCAAGAACTAAGGTGAACCTGCCAGGCTGAATACACGTCTCTCATGGCAACGGCTGGTTCCGAACTAAGCCACCGGGCATGACCCGAGCGGCACTTAAGAAAAAAAGGAAAACCGCATTGAACTGCAGAACTCTCGATTGCCTGAAGTGTCTGACTTTCCCGACCCTCTCTGCGGCCGTTGCTTCTCGGCCGATTGCTTCCCGACGCACCGGCCACCAGCTGATGATCGCTGTCCTTGGCGCGCTTCTGCTCGCCGCCGCGCCGTTCGTCTCCGCGCAGGATCTCGCCGCACCCACAACGCCTTCCGCTTCACAGGCCGCTCCCGCGCAGAATAGCGCCGGCATTCGTGGTCAGGTCACCGATCCTTCCGGTGCCGTCATTCCCGGAGCCACCATCGTTGTCCTCGATACGGCCGGCAAGACCGCCGGTAAAGCTACGGCCGACTCCGGTGGTGTGTACGCAGTGCACGGTATTTCCCCGGGCACCTATTCCGTGTGGGTTACCGCGCCCGGATTTGCGGTCTATCGCGTTCCCAACATCGCCGTGGTTAGCGGCCAGATGAAGAGCCTCAATCCCGCGCTCCAGATTCAGGTGCAGCAACAGCAGGTTGAAGTGCAGGCAGAGAACACCACCATTGGCACCGATGCCGACGCCAATGCCAGCGCCATCGTCATCAAGGGCAGCGACCTCAATGCGCTCTCCGACGATCCCGACGAATTGCAAAACGAACTCCAGGCCCTCGCCGGTCCCTCTGCCGGTCCCAACGGCGGCCAGATTTACATCGACGGTTTCACCGGTGGCCAGCTTCCGCCTAAATCCTCCATCCGCGAAATCCGCGTCAACCAGAATCCCTTCTCCGCCGAGTACGACCGCCTCGGCTACGGCCGCATCGAGATTTTCACCAAGCCCGGCACCGACAAGCTGCATGGCCAGGCAGAACTCATCGGCAACGACTCCGCGTTCAACTCGCAAAACCCGATTCTCGCCGGCAAGACTGAGCCTTCCTATTCCTCGTGGATGCTGCATGGCTCTGTCGGCGGCCCCATCAATAAGAGCGCTTCCTACTTCGTGAGCATCTTCTCGCGGAGCCAGCAGAACGAAGCCATCCTCGAGGCCATCGATCCCAGTACTGTCGTCCTCGGATCGGACGGCAACGCCACCGGCACCTCCATCAACGAGGCCATCGACAATCCCAGCTCGCGCGTCAGCTTCAGCCCGCGTGTTGACCTGCAACTCGGCAAGGCCAACACCCTCACCGCCCGCTATGAGTACAATCGCGGCGTCAACACCAACGGCGGCCTCAATCCCCTTAGCCTGCCCAGCCAGGCCATCAACACCAATCAGCAGGAAAACCAGATCCAGCTCTCCGACAGCCTCATCCTCAGCCCCAAGCTGGTTGACGACATCCGCTTTCAGTACCGCCGCGTTCGCAACCGCGAGAATCCCACCGCCATCGCCTACAACGCCAGTGGTCAGCCGCTGCCCTCCGTCACCGTCCAGGGCGCTTTCAGCGACGGCTCCAGCAACTCCCAGATCGTTCAGGATCACGAGAACGACTTCGAGCTGCAGAACTACTTCTCCGGCGCCTTCGGCCCGCACTCGCTGAACTTCGGCGCGCGCGTCCGCTCCTACGACGACGTCAACTACTCCACCAGTGGCAGCAACGGCTCCTATAACTTCGGCAGCCTCAATGACTATCTCGGCTGCGTTCAGCCTTCTCAGGGAACCTGCAAGCCGCAGCAGTACAGCTACAACGACGTTCAGAATCCGCTGGCTCGCGCCATCCTCTTCGACGCCAGCCTCTTCTATCAGGACGACTGGAAAGTCAGCCCTCGTCTGACCTTCAGCTATGGCGCGCGCTGGGAATCTCAGAACCGCATTCACGACAAGAATGACTGGGCCCCGCGCATCACCGTGGCCTACGCTCTCGGCCGCGCCACCGGCAAGCAGCAGCCCAAGACCGTCATTCGTGCCGGATACGGCTGGTTCTATCAGCGCTTCACCGTCGCCAACGGTTTCGGCGCGCAGGTCCCGTACATCGTCAACGCCATCCACCAGAACAACTTCAATGAGAAGACCTTTATTCAGACCTCCGGCATCGCCTTCGATCCGAACCAGCCCACCAAGATCACTTCAGGCGGCGGTGGCGCCGGCCGCGCTGCACCCACCCAATACTCCCTCGATCCAAATATGAAAGCGGCGAACGATATGGAGGCGGCCGTCGGTGTCGATCGTCAGCTTTCGAAGTTCATGACCGGCAACGTCACCTACGTCTTCTCCCAGGGCATCCATCAGTACTTCACCGATAATCTCAGCGCCGCCGCATCCGAGATCGCCGCCGGTGGCTTCCAGGACGGGGAGTATCCCGGCACCGAGCCCGCGGAACCCCCGGATAACAACCTGCAATACCAGTCCGGCGGTTTTTACAAAGAGCATCAGCTCATGGCCACCATCCGCGCCAATTACCGCAACTTCAGCGTCTTTACCAACTACACCTACAGCAACGCCAACGGTGATACCAGCGGCATCGGCTCCGTTCCCTCCGTGTCCAGCGATCCCGGCCTCGACTACGGCCGCACCACCTTCGCCGTCGAGCACCGCGTCATGGTGTTCGGCAACCTCATGCTGCCCTGGAAGATTTCTGCGTCCCCCATGCTGGTCGCCAACTCCGGCACGCCCTTCAACGTGACCACCGGCCAGGATCTGACTGGCAACAATCAATTCAATGCGCGCCCCACCTACGCGGCTTCGTGTACCGAGTCGGGCGCGGTAAAAACTTCTCTGGGCTGCTTCAACCTCGGCCCCTTCGGAACCGGCGAGAAGATCGTCCCCTACGGACTCGGCACCGGCCCCTCCAACGTCAGCGTGAACATGCGTCTCAACAAGGTCATTGGCATTGGCCCCAAGCTCGGTGAAGGCGAGCGCGGCGGTGGCGGTGGTGGTCGGCGGCGGCTTCCACGGTGGCCCGCGAGACTCGGCGGCGGCTTCAGCGGATCGCAGGGCGGCCCCGGCCGCATGGATCAGGCCGTTGCCCGCCGCTACAGCCTCAGCCTCGGCCTGTGGGCGACCAACATCCTCAACCACGAAAACCTCGGCACACCGAATGGCGTGATCCCGGCCGGCAAACCGCTGGGTGCGGGCCTGCCCGGTTCCTTCTTCGGCCAATCGCAGTCGTTGGCGGGAGGCTTCTTCGGTCCTCAGTCCGGTGGAAACCGCAGCATCAATCTGCAGGCCAGCTTCAGCTTTTAGCGAGCGGTCGGCAGTTAGCGGTCAGCAGTTGGCCCGTGCTCGGGGGAACTGCTCCGTCTGACGGTCGAAAGCAAGCCATTCAACAGGCGTGCAACTTCGTTGATGTGACCGATCAAATCCCGGCACCGCTCAGGCGGTACAAATCCGAGTTGAGCCGACAGATCGGTTTGTGTCTCCAGTTCGTAGAGCAATCCTCGGGCTTGACTAAGAAAGACGGCGAAACTCCGATCACTGAGTCGTCCGTGACCCTCGGCGATATTGCTCGGGACAGAGACCGCGGCGCGCCGCATCTGCGCCACCAGCCCGAAGGTCTCAGCCTTCGGAAAATCTTTAGTCAGTGAGTACGTCTCACCGGCAAGCTCCATCGACTTCTGCCAAACTGTCAAATCACGAAAATGTCGCATCTTCATGAACTATCGATGCGACAAATCGCCGATTCCTGCAAGAGCACCGAAGTTTGAATCGCGAAGTCGAAGTGCATCCACCGCCAACCGCCAACCGCCAACCGCCAACCGCCAACCGCTGACTGCCGACTGCCGACTGCCGTTCCCGTTAAGATGGAGAGGACCATGCCTACTCCATCGCTCGGCTTTGCTACGCGCGCTATCCATGACGGACAGGGACCCGACCCCCGCACCGGAGCCGTCAACGTTCCGCTCTACCTGACCTCTACCTACGAGCTGCAGGGCATCGAGCAGCACCGCGGCTGGGAATATTCCCGCGTCTCCAACCCCACGCGCGACGCCGTCGAAGCCAACCTCGCCTCACTCGAAGGCGGAACCAGCGGCCACGCCTTTGGCAGCGGCATGGCGGCCATCGCCGCACTCGTCACGATGCTGAAAGTCGGCGACCACGTTATCTGCGGACACAACGTCTACGGCGGCACCACGCGCCTCTTCACCCAGGTCATCCCGCATCACGGCATCGAGTTCAGCTTCGTTGACACCTCGAACCCCGACAACGTCCGCCGCGCCCTCCGCCCCACCACGAGGCTCGTCCACATCGAGACGCCAACGAACCCGCTGATGATGCTCACCGACATTCGCGCCGTCGCGGATATCTGCCACGAGCACGGCATCCCCATGAGTGTCGACAACACCTTCATGTCGCCGTACTTTCAGCGCCCCATCGAGCTGGGCGCCGACGTCGTCATGCACTCGACCACCAAGTTCCTCAACGGCCACTCCGACGGTCTCGGCGGCATCCTCGTCACCACCCGCGCCGACCTCGCCGAGCAGTTCCGCTTCGTGCAGAAGTGCACCGGCGGCATCCTCTCGCCCTTCGAGGCCTGGCTGATCCTGCGCGGCGTCAAGACGCTCGCCGTCCGCATGCGCCAGCACGACGCCAACGGCCGCGCGGTCGCCGACTTTCTCTCCAAACACTCGAAGGTGAGCCGCGTCCTCTATCCCGGTCTCCCAACGCACCCGCAGCACGAACTGGCGAAGCGCCAGATGTCCGGTTTCGGCTCCATGATCGCCTTCGAACTTGGCTCGCGCGCCAATGCCGACAAGCTCCTCCGCTCCGTCCGCGTCATCACCAACGGCGAATCGCTCGGCGGCGTCGAGTCGCTCATCTCGCACTCCGCCACCACCACCCACGCGTCCGTTCCCGCTGAGGAGCAGCAGCGCCTCGGCATCACCGAAGGCCTCGTCCGCATCTCCGTCGGCATCGAGGACGAGGCCGACATCCTCGCCGACCTCGATCAGGCCCTGGCGAAACTATGAAGTTCGCCGCCTTGCTGTTGCTGTTCGCTGCGACCTTCAGCACGAAATCCTGGGTGCCCCACATCTGCCCGGTTTTGGTAGATGTGGGAAGCCGGGCAGATGTGGCAAGCCGGGCAAATGCGGGAATCCGGGTGCCCCATTCTGATTCCGCCCCGCTTTTGGGCGGAATCAGGGTGGGCATCGCGCAAAGCGCGATCCAGGCCCCAGCAGCTGTTGCGCACACATACCGCTATATCCGCGTCGGCGCGCCCGACAACATCACGGTCCATCCCCGAGCCGGATACGCTCTCATGGGCGGCGGCACCGATCTCGACGAAGCCTTCCGCTGGCTTTGCGACCGCGCCGATGGCGGCGACTTCCTCATCCTCCGCGCCCACGGCGACGACGACTACAACCCCTACGTCCAGGGCCTGTGCCATCTCAACTCGGTCGCGACGCTGATCCTGACCGACCGCGCGTCGTCCACAAATCAATTTGTAATCGACACGATTACAAATGCGTCGGCCATCTTCATCGCCGGCGGCGATCAGGCCCGCTACATCAATTTCTGGGCCGGAACCCCCGTCGAAGCCGCTCTCCGGCAGGCAGTCAAAAACGGTGTCCCCATCGGCGGCACCAGCGCCGGGCTCGCCGTGCTGGGTCAGTACATCTACTCCGCGCAAAACGACAAGCCCGACGACAAGGACCTCAGCTCGGACGAGGCCCTCGCCGATCCCTTCTACCGCCAGGTCGCGATCGCGCGGGATCTGTTCGGCATTCCAATCCTGCGCGGCATCATCACCGACACCCATTTCGACACGCGCCATCGCGAAGGTCGCCTGCTCGCCTTCATGGCCCGCATTCTGGCCTCAGGACAAGCAAAAACAATCCGCGCCATCGGCGTCGACGAAAGAAACTGCAGTCTTAGTCGATCCCGACGGTCACGCGCAGGTGGTGGGGAAGAAGGATGGCGAAGCCGACTTCTTCGAAGCCTCCGGCAAACCACAGCAATGTGAACCCGGCAAGCCGCTTACCTTCGGCCCCATCTCCTACGATCGAGTTCCATCAGGAAAAAGCATCGACCTCAAAAACTGGCGCACAAACGAAACCGGCGCCACCCTTTGGGTGCGCGCCGGCAAACTTTTTCTCGAACCTTCGCTGTGAACGCTGACCGCTCTTAGCTACCGCCTACTGCCTACCGCCTACCGCCTACCGCCTGGCTACTGATGTGGCCTCTGCTCCGGCGGCGGTACCGTGTTCAGCACGCCGGCCTCCAGCACCTCCGGCGTCTCTTCCTTCAGCTCCGGCAGCGGCGCTTCCAGCGCAATCTTCAGCACCTCGTCCATCGTGTCCACAAAGTTCAGCTTCATCACGCTCTTCAGGTTCTCCGGAATCTCCGGCAGATCCTTCCGGTTATCCTCCGGCAGAATCGCCTCGAAGATGCCCGCACGATGCGCCGCCAGCAGCTTCTCCTTCAGTCCGCCGATCGCCAGCACCTTGCCACGCAGCGTCACTTCGCCGGTCATGGCCAGGTCGCGACGAACCGGGATCTTCGCCAGCGCACTGGCCAGCGCCGTCGCCAGCGTAATGCCTGCCGACGGCCCGTCCTTCGGAATCGCGCCTTCCGGCACATGAATATGAATGTCGACGTTGCGGTAAAAGTCGCGCGGCAGTCCAAGATGATGCGCGCGGCTTCGCACATACGAGAGCGCCGCCTGCGCCGACTCCGTCATCACGTCGCCCAACTGCCCGGTCGTCGTCAGTTTGCCCTTGCCGTCCAGCACCTGCACTTCGGTCTGCAAAATGCTGCCGCCGACTTCGGTCCACGCCAGCCCGTTCACCAGGCCAATTTCGCTCTTCTCGTGCACCATCGAGTCGCGAAACTTCGGCACGCCCAGAAATTCGGAAATATTCTCCGGCGTCATCGTCTCTTTGTGTTTCGCGCCGGCCTTCACCACCCGTCGCGCCACCTTCCGGCACACGTTGCCGATCTCGCGTTCCAGGTTGCGCACCCCCGCCTCACGCGTGTAGCTGCGGATCATCTCGGTTAGCGCCGCGTCGTTGAAGGACAGGTTCTTCTCCGTCAGCCCCGTGTTGTCGCGCTGCTTCTTCACCAGGTATTGCTTCGCAATTTCCAGCTTCTCGTATTCGGTGTAGCCGTGCAGCCGCAGGATCTCCATGCGATCCTGCAACGCCGGCGGAATCGTGTGCAGCACATTGGCCGTCGCCACGAACAACACCTGCGAAAGGTCGTACTCCACGTCGAGGTAGTGATCCTGGAAGCTGTGATTCTGTTCCGGATCGAGCACCTCCAGCAGCGCCGACGCTGGATCGCCCCGGAAATCCGACGCCATCTTGTCCACTTCATCCAGCATGAACACCGGATTCCGCGTCCCCGCCTTCTTCATCGACTGGATGATCTGCCCCGGCAGCGCGCCGATATAGGTGCGCCGATGCCCGCGAATCTCCGCTTCATCCCGGACCCCGCCCAGCGACATGCGCACGAACTTCCGCCCCGTCGCCTTCGCAATCGACATCCCCAGCGAAGTCTTGCCCACGCCCGGAGGCCCAACGAAGCACAGAATCGATCCCTTCGGATTCTTCACCAGCTGGCGCACCGCCAAAAACTCGAGGATGCGCTCCTTGATCTTCTCCAGGCCATAGTGATCCGCGTTCAGCACTTTCTCCGCGTGATCGATGCTCCGCGTTTCCTTCGATTTCTTCTTCCACGGCACCGCCAGCAGCCAGTCCAGATAATTCCGCGACACCGTCGACTCGGCCGACATGGGCGGCATGGCTTCCAGCTTCTTCAGCTCCTGGATCGCCTTCTCGAAGACGTCCTTCGGCATCCCCGCCGTTTCAATCTTCTTCTTCAGCTCGTCGAACTCGCTCTTCTCGCCGCGGCCCAGTTCCTTCTGAATGGCCTTGATCTTCTCGTTGAGGTAATACTCTTTCTGCGCCCGCTCCATCTGCCGCTTCACGCGCGACTGGATGCTGCGGTCCATGTTCAGCTTCTCGATCTCGATGTCCAGCACGTCGGCGATCTTCAGCAGCCGCTCCGGCAGATCGAAGATGTCCAGCAGCTCCTGCTTGTCCGGCACTTCCAGCTGCAGATTCGCCGCGATCGTGTCGGCCAGTTTCGACGGCTCATCGGTGCGAATCGCCGACGCCACCGTTTCCACATTCAGCGACTGTTGCAGCTTCACGTACTGCTCGAACAGGGAAGTGACCCGCTGCACCAGCTGCTCGACCTGCGGCGTGATTTCCGGCAGCGGCTTGGCCACCTTCACCGTCGCCACGAAGAACCCGTCCGAGTCGTTGATCTCAACCGCGCGCGCCCGTTCGATTCCTTCCACCAGCACCTTGATATTGCCATCGGGCATCCGCACGCTTTGCACGATGTTGCCCACCGTACCGACCTGATAAATCTCATCCGGCCGTCGGCTCGTCGATCCGCGCATCGTGCTGGGTGGCGAGGAAAATCTTCCGCTCCCCGTTCAGCGCCTCCTCCAGCGCCCGCACGCTCGACTCGCGACCCACCACGAACGGCGTCATCATGTGAGGAAAGATCACCATGTCCCGAATGGGCATCATGGGGAACTTGCGAAGCTCGTTTCGTTCCCGGCTTTCTTTCGAAGGCTGGCTCACGGCATTCCTTTCGAAACTGCTGTCTTTCGGATGATTGTAGCGGGTCGTGCTCTTAAGAGAAGAGTAACCCATTTCAGCGAGCCGCTGCGTGCCGGGTGGCGACGTTATGCGTTACCAGGGAGTGGGCGGCGCGTAGGATCGGGAATACCCCGCGCCCGGGGGGACCTGCGATGGGGAACAGTCTCAAACGATCGACCTCGGAGGCGCCGAACCGTCACATGCTCCGGAAACAGTGCATCAACTGGCTTTATCGAGCAGCAGCATGGAGAGGTTCCGGTTCCGCACCATCTCGGCCTGAATCTCCATCTCCTTCACCTTCTTATTGCTGGGCAGGTGGTACATCAGGTCCAGCATCAGCTCCTCGAGGATCATCCGCAGCCCGCGCGCTCCCACCTTGCGCAGCAGCGCCTCCTGGGCAACCGCTTTCGTAGCATCTTCGGTAAAGGTGAGCTTCACGCCCTCGTAGTCGAAGAGCTTCTGATACTGCTTCATGATGGCATTGCGTGGCTTGGTCAGAATTTCCACCAGCGCTGCCTCGTCCAGCTCGTCGAGGATACCCAGCACCGGCAGGCGGCCGACGAATTCCGGTATCAGGCCGAAGCGGATCAGGTCCTGGGGTTCCGCCTGGCGCAGCAGCTCGCTGTCGCGCTGCGGATGAAGCGGCGCTCCGGTGGCGTCTGCCTGGTCCTTGTCGGCAATCGCTTTAAAGCCCAGCGCCTTTTTGCCGATCCGGCGCCCGATCACACGCTCCAGACCCACAAAAGCTCCGCCACAGATAAACAAAATGTTCGTCGTGTCGACCGGAGTAAATTCCTGGTGCGGATGCTTGCGCCCGCCCTGCGGCGGCACGTTGGCCACCGTTCCCTCCAGAATCTTTAGCAGAGCCTGCTGCACCCCTTCGCCCGAAACATCCCGCGTAATCGAAGGATTCTCGTCCTTGCGGCCGATCTTGTCGATCTCGTCGATATAAATGATGCCGGTCTGCGCCCGCGCCACATCCCCATCCGCCGCCTGCAGCAGCTTCAGGATAATGTTCTCGACGTCCTCGCCGACATACCCCGCTTCGGTCAGAGTCGTGGCATCGACGATGGCAAACGGCACGTCCAGCATCTTGGCCAGGGTGTGCGCCAGCAGCGTCTTGCCGCTGCCGGTGGGGCCCACCAGCAGGATGTTCGACTTCGCCAGCTCCACATCGGTGCCGCGCGTCCGGTTCATCTGCACGCGCTTGTAGTGGTTGTAAACCGCCACCGCCAGCTTCTTCTTCGTCTGATCCTGGCCGATCACGTACTCGTCCAGAAACGCCTTAACCTCGAGCGGCTTGGGCAGATGCGTCGGCGCCGCGCCGGTCGAGGTCTCGGTCCGGTCGTCCTCGAGGATCGAGTTGCAAACCGCGACGCACTCGTCGCAGATGTACGCGCGCGGATAGTCGCTGGGCGATGAAATCAGCTTGGCAACCGCATCCTGCGATTTGTGACAGAACGAGCAACGTAATGCTTCATCGGGTCCCGTGCGCGTTTTCATCTCCGGCTACTCCTCTACCTCAGGGGGAATTCAGTCAGACATTACTGACTGCTCGTCGTCCGCGGGCGATCGATGATCTCATCGATGATCCCGTACTCTTTCGCCTGCGGCGCGTTCATGATGAAGTCTCGTTCCACGTCTCTTTCGATCTTCTCCAGGGCCTGGCCCGTATGCTTCGCCATCAGCTTGTTGGTGATCTCGCGGATCCGTATGATCTCGCGTGCGTGGATATCGATGTCGGTGGCCTGCCCCGCCAGTCCGCCCATCGACGGCTGGTGGATCAGGATGCGTGAGTTCGGCAGTGCGAAGCGCTTGCCCTTCGTCCCTGCCATGAGCAAAAATGCGCCCATACTGGCTGCCTGCCCAATGCAGTACGTCACGCAATCGTTGCGGATGAACTGCATGGTGTCGTAAATCGCCAGGCCCGCCGTAATCGAGCCGCCTGGCGAGTTGATGTACAGCTGAATATCCTTTTCCGGGTCCTCTCCGGACAGGAAGAGTAACTGCGCGATGACCAGGTTCGCAATCATGTCATCGATCGGTGTGCCCAGAAAGATAATGTTGTCGCGCAGCAGACGCGAATATATGTCATACGCCCGCTCTCCGCGGCTCGTCTGCTCGATGACCATGGGTACTAACGCCATCTTGTTCTCTACTCTCAGTTCTGAGGCTTTACGTCCTCATCGTCTGTGACAGGAATCACCCGCGCGCCCGATTGCGCGCTTCAGCTCAGCCGTTCTACCAGCAGACTTCCCGTTTTCTCCCGTCGCAATTGCTCGCGGATCCGTGCCAGACTTCCTTCCCGCTCCAGCCTTCCCCGAAGCGTTTCCAGCGGTTCCCGCGTTTGCAATGAGATTACCTGAAGCTCGCGCTCCACTTCCTCGTCGCTGATTTGAATGTTTTCCACATCGGCAATACGATCCAGTACCAGCGTACCCTTCACCTCGCCGACCGCGGATTCCCGCTGCGCCTCCCGCAGCCGATCGAAATCCAGTTTGCGCAAATCTTCCGTGCGCATCCCCTGCGCTGCCAGCGCTCTCAAGCCGCGCTCCAGCCGGGCGTCGATCTGGCTCTGCACCAGCGATTCGGGAACCGGAAACTGGTACCTGGATAACAGTGCATCGACCAGTCGATTTCTTGTATCGACAAAAACCCTGTTCTTCTTATCTTCTGCGAGATGTTCCCTCAACTTCTGCCTGAAGTCTTCGAGACCCTCGTAGTTGCCAAATTCCTTGGCGAATGCGTCGTTGAGTTCAGGCAAGACCCTTGTCTGGATGCCCTTTACCTCAACGTTGTACGCCACCGTTTTACCCGCAAGTCGCTTCTGTCCGAAATCCCCCGGATAGGTGACTTCGAATTTCAGCTCCTGTCCCGGCTTCGATCCGCGCAGCGCATCGCTGAACGCCGCTACCGTATCTTTCCCGCCAATCTCGACCGAAACATCTTTGCCCTGAATGGGCTGTGCCTCCGTCAGCGCGGCGGTTGGCGATCCGGGTTCCCCACCCTCGGAATTTTCCGCGCCCTCGCCCCCCACATCGCCCGTGAAGCTGATCAGCGCCCAGTCTCCATCCGCCAGGCCGCGATCTTCCGTCACGTTTTCCAGACGCGAATGTCCCTCGCGAATCCGCTCCAGCTCCGTGTTGAACTCCTCCTCGGTCAGCTCGGTGTCCGGCTTCTCCACCTTCACGTCCTGATAGCCATCCACCGAAAACTCCGGCAGCACTTCAAACACGGCCTTGAACGTCAGCGGCTGGCCTTCCTGCAGCTGCAGATCGGTGACCTGCGGTTGCGATACCGGCCGCAGTCCCTTCTGCGCAATGGCTGCGCGAAAGTGTTCCGGCACCAGCGCCTCCACCACGTCCTCGCGCAGCGCCCCTGCGAAGCGCGACCGCAGCACGCTCTCCGGAACCTTGCCCGGACGAAAGCCCGGAATCCGCGCCAGTTTTTGATACTTCTTCAGCACCGTGCGGAAGGCCTTGCTGACCTCATCGGCCGTCGCTTCCACCTGCACCTCGCGCGTGCACTCCGGATTCAGCGTCGGCTGCTGCGCAAGCGCATGGGCTTCGTGTTGTGGTCCGGCTTCGTGCTCATGTCCTTCATGAGTGTGTTCCGTGGATTCGTTTTCCGCCGTTGCGGCAGGATTGATTTCCGTCGTTTCAGCTGTCAAGGTATGCCTTCCGGAGCCGCGTTCCCTTGCTCGTCTCTGCCAGAGTGCGCGTTGCGCAGGCCGGGAGGGGAGCGGCGAAGTTAGTCGATCGATGCGTCCCGCCGCGGTTGGCGTGCGCGGGAAGATTACGCTGATCGGTCTCCTCTTTATGGTACGGATGCGAAGGAGTTCCGGCAAACCCGGGGAGCCGGAAGCGCATAGCGGCAAGCCGGAAGTAACTGAGATGCCTCAGCTGCCTTCCAGCTATCCTCGAATCATGAGCATCAAGACCCTCTCCACCCGCGAGGTTTACCGCAACCCCTGGCTGCGGCTGCGAGAAGACCAGATCGAGCGCAGCAACGGCGCGCGCGGCATCTACGGCGTGGTCGAGAAGGACGACTGTGCCGTCGTGATCCCCATCGAGGGCGAGACCCTCTATCTGATTGAGCAGTTCCGCTACACCATCCAGCAACGGGCGCTCGAGTTGCCACAGGGCGGATGGGAGACCGCCGACATCGATCCGGAAGAGCTGGCGCGGGGCGAACTGCGCGAGGAGACGGGGCTGACCGCGGCGTCGATGACCCACCTCAGCACGCTCTGGATCGCTTATGGATACGCGCGGCAGAAGCTGCATGTGTTTCTGGCGACCGGACTCACGCCAGGCGGGACCGATCCCGATCCGGAAGAGCATGATCTGGTGCTGCGCCCCACGCGGATCGCCGCCTTTGAGCAGATGATCCTCGATGGAACGATTCGCGATGACTGCACCATCGCAGCATGGGGACTCTATCGGCTGTGGCGAGAGCGGAACCGCTAACCGCTAACCGCTGACCGCTGACCGCCGACCGCTGTTCTCCGCTATCCTGAATCCTGACCGATGGGATTTCTCGTTCACTTCATCTTTACGTGGTGGGGACTGCTCCTCGAAGCCCTGGCCATCCTGCACTTCATTCGCCGCCGTCCCGATGCCTGGTGGCTGTTCGTCATCATCTTCCTTGGCCCGCTGGGCGCCGCGATCTACCTCTTCATTGAAGCCGCTCCCGACCTCACCTCCCTCTCGCAGCAGTCCGCCCGCGGATTCTCCCGCCGCAAACGCATTCGCGAGCTCGAGGCGCTGGTCCACGTCAACACCGCCGTGGGCAACTTCGAAGAACTCGGCGACCTCTACATGGATGAAGGCCGTCTCACCCAGGCCCGCGCCTGCTTCGCCCGCTCCATCCAGGGCGGATCCACCACCCTCGACCCCTTCTACAAGCGCGGAGCCTGCGCCGTCCTCATCGGCGACGCTCCCGCCGCCATTCCCGACCTGGAACGCGTCGTCGCTCAGGACCCCAGCTACGATTTCTACCGCGCCGAAGGACTCCTCGCCCACGCCTTCGCCCTCACCGGCGAGAGACAAGGCCGAAGTCCTGTTCCGCGCCGCGACCCAGACCTCGACCATGTCCGAGACGTATCTCAACTACGCCGAGCTGCTGGCCTCCGAAGGCCGCACCGCGGAGGCGCGCGACTGGGCGCGCAAGCTGCTCAACAAATCCCAGGGCATGCCGGCCTATCTGCGCCGACGCGAGCGCCCCCTGGTTCCGCAAGGCGCGCAGGTTTTTGAGCCGGCTCCCGGCGTGAGTGCCGTCCACCGGCTTACTGCGAAGGCGCCGCCTCGGAAGGCGCGGGTGCCGGAAGGCGTCTCCTGGCACAGGAAGTTCGATGTATGTCCCCGCTGCGATGGCTGACAAGTCCATCGGTAGACGATAAAGGGACCGGTAAGCCGCCAGATTCACAACGCGCCGCGTCATCCGGACCGGACCTACGTGACCGCGATAACCTTGCCCTCCGACTCCAGCCTCAACACAGAGATGTTGTACGAGTCCAGGTGCGCATTCATCCCTGACCGCGGGCTGCCGCTCCAGAGTCACATTCAGATAGACCGTGCTCCCTGCCGGCAGTTCCGCGTCTTTCAGCATGACCGGCCGCTGCAGCGTGGCCCGATACGTCGTTCCGCGCGCGGCACTGGCCTCGTTGATCGCATCGAGCGTCCGCACAAACAGGCTGAACGGGCCCGCGGGCCGGATCGCCGCCTGGCGCGCCGGCAAATTGGCTGGCGCTGGGTTCGGCGCCCCCGGAGCCCTCTGGATCGTGACCGCGGGCTGTGGCGCCGGAGCCTGTCGCGCCGGTTCCGGCGCGGCAAATTCCGCCACGCCCGGGGCATTCGCGTCCGCATACTCGTTGCGCTTGTATGCGGAGAGCACCTTCGGACTCGGTAGCGCGGGATGTCGATGGGAGCGTCGGAGAAGTACAAGCACTGCGGCGCGCCATCGTCAAACGTCACCCGCACCTCTCCCATCTCCGGCTGGCCCATCATCATGAAGCGGTAGTGCGCGTCGATCTCCGCCGGCTCGCCGCTGTTGTCACGCCGGACCGCCCTCACATCCACGCTGCCGGGCGAGTAGCGGTTCATCATCCATGCGCTCGACTCTTCCGTGATCAGGTCATCCACCAGCCGCGTGTAGTTCTGGCCCTTCGCCAGCGTGGCATGCACGGCCACCGCCTCCGCGCCTCCGGCCATCCGGATCGGCTCCTCCCCGCGCCCATCGCGCAGCATGTTTGCCTGGAACCGCATCGTCGCCGCGGCCGCGCACGCGTTCTCGTCGAGGAAGTGATCCATGTCGTCCTTCACATAGATCATCACGTCGGTCATCTTCTTCATGCCGCCGGCGGCATCGCCGCCCTGCTGCCTCAGCCCGTTCAGCATGTCGCCGAGCATGCCGGCGGCCATGTTCGCATCCAGCTTCTTCTGGAGCGAGTAGATCCGGGGATCGGCGTAGCGTCCGGTCCCCACGGTCCTGTAGGACACGCAGTGCCTCGATCCGGGCTGCTCACGCCGTAGCCGTTCACCGTCCAGGCCTCCTGTGCGCATTCCTGGGTCATGATCTCGACCTTGTCCTCAGGCAGATACCGGGCGCACGACTCCGAGTACTGCGTCATGTACCCGCCCACGATCATGCCGAACTCGTTGCTGTCGGGCTTGAATCCGACGTGCTCAAAATCCCCGACGTAGATTCGCTCCAGGTCGTCGGCGTAGTTCAGCTTGTCGGTGTGGAGGCTGGCCGGCGTCAGTTTCGCGCCTGGCGCGGCGGCCGGCGCTGTTGGCGCGGCCTTGTGGGCGGTCGTGTGTTGAGCGGCTGCTTCGACGGTGGCCGTGAAGCACAGGAGAAGGGTGAGCAGTAGTACCCGCATGATCGACTCCGGACCCCACGCTCTGCTTTGGGAGGTACGAACCGCCTCTCAATCTGGGACAGGCGTGTTGATGAATGGGGGGAAGAGCCGGAGTATAGCACGCAGGTTCGGCGTTACGGCGGTCCCGATCGCCGTAGCCGCGGCTCCCGGCTCCCAGCTCCCGGCTCCCAGCTCCACGCTGGGGCACAAAAAAAGAATCCCGGTGGAAAGTCCACCGGGATTCTGCTTGTGCCAGGCCGAACTACAGTTAGTTGCCCGTGCCCAGCAGTGAGATCGACTGCGTGCTGTTGCGTGCGTTATCGGTTACGACCAGGGTCGCATTGCGCGCGCCCTTGGCCGACGGTTTGAAGGTGACGACGATGGAGCAGCTGGCTTTCGGGTTCAGGGTTGCCGACGTGCAGGTGCTCGTCTGGGAGTAGTCTCCCGGATTCGCCCCCGCGATGGACACTTTCGAGATGGAGAGCGCCGTGCCGCCAACGTTGGTCAACAGGACCGATGTGGATGCGCTGCCGCTCTTCGTCTTTACTTTTCCGAAGTTCAGGCTGCCGGCGCTGAATTGCGCGACCGGGTTGATGACGTTGGCGGTGAGAGGAACCGTCTGCGGGCTGCCGCCAAGGTTGGTGTTGATCGTCAACGTTGCCGTCTGCGGTGTGTAGTACGGTCCGGCAAGGAAGACAACGAACATCGAGCAGCTCCGGCCCTCCGCCAGCGATACTCGGGCACAGGTTGAGGGTGATAAATTCACTGGAGTTTCCGCCCTTGACCACCCCGAGGAAAGGATCGTTGATCGTCATGGTGGTCTTGCTGGTATTGGTGACGGTCACCGTCTTGATGGCGAGGCTGCCCATATAGAGGGTTCCAAAGTCGACGCTGGAGGGCGAGATGCCGACCGTAGCCACTGCTATGCCGGTGCCGGAGAGGCCGATCGCCTGAGTAGCCTTGACGGTGTTCAGGTTGTTATCGGTCAGCACAACCGAGCCGCTGCTGGCGCCGGACGCCGTTGGCTGGAAGTCGATCTGGACGCTGCAGCTACCCGACGGAGCCAGCGAAAAGGCCGAGCCGCCCGAAGCCGACTGGCTGCACGTGGACGCGCTGTCCCACACGTAGCCGGCGGACAGACTGGGGTTGAAGCCGGTCGATGGCGCAGCCAGGATCAGCGGCGCGTTGCCGATGTTTGCCACCGTCACCGCCAGCGGGCTGGTTTGCGAGCCGACATTCGTGTTGGCAAAATTCAACGTGGGCGGTGTGACCATGTTCACTACTTCCACCGCATTGTTATCGGAGTCGGCGATGTAGACATTGCCGTTCTGATCCACGGCCATGTCACCCGCATAAACGTTGCCGCTGGCGTCGGTGGCGATGTTCAGGATGCCGTCGTAACCACCCGGGTCTCCCCACGGGGTCACGCAGGCGTTGGACTTGCAACCGGCCGCAATCTCGACCACCGATGCGTTTCCGTTATCCAGAACAAACAGGTTGCCAATGCCGTCGACCGCGATGCCCTCAGGATCGGAAAACGTGCCGGGCAGCGTCATCACACAGCTGGAGGATGCACAACCCGAAGCCATTTCCTTCACCGCGCCGGAGTTGTCGTCGAGAATATCCGTGACATAGACGTTCCCGCTGTGGTCGACCGCGACATACTGGGGTTGAGAGAAGCCGTCGCCCAGGGTCGCGACACAAGCGGAGTTCGTGCAGGCCGGGGACATCTCCTTCACCGCCCCGTTGCCCTCATCGGCAACGTAGAGGTTGCCGCTGCCGTCGATCGCGACGCCCATCGGGAAGTTGAAGCCGCCGCCCAGCGTTTTGACGCAGCTCGCCGAAGCGCAGCCGACAGGAATATCCTTCACCGCGTTGTTGCCGGTATCGGCCACATAGATGTTGCCCGCGGCATCCACCGCCCCGCCAAGAGGTGCGTTGAAGCCGCCGCCCAGCGTCTGCAGGGTGCTGTTGTCGGGGAAGACCATTTGCGGCGCGACGCCCGTGCCATAGATATACGCGGTCGCCAGCAGGTTCCCGGTGGTGTCGAGCAGCTTCACCGCCCCATAGCGCGTGCCCGAAAATTTCGGCTTGAAGTTCACGTTAACGGTGCAGGTGGTCTGCGGCGCCCAGGGCTTGCCGGCGCCATTGGTGGTTGTGCAGGTTCCCGCTCCGGCATCGGCAAAGTCCAGCGCGGTAGCGCCCTGCGTAACGGCGAGAGGCGCCTGAATCGCGGTGTTGGCGTCGCCGTTAAAGGTGAAGTTCAGGGTCTGCGTTGTGGAGGCGGCGCCCACGGCGACGGCTCCGAAATTGACGCTCGTGGCGATTTCTTTGATCGCAAGGTTGGAGTTATCGGATTCGAAAATGTTGCCATCGGCATCCGGCCAGACCGACACGGGGCCGTTCAGTCCGCTGCCCCAGCTCAGAATCGTTTGGTAGTTGCTGGCAACCGTCAGCTCGCGGACCAGACCCGTGTTGTACTCCGAGAGCCACAGATTGCCGGACGCGTCGAGCGCCAGATCTCCAGGACCCTGGAATCCGTAGTTATTAGCGTTGGTGACCGAGTTATAAGGAGGCGCGATCTCCACCACCCGGTCCACGTTGCCGTCAATGACAAAGAGGTCGTCGCTGGAATCGACCGCGAGCCCGCGGGGGTACTGGACGAAACCGCTGTTCACCACGGTAGTCGCCACCGGCGCTGCCGCGGCGATCGAGGTGCTTGAAATTTCCGCGATGGTCTGGGCGAGGTAGTCGCCCACGAACACGTTGCCCGCCGGGTCGATCGCGATGCCCCACGGGGCTCCCCAGCCAGACGGAGCAGGTCCGTGAACCGCCACGGGCGCGGTTGTGTAAGCTCCGGCCGAAGGCTTCAGTTCGTAGACAAGACCGGCCGAGCCACCGTCGTAATCGGCGACCCAAACGTTGCCTCTCGCGTCAACGGCCAGCCCTCTCAGGCAGGGCAGAGGTTCGGAGACCGTGGCCGGACATGTGAACCCGCCCGGCAAAGGAATGGGGTTGCCATAGACGCCCGGGCCGGTGCGCTTCATTTCGCACACGCTCGGCGCCGAGGTGTTGCCGTTACACGCGTTCGGAGTCATGCCGTTGTCGGAAACAAACAGGTTGCCGCTGGCATCCGTCGTGACGCCCATCGGTCCGTCGAACGTAGAATTGATCGTTTTCGTGCTGCCGCTGAAAGAAGCGGTTTGCGCGCGGCCCGAAGCGCTCATGCCGCACAGAAGGGCGGGCAATACCAGGGCCGGCAGGGTCAGCTTGTAAGGCATCGAAGCGAAAGCACGAAGCCAATTCGGGGACGAGACGGCTTTCCGAGAGGGAATGGCGAACATGGGAATCTCCTGTGGAAACAACGGTTGAACCAAGGCAAAGAACCGGCCGTCGCGGGCCATTGAGGCCAACTTTCCGGCGGTCATCAAGAGCTCAAATTTTGCGTTGCGACACTAGGTGGATTCTTACCGGTCAGCCCGCGAGCCACAATTCCCATTTGGATTAGCACCCGATTACTGTCCAAAGGCCTTCCATAACCTCCCGGTTACCTGGGTCGATGCACGAAAGGGTCACGGCTCTCGGCGGCTTCAAATGGATAGCCCGTGGCAGGATGCGAGAAGTTGTCGATATATCACATTACAAAGCAGATCCCGCCCGGCCTAAGGGAGAGGTCGAGCAGAGCGGACCCAGGGAAGCGGTCTGGCGCCAGCTTTCGGGACGGTGGATGAAACAGGTTGGGATCGGAGACGACTCCAAAGGGAAATGCCTCGCGGTGTCGCGAGGCATTTCGGCTTACACGGATCGATGTTGTTCAAAGCAAGTCAGGGGATTGGTGGATGGCAAGGGGCAAAGGTGGATACGGAGGTAATGGCAAAGATCTCGTATCGTTGCAAGAGAGCCTACTCAGCCTCGTCTTCCTCCTCATCCGCTGCGCCGGCATCGGCGGCGTCTTCTGACGGGATCAGTGGTATCGGCTGACCAGCGAAGTACTCCGCAAGCCTGGTGACAAGTTGATCCGACGTAAACGCGCTGTCTGCGAGCTTGAAAGCGCGCTTGCGGCCAGGGTGTAGAACATCCCATGACGAGCGCTTCTGGTTCTCGCGGCCGGCCCCTACCGGGTTGTTTCCAAATCCATCTATAACTACGTTCCAAATGGGTCTGAACTTTTCGATCAGGACGTTTTCGCCCAGCGGAATCCAAATGTCATCGATCACAACAGACCGAAAATGGAAGTCTCCAAGGTCCAAATTCGCTGCCTCCGAGATTGATCCAGCGTGCTGACGCAAACGACTTCGAAGCGCAACACCTGCCGCGGCGTCGAATGTGAGGCCTCCTTTTCTCGCGCCTTTCGGCACAGCTTTTCCCACATAGATCGGCATCTCGAATAACCCATTAGCGTTCGTTTCCGCGATGGGCCTGTATGGCCCAAAGCTCCCCGTGTAATAGAGTGCGTAGACACCCGCGCCTGCGAGTCCCATCGTTTCGGAGAGTGAGGCAGCAGGTCGCGAAAGGAGCGCCTCGGCGACACTTCTCCCTAAGTTCAACTTGTCCAGTGGGTTATAGGGGGCGGTCATTTGCCGATTATAGCTATGCGGCTTAGTGTCTCCCACACGGAGCGCGCGACCGCCTCGGCCAATCTAACGGGTACAGCGTTCCCTAACTGCCGCATCCCCTCAGTCCAGACTCCGCCGAAGACGTATTCGTCCGGAAACGTTTGCAGACGCGCCGCCTCTCGCACGGTAAAATAGCGAACGGTTCCATCGGCTCTCGCAAGCATATTTTCACCGCCCGGAACGCCGTGGTCGCCAGCCTTCAATGTTTTCGCGGGCTCGTCCAAAGGACTACCTGTATGCCCGGGATAGGTCCTGGCGCCAGGAGTGAAGATGTGATTCGGGATACCTGCCGCTCGAAACCTTTCAGCGTCCGGAAGATCCTCGATCGCATCCCGAACGGTCAACCATGGAACCCGGCCGTCAATCAACAGACTCTTCAGCTTCTCGACACGAGCTGTCTGACGCGCTGTTAGTGTTGGTCGTTGCCTCTTGGCCACGCGATGCTTATCCCAATATTCCGCCCCGATCCACTGAGAGCGCAGCAGGCTATCTTCGGAATGGCTCTGTTCGGGGAAACTCCAGTGCACACCAAGGTCAGATCGAAAACCCACGAGGAAGACGCGTTCGCGTCGTTGAGGTACCCCATAGTCGGCGGCATTCAGCAGTCGGTAGACGACGTTGTATTCGGAGGGATGCTTCCGCGCGGTATGATGCCGCTCGAGACGAACACGATGGTCCTGCCAGGTCTCGTTTGAGCGCAGGGTGAGCGACGGATAACTGAGTTGCAGGTTTATGTACTCGAAATACTCGGCGAATGTCTCGCGCAAAAGACCTTTTACGTTTTCGAATATGAACGCGCGGGGACGCAATTCTCGCACTGCCCGAACTGCTTCCGGAAACATGTCTCGCTGATCGAGAAAACCCTTGTGTTTTCCACCCAGGGAGAAGGGTTGGCAAGGGGGTCCGCCTGAGACGACCATTACATCTCCCCGAATAGCGCCATAGTCGAATTCTCGAACGTCACCCTCAAAAAGTGGCCAGACTTCGACCGAGCGGAGATGCCTGCGCTGATTCTCACGAAAGGTCTCACATGCATCAGGGTCCCACTCGATTACCGCCGCGTGCTGAAAGCCAGCGTTGGACATCCCCATCGCCAACCCGCCGGCTCCCGCAAACAGCTCAACGCTAAGCATGGAGAAAACTCCTTACAATTTTCCGCAAGCGTATCGCATCATCGAGCTGGCATTCCCAAATCGTTAGTGTCTTCCAGCCCGACCGCGTTAATCGTCTCCTGTTTCGGGCGTCTCTTTCCCGATTTGCTTCGAGCTTCGGTTTCCAGAATTCCAGCCTTGACTTTGGCATCCGCGCTAGCGCGCAACGCGTGTGTCGGTGCCAGAAACAGCCGTGAACAAAAATGACCTTCCGGCGACTTCGAAACACCAGATCCGGACATCCAGGCAGGTCTCTGGCGTGAAGTCGGTATCGATACCCCTCTGAATGAACTAACCGCCTTACCAGCATTTCTGGCCGCGAGTTCTTCGAACGCACGCGAGACATGATCTTCGAGCGTTCCGAGCGTGAGATGGTATCCACTGAACTAAATTTCCTCCCGGCGCGAAAAAAGAGGCCATTTCGCCGCGATGTATTGCTCCGCCGCATCGCGAACGACCCATGCCATGGAGACCTTCTTTTCCCGGGCAATTTCCTCGAGGGTGCGGTAGAGTTCCGCGGGAAAGCTGATGGAAGCGCGCACCGTCGAGTCTTCCTTTGTGGCATTCATCGAAAATGAGTCTACACCATATTTCACCACTCTGGTGAAACTGGAGACAACCCCTTTGTGGAAAATACGCCGTCTCATCGGCAGAATAGACTCGCGTTGCCGCGCCGAGTCATCCCATCCCTCGCCTCTCACGCCTGCTGCCTCCCCTTAACTAACTCGACAACACAGGGGGTTCGACCCCTCCGCAAGCTGCTGATTCCAAGGCAGAGCGGGGGGTTCGCGACCCCCTCCCTCGCGTCCAGCGGTTCTTCGCTGAAAGCTCTCTCAGTTGGCCGCTGGCGGCGGGACTTCCATCGCGCCCGTCAGGTCGCTGACCCGGGCTACGTGGTGGCGGGCACACCACTGTTCCAGCTCGACCGCGATGCGCTCGGTGGCCCGAGGATCGGCGTAGCTGGCGGTGCCGATCTGAACGGCGGTGGCTCCGGCGAGCAGGAACTCGACCGCGTCCTCGGGGGTGACGATCCCGCCGAGCCCGAGGATCGGGATCTGCACGGCCTTGGCCGCCTCCCACACCATGCGGACGGCGATGGGCTTAATGGCGGGGCCGGAGAGTCCGCCGGTGATGTTGGAGAGGCGCGGCCGTCGCGTCTCCGTGTCGATGGAGAGGGCGACGAAGGTGTTGACCAGGGAGAGCGCGTCGGCGCCGGCGCGCTGGGCGGTTTGTGCCATTTGCGCGATGGAGGTGACGTTGGGCGAGAGCTTTACGATCAGCGGGCGCGTGGCGCGGGCTTTGGCGCGCGAGACGAGGTCGAAGAGCGAGTCCGCGTCGGACCCGAAGGCGATGCCGCCGTGTTTGGTGTTGGGGCAGGAGGCGTTGAGCTCGTAGGCGGCGATGCCCTCGGCTTGGTTGAGGCGGTCGATGACGGCAACGTAGTCGTCGATGGTGGCGCCGAAGACGTTGACGATGGCGGCGCAGCGCGGGTAGTGGCGCAGGGGCGGGAGCTTCTCCGCAATGAAGCGCTCCACGCCGATGTTCTGCAGGCCAATCGCGTTGATCATGCCGGCGGCGGTTTCAATAAGGCGAGGAGCCGTGTTGCCCGCCATGGGCTCCGGCGAGATGCCCTTGGTGACGAAGCCGCCGATTTTGCGGAAGTGGACGATCTCCTCGAACTCGACGCCATAGCCGAAGGTGCCGCTCGCGGCGATGACCGGGTTGACGAGCTCGATGCCGCAGAAGCTGACCCGCATGTCGGGCTTCACGGTCGTTGCCTCCCGCAACGACAGGGCTCAGATCTCACAGCACAGAGCTTAGGACGGCGTTCAGCGTTCAGCGCGGCGTTCATGGGTGGGTCGCTTTCGGCGTACTTGGCATCGGTGTGGTGGCGGGACCGGCGGGTTTCGCTGCCGGTTTGGCGGGGCTGGCCGCGGCGGAGTGCTGCGCTGCGGGATGGTGGATGCGGACAGGCGGGATGGGCTTGGGTTTGGGGTAAGTGACGTCGTCGGCGGGCTTGAGCGCCTGGGTCAGGATGTGTCCGACCGCGGCCGAGGGCTGGTTGATGCCAAGCAGCGCGGCGTAGGTGGCCGCGATGTCCACCGGCTGCACGCGGCCGTGATAGATCCCGGGCGCGAAGGGCGCGCCGTAAAAGCCCATCGGGACGTGCCGGTCATAGGAGTACGGGCTGAAGTGCGTGGTCTGCGCGGACGACATGACTTCCATCTGGAAGGCCGCCGGGATCACCATGACGTACCAGCCGCCGTTAGGCGAGTAGCTGTGGGCGAGGAGTTCTCCCCAGGCCGTCGGCGGATAGGCTCCGTTGGCCAACTGCTCGCGCGTGTAGCTGCGGAAGAGAACAGGGTGCGGAGGCAGACGAGCTCTCCGACGGCTGCGGGGCGGGATGATCGGAGGTTTGCGTGCCGGGCGGAGTATCGGAGGGCGCTGGTTCGGGTGGTGCGGGAGCGAGCGAGGCGACGGCGGCGGGGAGGAGTTGCTGGACGGCGGCTTCGGCCTCGGGTTCGTTGATGCCGGCCTTCATGAACTCCGATGGATTGAGGGCAAGATAGGGTAGTTCCTGATGCGGCAGGATGTAGTCGATCTTCTCGCCGGGAGAGAACTTCATATTGATGGCGTAGTCGAGCGCTTCGGTGAGCTTATCGAGGTCCCAGGTGCTGGCGTTGAGGCCGTACTTCGCGGAGGTGGCGGGAATGGGCGCGACGCCGTGGTCAGCCGAGAGCGCGATCCAGACATTGCCGAGCCCGCCGGGGATGTTCTTGTCGAGCCAGTTGAAGAAGGTGTCGAGCTGGGTATCGAGGGCGTCGACCATGTCGTGCTCGTAGGAGGAGTCAGGCCCAAGCTGGTGGCCGATGATGTCGTTCGCGGAAAGGCTGATGGTGAGCAGGTCGGTGACGTCGCCCTGGCCGAGCTGCTCGCCCTGGATGAGGGCTTCGGCGAAGTCGAGCTCGTAGGAGTTAGCGGCAGGCGTGCGGCCGACGAGGTCGTAGAACTGGGTGGTGTTGGGCGGCGCGTTCGCTTCCTGCTCGGCCTGGGCGATGCGCCCGCCGGTGTTGAAGGTGGTGGCCCAGGCGGGAAGCTGCGGCATATAGAAGGTGGAAGTGACGAAGTAGCCGGAGGAGGGATCGATCCAGAACGCGCCATTGGCGGTAGAGCCGGCGGGCAGGATCGCGGCGCGGTCCTTTAAGGAGACGCCGTAAACCTTGGCCTGACCCTGGGTGGCGAGCCGCAGCTCGTCGCCGACGGTGGAGGCGAGCAGATTACGCGGCGAGGACCCGGTGACGTATTTGGCGGCGTTGGGCGGAGCGCCGGGCTGGTTCGCGGGAATGCTGGAGTCGGGCTCGCCGACGAGGCGGTAGCGTTCGTCTTCAACCGAGGAGACGGGACGATCCTGATTGCGGGCGAGATCCCACCAGTCGTTGGAGGCGATCCCGTGGCCGTCGGTATACGCGCCGGTGCCGATGGTGGCGTGGCCGGGTGCGGTCTTGGTGTTGGCGTAGTCGTAGTAGCAGTCGGGGAAGTACGCGCCCTTCTGCAGGAAGAGGTTGAAGCCGTGGTTCTTGAAGTCGGCGCGCCAGCGGTCGAGGTAGTCGCCACGGAACTGATCGATGACCAGGATGATGGCGAGCTTGGGGTGGTCGTTGTAAGCGCTGGGAGGCGGCGGGATTTCCTTGGCGGCGCGAGCGGCGGCGCGGCGTGCGGAGGCCTGAGCGTCCGCCGGCGTGTCGGAGTGGGCGCGGGCGAAAGCGGCAGGGGCGACGAGGAGGATGGCAAGCAGGCAGGCGGGGAGACGTCTCATCATCATGTTCAGCGTATAGGGTAAAACGTTTCGGTTAAAGGATGGCGGAAAACCGGTCAGCTAATAAAGCTGTCGGCCGATTGTTCCGCTCGTCGTTCCGCTCGCTGTTCGGTTGTTCACAGGAGTAAGGACAACCACGCTGGTGCAGCAACCATCTCGTCACATGGGTCCCGGGATTCGCAACGATGACCGTAGCCGTCCACCCTTCCGCAAAAACCAAACGCCGGATTCACGTAACTGAAGCGGTCACCGCGGCTCTGATCGCGCTGGCGATGATCGCCGTGCATCTGATGTTCTTCTTCTGGCCGTTCCGCTACCGCCAGGTGCATCCGCTGCTGGAGCAGGTCTTCGAAAGCAAGGTGACGGTGAGCCACTATCACCGGACGTATTTCCCGCATCCGGGATTTGTCGCAGAGGGCGTTACATTTTACCGGCACGGAGATACGCGCATTCCGCCGCTGGCGACGGTGCAGCGCATGACGGTGAAGGGGCAGTGGGGAATGCTGCTGTTTCATCCGCACCTGCTGTACGAGATCCGGCTGGAGAGTCTGCACGTGCAGATTCCGCCCGCCGGAACGAAGGCGCGGGGGATGGATTTCGACAATGGCGTGATCGACACGTCGGAGTCGAAGCTGAAGATCGAAACGATTTGCGCGGATGGGACGGTGCTGGACTTCATTCGCAATGGAGACACTCCGATCCGGTTCAACTTTCCCGCGCTCCAGATTCACGACCTCGAGGCAGGGCGGCCGATGGACTTTTCGCTGCGGGTGAACACGCCGGGGCCGCAGGGGGTGGTGCTGGCGAGCGGCAAGATGGGTCCCTTTCGGACGAACAGCTATCTGACGACGCCGCTGGACGGGACCTATCGCCTGGAAACGGCGGATCTGAGCCGGCTGAAGGGACTCGCGGGGCACGTGCAGGGCGGAGGCCGCTTCTCAGGAAAGTTTTCGCGGATCGAGGTGGATGGCACGGCCGCGATCCCGGACTTTCACGCGGACGACGCCAACAAGGTGCGCCTGGACGCGCAGTATCGGGTGGCGGTGAACGGCATGAATGCCGATGTGCAGATTGAAAACGCGCAGGTGAAAACCGGAAGCAGCCTCATCACCGCGCAGGGGACGGTTGCCGGATCGCCAACGAAGCGGGTGGCGGTGAGCTTCGCGACGCAGGGCGCCGAGGTGCAGGACTTGCTGATGGTGGTCGACAAGTCGCGGCCGCAGATGGCGGGGAAGGTGAATTTCAACGCGATGGCCGAGTTCAGTCCCGGTCCGCAGCGATTCCTGCAGCGTCTGCAGTTGAAGGGCGATGTGGCGGTGGAGGGGCTGCGGTTCATCGACGCGAAGAAGCAGGCGAACATGGATGCGTTCAGCGCGCGGGTCAGCAAGAATCTCCCGGGAGAGACCAAGCCAGGCAATCCGCCGCCGGCGACTCTGGCGGCGAAATCGGTGACGCGGTTCGATCATGGGATGGCGTTTTTCCCGGATATTCATGCGGACCTGCCTGGAGCGGATGCGCATCTGCACGGGACCTTCAGTCTGCTGGACACGAAGGTCCATCTGGAGGGCAGGATCGCATTGCAGCGGGGAATCTCGCATGCGACCACCGGCTGGAAGGCCGCGCTGCTGAAGCCGCTGACCCCGTTCTTCAAAAAGAAGAACGCCGGAGCCGTGGTGCCGATCCAGGTGACGGGGACAGCCGCGAAGCCGAAGGTGGGGGCGGATATGTTTTGAACCTGTAGCCGGACCCGGTCAGCGGTGAAGTCCGCCTCATTCGTCACAATTCAAAACTCAGGGAACCATATTCCGCTACGCTGCGTAACAGAAGGCGGGCGTGTGCGGCCGTGCGAGCAGAAGCTGCAGGCGCCACGTCAAAGGACTAGTCTGCGGTCCCGTTTCATCTGCTTGAAGGAGCGGTTATGGAGACGCTGAGGCGGAATCTTCAATTCAGTTTGCGCATGCTGGGACGGAATCCTGGCCTGACCTTCACGATCCTGCTGACGCTGGCGCTGGGCATTGGCGCGAACACGGCGATCTTCACGGTGGACTATGCGACGCTGCTGGCGCCGCTGCCCTATCCGCAGCCAAACCAGTTGGTGATGGTGTGGTCGAAGATTCAGACCTTCCACAACGGCGTCTCGGCGGGCGATTACACCGACTGGAAGAACCAGGCGAGGGTCTTCTCCGACCTGTGTGCGTGGACCGGGACCAGTTTCAACGTGGCGACGAAGGATCAGCCGGAGTTCCTGCCGGCGCGCCTGACTTCGACCCCGATGCTGCAGATGATGGGTGAGCCGCCGTTTCTGGGAAGGTTCTTCCTGCCCGAGGAGGGCGTCGAGGGGAAGAACCACGTCGCGGTGCTGACGCACAAGCTGTGGGTGAAGCTGGGGTCGAACAAGAACGTTATCGGAACGACCATTCGCCTCGACGGACAGCCGTACACGGTGGTCGGCGTGCAGCGGCCGGGGTCTGGGACAAAGGACAGGAACAGCTGACCGTGCCGCTGGTGTTCAAGCCGGAGCAACTGAACCACGATTTCCATTGGCTGCTGGTGATGGGGCGGCTGAAGCCTGGGGTGACGATCAAGCAGGCGCAGCAAAACATGGATTCGGTCACGAAGCACATCTGCCGAGATGTATCCGAAGAGCGACAAGGGATGGGATTCCTACGTGGAGCCGCTGAAGAATGACTTCCTGCCGAAAGAGCGCATCCAGATGCTGTGGATGCTGCTGGGGGCGGTGGGGTTCGTGCTGCTGATTGCGTGCGTGAACGTCGCGAATCTGCTGCTGGCGCGCGGTATGACGCGGCAGAAAGAGATGGCGGTGCGCAGCGCGCTGGGTGCGGGACGGAAAACAATCTTCGGGCAGCTGCTGACCGAGAGCGTGCTGCTGGCGCTGGCCGGCGGAGCGCTGGGCGTTGGCGTGGGCTATGGGATGTTGCAGGGGCTCATCGCGGTGATGCCAGCGGACACGCTGCCGTATGAGGCGGACCTGCGGCTGAATATTCCCATCCTGCTGTTCACGCTGCTGGCCACGACCCTGGCGGGAGTGCTGGCCGGAAGCATGCCGGCCTGGTACGCTTCACGGATCGATCCGGCGGAGTCGCTGAAAGAAGGCGGGCGAACGGGCACCAGCGCGGGGAAACATCGTCTGCGCCGGGTTCTGGTGGTGGGAGAATTCACGCTGGCGCTGGTGCTGCTGGCCGGTGCGGGTCTCGCGCTGCACAGTTTCTGGAACCTGACCCGCGTGGATGTGGGGGTGAAGACCGATCACGTGCTGACGTTCTATTTACCGGTTCCCGACGCGCGCTCGAAGGACCCGGCCCAAATTAGTGCCTATTACCGTGACATATTGTCGCGGATCGACGCGGTGCCCGGAGTGCAGCACGCGACAGCGACCACCGGGATGCCTCTGTACGGGGCTGGATTCGGCATGCCGTTCACGATTGTGGGCGGGCAGACGTATGCCGATCCTTCGCAGCGGCCGGGGGCGGGATTCGGGATGGTGACGCCGGATTATTTCGCGACTTTCGGCATTCGCCTGGTGAAGGGACGGCAGATCGACGACCAGGACACCGGCGGCAGCGTGAAAGTCATGATGGTGAACGAGAGCTTCGTGAAGTCCTACCTCAAGGGCAAGGATCCGCTGCGGTCCCAGGTCTCGGTGGAGCAGCTCATTCCTGGCGTGACGAAATTCAGGCCCCCGCAGGAGTGGCAGATCGTGGGCGTGTATCACGATGTGCATGCGGCGGACCGGCGCGAACATACCGAGGAGATGCTGATTCCGTTCTGGCAGATTCCGTGGCCGCAGGCGGGGATTGGGGTGCGAACGGCGACGCGATCCGCTGGCGATGCAGCGCAGCATCGCGAACGCGGTGCACTCGGTCGATCCCGAGATTGCCCTGGCGCAGCCGCAGACGCTGGATCAGATTCGCAGCGATACGATGTCCGGCGAGAAGTTCACGCTGATCCTGTTCGGCACGTTCGCGGCGGTGGCGCTGCTGCTGGCAGTGCTGGGGATCTACGGCGTGATGGCCTTCAGCGTAGCGCAGCGCTCGCATGAGCTGGCGCTGCGGATGGCGCTGGGCGCGACGCGGGGACGCCTGGTCGGCATGGTGGTGCGGGAAGGCGTGATCCTGGCGTCGGTGGGTCTGGGACTGGGCCTGATCGGCGCGTACTTTGTGGGACGCGCGATGCAGAGCATGCTGTTCAACGTGCATCCGCTCGATGTGCTGGCCTTTGTTTCGGTGGGGCTGGTGCTGATGGCGGCTGCTGTGTTGGCGTGTTATTGGCCGGCGCGGCGGGCGGCGTCGATTCATCCCATGCAGGTGCTGCGGATGGAGTAGAGCAGCCGGTAGCCGGTATCGAGACGGCCTCTGCGGCTGCTGTGGAATTTTTCGGCGTGTGAAACCACCGGGACTGTCTGTACACTCTACGGGGTCAGCCGGAGTTGCTCTGCCTGGGGAAGCGGCGACGCGGTACTAAACCGAGGAGAAGAACACATGCCGAAGTTTGTCATCGAGCGGGAGATTCCGGGCGCGGGAGCGCTGACCAAGGATCAGCTGCAGGGGATTTCGCAGAAATCGTGTGGAGTGCTGCGGGAGCTGGGTCCGCAGGTGCAGTGGGTGGAAAGTTTCGTGACGGATGACAAGATTTACTGCGTCTACATAGCGCCGGATGAGGCCGCGGTGCGCAAGCACGCGTCGATGGGCGGGTTCCCGGCGAACAGCGTGGCGCAGGTGCGGCGGATGATCGACCCAACGACGGCGGAAGGCTAGCGGAGCAGCGGTCAGCCAAAAGTCCGGTCAGCGAACAGCGAGCTCTGCGCGCAGCGGCGGCCAGTCGGCGACGATGACCTCCGCGTCTCGTCCGGAAAGATTGGCCGTCTGAATTCGCCGCTCTGGCCATAGACTCATTCGGATGAAGAGATTTCCTGTAGCGCAGGGATTGCCGATGCCGCGGGTTGAGGAGCGGACGATTCCTGCGCCGTTGCTTTGGGCGGCGGTTGCCGGATTGCTGATCGTCCAGGCCGTCCTGGTGCTGGCGATGGTGCATCGCGAGTCGCTGACGTTCGATGAAGGCGATCACATGTTTGCCGGCTACATGATGTGGAAGACCGGCGATTACGGGCTGAATCCGGAGCATCCGCCGCTGGTGAAGTTGCTGGCGACGGCGCCGATCCTCGGCGAGACGCTGTGGATTCCACCGTTGCAGGGGCGCGAGTTTAAAAAGGAAGCGTATCTGGACGGGCGGGACTGGCTGGCAAAGAACGATGGGGCGAGCCAGCGCCTGGTGTTCCGGATGCGCATCGCGGCGGGGCTGCTGGCGTGGGGCCTCTCGCTGACGGTGTTCTTTGCGGCGCGGGAGTGGTTTGGCGACGCCGCGGCTCTGGTGGCGATGACGCTGGTCGTGTTCGACCCGAACATCATGGCGCACTCGGCGCTGGTCACCACCGATGTCGGTGTGTCGCTGGGGTTCCTCGCGTCGGTGTGGACGTTCTACCGTTTTGCGCGCAAGCCAACGGTGTTGCGGTTGCTGGTGGCCGGCGTGGTGGCGGGGCTGCTGGCAGCCACGAAGCACTCGGGGATCCTGTTGGTGCCGATGCTGGCGCCGGTGATGATCTGGGAGATTGTCGCGGCGGAGCGCGGCGCGCGCGGGCTGAAGGCGGCGCGCCTGATCAGCGGCCTCGCGGCCATCGTTTTCGTGGCGGCGATCGTGCTGTGGGCGTTCTACGGGTTCCGGTACGCGTCGCGCCCGCCGGGGTTGCTGAGCACCAGTCTTGCGGAATACGTGCAGCCGCTGGGGGCATTCGATCAGTGGGTGGTGATGACGGTCGGCCGGTTCCACCTGCTGCCGGAGTCGTATCTGATCGGTCTGGCGGATGTGAAGCGGATGGCGCAGTTCTATCCCACGTTCGCTTTGGGCAAGGTCTATGCGCACGGGCAGTGGTGGTATTTCCCGATCGCAATCCTGATCAAGACGACGCTGGCGCTGCTGGCCCTGAATGCGCTGGCGCTGTGGGCGGCGATCACAGGAAAGATCGGGAAGGCCCGCGAGGTTTTCTACGTGCTGTCCCCTGGCGCCGTGTATCTGGCGATTGCGATGGCGAGTGGCATCGACATTGGCGCACGGCACGTTCTGCCGTTGTATGCGCTGGCGGCGATTTTTGCCGGAGCCGGAGCGGCGGCACTGGCGCGCGGGTCGAAAGCGTGGGCCGGCGTCATGGTTGCGCTGGTGGCGGTGCATGTGGCGTCGTCGATCGCGAATTATCCGCGGCAGATGGCGTATGCGAACGAAGCCTGGGGCGGCGCGAAGAACACGCACAATCTGCTGAGCGACGCGAATGTGGACTGGGCGCAGCAGCTGTATCAGGTAAAGGCGTGGCAGGACCGCCATCCCGGCGAGGAGTGCTGGTTTGCTTACTTCGCGCGGCCCGAGATCGATCCGGCGGTGTATGGGATCACGTGCCACGCGCTGCCCAACGCGGATACAGGATGGCTGGGTGAAGGACTGGAACTGGTGCCGCCGGTGGTGCATGGCGCGGTGGTGATCAGCGCCGGGGATTTGAGCGGATGCGAGTGGCCGGACGGGCGGATGAATCCGTATCGCGCATTGCAGCATGTGGCCCCGTCGGAGACGATCGAAGACAGCGTGTTTGTGTATCGGGGAGAGGGTGGTGAAGGTGTGCATCTGGAGCAGGCGGCGGCGCTGAGCCGCGTGCAGATGGCGAGGAAGCTGCTCGCGCAGCACGAGACGGCGAAAGCGCTGGCTCTTGCGCGCCAGGCGGTGGCGATTGCGCCGGGGGACCCGCAGGCCCAGAGAGCATTGGCGCGTGTAGAGGCCGCCGCAGGCAAGGACGCGAACTCGACGGAAGAATAAACAACGCGGCGTGCAGCGCTCGAAGCGGAACTACGGCGAGATTCATGGATCGCTCTTGCGCGATGGGGCACCGGCGGGTGAACTGCGCGGCGCTGGATGCGTATTCTTGTCACAGAACACTTCTGAACTGCCATGGCAAACGGACCGGCACAAACGAGCAGCCGCAAGGGACCAAGCTTCCCGGAGAGCGTGCGCGCTTCTGGTTCCGGGTGACTGCGGGCATGCAGGTTGGAGAACTGTGGAAGCAATTCCGGGCCGATGCGCGCACCAGCTACCGGCTCTATTCCCAGGAAGTGGACGCGACGCGCGACGCAGGCATGCCGCACGGGCGCCATTTCCTTGAGGTTGCGAAGAAGTTCTTCTGGGCGTTTCTGGAGAAGTTAACACCGGCACGGCGGCTGCTTCTGCTGGTCGCGCTGGTGCTGACGTTCCTGCCGGGAACCGAGTGGCACTGGAAGTGGGGACACAGCGACGTCGGGTTTTCAACTCCGGATCTGCGATTCTGGGGCGCACTGTTGATGTTGGCGCTGCTGCTGATGGAGGTCGGAGATCGCGTGGTGATGAAGCGCGATCTGCAGATCGCGAAGGAGATTCAGGCGTGGCTGCTGCCGGCGCAGCCGCCCCAGGTGCCCGGCCTCGAGATTGCGTTCGCGACCAAACCGGCGAACACCGTGGCGGGCGATTATTACGACGTATTCGCGCGGCCGGGATCGGAGGGAAAGACCTGGCTCATGGCGATTGCCGATGTGGCGGGAAAAAGTGTGCCCGCGGCCATGCTGATGGCGACGTTCCAGGCGAGTTTGAAAACACTGAGCGACACGCCCGGGACCCTGACGGAGCTGGTGGCCGGAATGAATCGTTATGCATGCACGAACAGCCAGAACGGGCGCCGATTCACGACAGCGTTCATCGCGGAGTACGAGCCGGAGACGCGCAGGCTGACCTATGTGAATGCAGGGCACAACAGTCCCATCGTGCTACGGAGGTCGGGCGCTGCGGAGCGGCTGGACGTGGGTGGGATGCCGCTGGGTGTGATCGATGGCGCTCCCTATGCGTCGGGCGAGGTGGTGCTGGAGGCGGGCGACTGGCTGGTCGCGTTCACCGACGGGGTGGTGGAGGCGGAGAATCCGGCACTGCAGCAATACGGGGAGGAGCGGCTGCTCGAGATGGCACGCTGGGGCATCAACCTGGCGCCGAAAGTGCTTCTGGATTATTTGCTCGCGGATCTCGACCGCTTTGAGAACAACGCGCCGCAGCACGATGACATCACTTGCATGCTGGTGAAGGCGAGCTAAGGTCCGGTTAGCTAAAAAGCGGTTGGCTGATGAAGCGGTTAGCTTAGGTCCGGTTAGCTAAAGTCCGGTTCGCTGCAAAACTGTGGTGATCTTGCGGGTTGTTCCGAATTGCGTTGGGATTGCTTCATGAAGACGCGTCATTTTCGGGATCTGCTGGTTTGGCAGAAGGCGATGGTATTAGCGGAAGCTGTTTACACGCTTTCGGAGCGGTTCCCGAAGAGGGAGGTTTTTGGCCTAACCGCTCAGATGCGACGTTGCGCGGTTTCTGTTCCCAGCAATATCGCCGAAGGCCACGGCAGGCTCAGCGACCGTAATCTCGCTTTGTTTCTCGGCCACGCGCGTGGTTCGCTGTATGAGCTGGCGAGCCAGACCGAGTTGGCAATCCGGTTCGGATTTACTAAAGAGGACAGCGCGCGAAAGGTTCTGGAACAGATCGATGAAGTGGCGCGGATGCTGAATGGGCTTTTGGCGAAGGTGGGTAGTGGCAGCTGAAGCCCGGTTAGCGTCTTTCCGCTAACCGCTTTTTAGCTAACCGGACTATAGCTAACCGGACTTTAGCTCGCCGCACTGGCTACGCCAGCGCGGCGTTCACATTCTCGATGGCTTCGTCGATCTCCGCAGTGTTCTTGTAGCCGACCGTGACCGCGTCCACCTTCGCGTTCTGGAAGGCGAAGCGCATCGCTTTCTGGCGGTCTTCCTTACCAAAGGCGCCTTCGCCCACCAGCTTCATGCTGATGACCCCCTGGCCGGCAGCGCGCGCCGCGTGGATGCGCTCGACCACTTCGGGGACGTTGCCGCGACCGGGACCATCGGCGACGGGTGTGTCCATGCGCGTGCCGTTGTGATTGCAGCGAATCATGGAAACCTGCAGCCAGTTGAACGTCGGAACCTGCGCGAGAGCAGGCAGGCCATGCACAGACGCGCCGCGAGCCAACACAACCTTGCGGTCCTGGGCTTTCTCGATGGCCGCCTGCCAGCCGGTGGATTCGTGAGGCCACTCGGGGCCGCGCTGCCAGTGGAGCAGCATCACGTCGAAATAATCGGAGTTGATCTGTTTGCGCAACTCGTCGATGCGCTGATGCGGGTCGCCGCCATCGAAGGTCGTCACCTTGGTCATGAGCTGGTAGCTGTCGCGCGGGATACCTTTGAGCGCGATGCCGAGCATGGTGTGCATGTTGTCGTAGGAGTCGGCCGTCTCGAAGAAGCGGATCCCGTTGTCGTAAGCGTGACGGACGAGGCGATTGAAGCCGTCCTGCCCGAGGTTGCGCTGCACCTCTCCACTAAAGCTGCCGGTGCCGAAGGCCAGCCGCGTGACTTTGACGCCGGATTTGCCCAGCGGGACGAGGTCGGTGGCGCGGCGAGTTTCAGCCGAGAGGGGAACGCTGCCGAGGGTGGCGGCAGCGCCGGCAGCGGCGGTGACTTTGAGAAAATCGCGACGGGAGTAGCGAGACATGGGTGGGCTCCTCCAATTTTGCCAGCGTAGCACGAGTCACGGAACAAGGTGACGGCAACCCGCGGCAGAAAATGGCATGTGACATACTGTGTGTATGAAACGCACCAATCTTGTGTTGGATACGCAGCTCCTTGACGAGGCTACGAGGGTTCTTGAGGCCAGCACGTGGTCATCGGCCGTGAATCTGGCTCTGGCTGAAATCCTTCGCGTCCGCAGGATTCAGCGCATTCCTTCCTTTTTTGGAGAGGGCCTTTGGGGCGGCGATCTTTCCGAGATGCGTGAAGACAAGCCCTTAAGGCGGATCAAACCGCAACGCCGGAGACCGGCTTGATCCTGGTAGACACGTCGATGTGGATTGAGATGCTCAACGGCCGGGCCGGACAGGGCCTCAGGGAAGAGCAGCTGCTCAATTTCGTGACCTGTGGTCCGGTTGTTCAGGAGGTTCTGCAGGGGCTGCGATCGACCCAGCGAGCTGTGGCTTTTCGGCACGCATTTCTCGCTCTGCCGGTTTTGAGCGATCCGCTGCCCGCCGCGCTCTTCCTCGCGGCGGCGGAGCTGTATCGAGTGGGTCGAGAAAAGGGACGCACGATTCGATCGTCGGCGGACTGCCTGATTGCCGCCATTGCGATCGAGAATCGGACTCCTGTGTGGCATCGCGATCGGGATTTCGATGCGATTGCGTCCTTTACCACTCTGCAGATCTACCGGACTTCCTGATCAGGCAGTTCTGGTGCTGTATCTCTGTACCACTACGTCTTTGTTTTTTTCGCCGGAGCGGAGACGGCACTGATCTGCAGCTTGTTCTCCAGGCGGATGGCGTTTTGCACCAGACCGGCGGGGAAAGTCTCCTCCAAAGCGCGAAGCTGGCGTTCGGTGAGGCCGGGAACGGTGACTTCGACCTGGAAATCGCCGAGATGGAGGGCACGCGGGGAGGCCTGGGTTCGGACGCGAACGGCGAGACCTTTGGCAGAGAGGCCGTGCGTGGTGAGGTACTGGGCCAGATACTGGCCGACGCAGCCGCCCAGCGAGGCGAGCAGGAGTTCGGCCGGAGACATCCCCTGGTCCGTAGCGCCGTCTTCGACGGGCTGATCGAGGACCACGCGATGGTGGCGGGCCTCGGCGGTGAAACGGGATCCCCCGTTGTGGTACAGCGAGATTTCCAAGACACACTCCCTGGCCGCAACGTTGGAGTGCACGCCGGTGACCATCCCGTCAGCGGCAGAAATCGGCGTGAATTGAGGGAAACCAGCGAGCTCCAGACGTGCGGAGGTGCGCGACAGGGCACGAATCGAGCAGAGCTTGCGCGAAATGACGCAGCTACGTGCCAGGCGCGACGGGGCACGGGTACACTATCTGCCTGTTCCCCATGAAGAATCGAAACCCCAGCAAAGAAGGGACGAGCGAGGTCCCCGGTCAAGCTTCTGCCGCGCCGACGAAGGCTGAGAGCCAGGCATTTGCGGCCACGCAGACGGAGCTGATGCGAGCGCTGGTCGACAACCTGGACGAAGCGGTTGTGGTGCTGGGACGCGACGGGCAGGTGCAATTTGTGAATGCCGCGGCGGAGCGCTTGTACGGCATCGATCCGCAGGGGCCGCCGGTGGCGCAGTGGAGCCAGGCCTATGGGATCTATCTGCCCGATCATCAGACTCTGTGGCCGGCGGAAGAACTGCCGGGAGCGGTAGCTCTGCGCGGGCAAACCGTCGACGGGGATCAGTACGTGCGGCCCGCGGGAGCCGCGGCGGGCTACTGGATTCGAATACGGGCGCGGCCGCTCTTCGACGACGGCGGCGAGGTGCAAGGTGCGCTGCTGACCTGGAGGGACGTCTCCGAAGAGAGGAAGACAGCGGAGAGCCAGCGGAGATTGCTGGCGATCGTGGAGAACACGCCGGACCTCGTAAGCCTCACGGATCCGACGCTCAAGACAAGCTACGTCAACCGCGCCGGGCGGGAGCTGCTGGGGCTGGAAGATGACGAAGACGTAAGCCGCTACGCAGTCTTCGATACCGATTTCGAGGACCAGAGGGAGAGGTTCGATTCCGTGATTCTCCCGGCGCTGCTGCGCGGCGAGGCGTGGAACGGGGAGTTCCGGCTGCGGCATGCGCGCACGGGCGAGCCGATCACCGTGGATATGCGCGCGTTCGGAGTGTTCGGAGCGTATGGACAGCTGCTCGGTTTTGCTGGCATCAGCCGGGACATCACCGCGCGCCGGCAGGCGGAGGAAACGCGCCAGCGGCTGGCATCGATTGTGGAGTTCTCCAACGACGCGATCATCAGCGAGTCGCTGGACGAGTCATCGCGACCTGGAACCGCGGGGCGGAGCTGGTGTTCGGTTACACGGCGGAGGAAGTGGCAGGAAAGCCGATCACGATCCTGGCTTGGCCGGGATACGAAGAGGACATGCGGGAGTTGCTGCGCCGGGTTGGAACAGAGGATGTCGTGGGACATTACGAGACGCTGCGCCGGCATAAGGACGGACGCCAGCTGGTGATCGCTCTCACGCTGTCGCCGATACGCGATGACAAGGGAAGGCTGATCGGTATTTCGAAGATCGCTCGCGACATTACGGATCAGAAGAAACAGGACGAACTAGGCGAACGGCAAGCGCAGCTCCTGGATCAGGCGTACGAACCGATTCTGGTGCGGGATCATCGGGACCGGCTCGTGTACTGGAACAAGGGCGCGGAGCGGCTGTACGGATGGACCACGGGCGAAGCCGTGGGGCGCATGAGCCATGAACTGCTGCAGACCACGTTTCCCGAACCGCCGGAGGACATCGCCAGGAAACTGGAGCGGGACGGGCACTGGGAGGGCGAACTGCTGCACCGCACCCGCAAAGGACAACGGGTGATGGTGCTGAGCCGCTGGATCCGCGAGCTGAACGTCGCGGAGCCGCACGTGATGGAAACCAATATCGATATGTCGGAGCGCCAGCAGCGCCTGGCTGCCGAGGAGCAGGCTCGGCTGGAGCGGCGATTCCGCCAGTTGCTGGAAGCGGCGCCGGACGCGATCGTCGAGGTTGCGGCGGACGGAAAAATCGTACTCATCAATCGCGTGGCGGAGGAGATGTTCGGGTACATGCGCGACGAGCTGCTGGGGCAGCCAGTGGATGTTCTGGTTCCCGAAGCCATTCGGCACACCCACTACCGGCACCGCGACAGCTACCTGGAGCAGCCGAAGACGCGGCCCATGGGCACCGGACTGGAGCTGCACGCGCGCCGGCGGGACGGGTCGCTGTTTCCAGTGGAGATCAGCCTCAGCCCGATCCAGACGGAAGGCGGGATGCACGTGACCGCGGTGATCCGCGACGTGACCGAGCGCAAGCGGGCGGAGCAGGATGTACGGCGGCTGCAGCAGCAGTACACCGTGGAGCTGGAGGCGCGCAATCGGGAAGCGGAGCGCGCCAACCGGCTGAAGAGCGAGTTTCTGGCCAGCATGAGCCACGAGCTGCGAACGCCGCTGCACACCATCATCGGATTCTCGGAACTGCTGCAGGAAGGACACGACGGCGACCTGAACGAACGCCAGAAGCGGTTTGTGGGGCACATCCGGCGCGATTCCGAGCACCTGCTGGAGCTCATCAACGACGTTCTGGACCTGAGCAAGATCGAGGCCGGGCAGCTGGTCCTGAAGAAGGAAGTGTATCCGCTGGCGCGCAGCGCAGGCGAAGCGCTGGATGCGATCCGGCCAGGGGCGGCGGCGAAAGGGATTCGGATCGAGGAATTGGGTGAGAAGGACACGCTGGTGGACGCCGATCCACTGCGTGTGAAAGAGATGCTCTATAACCTGCTGAGCAACGCCGTGAAGTTCACTCCGGAAGGCGGGCGGGTGTGGGTGGAGATCCAGGAAGATGCCGGCTTTGCCCGGGTAACGGTGGGGGATTCGGGATCGGGATTCCGCACGAGGAGCAGGAGAATATCTTCGACAAGTTCTATCAGGTGGGCAACACGACGCGCGGTGTGCGCGAAGGGACAGGGCTCGGGCTCTCCATCACCAAGGAGCTGGTGCAGATGCACGGCGGATGGATCGAGCTGGAGAGCGTCCCGGGGGAAGGCAGCCGGTTCACGTTCACGCTGCCCACGGTGACCGAAGCGTAGGATAGCTGCATAGTCCCCGGAACCACAATAGAACGTTTGTGTGTGCTCGCACCGTTGAGCCGCTGAAAGCTGAGTACGCCATGACAACTCCTTCGAAGAAGCCGCTGATCCTGATTGCCGACGACCGTCCGAGCAGCCGCGAGTTGCTGGGCCTGGTGCTGGAGCGCGCCGGATACGAGGTGCTGGAAGCGGAAGATGGGCACCAGGCGCTGGAGCGGGCGCTGGCCGGGAGCCCTGACCTGGTCTTGCTCGATCTGCAGATGCCGGGGCTGGACGGGTACGGCGTGCTGGCTGCGTTGCGTGCCGAGGCGCGTTTCGCGCAGCTGCCGGTGCTGGCTCTGACCGCCAGCGCCATGCGCGGCGACCGGGAGAAGATTCTCGAGGCGGGTTTCACCGACTATCTGGCCAAGCCTGCGGCGCCGGAGCTGGTAAGGGAAACGGTGGCGCGTCTGCTGGGGGAGCAAGTCAGCAGCTAACAGCTCTCACAGCAGACCAAACTTCTTCATCTTGTACCGCAGGGCATCGCGCCCGATGCCCAGCGTCCGTGCGGCGTGGGACTGATTGCCATGCGCTTTTTCCAGAGCACTGACCACGAGCTGGCGTTCATGCTCGGCCAGCGAGGCGTCTTCCGGGATGCTGGCGGAAGAAGAGGACGCGGTGGCAGCGGGTTCGTGCGCGGAGTTGACGACGGGGTCGCCAAGAAGAGAAGCGGGAAGATCGCCAGCGTCGATCTCGTCGCTTTCGGCCATCATCGCGGCGTGGCCAATAGCGTTTTCCAACTCGCGAACATTGCCCGGCCAGGCGTGGCGGTCAAGCACGAGGCGGGCGCGTGGGGAGACGCCGCGAATCTGCTTGCCGAACTGCTGCGAGAATTTTGCGACGAAGTGCTGGATGAGCACGGGAAGATCTTCTTTGTGGTCGGCGAGCGACGGCACAGGAATTTCAACCATGGCGAGGCGGTAGTAGAGGTCCTCGCGAAAGATCTTGTCGGCGACCGCCTGGCGCAGGTTGCGATGGGTGGCGGCGATGACGCGGACGTTGACCTTGCGCGTCTGCAGCGAGCCCACGCGCTGGATCTCCTGGTTTTGCAGCGCGCGGAGCAGCTTGGCCTGGGTGGCGAGGGGCATGTCGCCGATTTCATCGAGGAAGAGCGTGCCTTCGTTGGCGGCTTCGAAGAGGCCCGGGTTTGTCGCGATCGGCGCCGGTGAATGCGCCGCGCACATGGCCGAAAAGTTCGGACTCGAAGAGCGTCTCGACCACGGCCGAGCAGTTGAGGACGACGTACTGGCCTTTGACGCCGCTGCGGGCGTGGAGGGCGCGGGCGACCAGATCCTTGCCGGTCCCGGTAGCCCCCTGGATGAGCGCGGAGCGATAGTGCGGCGCGATGCGGCGGATGCGCGCGAACATTTCGGCCATACGCGGGCTGGAGCCGACGATGCCCTCGAATTCCGGCTCGGTCCCGAGCTGCTGCCGTTTGCGCGCCTCTTCGATCAGGCGGCCAACGCGTTCGCGCAGGATGGGCAGACGGATGGGTTTTTCGAGGTAGTCGGCGGCGCCGTTGCGGATGGCCTGGACGGCGGTCTCGGTGGTGTAGTGCGCGGTCATGAGGACGACGTCGGTGGCCGGGGCGATTTCCATGATGCGGTTGAGGACGTCGAGGCCGGACATCTCCGGCATGACGAGATCGGTGAGCACCAGCTGCGGGTGATGCAGGCGGATCAGGTCGAGGGCTTCGCTCGGACGCGAGGCGGTGCGGATGATGACGCCGTTCTGCTCCAGCGCGGCGGAGAGCAGCTCGAGGCTGCCGGGATTGTCGTCGAGGATGACGATCGAGAGGTCCATAAGAGCAGCGTTCAGCGTACAGCGTACAGGAACAGAACAACGAGAGAGCGGTCAGCTGAGGTCCGGTCGGCGGTGAAACGGTCAGCGAAAGGCGGCTAGACTGATGTGTGGCGCGGAACCTCTACATCCTGGCGGGCGTCCTGCTGCTGTTTGCGGCGGGGTGCCTGGTGATGGCGATGACCTCGGGGCAGTTTCAGCCTGCGCTCCCCGCCAACGGAACTCTGTGGAAGACGTCCGCGCTGTTCCTGACGGTGGGTGGACTGCTGATCGGGCTGCTGGGCATCATGACCGCGCTGTTCGAGCAGGTCGACCGCCGCACCGAGGAACGGCGGATGGTGCGGCGAAGCGGGCGGCGGCGGCCCGGCTGAGACGCCGGTTCAGGCCCCGGCACGCGCGGCGGATAGAATGGAAGCAGCGCGGACTTGCGCCTGGAAAGCCATCAAAAGACATGTATGAAGTGACCGTAGAACGCGGGTTTTCGTCGGGACACTTCCTCCGCAACTACAAGGGGAAGTGCGAGAATCCGCATGGACATAACTACAAGGTGCGGATCACCCTGTGCGGCGAGGCGCTGGATCAGGCGGGCCTGCTGCTGGACTTTCGCGACCTGAAGCAGGTGATGCGCCCGGTGATCGACCGGCTCGACCACCAGATGCTGAACGACCTGGAGCCGTTCACGACCATCAATCCCTCGGCGGAGAACCTGGCGAGATTCTTCTACGACGAGACCAACCAGCAGTTGCGTGAGATGACCAACGGCCGCGTGCGCGTGAAGGACTGCACCATCTACGAAACCGACACCACGACGGCGACGTACTACGAGTAGGCGCCGGGCAGGAGTCAAGCATGGGAGCCCACTGGTGGATTGGACTGGGGTTCGCGGTGGTTCTGATGGGAGTGGTGGGATGGTTCTCCTGGCTGGTGAATCGGGCTGCATCCCGCGATAAAGGGAAGTGAAGGGCGCGCCGCTTGTATCTGATCGAGATCTACAAATCCATCCAGGGTGAATCGAGCTTCGCCGGCGTGCCGTGCATCTTCGTGCGGCTGGCGGGGTGCAACCTGCGCTGCGCCTGGTGCGACTCCGAGTACACCTTCACCGGCGGTTACAAATTGTCGGAAGACGAAGTGGTCGCGGAGGTCGAGAAGCTGGCTCCGGTGAAGCTGGTGGAGTTCACCGGCGGCGAGCCCATGCTGCAGGAGAAGGAGCTGATTCCACTGATGTCCCGTTTGTTGGAGTTGGGCTACGAGCTGATGATCGAAACCAGCGGAGAGCGGCCGCTGGAGCGGGTTCCGCGGGCGGTACACAAGATTGTGGATGTGAAGTGTCCGGGGTCGGGCGAGGGCGGGAGTTTTCGCATGTCGAATCTGGATTGCCTGACCGAGCGCGACGAGGTGAAGTTCGTCATTTCGAACCGCGGCGATTACGACTTTGCGCGGGAGTTCATTCGCGAGCACGGGCTGGAGCGGCGCACCGGGCAGGTACTGCTGTCGCCGGCGTTCTCGAAGACGCCGTCGGGAGCGCGGAGCACGGAGAATTGCGTGCTTGATCCGCGGGAGTTGGTGGAGTGGATGCTAGCGGATGGGGTGCCGGCGCGGCTCAGCCTGCAGATCCACAAGTACGTCTGGGAGCCGCTGAAGAAGGGGGTCTAGACGCTGATTCAGACGTGGGTGCCCCATTCTGATTGCGCGTGGTTTTCGCGCAATCAGGGTGGGCATCGCGCGCTAGCGCGATCTGGGCGAATCCCCGGGGGTGCGCCTGTTTTAACCTGACGGATTCGATCTTGATTGAGACGCAAGTTCAATCGGTGTGCCCTGGCAATCCTCGAAAACAAGTCGCACAATTCCGGGCTTGTGTGTGAGGTATTGATGGAAGCTGGACCACGGCCACGCTTTGGCTTCCGATACGAGTCCGCGTCGCACCGGATTGCGATGCATGTATCGGAGTTTCTCGATTCGCTTGTAATCGGAGATGACGTTGAAATCGTAGTATCGCGGACTCCACAGGGAGCATCGGGGCGGACCAATGTAGTGGGCAGAGGCTTGTTTCAGGCCCTGAATCGCTGTGGCAAGCAGTTGAAGCCGGGGTTCCGAGAGGAGGATGTGAACATGTTCCGGCATGGTCACGTAGCCGTAAATGTCAGCACCAGAACGAAGGCGCATGGCTTCGAGCGTTTCGACGAAGACGGTGCGGGATTCGGGCTCGCCGAGGAGGGCCTGTCGGTCGCGGCAACTAAAGGTGATGAAGTGGAGATGCCCACAATTCTGAAAGCGCCGAAGAGCCCAGGGCATAAAAGCAGGTTAGTGGCACTCATGGTTGAAGAACAGATGACCATGGTAAGGAAGGATGAGAGGATCGCGCGTTGCGCGATGCCCACCCTGATGCGCGAAAAGCGCGCATCAGAATGGGGCACCCGGCCTATACGCCTACAGGAAACGGCTTCGGCGAAGTGTCATCCAGATTCGCCCCGGAGCGCCAGCGTTCGAAGCGGCCCTGGAGTAATGACAGCAGGCCGGTGTACCAGTAGCCGACCACGAACAGCAGCAGGAATGGCACCGTGAAGTAGTTCTCGTTGGCGACGGCGTACCAGATGCAAATCGCGAAGTAGGCTCCGATCAGCAATTCGATCAACGGAATCAGACCGAGGCGCTTGCGATACTTCGCGGCGCCTTTTGATTTTTCTCCCTTCTTCTGGACGCGATACTTCGGCGTGCGTTTGAACGCGCTCTGAATGCCGAAGATCGCCTCCATCACGGCGATGGTATTCGTGATGGTCAGTCCGATGCCGAGCGACATCAGGAACGGCAGGTAGAGCAGGCACTTGTACCAGCTGCGCGGGAACAGTTCCTTTTGCGAGACAAGATAGAACGACGAGATCGAAAAGCTCGAAGCGACGAAAAGGGGGAAGTCGATATAGAGCATCTCCCACCACCCCTGATAGAAGCGGATGATCATGGCCGGCATCAGCAGCACCGACAGCACGACCATGAGCGGGTAGCTGAGGTTGGCGGTGAGGTGATACCAGGCTTCGATCTTCACGCGCAGGGGAACGTCGGAGCGGAAGAGGCGGGGCAGGATTTTCTTCGAGGTCTGGATGAGGCCTTTGGCCCAGCGCTGCTGCTGGGTCTTGAAGGCGGTCATTTCGATAGGGACCTCGGCGGGACACTCGACGTCCTGAAGGTATTTGAACTTCCATCCGATGATCTGCGCGCGATAGCTGAGGTCGGTGTCCTCGGTGAGGGTATCGTGCTGCCAGCCGCCGGCCTGATCGATGACGCAGGTGCGCCACATGCCGGCGGTGCCGTTGAAGTTGAAGATAGACGCCGGTGCGGGCGCGTGCGCCGTGCTCGAGCACGAAGTGGCCGTCGAGCAGGATGGCTTCGACCTGAGTGAGGAAACTGTAGTCGCGGTTGAGATGGGTCCAGCGGGTCTGCACCATGCCGATGGAAGGCTCCGCGAAGTGGTGGATCACGCGCATGAGCCAGTCGGCGGGCGGAGTGAAGTCGGCGTCGAAGATGGCGACAAATTCGCCGGTGGCGGTTTTGAGGCCCTCGTCGAGAGCGCCGGCCTTAAATCCGACGCGGTTAGTGCGGTGGAGATAGACGATAGGGTGGCCCATGTCCCTGTAGCGTTCGACGATGGCTCGGGCGACTTCTTTGGTTTCGTCGGTGGAGTCGTCGAGGACCTGGATCTGCAGCAGCTCGCGCGGATATTCGATCTTGCAGATGGACTCGATGAGGCGATCGACGACGAACTGCTCGTTGAAGATGGGGAGCTGGATGGTGACGCGGGGCAGCTGCTCGAAATGCGACGGCGGCTCGTGGGTCGCGTTCTTGCGGTTGCGGTAGTAGAGCCAGACCAGCGTGTAGCGGTGGAACCCGTAGAGTGCCAGCACGATCATCACGGCGAAATAGGGGGTCAGCAGCGCCGTGTCGAAAGAGAAAAGCTGCCAGTGGTAGAGGTTCTGGAAGGTGTGGTCGCCGTAGTGGGTGCGCAGGTAGTGGCGGAGGTCGTTTTTGACAAAGAAGAGGGCGAGGGTTTGGGCGCAGGTCAGCAGGGATTGGGTGGCCGACGGCGAGAAGCATGAAGATACAGCGTATAGGGGATAGCGGTTAGCGTATAGCTGGGAGTTGGGAGCGATTGGAATCGCGGCTGGCGTCGCGATGGCCCACCCTGATGGCGAAGGTGACACGCCATGAATGGAGCAACAGCCAGAGTACATGGCTGGCCCCGCTTATTTCCTGCCGAAGCGGTAGACGATCCCCATGTTGCCGCCGAGGTTCTCCTGGAAGCTGGAGCCGTAGTTGGTGATGACCTCGTTGGCGGAGAAGCGGAACGCGACGGCGGGGCTCAGGTTCCAGTCGGCCGAGACGCCGCCCAGGAAGTTCAGGACGGTCGAGTCCTTATAGAGGCCGACCAGCTCCGGCGGCAGACCATGCGTGCCGGTGCCGAAATTGCCGTGGCCCGCTCCGGCCAGCGCTTCGGCGGTCCAGCCCCAGTGCTGGCCCTTGAAGAAGCGATAGCGCGGCCCTCCCATGAAGGTGTACTGGCTGATGCTGGGGTTGAAGACGGAGTAAGGATTGGTGCCGGTATAGGCAGTGCCGTAGTAGCCGCGGAAGTCTGCCGCGATGCCCAGGTCGCCATGAAGGTAGTCGGTGACGTCCACAATCCAGCCGGCTTCGTTCATCTTCTGCAGGGAGCCGCCCGGCGTAAAGCGCAGAGAGCCGCCGGCGAAGTTCAGCTCATATTTATGGCTGTACGTGTCCTGAATGATCTGGCGGATGCGGATCTTGCGGCGGGCGTTGACGCGGGCCTGCGCTTCGCGAAGGACCTGGGCGCGGTCCTGGGGAGTGGACTGCTGCTCCTGGGTCGGGTCCGGAGGCTGGGCCTGCGGGGCGGTAGGCTGCTGGGAGGAGGAATCCTGTGCGCGGATGACGGAGGGGAAAAGAAGAAGAAGCGCGAGGAGCGGATACACGGCGTATCCGGAGAACTTGCGAAAATGCATGAACCTGGGTGCCTCCACTGCTTAGACGAAGAAGAAAATTTTCTGCTGGATACAGGGTACAGGGTACGACAGCCGGTCGCCAATGGCGGGTAGCCCGGAGCCGGCAACTCAATCAGCATGATACGCATTGCGGAATCTTCATGGGCATGCAAGGATGCCGAAGAAGACTGGCGGTTATTTTTAAGACTGAGGGTTCGATCGGATGAGATTTCTGTTGGGGCTGATCATTGGGTTGCTGATCTTTCCAGTGTGCGGGTTGATCTATTTCCGTATGGGACATCCGCCGGTAGCGGTCGCGGATGTGCCCTTTCCTTTGGAAAGGCAGATCGTGCATGTGCCGCTGTCTGCGCGCATCGAATCGGAGATGGCAAAGAGCGCGCCGATCGAGGCGAGCGCCAGCAATCTGACCTCGGGCGCGCAAATCTATCGCGAGCAGTGTGCGGCGTGCCACGGGCTGTATGGACGGCCATC
>CAVPCB010000140.1:0-15086 GCA_963702285.1 uncultured Acidobacteriaceae bacterium | reverse complement strand
AAACCAACGGCCTAAACCGCAGGCAGAACCAACACCAACAGGAGAACACGTTTGTCCGACCTCCAGTTCCCGCATCGCCGCTTCAACCCCCTCCGCCGCCAGTGGGTCCTCGTCTCCCCCCATCGCACCGCGCGCCCGTGGCAAGGAGAAGTCATCCCTCCTCAGGATTCTCCGACGTCCACTACGACCCCGCCTGCTACCTCTGCCCCGGCAACACCCGCGCCGGCGGCCACCTCACGCCGAATACGACAGCGTCTACGTCTTCGACAACGACTACGCCGCACTCCTCCCCGACTCGCCCGACCAACGCGCCGCAATGCCCCTGACTTACTCCGCGCCGACCGCGAGCGCGGCCGCTGCCGCGTCCTCTGCTTCCATCCCGACCACAGCCTCACCCTCGCCCGCATGTCCGTTCCCGACATCCGCCGCGTCGTCGATGCCTGGACTGACGAGTACCGCACCCTCGGCGCCGATCCCATACCTCCGCTATGTCCAGATCTTCGAGAACCGCGGCGCCATGATGGGCGCCAGCAATCCCCATCCCCACGGCCAGATCTGGACCACCGAGCACATCCCCGACGAGCCTCAGCCGAGACCGACTCCCTCCGCGACTACCGCGCCAGCCACGGCACCTGCCTCCTCTGCGACTACGCAACGCGCTCGAAGCCCAGGAGCAAATCCGCATCGTCGCCGAGAACGACCGCTTCCTCGCCGTCGTCCCCTATGGGCCATCTGGCCCTTTGAAACCCTCGTCCTCCCCAAGCGCCACCTCCGCTCGCTCCTCGACTTCACCGACGCCGACCGCAACGCCCTCGCCGCCATCCTCAAACAACTCACCACCCGCTACGACAACCTCTTCGAGACCAGCTTCCCCTACACCATGGGCTTCCACCAGCGCCCACCGACGGCGACGCCCACGACGAGTGGCATTTCCACGCGCACTTCTACCCGCCGCGCTGCGCTCGGCCACCGTCCGCAAATATATGGTTGGCTTCGAAATGCTCGGCATGCCCCAGCGCGACATCACCCCCGAGTCCGCCGCCGAGCGCCTGCAGATCCCTCCCCGAAATCCACTTCATGGATCGGAAGAAGGGCTGATGCCCTCCTAAATGCCTGCACGAATTGCGGTGACAAAAACCTCCGGCTGAATATCGCATTTCAGCTTGTAACGGCCGAACCAGATTCGCCTGTCCAGTCCAGAACACCAGCCGAGCCACCTTCCTGGGGGGATTCGCCCCGAAGACTGCCTTCAGAAGGCCAATCGCCGGACGCAGGACGATCCCGTACACCATCCGCGCACGATTTTCGCGTTGCCGGCATTGTTCAAGCGACAGGGCAACCGCGCATTTTGTGTTGTTCGCGTGTGCGCTGCGCCGGTAAAGAGTCACATCCTTCATCCCCGCACCGGTCAATGTCGCGGCCAAATCGGCTTCGTTCGTCTTCCAGGGGTGGCGCAGATCAAGCCAGTTAATATCCAGCCCGTGGGTCCGGGTCGGATTCTCTGCGATCGCCCTGAGAAGATCGCCCATCGGATAGCGTCCAGGGGCAACGCCGAAGAAAACATGCCTCCCTCGTTGAGAACTCCCGCCATCGTCGCAAGCGCGTCATCCGGCTCGTAGAAATGCTCGACGACGTGATTGCAGAAATCAGATCGAAACGGCGTCCCGTTGGTCTGCAGCGTCTTCATCGACTCGAAAATGTGCGCCCGGCAGGAAGTCGACACCCAGCAGTTCCAGAGGCGACGGCCGTTGGCGCTGCTCAACTCATAGTCGAGAGCGGTTATCTCCGCGTCGGGATATCGGGACCTCAGGAGACCAGTTCGGCCCCGCCCCCGCACCCGACCGACAAAATCCTTCCCTTGCCGTCAGGGAGATATCGCATCTTCCACCCATAATCACAGAACAGGCCTGGAAAGCTCTCGGATGGATAGCCGAGTTGGTCGAGGAAAATGCTGGCTGCACCTCCTGTTTCATCTGTGATCGCCGCCTCGTCCTCACTCAGTTCTAAGATTCGGGCCACGACCGATTCAGGCTCCCGCGGTCGAAGTCGAAAACTGCTCCGAAATGCATCGACCGCCTCACGGAAGCCGCCGGGATTGCGCTCGCCGGCAAGTACATCGGTTTGCATATAAACGCGAATCGAATGATCCGCCACTTGCGTATCGAATGCCGGCACCAGACTCTCATGCAGTTCTGAAGTTCGCATCTGTACCGAGCCTACCGTATCCTGCCGGGGTGGGAGAAGCTCCCCTCCGCCTTACTCAGCCACGCCGTCAACCGCCGCGCCCTGCCGCTCTCAGCCTCCACTCTGATCCATGGAAGACTAACGCAGCAGTGCGTTCGTAGCTCAGTTGGTAGAGCAACGCTCACAAAAAGATCCCCCCCTGATCTGAAGACAAGTCCTCACCTTGGCTGCTGAGCATGACTGGCCTCCATGCGCTTGTGGGCTGAAGGAATCAAAACCTTCCTGCACACTGGGCAATTGAGCGCCCGAACACGCTCTCACTTCGCCGTTTGGTCGCTTCGAGATTGGCCCCGAGCATCGTAGTTACACGCGAGGCTGAGTCCGCCGCTGCGTGAGCCGGTCCGTCGATCGTGCGACCTATAATCGCGAAATGGTTCGTCCCGTTTTTCCTCTCGGCGCGATTTTGTAAAGACCGGAATTACCGCAGCCCTGGCCGCCGGGGCCCCTACACCTGCGAGCGCCCGAGCAGCCGCATCGGAGACCTCCTCCAGCCCTCGGCCGGGCAAACCACTTCCTCGCGTCATAGTCCATCCCGAAGGCCACTTCCTGTCCGGGGTCGACGGCAGTCCCTTTTTCTGGCTCGGCGACACGGCCTGGCAGCTGATCCAGGGAACGACCCGCGATGAGTGCTCCTATTACCTGCAGGCCAGAGCGCGGCAGCGCTTCACCGTGATTCTCACCGTAGTCTTGTCGGATGGGGGCGGGGTCAGGGAGCCAACCACGACCGGATTATTGCCCTTTGCAAACATGGACCCGAGACAACCGAACGAAGCCTTCTTCGACAGGGTGGTCGAGATTGTCGACGAGGCGGGAAAACTGGGCCTCTACGTCGCGCTGGTTCCCGCCTGGGGCGATAAGCTCACGGCCCCGTGGGGCTCCGGACCGCGCCTGTTTCGCAACGACAATCTCGATGTGGCCACCCAGTATGGAAGCTACCTGGCCGCGAAGCTGAAGAGTCGCACCAACGTGCTCTGGATTCTGGGCGGCGATCGTCCTCCCCGCCTCATCGGCGCAAAAAACGAGTATCTAACCAAACTGGAAAGGAAGCAGGATTTCCGCCCGACCAGGACTGGACGCCGATATGGCGCGCCATGATGGCGGGGCTGAAGGATGGCGGCCAGACCACGCCCACCATCGTCTATCATCCCCAGGGCGGAACCCAGTCGTCGTCCTTTTTCCTCGAAAACGAGCCCTGGCTTTCCATCAACGGAATGCAAAGCGGGCATGGCGATGGTCACGATGTACCCGTGTGGGAGAGGATTGCACGCGATTATGCGATGAGCCCGGCCAAGCCCACCCTCGACCTTGAGCCAAACTACGAAGATCATCCCTACAATCCATGGCCCCGCTGGGACCCCGCTACCGGATACTTTCGGGACCACGACGTGCGCAAGCAGGTATACCGTTCCGTTTTCGCCGGAGGCTGCGGAGTTACCTACGGACATCATGCGGTTTGGCAGTTTGCCAACAAACGGCAAGAGGTCATCAACCACGCGGATCGCGACTGGGTGGATGCTATGGATCGTCCGGCGGGGCGTCAAATGCAGTTTCTACGTTTGCTGCTTGAGTCGCGGCCCTACTTTCGTCGAATCCCGGATCAGTTACTCATTGTTGGCGATGCCGGAGAGGGCGCACTGCACTTGCAGGCGACACGGGATCGCGAAGGAAGCTACGCGTTTGTCTACTTCCCCGTCAGCGACCAGAAGGCGACACTCGATCTGGGAAGGCTGACCGCCAAACATCTGCGCGCATGGTGGTTCGACACGAGGACAGGAATCGGCACGCTGATCGAGACCCCCATCCATGCAGGAAAGCAGGAGTTCCGCTCTCCTCCGTATGGGCCAGACTGGGTTCTGGTGGTGGAGGATGCGGACGCCGGATTTGGTCCCCCGTCGCTTGGGTAAACAGGCGTTCCGCTTCCGCGCGCACCGCACTGATGCGTGTCGGTGACGCCGGCAACTGCTCCAGTCGCGAGTTTGCGCCGCAAGGGGTCGATTGCCGAATATGACAGCTGTGGTCGAAACCGCACCTCCAGAAGTCACGCTGTCCGCTCGGCAGATTACCGGCCGCCCGCAATCGGCACACTGCGCTGCGGCAGATTGAATCCGCGCAGCGTAAAGGCCGGTGTTGCGCCTCCGGCAACGCTGACCGGATACTCCACATCGATTGCGCTCTTCTCTCCGGGCAGCAACGAGACGTAATTGTCGCTGTAGTATGCCGGCAGGATGCGCTCGCCGTTAGCGCTGTTCACCAGCGTCAGCTTGCTTTCGAGCGCCGCATCCGCGCCCACGTTTTCCAGTTCCACGTGCACGCGCACCTTGTCGCCATCGCGCGTTGCTGTGGCCGTTGCATTGACCTCCGCCGGCGGCAGTCGCGACAATGTGCGGAGGTTCCGGCTCTCACTCGTCACCCAATACAGATTCGAAGAACGCAGCTTTCCCGTCGGATCCTTTAGCTCAAGCTTCACCAGAACCACCGCGCCCTCTTCCGGGGGCGCCATGTCCAGATGCGTCGCCGTCACCACGTTATCCGCGGGAACCTCTGCCGAAGCGATTCGGTGCAGCAGCGTCTTGTTGTCCAGCGAAAATACGTCTGCAGTCACCTGCATTGCACCCGCTGCTTCCGGCGTCGTGTTCACGATCTCTACCGCATCCGTCGCCGAATCCAGTTGCACGTGCAGCGGCTCCAGGGCCTTCTTTTCGCCGTAGTACGACGATTGCGTGTCGTAATCCGAACTCAGCACCTCCCACATGTTGCTCGGCCACGCCGGCTGCGTCATCCACAGGAGCCGCCCGCTGTTCGGCGCCCAGAGATGCGCGTCCATTCCTTCGAAAATCGCCCGATGATCGACGTAGTCCATCATCTGCGCCTTGCGCTCGAAATCCTCCAGACTCGTGGGCGCTCCGAATTCTGTCTGCATCTCTGCAAGAAATGGATGCATATCCCCGTTCCCCTGGAAATGCCAGTCGTGATAAGCCCACACGTCATCCATGGGCCACTGATCCGGCTTCGGCACGGAACCCTCGAACGATTCGAGGGTCGACAGCGACGGAGTGCCGGTCTCCACCGAGAAGCCGTGGTTCAGCACGGTGAAATACAGCTTCGGATCCTGATAGCGATAGGGTCCGCTGTTTTGCAGATTCACCTGATTGGAACTGGGCGAGTAGTAGCGCGTGCCGTCGAGGGCGCGGATGAGTTTCGCGAGGCCCTGATTGATAATCGGCTGCGGCACGCCCTCGTTGCGCCCGCACCACACAGCGATGGATGGATGGTTGCGGAATCGCAGAATTACGTCCTTAGCGTTCTTCAGAAAGAGCGCTGGATCTTCGGCTTCGATGTTGTAGTTCTCCGTCGTCTCCCAAAAATCGTTCCAGATCAGAAAGCCATATTCATCGGCCAGATCGTAAAACGTCTCTTCGGTACTCTGCCCCACCCAGTTGCGGATGATGTTCTCGTGGGCGTCGTGATGGAGGCGGAAAAAAGGCTCGAGGTGCGCCCGTGAGACGCGTTTCATCGCATCGTCCATGCCCCAGTTGCCGCCGCGGGAGGCGATGCGGACGCCGTTCACTTTAATAACGAGATAGGGAGCGGTCCCGAGGTCATCGCTGGCGCGAACGGCCGGAGAATGCTCGCCGGCTGCGGTGAGCGACGCAACCCACGAATGCCAGTTCTCCCGCCATGCCTGGGGCAAACCGGGCGGAGCTGGATCGGCGGGCGGGATATTGCGCATGCCTTCGTGAGTCACGTCGACTTCCGGCTCCGGATCTGCGCGCCGCTTTCGCCGGGGAGTACTCCACACGGCGAAGGTGCCCGGATGTATCGAGAAGGCTCAGTTCGTACGTGATTTCGCGGATACCAAAACGGAGCAGCTTCGTATCCGAAACCGCGCCGCTCATCGAAAATGTGAGCTTGAGGTGGTACAGATCCTGCTTGCCGTAGCCATTCGGCCACCACAGCCGTGGATTTGTAACCGTCAACTGCGCAAATTCTGCCGCCGTTAACTTGATTTCATTCTCCCCCGGCTTGAGCTCGACCTCTTTTGTAACCGTCACCCCTTCAAATTCCGCCTTTAGGCTCCCATGCGCAGTCGCCTCGCCGGCATTTGTCAGAGGCACGATGATATTTACCTTCGCGCTCGACGTATCGGGAAGGGGAAGCGTCGTCACTACCTGAGGATCCCCAATCTTTACCGCATCGGTCGCGCGCAGGGTCACCGGCTGCCAGATACCGGTATCGCGATCGCGAATAGCCGGAATCCAGTCCCAGCCTTCTGTTGCGACAAACGTGGGTCCATCGAGACACATGAGGCCGCCGTTCTCGCCAGGGCCTCCCTTGATCGACTGTTCCTGGGGAATGCCCGGATGCGGCGGCGGCGAGACGCGCACAGCGATTCCATTCGCCTCGCCTGGCTTCATGATTCCAGTAACGTCAAAAACACCGCGGATGAAAGCCCCGGCGATCGTACCGAGAGAGTGGCCGTTCAGCCAGACGGCAGCGCGATAATTGATGCCCTCGAACGTCAGCGTGAGATGCTTGCCCTTCGTGGTGGCGGGCGCACGAAACTCGGTACGGTACCAGTAATCCTGCTTGTTGAGTGTCTCGGGAATCTCAAGATTATTGAGTCCGTAATACGGATCGGGATAAACGCCGCGATCGACAAGAGTCGTCAGCACGGTGCCTGGCACAGTGGCTGCGTACCATTCTTTAGCGTCGAACCGCGGTTCAGAAATCGCCGCTCCATCGGCCTCAATCTGCGGCGCGGCCATGAGCCTCCAGCCGGCGACAGCCCATGCATGGTCGCCGCTGGCCTCGATGGCCGCCGCCATCGGCAGCGGCTTCGCCTCAGCCGCCGAAAACGGCGCCTTGCTGTGCGGCATCGTCGCCGGGTCCTGCGGCGCACGATAGCCCGCCTGTCCGCGCGTCTGCACCGGCCACGGCTTTGAGGCCTCCTCGTAGACGGGCAGATCGAAGTTCATCGCATGATCGAATCTCTGCCGGATGGCCTCCGGCGCAAGCGCGTCGCGCAGGAGCTCCAGCCCGGCGATTTTGCCGCCGAAATGGTTCCAGCCTTTTACTTGCGCGGGTGCTATTTCCAGCGTCGGTTCCGATGTGCCCACCAGCAGAGCTGCCGCGGACGAAGATTCACCCGGCTGGAAAATCGCTGCTCTGTTCACCGGAACTCCATCCGCATAAAGCCGGAACTGCGATCCATCGAAGGTCGCGGCGAGCAGGTGCCATTGCCCGGGACCGATCGACGCCGGCGCTTCCATATGGTTGTTGTGGCCGAGGTAAAGCTCGACCTTGCCGGGCGCGATCGCCAGGTAGCGGGGATACTCGTTGTCGGGCGCACCGAAACCGGCAATCAATTCGTCTCCGGTTACGTCATCTTCGGCATTCACCCAGGCGAGTAGTGTCCAGGACGAATCAGGCTGCAAAATCGGGATCGTTCTCGGCGAGCTTCTCTCGCAGCCCGTCTCCGCCCGGAAGGATCACGGCGTTCCATGGTCCGTAGCTCGGAGGTGGCGGTTCAAGGGGAGCTGTAGCCTGCTGGGCAAGGTCAGGTGTCGGACACAAAAATGGCAGGAGAGCGACGAGAATACCAAGGCAGAATCTGGGGTTGACCACGGAGCGATAGCCCCTTTCTTCATCCGCAACACTGTACATCGATTGTCGGGCTGGCGCACGCGCCGATGAATCGATTCGCCGTGCAGGATCGCCGCTGGTCTTCTATTTCGGGCCCTTCCGGACAGGCGGATTTACGCGTGTGCAGGATGATAACGTTCCCACACGTTACGAACGGGTTGGTAATATTCACCTTTGCCGGTTAATCCCCTCGGAGGACTGTGAATATGCTTTCCAATTTTCCGCATCGTTGCAGGGTGTGTGCTGGTTGTACTGGCACTCCGTGCTTCTACCGCCACACCGGCGCCCTCATCGCTCGGGATCTTTCAGACAGACCAGGACATCGGAACCGTTCTGCATCCCGGATCGGTCGAGTACGATCCTGCGCGGCAAACCTATACGGTCAGCGGCAGTGGCGACAACATGTGGTTTGGCGAGGACGATTTTCATTTTGTCTGGAAGAAAATTACCAACGCGCATGATCTTGCTCTCAGCGCCGATGTGACATTCGTCGGCTCGACCGGAAATGAACATCGCAAAGCCGTCCTGATGATCCGGCAAACCCTCGACGCAAATTCTCCATACGTCGATGTGGCTCGTCATGGAAATGGTCTAACTTCTTTGCAGTTCCGCCAGGCGGCGGGTCAGGATACGCATGAAGTGGAATCGAATGTCTCCGGCCCTTCCACCGTGCGCATCGAGAAGCGCGGTGACCGTTTTTACGCCTTTGTCTCGGGCAAAGATGGCAAACTGGACCCGGCCGGAACCTCCACGCGCCTAACACTGAGGCTCCCGTTCTACGTGGGAATCGGAGTCTGCTCGCACGACAAGAATGTAACGGAGCGCGCAGTCTTCTCTCATGTCACGCTGCAGGATCTTCCACCCGGCGGAAAGACAATCCTGCACAGCGTTCTTGAGACCGTGACCGCAGCCTCGACCGATCGGCACGTGGAATACGTGGCGCCCGCGCATTTCGAGGCGCCGAACTGGTCCCGCGACGGGTCGTCTCTGCTGTTCAATGAGGACGGGAAGATCTACCGATTGCCGCTGGTCGGCTCGGCGCCCGTCGTAATCCCGACTTACCCCGGAGGATCATTGCAATAACGATCACGGCATCTCGCCGGATGGCCAGTCGATCGCGCTCAGCGATCAGTCCGGCGCGAACCATCTCTCGTCCATCTTTATCGCGCCGTTCGGAGGCGGAACGCCGCGGAAGATTACCGAGAACTCGCCGTCGTACTGGCATGGATGGTCGCCGGATGGAAAGACGATCGCGTTTACGGGGCAGCGCGACGGCAACTTCGATATCTATACGATTCCGGTAACCGGCGGGCAGGAAATCCGCCTCACCACCACACCGGGATTGGATGACGGCCCCGAATATTCTCCGGACGGCCAGTTCATCTATTTCAACTCCGAGCGCACGGGGCGGATGCAGATCTGGCGCATGCAGGCGGACGGAAGCGAGCAGGAACAGGTTTTGTCGGATGAGACCAACGACTGGTTTCCGCACATTTCGCCGGACGGGAAATGGATGGTCTTTCTCTCCTATGACGCGAGCGTGACCGGCCACCCGCCCGACCAAGATGTGGTATTGAACTTGATGTCCATGGATGACAACAAAGTTCACGTTTTGGCGACCCTGTTCGGCGGGCAGGGAACCATCAACGTTCCTTCCTGGTCTCCGGATAGCAAGCGGCTGGCATTTGTGAGTTATGAATATCTACCGCGAAGACGATCCCTCGCTCATCGGCCATTAGTTATCGCAAAATTGTTTTTACGATGCTGCCCCCTTCGCGCAACGTCACCAGTTGATCGGCGGCAAGGCCGGTATGCTTTTCAACAAGTCCCGAGGGCCAGTGGACTTCGATGTCGGCCGCAGTGGCACTGCCCAGGCCGAAGTGCAGGCGCGGATCGTTGCTGGAAAGGTAGCTGCTCTGGCTCATGATTTCCTGGGCCTGCACGTGTCCGCCGTACCGGACAAGTACCCGCGCACCGATCGCGCTGCGATTGCTCTTCGTTCCCTCCAGACGAAACTTGATCCAGTGATTTCCCGGGGGCGCATCGTTGCGAAAAAGTGACGGTGGCTCATTCTGATTCATCACCAGGATGTCGAGATCGCCGTCGTTATCGAAGTCGCCGAACGCGCAGCCGCGGCTTACATGGTGCGCGTTGATGTCGGGTCCCGCTTGATCTCCCATTTCAAAAAACTTGCCGTTGGTGAGATTGCGGAAAATGATTGCGGGGCCTCTGGCGGGGAAGTGGGAGTAGACGCGCTCTAACTCCGGATAGACATTCCCGGTAACACAAAACAATGTCCGGCCATCCGTCGTTGTCAAGGTCGACGATACCGTTGCCCCAGCTTACGAAGCGCCGTTCACCATAAATCCGGCCGCCTGCAGTTACATCTTCAAATTGTCCTTTGCCGTCGGAACGATACAAACCACCCGCCTGTTGTTGGTAGTGAGTCTTATAGATGTCTATATGTCCGTCCAGATTGTAGTCGCCCGGCCCGATGCCCATACCGGCCATTTGCCGGCCTTCGGCGCTAACTGCTAAACCGCGCATGAGCGCATCTTCGCGGAATGTTCCATCGTGGTTGTTGAGGAAGAGCAGACTCGGTGTGGAGTCGCAGGCTACATAAGATGTCCGGCCAGCCATCCTCGTCCACATCGCAGCGAGACCGCAGTCAGACCGTAGGATGTGGCAACCGACGAGATGCCCGACTGCTTCGATACGTCGGTAAACGTACCATCGCCGTTGTTGCGGTAGAGGGCGTGCGTGGGAATCGACAGCCCGCGCGGCCCGCAGTACACCGCGACACCTTCGTACGAGCAGGTGGAGACGTTCGCATCGGGTTTCGGCGCGTGGGCAAGATCGAAGTCGACATAATTCGCGACAAATAAGTCGAGATGTCCATCGCGGTTGTAGTCGAGAAATGTACAGCCGGTGCCAAAACGAACTTCGGAATGCGAAAGACCCACCTGGGCGGCGACGTCCGTGAACGTTCCGTCTCCATTGTTCCGGTACAGCCGATTGCGGCCGTAGTAAGTGACGAAGAGGTCCTCGAAGCCGTCGTTGTTATAGTCGCCGACGCAGACCCCGTTCGCCCATCCCGGGTCGGAGATGCCGGCTTTCGCAGTGACATCGCTGAAGGTGCCGTCCCGATTGTTGTGGTATAGACGGTTTCCCGATCCGGGCGGGAATTCCATCGAGCCGCCGGCCACCAACAATGAAAACATCCATCCAGCCGTCATTGTCGTAATCGAAGAAGGCGCAGCCGCCGCCCATCGATTCGTTGATGTAAGTAACCTGGCCAGGAACGCCGTAGACGACTGGTTGTGTGAGCCCGGCCTGCGCGGCGACATCGGTGAACTTTGAAAACGGTGCTGGTTTGACCAGGGATGGTCCCCCGCCGTACGACCAGCGCGGTAACGCAGTAGCGGCTCCGGCCAATGCGGCGGACCGCAGCAGATGGCGGCGAGACCAAATTGAGCAATGTTGATCGGACATATATGTTAAGGCGTGTGTCGCGGCGGAATGTGGCTGGTCGTTGTTGGTTTGTGCAGTTGTTCCGGAGATCCAGGTAGCATCTGGCGCAGGCGGAGCGCCTCGGTGTCGTTGGGATCTGCTTTCAGCGCGGCTTCAACGGCGGACCGCGCTTCTCCGAATCGAGATTCGCTGGCGAGTGTCGCCGCAAGGTTGACCCACGCGGGTGCGAAGCGCGGATTGGCTGCCACTGCGGACCGGAACCAGGTCTCCGCTTCCTTGTCGTTGCCCTCCTGGCCTAACAGTGTGCCGAGGTTGTTTGCCGCATCAGCATAACTGGGAGCATCCGCGAGTGCACTGCGGAAGTAATGCTCGGCTGCGGTATTGTCTCCGGCTCGTGCGCTCAGGTAGCCAAGGCGATTCTGCGCTTCGGGAAAATCCGGTTTTAGTTGCACAGCGGCTTCGAGGGCAGCGCGCTCCGCCTTTGCGTCGCCGGCGTGGTAGAGAGCCTGAGCCAGGTTATATTCCAGGATCGGATCGTCGGGGCGAGCCGCTACGGCCTCCTTATAAAGACTTACCGCCGATTTCGCATCGCCATTTCTGAGCGCTTTGTCGGCCTGGCTCGACTTGTTCGCGGCCAGCGCACGTTTTACTTCAGCCTGTGCTCGATCCTGATAGAGCCTCAGTTGTGCCTTTGCATCGTCTTCCTTTCCGAGAGAGCGCAGCACCTGGGCCAGCTCAAAATGTGCGTGCGCATCGTTAGGATTCAGAGCCACGGCCTTTTCGAGTTGCTGGCGCGCGGCGTCGTTCTGCTGCGTGGCGAACAGTGCCACTCCGAGTTGATAGCGCACGTCATAATGCTCTGGATTGATGGCCACCGCAGCGTTCAGGTGGCCGATCGCGGCGGAATACTGCTGTGCGTTCATCTCAACGAGTCCGGCCAGATACAGCGCATCGAAGTTGTCGGGATGGGCTGCAAGCAGTTGCCGAACCAGCGGGCGCGCGGTTGCAAAATCATCCTGCAACACGAGCACCTGAAGGTAGAGAAGTTCAACATCATGATCGTGGGGATGGAGGTTCAGCGCAGCGCGCAGGATCTTGCCGGCATCCTGATAGCGATGGGCCTGGGAGTAAACCGTAGCCAGCGCTTCGCTCAGGCGCAAATCGCCTGGGGTCAGCGTAAGCGCGGAACGTAGAGCGCTCGCGGCCTGATCGAAGCGGCCATCCTGGGAATAGGCCAGCGCCAGATCCAGCGTTAGTTCTCGATCGTGCGGAGCGGTGCTGAGCAAATCGATCGCTGACTGAAATTGCCGGTCCGCAATGCGTGCCTTGGCCAGCCAGTCGAGCGCAATAACCGAATTAGGATCGATGGCCAGGGCGCCCTCCCAGGCTTCTTCCGCATCTCCGCGGCGGTCCAGCTCGTTCAGGACAACGCCCGCCAGAAGACGTGGCTGCAGCTGTTTCGGATCCAACTCGATCGAACGCTGCAATTCCCCCAGAGCCTGCCGCGGCTTGCCCAGGGAATTCAGGGTGAGCCCCGCAAAATAGTGCAGATTCGCAGAATTGGGATCGATACTCAGTGCCGCCTGAAAAGCGGATGCGGCACAGTCGAACTGACGGTGCTCGCCGAACCATCCAGCCAAAGCAGCCCAATTGCGCGAGGACGGTCGATCGTGGGTGGCCCGCTCGAGCGCTTCGGGTCCGTGACAACCCGATTGAGCCTGAGACCACAAGCCGCACGCAAACAGACATACCCCGATGATGCCTGCCCTAGGCACCATGCGCAGCAGTGGAGACGGAATCGGGGTTGGGGTCATCGGAAATTCTGCCCTCATTGAACCACGCCGCGGCTGCGCCCACCAGCGCGCCACAATCGATCATCGCCGATACTCCGAGCTCGAAACTCGTCCCCGCCAGTTCGCTCTTTGCCGCGGGGAGAAACCATTGTGCTGCGTGGGCGATCCCTCCGCCAAGAACCACCACATCGGGTGCAAAGTCCGACAGAAAAGTCCGCAGGGCCCCGCCCAGCGCCCGGCCGAAGCCGATGAACGTCTCGCGTGCAGCCGTATCGTTCGGCGCGAACTCAGCCAGCGAAATCACTTCCGGATTCAAACCCGTGCGCCGTTCGTATTCGCGCTGAATTGCCTTCGCGGAAACGAAATCTTCCAGAATTCCCTTCCCGTAGCACAGGTTCCAGATCTCCCCCCCGGAGGGAATTCCAAAACCGTCTTTGATCACTTTGCCGGACACAGAAAAGCTGGAGCCGATACCGGTGCCCAGGGTAATTCCGACCGCCCGTGTGGCGCCGCGTGCGGCCCCAGCGGCGGTTTCCCCGAGCAGAAAAGCCGCGGAATCGTGCAGAAATCGTACCTGCTCCGGACGCCATCCAAAGCGGACCGCCAGCTCTCCGCGCAGATCGACGCCGTAGAGGCTCGGGAGCTTATGGGTCATTCGGCTGATACCGGTTTCATAATCGAAGGGAGCCGGAATTGCCAGCTGCGCCCCGCCCACCACAGTAAGATCCTGCGAGGCCTGCATCCCCAGATCGTGAAGGGTCTGCAAAAACGCTTCAGCACCGATATCGAGCGGGGTTTCGCTTCTCACAATCGGTCCCGGAGTTAGGCAGTCCTCCCGGCAAAGCGCAGCGGAGACATGGCTTCCGCCAACGTCATACACAAGAACCGGCAAATCCGTCTCGATGCGCATCGTGCCGCCTGATAGCGATCCCAGTTGTAGCACAACTTGCGGCTGAATCGTCACAAGCCCCGGAAAAAACACTTGACACTGCATTCCTCAGGGGACTATACGGATGTTCGTGATATCGATATCACACTCTGCATAGGGAATTAGCGGCACAATCGGGCGCGCGGCAGTTGTGAAATCCGCCATGCCCGCTCAATGCAAGTTTCAGGAGGCAATATGAAATACCTTCACTGGTTGTTTTGCATGCTCGCAGTCGTGTGTCTCGGCGGCGTCGCTGCTGCACAAACACCAACCGGAACCGTGCAGGGTTCGGTGACCGACAGCACTGGCGCCGTAGTTCCGGGCGCGGCCGTAACCGTCAACAAGGCAGCGACGAACGAAACCCGAACCGCCACCACCGATTCCCAGGGTCGTTTCACGATTCCTTTTGTGAACCCTGGCGTCTACAGCATCACCGTGGAGGCGAAGGGTTTCAAGACAGCCAAGCTCCAGGAGATTCTGGTCCAGGTAGCCGAGACTCGCCCCGTCGACTTTCGCCTGGAAGTGGGCAGTTTGACCCAGACGATTGAGGTCAACGCCAGCGGACAGTCGCTGGATACCGAAACCTCGACGCTTGGCGAGACCATTCAGACGCAGACCATGTTGCAGCTGCCCGACCTTGGCCGCAACGTGTTCGACTTCGCTCTGCTGGTTCCCGGCGTCAACAACGTTGGAAGCGCTTCCACTCCCCACATTGGTGGCAGCCGCAATGCCAACAACGAGCAGTTGATCGATGGCATGACCAATATCACGCCCGAAAACAACGTTGGCGCCTCGGCGAACACTCCCTCCGTATATTTCAGTTTTGAAAGATCGTCGAACGCCGGCAGTCGGCCCGCGAGGACTCGATCGATCTCCTCGTAGAATTTTGTGGAGGCCTCAGGATTTTGCGACAGCAGATACCACGTCCACATCAGCGCGTTGGCGGTAGTCTCATGTCCGGCGAGAAACAGAGTGAGCGCTTCGTCGCGAATTTGCTTGTCGGACAT